>CAZIRP010000110.1:17129-17224 GCA_964541665.1 uncultured Caldilineaceae bacterium | reverse complement strand
ACCGACGTAGACGTAGGTCATGCTATTAGCATGACAACCATGCATTCGAGGTGATTGATTCGCATAAGTATCATTGTCGCCCTGGTAGGGCGACC
>CAZIRP010000110.1:0-17029 GCA_964541665.1 uncultured Caldilineaceae bacterium | reverse complement strand
ACCGACGTAGACGTAGGTCATGCTATTAGCATGACAACCATGCATTCGAGGTGATAAGCATCATTGTCGCCCTACCAGGGCGACCTACGGGGTAATTCTGATGAATATTCGCCGCTATTATGTGCCAAACTCAATTGTCTTTATTACACAAGTAGTTGAAGGACGCATTCCCATTTTCGCCGACAACGCGCATATGGCCCTTCTGCTCACAATTATTCGAGTGGCGCATGATCGCTATCCATTCAAGATGCTCGGTTATATCTTCCTGCCCGATCATTTTCACCTCTTGATCAAACTGGAACCTAATATCACTCATAGCCAGATTATGCACTCAATCAAGCCCAATTTTACCAAAGCCTATAAGCAGACACTTGGCGTTGCCGGCCCAATGCGCTTTTGGCAGCGGCGCTATTGGGATCATGTGATCCGTGACGACGAAGATTTTGAGTGTCATCTTCATTATATCCATTACAACCCGGTCAAACATGGCCTCGTCGCCAAGCCTGAGGACTGGGCACACAGTAGCTATCGTTACTGGCAGGAAAAAGATGCTTATCCCGAACGGTGGGGATGGGTTTTACCGGCAGAACTTCAAGGCATGAATACGTCTGAATACGAATAATTGTCACCCTACCAGGGCGACCTACGAAGATGCTGCATCACCGACGTAGGTTATGCTATTAGCATGACAACCGTGCTGATTCGCATAAGTATCATTGTCACCCTGGTAGGGCGACCTACGAAGATGGTGTATCACCGACGTAGGGCTATTAGCATGACAACCGTGCATTCGAGGTGATTGATTCGCATAAGCATCATTGTCGCCCTGGTAGGGCGACCTACGAAGATGGTGTATCACCAACGTAGGTCATGCCGCTAGCATGACAATTGGCTGCACTTCAATCGCGCCCTGGGTGCCCTGCGGCATCTGCGCCGCAATGTGAATGGCGTTGTTCAAATCCCTGGCTTTGATCAAATAGACCCTGATCGGCGCGTCGCTGCTGGCACTATAGCGGCCATCGTGCAGTTCGAGCTGGCCCTGGTGCCTGTGCAGGGTAATGGTTTGGTCGGCTGGCAGCGTGATGACCGTTACTAGATGATCACGGCCGCGCAACCAGTCATCATAGACGTGGCAGGCCTGCTCAAATTGCTCGTCGGGCTGGCCGGGCGCTGGGTTTCGATAGACCACCAGGAGATAGTTCATGGAGCGCTCATCAGCGTTTCCACGGCACCAACGCCCGTAATTGCGGATCGCGCAGGTAGAGGCCGCCCCAGAGCAGCGCACCGAGGATCAGCGGGAAGATGAGCGAAAAGAGCGGCGCATCCACCCGGGCTTGGATCGAGAGCGCGCCCCCCAGAAAGCCCGTCAGCAAGATAGCCCCCAGCACCGCCGTCCGCGGAATCAGATAGACGAGTACGCACACGAGCAGCAAGCCCCCGATGGTCGGTGCCAGGTCCACGGGAAGCCCCAATTGCTGTGAGGCATCGATCACCGGCTGAATGTTGAACACTTTCATTGCCCCATCCATGATCAGAAACAGAACGGGCAGCGCGCTCAGCACACGGCCAATCCAACGCGTGGTTGCGGGGATGGAAGTTGGGCCAGTTTGGGTCATTGCGGTCATTGTTTCCTCCTGATCAGGTGTGCTGTCAACGGATTATGTAAAACAGAGAAGCTGCTTGAGAAACCGCAGATTATAAAGATTCCACAGATTTCTGACTTTTCTTCTGTTGAATCTGCGCAGATCTGCGTCATTTGTGGATGGTTTTGGAAGAGCTTCTGGGTTCACTCATGGGCATGGATGATCATGGTTTAATCGCCATTCATCTCCGCTGCTCTCTCTCGATCTCTGATGCGTGATTTCCAGAGAGCGGCAGAGATTGGGCGTTAGCGCTGGCTCATTGGGGCCCGAAGATCGGCACGATCTCCGATTCGCCTTCACCGATGATGGTGCGGAAGCGCTTGCCCCACTCGATCGCCTCTTCCCAGGTTTCGGTTTGCAACACGGCAAAGCCACCGGTCAA
This sequence comes from uncultured Caldilineaceae bacterium, assembly GCA_964541665.1. Taxonomy (GTDB): domain Bacteria; phylum Chloroflexota; class Anaerolineae; order Caldilineales; family Caldilineaceae; genus CFX5. Next base: position 15,004 of record CAZIRP010000110.1, on the reverse strand, counting down.
CTCTTTGGCTTCGATAAAGGGGCCATCGGTCACGGTGAATTTGCCTTCGCTCAGGCGCAGCCGTTTGCCGGAAGGGCTGAGCCCGCCCGTGGTCACCAATACACCCGCGGCAACGGCCTCGGCCACGAATTTGCCCATCTCTTCCATCAACTCGGGCGAGGGGGGCGTGGCATTTTCGGGCTTGAAGTTGGGATCGTACATAAAAAATTGCATGTTGTTGTTCCTTTCGCTGATGCTGTTCGGGTTGGCGACGCTGTGTTACGCACAATCACCGCCGACAAAACTGCTGATTTAACCGCTTACACCCAATAGTCGTTTGGCAACGCACCAATTCGACAACATCGACAATGAATTTCGAAAATTCGTTGATGGCAGGTTGAAGGAAGCAAATTACAGAATCACTTGGCAATCCACAGGTTCTAACGACGACCCGGATTTCTGGCTTGTCTCCTGCGAAAGCTGGGGATAGGCTTTTGAAAGCGTGTTCTGGATCCTACTTGGAGCGCGTAAGACTTGCGCGGGGAGGGAGAGCGGGGCTGGGCGCGCGCAAACGCATGGTGAGGGCGGGCCTGGTCGTGAATTGTGCGCTGGTAAATTTAGCCAGGTAAGTCAGCGAGCCGCTGTTCGAGGTAGCGACGTTCTGCCGCCTGTTCCGTAAGGGCAATCGCCTGGGCGTAGGCCGCGCTGGCTTCGGTTGTCCGCCCCAGGCGCCGATAGAGATCCGCCCGGGCCGCGTGGGCCAAGTGATAGCTGGCAAGTTCGCCGCGCGCAAAGATCGCATCGACCAACGCCAGCCCGGCAGCCGCGTTATCGCGCATCGCCACCGCCACCGCCCGGTTCAACTCGATGATCGGGGACGGAGCCGCGCCGAGCAGCAGATCATACAATTCGACGATCTGCGCCCAGTCGGTGGCGGCAAAACTCGGCGCGGTGGCGTGGGTGGCGGCAATCGCAGCCTGCACCGTGTACAACCCGAATCGTTCGGCGGCTAACGCCTGCTGCACCAGCGCAAACCCTTCGGCGATCAGATCCCGCCGCCACAAGCTGCGATCCTGCTCTTCCAGCGGGATCAGCGCCCCGGCCTGCGAGGTGCGGGATGCGCGGCGCGCTTCGTGTAAGAGCATCAAGGCCAGCAAGCCCATCACTTCGGCCGCTGGCAACAACTCGACCAATAAGCGCCCCAGCCGGATCGCCTCGCCGGAGAGATCGGGGCGGGTCAATGTTTCGCCAGAGGACGCGGTATATCCCTCATTAAAGACCAGATAGATCACCTGGAGCACGGTGTCAAGCCGGGCAGGCAGCTCCGCACGCCCCGGCACTTCGTAGGGGATTTGGGCCTCGCGGATCTTGGTTTTGGCGCGCACAATGCGCTGGGCCAGGGTAGAGGGTGTGGTCAGAAATGCGTGGGCAATGGCCTCAGTCGTCAACCCGCAAACTTCGCGCAGCGTCAAGGCGACACGCGCCTCCGCTTGCAAAGCGGGGTGGCAGCAGGTAAAGATCAAACGCAGACGGTCGTCCTCGATCTGCTCATCCTCGTGTTCAAAGCCGTTGCTGGGCTGCTCAAGCTGATCCGCGAGCTCGACCAGGGCGGCATCAAACCGGGCGCGGCGGCGCAGCGTGTCAATGGCCTTGAAGCGCCCCGCCGAAACCAGCCAGGCGCGTGGATTGTCCGGCAGCCCATCGCGCGACCATTGTTCAGCCGCCGCGCGAAAGGCGTCGTGCAGCGCATCCTCGGCCAGATCAAAATCACCCAGGAGCCGCACCAGCGTGGCATAGATGCGCCGTGCCTCGGCGCGATAGAGGGCATCGAGCGTCTCGTGGAGTGGGGGCTGAGGGTGCGTGGTCATGGTTGCGACTCTGTTGAATGCCAGTTCCGAATTAAAATAAGGGAGACCGCCCTTGTGGACGGTCTCGCGCCCCTGCGCCGCAGCGAATGGGGAATCTGCTGTTATGGTAGCAGGGTTGTCAATTTTTTCCAAAACGGAGCAATTTTGCTTGCCTGATCCCGGCGCGGCTACGAATTCTGGAAGCGCGGCAGCCATTTCTGGTGCGCTGCGAAGAGCTCATCGACCATTTGGCGGCTTTCGTCCAGCGTGCAGACAGCCGCGGTCAGCGGATCCAATTGCACGGCCTGGTAAACGTAGCTGCGGTCGCCCCGTTTCAGGGCTTCTACCGCCACTTCCTGGACATTCAGATTGGTGCGGTTGAGGGCGGCCAGCGCTGGCGGCAGCTCACCGACATAGCAGGGATGGATGCCCGTTCCATCCACCAGGCAGGGCACTTCGACACAACTGTTGACCGGGAGATTGGAAATTACCCCGCGATTGGCCACATTGCCATTAAAGCGATAGGGTGTGTTGGTCTCGATTGCGTTGAGGATATGCGAACAATATTCGTGGGTGCGCTCCAGCGTAACTGGCGCTTTGGTCTGCACCTCTTCGACCATGCGCTGCTGATTTTCGTCGCGCCGATTGAGCCAGGTATCCCAGTCGCGATTCAGGGCCGAGGGAAGCTGGTACTGTTCCAGCAGATCGGGGCGACGCCGGAAATAGGGGACATACTCCGACATGTGGCGGGTGGACTCGGTCACAAACGCGCCAAAGTGGCGCATGATCTCAAAGCGAACCGTGTCGCGCTGATAGATGTCTGGGTTGTCCATGGCCTGGTATAAGAGCGGATAGGCATCGCGGCCCTGCCACTGGAATTCCAGAAACCAGGCCATGTGGTTGATGCCAGCCACCCAATAACGCACCTCGTCGCGCGGCGCGCCAATATAGTCGGCCAGGCGAAAGGCTGTCCCCTGCACACTGTGGCACAACCCCACATTGCGAATGGTGCTCAGATCGTTGACGGCCCAACAATTCATCACCATCGGGTTGGTGTAATTGAGCATCAGCGCGTCCGGGCACAGCTCCTCCATATCGCGGGCAATGTTGAGGATTTCAGCGCCATTGCGGAGGAAGTAGAACACGCCACCGGGCCCCATGGTGTCCCCCACGGAGTGATCAACCCCATATTTGCTGGTGATGGCAAAATCCTGGAGGACCGCATCAGTCCCGCCGACGCGGATCGAAATGATGACATAATCCGCGCCTTGCAAGGCTGTGCGGCGGTCGGTGGTCGCCTGGACGGTCGCGCCCACCCCGGTCTGTTCGATGGCATACTGGCTCCACGCCGCGATCGCGTTCAGCGATTCGGGGTTGATATCCATGAGCACAATCTGGCTGTCCTGGAGCGCAGGGACCGTGAGAAAATCAGTGACAAGCCGTCGAGCAAAGACGGCGCTGCCCGCACCGATGATGGCAATTTTTGGCATGGTCGATCCTGTTGATGGGTGTGAGATGCTGTTTGGTTATTCCTTCTCGCCGCCAGCGTAGTATACCCAATCGCCCGAGGTCCGCAAGCTGAGAGAAGCTAGGCCATGCGCACAAGCAGCTCCAAACCGCGCCTACTGCAAACTCACATCATCGAGTTGAAGCGAGAATGTCCCGGCGGTCGGCCCTGCCGAGAAGATAATCGCCACGACGCTCGTAAGGTCACACTGGCCAAACGTGGTCAGGTCCAAACTGATTGCCTGCCATTCAGGGCTTACGTCAAAGGGCTGCTCCGGCGGAACCTGGCCGCTGTTGGTGCAGATCAACTGTACTCGATAGGGCCCGCCTTCGCCCTTGGCCCAGAACTGCAGCGTGGGTTTGCCCGACAGATCAAAGGGGCTGAAAGGTGCTGCGCCCGGTGTAAACATGGCGCCCGCCCAGGCATAGGGAACATCGGCTTGGATCTCACCGGTGACCAGGAGAGACTGCGCGCTGGCCTGGGCCCCTTCGGCAATCACTTCGATCTCGGCGACTGAGCTTCCCCCGGCTTGTTGATCGGTGGTGGCTTGCCAGCCGGAACCAAACCCGGTCTCCAGCGTGCCCGCCTCAAAATCGCTGATCAGCGCCACGGCCTGCTCGGCAAAAGCCTCTTGTTGCGTCTCGTCCGCGGCCCGTTGGGCTTCGAGCTCTGCCAAATACCCCGCTCGATCCACCGCCACGCCGAGCTTCCAGACCCCCACGATCTCCCGAGTTGCTGTGATCGTCGTCGTCGGGTCGCCATTGACCAGCAGGAGGTCTGCGCGCAAACCGGGAGCAATCCGGCCCCGGTCGTGCAGAGAGAAGATATCCGCGGTGACAGCGGTGGCCGCGGCCAGGGCCTCCACCGGGGTTAGCCCCGCCTCGGTGAGCAAAGCCAGCTCACGGTGCAGACTGGCACCATGGGTCGTGCCGGGGTTGGGCGCATCGGTACCCGCCAGGATCGGCACCCCGGCCTCGAAGAGGAGGCGCACGGCTGCCTGCCCATTGGCAAGACTCAACCCGGCAAACCCGCTATAGGGATTGGTCAATAGTTGTACATCGGTTTCGGTAAGATAGGGCGAAAGCTGGGGATCCTCAAGCACGGTCTGGTCCAGGGGTTCGTCGCCAATGTGCTGAAAGACCGTGAGCGTGGGCACGATAAAGAGATTCGCCGCGACCGCACGCGCTACAAAGCTGTCGTCCGGCACGGCATCGACAAAGATATGGGCGAGCCCATCCGCCCCGGCTGCAAGCGCCTGTTCGGCCGCGGCAAGCGTTTGGACATGGACGAGCGCCATTTTCTCGTGATCATGGGCGGCTTGCACCAACGCGTCCACCGTGGCCTGATCCAGCGTGGCTAGCGAAAAGCCCAGCTCGGTGCCATCTTCAATAATAATTTTGATATAGTCTGAGCCTTCAGCCACGCGATCGGCCACAAAAGCGGCTGCCTCCTCTGGGCCGGTCAGCGTAGGGATCGCCAGACCAAATTGGGTGCCATGCCCATCCGGGGCCGTGGCCAGCGTCCCCGCGGAGAAGAGATCGGCGCGATCAACGGCCCCGGTCTCGGCCTGCTGCTGGCGCAAAGTAGTGGCGAGCGCATGATCCATAAACATATCCAATTCAGTGGTGATACCAAAGATCAGCGCTTGCTGCAAGGCCGCCTCGTTAAAAACATGAGTGTGAGCATCGATCAAGCCCGGCAGCAAGGTTTTCCCGGTGCCGTCGATGAGCTGAGCATCCGCAGGTGGCTCTATAGCTTCCCCAACCGCGGTAATCAATCCATCTTGCACCACGACAGTGGCCGAAGGAATCACAGTTTCCCCATCGAACACACGTACATTGGTAAAGACAAGGGGCGTTGTTGCAGGAGAGGGAGGGGTTGGGGCTGCGATGGGTGTACAGCCCACTAGCAGAGAGACGACCACGATCAGGATGGCGCACGAAAGTTTGGGTAGCTGAGTTATCATTGTTCTGGCTCTGGCAATTCACAAGCGGATTGACCGAAACGACAAGGGCTATGCAAACGGGCACAGGAGCGCGGGCCGCGGCGCTGGGGCTTACTGACCCGTGAGCGCACAGCAACAACGCAGCTCGCTTGCAAGCAGATCTAGTGTAGTATGCCAGACATGATCAGGCTGGGCATGGACTGTGGCACAGAGCCGCGGTAGGTTTGGCGGCACATGGTGAGGAGGTAACAGCTACTTCGTAACTATCACGTTGTGGAATTCATTAAGTCATTCAGTTCTGCTTTCAAATCCTTCACTGCTTGGATAGCCGCTTGCAATTCGGTTTTAATTTCATGCTTTTCGGTGTTGTAGTGGCTGAAGGCGTTAAGGACGAGGTTGCGATAGGTTTCAATCGCAGTTTTGGCGGCAGGCGAAATATCAGGGCTGACTGCTTTCCAAAAATCTTCGGAAGAGTAATCTTTCAGTTTGCTTTTGAAAGCGAGCTTCTTCCTTTTTTTCTCGCAATAATCGCGGATGAGCTTTTCAAACGCTGATCGAGTATAGACCGCCGCTGCTTTATAGTCCGAATTGGCGAAGTGATGGTTCGCCTTCGCTAACAAATCTTGACCATCAAAGATTTCAGGTACCTCATAGCCCGCTTTGGTTGTTTGGGCGTAAAACTCTAACGTCTTCCAGCCAGATTCACCTTCGAGGAAGCTACGGGCATAGTCAAACCAGGGTTTGTCATAGGTGGTGATAAAGATTTGATAGTCGCTAAACTCCGTGCGCAATATCTCCAACAGTGGCAACCGATTGGCAATATCCAGCCCAATAAAAATGTCATCCAGAAAGAGGATTTTGCAGGGGATGCCCTGGATGTGGCGTTTGATCATGCCCAGGTAGATGGAGATGGCGATGGCGGAGAGGCGCGCTTCGTTGAGAAAGAGGTGAGGCTTTTCTACTTTTTTGCTCGCATAGTTCAACTCGACATGGACATAATCACCCTCTAGCGCTGTTAGATCTGCATTGGGGCGGGCCTGCCCGTAGAAGAGTTTGATCTCCACTGCATGACCAAAGTTATCGAGGATTGGTTTGGCATGTTTGAGGATGTATTCCGGGCTGGACTCGTCGAACAGTTCAGCAAAGGCATCGTTAAAAATTTTGAGCGCGGCTGCCACCTCGCGGCGTTTCTGCGTGATTGGGTAGCTGCGATCGGTGTCTCGGGCAATCACAGTTTCCACCGTTTGCCAGAGTTCGCCCAGTTCTTGACCGCCGGTGAGCGAATAGCGAAAATGTTTGAGCACACCCTTGACCAGCAGGTTGAAGAGGTTGATCTCCTGCTCGCGCTTGAGGTGATGAATATCCAGCAGATGTTTGTAGGTGAGGAAGCTTTTGAGTTTGTTGGCGTCGCGCAGATCAAAGTCAGTATTGGTCGAAGTGGCAGAGAAGGTAAAGCTCTGGTTGCGTTTCTGTCCAGCGCTGTTGGGATTGAAGGTGACGGTGACGGCGCAGTTGCCTTTTTCGGCATCAGCTACAAAGATATTCTCGACCTGAGTCAAGTCAATGGTTTCCATGCTCGACTGGAAAAAATCCTTCAGCGCATAATAGAGCGAACTTTTGCCGCTACCGTTTTCGCCATAGATAAAAAGATTTTTGCCGCCCACGTTGATCTTGTGTGTGCCGTGGAAGGCTTTGTAATTGGTGATCTCGAGGGTCTTGATGCGCATATTAGTTTTATTTCAACGATTCCTGAATGATGCGCACGACTTCCACGCTGTCCAGCGTTTCCAGGTGGTTGCGCACAGGGTGGCGTGGATCATAGAGCCGTTCAAATTCGCGCTGGATGATGGCAAGCTTGGCTTCGTCGCTCAGGTTGTCGTCCATGGGCGTGAGTTCGCCCAGATGCGGCAGAATCTCTTTGCTGGCCGCTTTAATCTCGGCGGGAAAGTAGAGTTCGTAGACCAGGCCGTCGATCAGTTGTTCAAAGTAGGCGGATTGGAGTTTGACTTCATGCTTGGTGGTTTGTAGGACATAATCTACTAATATTTCAAAAGGACGTTGGTGTTCCTTTGCAATTGGAGGTATGGGAAGCATGTCAACATATTGTTTAATGTATCTTCTCGTCTTTCCCTGAACATCAGTCGAAACAAGTGGAAAATAGCTATTTAGTATACTAGAATTCAATATCGCCAGTAAGTGTTTAAGATTTTTTCCAGTCAGTATGTACGCTGTGTTAAGAACAAAGGTTGTATTACTTTCAAAAGTGAAATTTGGCTGAGGGGACATCTCAAGCCAAATTATTTTGTCTTTTGCAAACTCCTCATGATAAGCACAGTTTCGTAAATTATAGGGTGTCCTTCCTTTATCTTGCCGCGCTTCCAGTTGTTCCCAGTATTGGTCAAGATGCAATTTGATAGCAGGGTAATTATTGATGTCAATTGGAGGTATAGTGCCATATCCATTATGGGTTTCGATCAACCACAAATCTGCAAAATCTGCGCGATAGCGTTTGATGTCGCGCCCGCGCAAAATAGGCTTGAGTATTTCGGCGCTCTTGGGGTCTTGAGCGATCAATTCAGCTTTCTTCTTGCTATCAATGATAAAGGCTTCATTAAGACCTGTGAGAATTCCTCGATAAATTTCAACGTCCCACTCATTGAGCGGCGTGCCCACCTGTTCAATCTGTTGCTTGATGGCGGCAAATTCCGGCGGCACAATTACAAAAGCTTCCGCACTAAAGGTCGGTACACCTGGGGCGTGTTCGGCCAACAGTTGCAGCAACGAAGTCGCCTTGCGGTAAGAGGTCGAGAGATCCCAAGCGGTGGGCTGATTTTGCGCCACACTTTTTTGAAAAACCAGAATATTGGTATAGGTGGTGGCCTCGGAGAAAATCGGCGAATCACCAAAGTCAATCAATTGGTCAATGGCGGTGTGCTTTATAAAAAACTGGCGCAACTTTTCACCATAGGCGGCGCGCATCCACTTGTTGGAGGTGATAAAGGTCAAGACGCCCTGGTGGCGCAATAAGCGGTGTCCTTTTTCGTAAAAGAGACAATAGAGGTCGCCGGTTTTGGCAAAGGTTGCGTACTTCTGTTTTTCCCAATCTTTTTGAATTGATTGCCCGCTAAAGTTTTGAATCTGCACATAGGGCGGGTTGCCGATGATCACATCAAAGCCTGCTTTTTCCTGCCACACCTCGGAAAACCAGAGGCGAAAGTCGAAATCAATTGGGTAGCCAAAAACCTTTGCGGAGTTTTCCAAACGCTGTGCGATGATGGTGTCGATCCGTTTTTTCAGCCCCTGTTTTGCCTGTTGGTCGGTTGCAACCGCAAATTGTTGCTTGAGTCGTTCAATATCTTGTGTGGCCGCGCTGCGCCAATTTTCTGGAAAACCAATCAGCGAATTGCCCTGCACAATTTTGTAATCGAGATTGGGCAAGGCGTCAATCGAGGCAAAATCATCTTCATCCACAATCAGCGACAGCCACAGGCGCAGGCGGGCAATGTCAATGGCGCTGGCGTCAATGTCCACCCCGTAGATCGATTCGAGAATGGCGTGGCGTTTGAGATCATAGGCGCTCTCACCCCCGCCTGACTTAAGGGGAGGGATAAAGGTTTGCAGCACTAAACGGGCATTGACAATCTCGTGCAGCAACCCCACCGGAAAGGCACCGGAACCAATCGCCGGGTCACAAATTTTGATCGTGCGCAGGGCTTCGTCTAGCAAGGCCGCATTCTCACGAACACTTTCCGGCAGTTGATATTCGTAGTCTCGGGTCTCTTTGCCTTTGGCCAGCACACGCTGATCATTTTCCAGCCGCAACGGGCCGTTGCGGATCAGTTCCTCGATGTCGGCTTTGGGCACGCGTTGCGCGGGCTGCTCATCCGTGAGGCTGAGTTGGCCGCCGCGACTCTCATTGCCCAGAAAACCAATTTGGGGCGACCCCAGTTCGTTGTAGGTGGCAGGATTGCCATTGAGCGCATTGTCCAGATAGTGGATCAAGCTCTCTTGGCACATATAGTGGACGATCTCGCGCGGGGTGTAGAAAGCGCCCTTGCTCCTGCGCTCGACGATCTCCAACATATTCTCGAAGACTTTGCCGAGCATCTCCGGGTCTACCGCCACCTCTTTTTCCAGCGGCTCGTCTTCTTTGATGGTAAAATTGTAGCGGTCGAAGACATCTAAAATGCCCGTGCCCGTGTCCCCGGCTTTGGTGCGCTCGTCGTTACGAAAGAGGTGATTGGGCAGACTGATCTGGGCGTTGCGCCAATCATAATCGGCCTCAAACAGACCACCATTGAGAAAAGGAACTTTGCCGCCAAAACGCGGGTAGAAGCTGGCTTCGCGTTTTTGGGCGAGCGCTTCGTAAAAGAGGTATTGCAGTGCATCGGCGTAAAAGTTACCGTCGTTTTCAGCGGTTTTCTCAAAGAGCTTGCGCAGAAAAGCTCGTTCACCTTCGCCCCATTGCCCCGCTTCCGGCACACCGAGCCAGCCCTTTTTTTGCACAAAATAGAGGAAGACAATCTGCCCCAGCAATTTTTTGGCAAAGCGGCTCAGTGGCTGCTCCTCGACGCCCAGCACGCGCTGCACAGATGGTTCACGGCGCAAATGCTCAAAAAGTTTGACATACAGATCTTTGTATTGCTCAAAAAATTCGTCGGTCACCTTTTCGACACTAAAGGCAGCTTCCAGTTCGGCAATCGTCGGGTTGGCGTAATCTCGCTCGAGCAGGGGTAGCAGTTGTTTTTGCGCGGTATAAGAGTGCTCGTGTTGCCCAACCAGATAGGAATAACGTTTGGCCGGTGAGAGCAAAGTTTGCAGTTTCACCTTGCCCTGCGGGTTGAGTTCCGCTTCCTGCTCCACTTTGACCAGGGAGAAACGCCAATCTGCGCCGTTGTCTTCTTTGGCATAAAAGGCAACCACCGCCACCTCTTTGTCAAACTGTTTTAGGTGGCGGACGACAAAATTGCGCAACGAAGTGCGGGCGCGGTCAAGTTTGGACAAGCCTTTGGTTTCAACAATCAGAATATCAAGGGCGTCGCCGTTGGGGTCGTCATAGCGCCCAATGCGCCAATATTGGGCAATGTGCTCGCGGTAGGCATCCCAGATCATCATGCCGCGATAGTGGTTGTCGCGCTCGTCGAAGTCATTGAGCAGGTTACGGGCAAAGAGGGTAAACCGTTCTCGGTCAAACGGCTGCTCAAAAATCTCTTTGATCTGCGCTTGGGCTTGTCGGTGGTCCACAGCCACTCCTTTGCGTTCGACAATTTTTGCAGGGTTAAAACCCGCGACTGACTGACAGTGAAAAGTCGCTGCAGCGACTAAAAGCTCAGTTCTGCCGGTTTGAGGATCACGATCGGCTGATATCAAGTTGCAAGCAAATTGCTTGTTCGATCTGCAGCAACTCCTCGGCGGAGACTCGACCAGCAGTGTTGATAAGGCGTTGTTTGCTGACGGTGGTCAACTGGTCGGCCAGGGCTTTGCCGCGTTTGCCGGCAAATACCACCACGGCTTCGCTAGGGTAGACTCGCCCCACTTTGGCAGTGAGGGGCACAACTTGGACCCGATTGAGATGTTGGTTGGCCGCATCGTTGCTGACGATCACAGCCGGTCGCTGCTTTTGAATCTCGCCACCGATGGCTGGCTCAAAATTGACCCACCAAACCTCACCACGTTGCATGGGTGCCATCCCCAATCAACGCTTCGGCCCATTCGAGTGCCTCGGCTTCGCGTTCCTCCTCTTGGGCCATTGCCGCATACTCGGCATCCAAATTGGGGGAGAGCACATGCGGGCGCACGAGATCCTCGATAAAGCGGCTGATACGGCGCGGGCCAATGATGGTATAAAGTCCTTCGTAGACTTTTTCATCAATGGTAATGGTCAGCTTTTTTTGCATCCTCTGCCTCCTGTCGTCCGACGACAGAATACACAATATTGCACGTGCAATCCACGTGTAGTATTGTAGCCTAGGACTAAGCTGAATGCAATGGTGAGTTTTACTGCTACTCCGCAACCAGATAGCCGGAAAGAATAACCTCGCGCTTTGCCTTGGCAGTGTAGGCGGACGTTCCCGCTATCTCTACCAGCCGAATGCGACGGCGTAACACACCCAACACCGTCAGCGGATCGAGCGTGGTCTCGATCTCTTTTTTGACGGTCTGGGCCACTCTTTTGGCGATTACGCCGTGGGCCAGCATTTGGCGCACGCCATCCAGAAACTCCAGATCATCATCGGTAAATTTCGGGTACTGGCGGAAGCTCTTGTCTTTGAGCCGACCTTCAATATAATTCAAATTCGAGCGACCACCACCGAGGCTTTTACCATTCTCTGCTTCTTGCGTCGTCTCTAACAAAAAACGTTGTTTGTTGGTTTCGAGCAAATGGTAATAGTCGACAGGGATGGCGCTGCGCTGTGTGTCGGGTGCGCATTCAAGTAATTTTACCGCTTCAAAAAAAGTGATCTCGCTGGACTCTGTACCCAGATTGCGATAAAACTTTTTCAGCCTGCCCAAGCGGAAAAACGTAACCAGTTGATCCCCCTCTGACTCACTGATGCGGAAGCCGGAGCGCGCCTTTTTTGGTAGTTTGCGGATGCGTTCAAAGAGTCCAGGTTGCTCGTCACGGATTTGGCGGATATATTCCAAATATTTTAATTCCGAATCGACCTCACCGGCTTCGCCCGTATAAGTCTGCCTCTGATTGAGCGTATCAAAAAGCTCCTGGCTACCAATCTCTTCGCCATCGGAAAGATAGCGGGCATCCTCACCGAGAATATCGTGAAACATCTGAATCTTATTGGTGATGTTCACTTCTAACCCCAGGTGTGCATCGGCTTGACTGGTGGGAAAGAAGTTGAAGATAAAAATTTGCGGATGTTTTGTCCCCAGGCGGTTGATACGCCCAGCACGCTGCAAAACGCGCGTTGGATTCCAGGGCAGATCATAATTGATCAGACTATTGGCGCGATGCAGGTTGATGCCTTCGGCGAGTACATCGGTGGTGATCAGGATACGGCTCGTTGTGAGTGGTTGGCGGTGATTCGGATCAAAACTTTGTTGGACAAAGGTGCGGGCAAAAGCGGGCGAACTGGTGATCACTTCCCCGCTACTGGTTTGATAGCGGCCACCCTGGCTGCTAAAAAAGAGCACTTCGCCCGGAAAAGCAGCATTCAATTGTTCAAAGAGATAGTCGCCAGTTTCTTTGGATTCGGTAAAGATCAGCAACTTGTTTCCCGCCAACACCGGGTCGCCATGTAGGTTATAAATCAACTGATCCAGCTTGGGGTCTGCTTCAACTGGCCGCCAAAGCGCATAGGCATCACGCAGAATCGTCAGATCATGTTGTAGATCGTCGCGGAAATTAGACGCAAAATCAGCAGAGGCATATTTTTGCGCTCTGCCGGTATCCACAGCTTCTTCGAGCGTTTCAATATTGTCATCGTCCAGTAGGCTGTAGACATCGACCTTGTTGCTGATGTAGACCGTGCCCTGGTCAAACATCTCAAGAAAGCGTTCGTAGGAGCGGATAAAGCGTTCGAGGCTTTTTTTGAAGGCATAAAAGCTGCTTTCTAGCCGCTTGATCAGAATGCCTTTCATAAAACCACCCACGTTGCGCTGTTGCTGTTTTTCAAACTCACTCATCCCCTTGCTGCCCACGTAATAGAGCAAGGGGATGTAGCGGGCATAGCGAAATTCCTGCAACTGTTCGATGGTTTGGTTGAACACATATTCAACATGCCCATCAAATTCATAGACCAATTTTTGCGGGTCTTGCATTTCAGGGAAGACCAATCCCTGCGCCTGCATGTCTTCTTTGAAATAGGTCAACACGTCTGCCCGTGTGCGGCGCACCATGACATGCTTAAGAATACGCTCGCGAATTTCCCGTGAAACCTCGGCCATCAACTGACGATATTCAGGGTCGCGCTTGTCCAAATGGGCAAACCGTTTACGCAATCCGGCAAAAAAATTCTCTAAATTGGGGATGCCGGGGATGGTTGAGTTTTTCGGGCTTTGGAAGAGCTTCAATTGAGCGAAGATATCGTCAATCGTGTTGTTGATCGGCGTGGCCGTAACGAGAATGATCTTTTTGCCACGACAAATGTCCAACAGATCCGCATACGATTGCGTGTTTTCGTTGCGAAAACGGTGGGCCTCATCAACGACGATATATTCAAAACGGTCTGCGCCACTGCGGATAATTTGATCAAGCTTGCCCAGCGATTCCACCTTTGCAGGCACGCGAAAATCTTGCAAACTCTCTTCCCAATACGCTTTGAGTACCGGTGGGCAAATTACCAAAATGCGGCCACGCAGTTGCTGCAAAATCTGCGCCGTGATAAACGTTTTGCCCAAACCCACGACGTCGGCTAAAAAGACACCGTTATATTCTTCCAACTTTTTGAGCGCCTGGATTACCGCTTGGCGCTGATATTCCAACTGCATAAAGCCTTCGGGTAAGAATGGCTCAATTTCGTCTTGTAAATTGATGTCCTCTTGCAGATATTCATAGAGCAGCTTGAGATAGAGTTCGTACGGCGTGATCGTATCATTGAGCCAGGTTTTCTGTTCAATGGCTTCCACAAACTCCTTGGAAACCTCGACGGACTCTCTCCAGAGAGCTTCAAACTGCTCCAGAGCAAATTCTACGTCCCGCCGTTGGCGCAACTCCACATTAAACTCGCGATTGGCTACCAAACCGGCGTATGAAAAATTACTGGAACCGGTGATGACAAATCCATAATCGCGATCATCAGGCCGGAATCGTCCAATATAAACTTTTGCGTGGATATTGCGGGATGGATAGGCACGAATCTCTAGCTTTTTGCCATTACCACCCTGGCGTCGATCCTGTTCTGAGTCGCAGCAATCTGTTTTGAGGAACTCAATAAATTTGCGGATACCAAGTTCCAGCCGCTGATCTTGTTCTGGTGACTCTTCGACTTCGTGAACGAGTTCATCTTGGAAGTGCTTTTTTGCATTGCTGTGGGATTCAAAATCCATCACGGTCTGCGCATAGTGGCCGTTGAGCGAACCATATCCATTCAGCGCCGTGTAAGACTCCATATCCACGCCCAACCCCACCAAAATCCGGGTCTTTTGGATCGATTCCAGCGATTCGTAAAGCTGATAAAATCCACTGGAACGGAAGTAGCCCACAAGGACATCAAAGAGACGAGTATCGCGCAGCGTGCGTGTAAAGCGATCCAGCAGCGTATGATCAGCTTCATTGGTGAAGAAAGTTAGATCCGTATGATATGTATTCTGTTTAGTCTGCTGTTGGGAGGACATTCTGGGTTACCTTACGATTCTTGCTCTGCACACGTCAACTGCTCACCCGCCAAGGCGCCATAGGTGCAAGCAAAGTAGCCCTGCGGCCATCCCCGCTGCTGCGTCTGTACCACAAGCGCCTGATTACGAGACAGAACAGTATTATACCCTAGCATCTAGTAGAGGTAAACGCCGTTGCTTTCTATAAGCTCACTCGGTAGATAAGGAAACAGGAATGATTGCTAGGAGTAAGATTCCGGCCAATCAGAAATCCCTTGCTATCGGGGCAACAGCTCACGTTTTATATGTCACGCATCACGCTTGACGTTTGAATTTGGGATTGTCTTACTTCCGGGGTACCCAGAACCTGGGCCGGGGTTTGCCCAAACAGGCGCTTGAGTGAGCGGGTGAGGTGGGGCTGATCAGCGTAACCGGCCAGTTCCACGGTATCGAGGA
>CAZIRP010000109.1:0-17257 GCA_964541665.1 uncultured Caldilineaceae bacterium | reverse complement strand
TCTAATCAACCAATTGACGGAGTTCAACCCAGGGCGACAAGTGGCGTAGCATTGCTGGCAATGTTCGGCCCACTACGCTGCTATACCGCATCCTGCCGTTGAATCCGCTGAGATAGTAACACCAACACCAAAACAATCAGAATCCAAATCGCTGACAGCGCGTTTACTTCAGGGGTGATCACGCGGCGTAACAGCCCGTAGACATAGATCGGCAACGTGGTCGAGCCGGGGCCGCTGGTAAAGAAGGTGATGATAAAATCGTCGAGCGAGAGCGTGAAGGCCAGCATCGCACCTGCCAGCACACCGGGCGCGATCATGGGCAGGGTGATGCGCCGAAAGGTCGTCCACTCATTCGCCCCAAGATCCATGGCTGCTTCTTCGAGCGAACGGCTCAGCCCATGCAGGCGCGCGCGTACCGTCAGCGTGACGAAGGGGACGCTAAAGGCAATGTGCGAGACAATAATCGTCCACAGGCCGAGCGTAATACGGTCACCGCCGGTCAGCCCGAACAGGCCGTTAAGCCAACGAAAGATCGCCCCGAAGAAGACCAGAATGCCAATCCCCATCACAATTTCGGGCACGACAATTGGCAAATAGAGGGCCGCTTCCGAAAGGCGCCTGACCGGAAAGATATAACGTTGCAGGGCCAGCGCGGCCATGGTGCCGATGGTTGTCGAGACCACCGTCGACGTCAGCGCGATGATCAACGTGTTGCGCGTGGCGTTAAGCACATCCCGATTTTTGGCCAATTCGCAGAACCAATAGAATGGCCCGCACGGCCCGCGATTGACGATCCCTTCAAAGATGATATTGGTGCGCGAAGAATTGAACGCAAAGATGATCAACACCACAATCGGCGCATAGAGAAAGAAATAGATCGCACCCGCGCTCAGGCGCAGCCACAGGGAACGGCGGTTGCTCATCCGGCGGTGATCTCCTCTCCGAAGCCAAAACGGCGTGTGTAATAGAGCGTGACGCCGAGCGTCAGCAACATCAAAAAGACCGCGGCCGCGGACCCAAAGGCTGGATCACGCGCCGACAGAAACTGGTTTTGGATCAGATTCCCCACCAGCACCACCTGTCGCCCGCCCAGAATGTCGGAGACCACAAAGGTGCCGACCACAGGAATAAAGGTGAGGATCGTCCCTGCCACAATGCCCGGCATGGACAGAGGCAGCGTAACGCGCCAGAAAGTGCGGCGCACATTCGCCCCCAGATCGGCTGCCGCTTCATAGAGTGCGGGGTCAATCTTTTCGAGCGAGGTGTAGATCGGCAGGATCATAAAGGGCAGAAATTCGTAGATCATGCCCACCAGCACGGCTCCCTGTGATGGATAGAAGTCAAATGGCTGGAAGGGCAACCCCAGCAGGCCGGCCCCCCACCCCAGCAGGCTATTCAACACCCCCTGGGTCCGCAGGATCATTACCCAGGCGTAGATGCGGATGACAAAATTGGTCCACATGGGCACCAGCACCAAAAAGAGCAATGTGGTGCGGCGCTGGGCCGGAGCCCGGGCGATAAAATAAGCCAATGGATAGGCCAGCAGGATCACAAAAAAGGTGGTCTGCACGGCCAACCAGAGCGACCGCCTAATGATGTTCAGATAAAGCGGGTTAAAGCCGGATTCTGTAAAGCCGAATAGCCGCAAATAATTGATCAGGGTAAAGGTATAGATCACCTCGCCGTTGGTGTCGCGGCGGCCAAAGCTGGTGATCAGCGTCAGGAGCAGCGGAATCACCAGGAGGGCCACCATCCACAACAGGGTGGGCGAGATGAGTAAGGTACCTTGCAGGCGTGGACTGTTGCGTAGCCGTTGGATCATAGCAGTTCGTTCGGTGTTGCGGTGCAGCAGATTATTCGGTCAGAATGCGGGCCGCGGCCGCGGCAAAGGAAACCGTAACTTCGTCCCCGGGGTTGGCAAGCTGATGCGAACCAGGGCGGTTGTTCTGCTCGCGCACGCGCACCTGTTGCTCGCCAGCAAAGCGCACCTCATATTGGGTGTCTGTCCCGATGTAGATCACATCGACCACGCGGCCGGTCAGCTGATTGACATCGGCTTCGGTCACGGACTGCATGTGCAACTTTTCGGGGCGGATGGTGACACTGACCGCCGTTCCGGCTGGGAGATTCTGGGTCGCTACCGCGCGGATGGTCTGCCCGCCGGGCAGGTCCACCAGCAGGTTGTCGCCTTGTTGCGCCGCGACTTTGCCCGCCAAAAAGTTGGTGTCCCCGATAAAATCGGCCACAAAGCGACAATTTGGCCGCTCGTAGATCTCGCCAGCGGTACCCACTTGCAGTGCTTGCCCATTCGACATCACCGCGATGCGGTCGCTCATGGTCAGCGCCTCTTCCTGGTCGTGGGTGACAAAGATAAAGGTGATGCCAATCTCGCGTTGCAACCGCTTGAGTTCGCTCTGCATCTCTTTGCGCAACTTGAGGTCGAGCGCGCCGAGTGGTTCATCCAGCAGCAAAACTTCGGGCCGTTTGACCAATGCCCGGGCCAGGGCCACGCGTTGTTGCTGCCCGCCCGAAAGTTGGCGCGGGGAACGTTTTTCGTAGCCCGGCAGGCGCACCAATTCGAGCGCAGTGGCAACCCGTTTGGTGATCTCATTGCGGGGCACGCGTTCCATTTCCAGCCCGAACGCCACATTTTCGCCGATCGTCATGTGGGGGAAGAGCGCATAACTCTGAAAGACCGTATTAACCGGGCGCGCAAAGGGCGGGGTGCGCCCCATCGAGCGCTTGTTGATCAACACATCGCCACTGGTGGGCAATTCGAACCCGGCGATCATGCGCAGGCAGGTGGTTTTGCCACAGCCCGACGGCCCGAGCATGGCAAAAAACTCATGTTGACGAATCTGCATGGTCACATTGGTGACCGCGGTCACCAATTCACCGGCAGGGCCCGGGAACCGCTTAGTAACATTGATTAGTTCAACAGCATAGTCAGACAACGGCAATTCCTCCGCTATCTATCGGGATGATGAGGAACAGATAATTTGGCGAGTTGGTCCCGAACTTGGGGTAGCCAACCTGTTGAGTGGACAGAGCGCCGCCATGGCGCGCTTGAGGTGGGTAAATCTTACCATGTTCAGAGGGCTTGTCAAATGGACGATGGATGGTAGACAAGAGACGGTGGCCGAGAGTCGGTGGCCGAGTAAAGTATCCGGTTTCGCGCGTTACTCAATTTTCTGGATCCAGCGCAATGTCGATCATCACCATCCGCGGGATCAGCTCTTCGATCTGCTGCTCGTTCATCATGCGGCTATACATGGCCTGGAGCGTGGCGCGCATGGTGGCTTCGTCGGTTTCGACAATTTCAGCATAGCCCGAGCGTTCTTTGCCCTGGACGCGGGCCTGCACCTCGGCCCCACCAATCAAGTTGCGCCACCAGATGCGCCGTCGTTGCGTAAAGAGCGTCACCCAGTCGGCATCTTCGTCATCGCGTTGATAGCTGATTGGGAAAGTGTATTTTTTGCCCGTTTTGCGCCCAGTCACGGTCAGCAGCAAAATATTCCGGCTCATCAGGCGATGCAGCGGCGATTTGAGGAGGGCGGTCACAAACACATTCTGCCACATGGTCAAAGTTCTTTCATGAAAGTGCGGGTAAATGATCAATCAGGGCCAGCGCGCGATCCGTGCTCTAAACCCATTCTACTGTAGCTTGGGGCAACCCACAAACCATTAGGCGCAATCGTAAGCCCCCTCGCAACATCTGTCCAGCAGAAGCAGGTACGATAGGGCAAATAGTGCTTTACCCCAGCCAAGAACCTATCCGCACAGCGTTGCGGTGTCGAATCGAGATTCCCAGAAAGCAAACCGCATGAGCAAAGCCGCGCACACCAACCAATTGATCCACGAAACGTCGCCCTATTTGTTGCAACACGCGCACAATCCAGTTGATTGGCACCCCTGGAACGCCGAGGCGCTGGCCAAGGCACAACAAGAAGATAAGCCGATCTTCCTGAGCATTGGCTATTCGGCCTGTCACTGGTGCCATGTGATGGAGCGTGAAAGTTTCGAGAATGAGACCATCGCCGCCCTGATGAACGAACAGTTTATCAATATCAAAGTAGATCGCGAAGAGCGTCCCGATCTGGATGCCATTTACATGGATGCGGTGGTTTCGATGACCGGGCAGGGGGGCTGGCCGATGAGTGTTTTTCTCACGCCGGACGGCCAACCCTTTTATGGTGGCACCTATTATCCGCCCGAACCCCGTTATGGCATGCCCAGCTTTCCGCAAGTGTTGCGCTCGGTGGCCGAAGCCTATCGCCAACGCCGCGACCAGGTGATCGGTCAGGCGCAACGGTTGACCCACGCCTTGCAGCGCTCCACCCAGATCGGCGGCGGGGCTGGCGAACTCGAGCCGGAGATGCTGCGTGAAGCCTCCGCAACCTTGCTGCAAGCGTTTGATAGCGAACACGGGGGTTTTGGCAGTCAACCCAAATTCCCCCAGCCGATGACGCTGGACTTCTGCATGGCCGAATATCGCCGCACCGAGGATCTCGACGTGCTCTACATGGCCGAGTTGACGCTGGAAAAGATGGCGCACGGCGGTCTGTACGACCAACTGGGCGGGGGATTTCACCGCTATAGCGTGGACGCGATCTGGTTGACACCCCACTTCGAGAAGATGTTGTACGACAATGCCCAGTTGTTGCGCAGCTATCTCCACGCCTGGCAAGTGACCAAACAACCGCTCTATCGCCGCGTGGTCGACGAGACCATCGATTATGTGGTGCGCGAAATGACCTCGCCCGAGGGCGGTTTTTACAGCACACAAGACGCCGACAGCGAAGGGCAGGAAGGCAAATTTTTTGTTTGGACGCCGGAGGAAATTGAAGAAGTTCTGGGCCCGGAGGATGCCGCAATCTTTGCCGCTTATTATGGCGTCTCCCCGCACGGTAATTTCGAAGGGGACAATATCCTTTCGGTGGTGAGTAGCGAAGCGAGCGTGGCCCACACCACTGGCCGCTCACCCGCAGAGATCGGCACGGTGTTGGCCGAGAGCCGTCGCAAATTGTTCGCCGCGCGCGAATTGCGCATCAAACCGGGGCGCGACGAAAAAATCCTCACCGAGTGGAATGGCTTGATGATCCACGCGCTGGCCGAGTGTGGGGTGGTGCTTGGGCGGAGCGATGCGCTGGATGCAGCGATCAACGCCGCGAACTTTATCCTCGGCCAGATGAGCCAGGCCGATGGCAAGTTGTATCGCAGCTTCAAAGATGGACAGGCGCGGCTCAATGGCTATCTGGAAGATTACGCGGCCTTGACGCGGGGCTTGATTGCTCTCTACGAGGCGACCTTCGAGATGCGCTGGCTGGGTGAGGCGACTCGGTTGGCCCAGGTGATGATCGCCCAGTTTGCTGATCGGGAGTTGGGGGGCTTTTTCCAGACCGGCCTCGACCACGAACAGTTGGTGGTCCGGCGCAAAGACTTTATCGACAACGCGATCCCGAGCGGCAACGCGCTGGCCGCCGAATCCCTGCTGCGGCTGTCGATTTTGCTCGACAAGGCGGACTATCGCGCCGAGGCGGTGCGGATCTGCCTGGCGGTGAAAGAGGCGATGGTACGCCAACCCACCGGCTTTGGGCGGCTTTTGGGGGTAGCCAATGCGTTGTTGACACCGAGCCAGGAAATCGCCCTTGTGGGTGATCCCGACGCAGAATCGACGCAGGCCCTCCTGCGCGAGATCCGCCAACACTATCTGCCCAATACCGTCATTGCTTTGCGGCGGCCCGGCGAAGAGGCGATCTTGCCGCTGTTGGCCGGGCGCGACCTGGTGAATGGGCAACCCGCGGTCTATGTCTGCGAAAATTATGCCTGCCAATTGCCCGTCACCGACCCACAAGCTTTGGCCCGCCTGCTCGACTAGCCCGCGCCCGCCACGCTGCTGATCAGCGGCAGGAAGAGCGCGTGATATTGTTCGCTGGCGTCATCAACCTGACCGATGGTGTAAGGCCCAAAGGTAGCCTGTTGGCCTTGACCATCGGTCAGGTTGAGCCAATAGGCATAAGCGGTATTCGCTTCGGCGCTGTAATCGATCAGCGTGTAGTAGGTGATCATCGGGGTGCTGCTGTCGATGGAGGAGAGCAGCGCGGCCGTAATCGGTTGCGCATCAGCCAGTTCAGTGCTGGTGCCGCGCAGCAATGCATAACGAACACTCGTTGTCTGATCGGTGTGGTGCCATTCAATGGCGACCCCATCGGCGCGTACAGTCACAGTCGGGTATTCGGGCGCGGGCAAGGGTGCGCTCTGAGCCTGGGCATGATAGGATTGATTGCCCAACCACAAAATAACCATCCCCAAAACGAGCATCAATCTCCCAATAATTTGTTGTTTCATTCCTGTTTGCTTGCCCATCTGCCCTGCCCCCTTGCAGTCTCGCGATGTTTGCGTCAGCGCGGCATACTCCACTCAACCCGAATCCATAGTCCCTACTTTACTGTGTTTGAACGCTCCTTGCTGAACCTTTTTCAGTCCAAATCGCTACGCCATCTCCAGTGTAGCAACCCAAACAGGCCGGTGACTATGATGCCGATCACATAGGTGGCAATTTGGCGCAAATCACAGCTTTTGGGGCCCGTCACCAGCAAATTGTGTGATCGTCCAATCTGTAGATCAGCTCGTTACGATTGCTGGAGCGTGCTCAGGACAACTATAGACGAGCTGCGTTGAATAAGGGTTGAATGGGCGAGGTGAGGGGTGATGGGGAAGGCAGCGCGTGCACTCAGGCGGATGGCCGGAAGCCGCTGCGGATCACGGCTCGGTAGGCCGATACCCGTTGTTGGCGCAAAGTGGGCTTATGGCCCAACCAGCCTTTGAACTGTTCGAGCCCAAGTTGGAGCCAGTATTCCAATAGCAAATAACGACGCAACAATTCAGCCCAGCCTGCGCCAAACACTTTGCCATAATAGCGGACTTTGCTGGCGTTAAAGTGGATCTGGCGGGCTGTCACCACTTGTTCGCTGCTGCGCCCTTCGTAGTGGATCACCAACGCGCTGGGCAGATAGACAATTCGCCAGCCAGCTTGGTTGAGGCGCCAACCGAGGTCCAGCTCTTCGCTGTACATAAAAAAGCCCTGGTCAAACGGACCCAGATCGCCCGGTGTGCGGATGCTTTCGAGGGCAGCGCGGCGACAAAGCATGGCCGCGCCCACCAGCCAATCGACATCATGCCGGATGGTTGCCGGCCAATCGAGCAGGTGGTAGCGCACTGTCCACGGGTTGCGGGGCCAGCGTTGACCCAGCCAGGTACTTTCGAAGAAACCGGTGAACCGTGTGGGGAATCGGCGGCGATTGCTCTGCCAACTGCCGTCCCCATAGCGCAATTGTGGCCCAATCATCCCCACTGCTGGCTCGTCGTGGATCGTCTGCCAGAGCAGCCAGAGGCTGTCGTGCGGGGTGGCGCTGATCTCGGTGTCGGGGTTGAGGAAGAAGATAAAATCCCCCCGACTCACGGTATATCCCTGGTTGTTGCCGCGGGTGAACCCTGCATTCTCGTCATTCGTAACGACTCGCACCCAGGGAAAGCGAGCGCGCAGGCCATCGACCGTGGCATCGCTGCTGGCATTGTCAACTACGATCACTTCGAGCGTGGCTGGGGTTGCGGCTGGGCCAAAGTGCCGGATCGTCGCCTGCGCGGCGGGGCGGCTCAATTGCTCGATCGACGCGAGGCAACTGCGCAGCAGATCCCACACGTTCCAACTGACGATGATGATCGAGAGATCGGTTCGGTCTGTGCTCATCAGTGATTTCTATCCCGAAATTTTGCGCCTTGCTTCGTGCGCAGGGCCAGATTCGGGCACCGCAACCATTTCAGGGTAGGCTCTCAGTAAGTGCGCTGCACAACAAAATCGCACAGGCCCAGCAAGGAGCTTTTGGCGCGGCTGGGTGGCAACTCATGGAGGCTGGCCCGCGCCTGCGCAAGAAAATCCTGGGCTTCTTGCTGCGCCGCGGCGATGGCTGGCCCGGCACACACACCGCGCACAATCCCTGGCACCAGGGCCTGCCAGGCCTGAGGTTCGCCCTCATCGGCCTGGGTGTGCGCGGCTTCCATCTCGGCGAGCAGGCGTTCTGGCTGTGGGTGTTGCTGCAGATAATAGAAAAAGGGTAAGGTAAGCGTCCCCTGTTGCAGATCGCTCCCGGCTGGTTTGCCGAGCGTGGCTTCATCACCGGTGAAATCGAGGATATCATCGACGATCTGGAAGGCCATCCCAAAATGATAGCCATAAGCGCGCAATTGCTGGACGAGGGGTTCGGGGAAGCCCGCGAGGATCGCCGCGCCTTCGGTGGCTGCGCAGAAGAGGCTGGCTGTTTTGGCGAAGATGCGTTCGTAATAATTCGCCTTTTCCTGGTGATAGTCATTGCGCGCGGCCAATTGGCGCAATTCTCCATCGACGATCACCTGCAACGTGTCGGCAAAGAGACGAATCACACGAGGGTGGCCGGTTTCTGCGGCAAATTGTGCGGCTGTCCCGAACATATAATTGCCCGCAAAAACGGTAGCACCGCCCTGCCAGACCGAATTCAGCGTGGGCGCGCCGCGCCGCAAGAGCGCACCATCGATCACATCGTCGTGGACCAGCGTGGAGGTATGCAGCATCTCCACCGCGGCGGCCAGCGCAATCACCTGCTCTAAGTCGAACGTGTTCGCCTGGCCCGTTGGCTTTAAGTCGGCAGTAAGCAAGGCCAGGGCGGGGCGTAAGCGTTTGCCGCCACTGCCGATCAGATCCAAAAAGGCGGTGGCGAGCGGTGCAAAGACCGAGCCATCAACCGCTTTCATTTTGGCCTCTACCTGGTGCAAACCATTGCGTACCGGCGACAACAACTCGCTGATATCCAACATTGGGGTGCTCTGTGCAGCCATTCCCGTCATGATCATCGTCATGGTCACTGGTGGGTCTATTAACTAGCTATCTGTCAATTCTGCGCCGATCCCAGTTGGCCGGCTTTGTTGCGGGAACCACAACCCTGAACGGAGCGAGCATCATGCCCAGGTCGTCGTTGGTTGCGGTTGCGTCTTGTCAAGCGGTTCATCTTCCCAGCCAAAGAACCGGCGCGCTACTTGCCCCGTCTGCCGCGCAATCTCTTCGGGGGTGCTCTCGCGTAATGCCGCCAGTTGCGCACAGACCAGAGCAACATAACCGGGCTCGTTGCGCTGACCCCGGTGCGGGTGAGGCGTCAGGTAGGGCGCATCCGTCTCGAGCATCAACCGATCCAGCCGGAAGTGACGCGCGTTTTCGTGCAACTGGCGCGCATTCCTGAAGGTGAGCGGCCCGCCCACACTCAGGACGAAATTCCAGCTATAGGCTTCTTCGGCCAATGCCAAATCACCGCCAAAGGCATGAAGCACGCCCCAGAATGGGCGGTGCGCCAAGGGTGATTGGCGGGTGGCCGGGCTCTGAACCCACGCCCGCAAGATTGCAGCCACATCGGCATTGGCGTCGCGGTTGTGAATGATCACAGGCAGGCCAAGCTCGGCAGCTAACACCAATTGGGCGCGGAAGGCTTGCGCTTGTTGGGCTGGGTCTACCTTTTGCCAGTAATAATCCAGGCCGATCTCGCCAATCGCTACGACTTTGGGATGAGCGGCCAACGCACGCAACTGATCGATCGCCTCGTTGCTAAATTCATCGCTGCTATTGGGGTGAATCCCCACGGCAGCATAAAGTTCGGGCGTCTGTTCGGCCAGCGCAATCGCCTGGCGACTGTGCGTCAGATCGATGCCTGGGTTGACGATGCGCTCAACACCAGCCGCACGAGCACGGGTCAATACCGCGACCCTGTCTGCCGCAAACTCAGGCAGATCCAAATGACAGTGACTGTCCACCAACATCATGCCCTTGTTGTCGCCTCCACAGAACGCCAGAACGGTATTTGTTCATTTTATCACATAATAAGATCAACAACCGTAGGTGAGCTTGCCAATGGTGGATCCACGCACGGATGCCACCCACGGTTGCTGAGGGGTGCAATTTACAGACCGATCAACGCCTGGCCATCGGCCAGGATGCGCTTGACCGCGTTTTGGTCGGTGGTTTCGGTGTAGATGCGGATCAGCGGCTCGGTGCCAGAGAAGCGCACCAGGAGCCAGCCGCCATCATCCATCATAAACTTGTAGCCGTCGATGGTCACCTTTTCGACCACGGTGTGCCCACCCAGCGTGAGCCCATCGGCGGTGACGCTGTCGAGTTTGGCTTTGGCCGCAGCTTTCATCTCGTCGTTGGTGCGAATATCGACCCGGTCGTAATAGTGCGCGCCCACTTTGGCGAAGAGATCGGCCAGCAGCTCGCTCGGTTTTTTGCCAGTGCGCACCATCAGGTCCAACAAGTAGAGATTGGCGACTATCCCATCGCGTTCGGGGACATGGCCGCTAAACGCGTACCCGCCGCTCTCTTCGCCACCGATCAACGCGTTGTGTTCGACCATGGCCGGGGCCACATATTTGAACCCGACACCGGTGTTGATCACCGGTACATCGTAGAGCTTGCCCAGTTTGTCGAGCATCGACGTGGTGCTGATCGTCTTGACGATGGCCCCACGTTCGCCGCGCACTTCGAGCAAATAATAGGCCAGCAAGCCGTAGACGCGCAATTGATCAATAAATTGGCCATGTTCGTCGCCAAAGCCGCAGCGGTCGGCGTCGCCATCGGTGATACAGACACAATCGGTGCCATGGCGGCGAGCCGCAGCCAAGCCAGCATCCACATTGGGCGGGATCGGCTCAGGGCGCTTCATTTCAGGGAAAATTGGGTTGCGCTCGGCGTGGATCTCAATTACCTCGGTGCTGCCACCAGCGAGGATCTCTTGCAGCCAGCCCGCGCCATTCCCCCACATGCTATCGACCAGAATCCTGAGCCCGGCGGCTTTGATCGGCGCCACGTCGATCAGCTGGGCAAGGCGTTCGAGATAGGCTGGTTTGGGGTCAAAGATTTCGATCTTGCCTGCCTGGCGAGCCGCGGCCAG
The DNA here is from genome assembly GCA_964541665.1 of uncultured Caldilineaceae bacterium. GTDB lineage: Bacteria > Chloroflexota > Anaerolineae > Caldilineales > Caldilineaceae > CFX5. The sequence continues at coordinate 6,287 of CAZIRP010000109.1, read as the reverse complement.
AGGCACCGATTTGATCGCCGCGCTATCGCTGGCCGCGGGAATCGCCGCTTCGATCTGCGTCAGGCCGTCGGGTGCGATGGCGCCGCCGCGTTCGTCGCGCACCTTGAAGCCGCAATCTTCCGGGGGATTGTGGCTGGCGGTAATGTTGATGGCGCCCAGCGCACCTTTCGCCTCCACGCTAAAGCTGATCACCGGTGTGGGGGTGGCCGTATCGGTCAGGTAGACGTGAAAGCCGTTGCCTGCCAGAACTTCGGCAGCCGCGGCGGCAAATTCATCGGCCAGAAATCGGCGATCATATCCAATAACAACACTGCCTTGCTTATTTTGGGCGGTTAGATAATTGGCAAACCCTTGTGCGCAGCGCCGCAAATTGGCGAATGTATAGTCGTCCCCAATTCGGCCCCGCCAGCCATCTGTACCAAATTTAATGTCGCTCATGGAGAACACTCCCTTGTGTAGATGAAGCGCTAAACCGCAGATGATATAAATGAAATATAATTGTAAACGAATCATTGTGCAGATGGGTGCGCAGGCGCAGACTCTGCCCATGGACTCGACACGCAGACAAAGTATAGCAGAATCGGAAGCGAACAAAAATCTTCGAACCTCGGTTGCCCACGTTGCAACTCTGGCGGTCCCCTTGCGTACTTATCCCTATATCGCTTGTATGATCAGACTGCTCGGCGCTGTGCAAAGCAGTGGATGGGCTGAGTGAACGATGGAGGGGAGCAGATGACGATCCGAAATGGTGATGCATCCAATATGCGGATTTTGTGGGGATTGGCCTTGATCGCCGGGGGCTTTTTCTTTTTGATGCAAAGTTTTGGCCTGTTTGAATGGCTGTGGCGATTTGTCTGGCTCACCGCGTTTGCGGCGGGTGGCTTGAGCTTCCTCTATCTCTTTCTGCAGCAAACCAATAAACGCTGGTGGGCGGCGATCCCCGGCTGTGCCCTTCTGGGGCTCTCCTTGATCAGCTTGATCCATGTGGTTGGGCCGCGCTGGCTCCAGGCCTTTACCGGGCCATTCTTTCTCTTTGCGCTCGCGTCCGGGTTTCTGCTGATTTACCTGGTAACGCCCCGAAACTGGTGGGCGTTGATCCCCGGCGGGGTGCTGACAACGCTGGCGACGGTGGCTGGGGTAGAAGAACTTGGGCTGCACGGTATGGCGAGCGGCTCGGTCTTCTTTTTGGGGCTGGGCTTGACCTTTCTTGCGCTTGTGCTGTTGCCCCACCCCAACCAGAAAGATCTGCGCTGGGCCTGGATCCCCGCGGGCATCCTGTTGCTTCTGGGGTTTCTGATCGGCACACCGTTTATGGTCATCCCGGGTACGCTGTGGCCGCTCGCATTGATCGTCGCTGGCGCCTATTTGATCTGGCGCCAACTGGCGGAGCAAAAGCGATAACCCCGCCGCAATCCCCCAATCTGAGTTGAGTGGACGAGAGAGAGCAGACGGGGGACGCACACCTTCCGTCTGCTCTTCTAGTTGGGCGATCTGAGAGACTACAGAACAGACGCCAGCGCTATTGAACCTGCGGCTCGTCGAGACAACTTTTGTCGAGGTAAAAGGTCATGTGCTGAAGCTGGATCACTGGGTCAATGTATTCGACCCGCACATCCTTGGGGACTGTGAGCGTGCGCGGCGCGTAGCAGAGTATACTCTTGATGCCAGCATCGATCAACACATCGGCGACCGTTTGCGCACTCCCGGCGGGCACCACGATGATCGCAACCTGACATTTGTGTTCCGCGATCACGCTGGTCACCTCGTCCATGGATTGAACCGCCAGTTGACCGACCGGCTGACCGATCTTCGCCGGGTTGCTGTCAAAGACCGCGACAATGCGGAAGCCACGATTTTCAAAGCCGTTGTAATGGATCAACGCGTGGCCCAGATACCCAGCCCCAACCAACACCACGGGCCAGACACAATCAACTTTGAGAATCTCCTCCAATTGCCCACAAAGAAAGTCGATATTGTAGCCAGTCCCCTGTTTGCCAAATTCCCCAAAATGGCTGAGGTCTTTGCGGATCTGCGCCGAGCTGATACCCAATAGTTCACCCAATTCCTGGCTGGAAGTGACTGTTTGACCTTGGTGCATCAACATCTTTAAGGTGCGCAGATAAACCGGCAGGCGGCCAATCACAATATCAGGAATATCGTTTGTCTGTTCGTGAGGAATTACACCGTTTGAGTTTGCCATGCCTTGCTTATCCAGAAATGCCGTCGAAAGTAGCCGATTGCGCACCGTTGCGGCAATTTGAGATTTGTGTATTTTAGCACAAGTTATGAGGCCTTGGCAATCATATTTGGCTATTTTTGAAAAATCTACCCGAATGTGGGCTTACGAATCCGACAGCGAGGGTATAACGAGGTAGATAAAAGCTGTAGTGGGCGGGTGGTGGCCTCAGCCCACTATTGAATTGAGCATTAAAATCAGCTGCGCCTTGTGCATAGACTGCTCGCACAATCAGCGCCAGCGATTTTGGGAAATTCCTAGGTAAAATCCAAAAACGCTTTCAAAATCCCATCCACAGAGTATGCAGATTTGCGCAGATTCTCCAGACGACAAACCAACAATCTGTGTCATCTTGAAAATCTGTGGATTCTCAGACAGTTTCTGTGTTCTACTTAGAAGTTTGTGTAGATCGTCTGTGTGTCTGCCCGCCGCCGTTCAGCCTGACGCAGGGTCCACCCCCACAGGGTGATGGAGATACCGGCGAAAAGCAGCACCGTTGCCACCATATAGGCCAGTAGCTCGGGCCAGATCAGAATGGCAAGGCCCATCAGCGCCAGGATCAACCCGGGGAGGATGACAAACCATGAACCGCCCCGCATAACCCGCTGACTGGCCCCTTGCACACGCACAAAAATCGGTGAACCTGTAAACATCTTCCTCCTCCCTTTGCCTGAATGTGAATCATCTCTGGTTCAGGCGGAAATCAATAGGCTACCCTGGAGCGCTGTCCGCTCACTCGTCGCGGCGCCCCATCAGAATAAAGGCGTAGTAGAGCAGCGTCGAGACGGCTTGGGCCGCGGCTGCCACGTAGGTCAGGGCCGCAGCGTCCAACACTTTGTTGACACCGACCAACTCCTGCTGACCCAAAATACCCTGGGTGACCAACAATTGTTTGGCCCGCTTGCTGGCGTCGAACTCCACCGGCAGCGTAACCAGGGTGAACGCAGCCGTCACCCCAAAGAGGATCAGGCCCAGCCACGCGATCGTCGGCGTCATCATCAAGCCCACAAAGAAGATAATCGGCCCTAGCCAACTGCCGATCTGCACTGCGGGCACCATGGCCGAGCGCAATTTCAATGGGCCATAGGCTTGTTGATCCTGCAGGGCGTGACCGGCCTCATGCGCGGCAACACCCACCGCGGCCAGGCTGGGTGAATCATAGACATCGGGGCTGAGCCGTAATGTTTTGTTGCTCGGATCATAATGGTCCGACAAAAAGCCTTGCACTCGTTCAACGGCTACATTATGCAACCCGTTGGCATCCAAAATGTGCCGAGCTGCCTGGGCCCCCGAAATGCCACTAAGAGAACGCACCTGCGAATATCGATTAAATGAAGATTTAACCCGCATCTGGGCCCATAAGCCTAAAAGCAGTGCGGGCAACGCAAAAACAAAATATAATGGGTCAAAAAACATGAGTTATGTTCCTTTCGTTACTCGATTTTGGCCCGATTCATTTTCTTAGACCCGATCCGTAAACTGGTTGCGGCTCCTGAAAGCGGGCTTACCAGCCTGGATAGGCACAGAATTCAGGGATAACCCCTTAGTAATTGGTGTATTTACCGTTACAAAGCGATAGTACACTCTACGTCATAACTTACCACGAGTTGCATCACCACCACATTAGAGCGAGATTAGTTTTCTGTTAGCATCCAGGCAACTAATGAGTCAGCCTCCTGGCAGCCGTCGGCGCAATAACCGCCACGCCAGGGCGGTCTCTTCGCTGCGGACAAGGAATGCCCCGCCCAGGTAGACCAGACCCCCCAATGCAAGTCCCCCACCTGCTGTCAACCAGGCTGCCAGCGGCCCAGTGGCCAAAAGCGGCATCGTCTGGCTCCAGCCCAGCCACCACCAGAGTGTCAGCCCCAGCAGACCCGCGGCAATACTCTGCTGACCGATGGCTTTCAGCAGTTGCCGACCCCCTATTCTTTGCAAGGGGCGCCGCAGCAACCAGAGCAAGAGCAATACTTCGCTGATGGTGGCAACACTATTGGCCAATGCCAGCCCGCCAAAGCCCAATCGATTGACCCAGGCCAGGCTCAGGCCGATGTTGAGCAGCATTGCCAGCACCCCTATGAATACCGGGGTGCGCGTGTTGTGGAGCGCGTAAAATCCGCGGACGATAATTTCGAGCGCGGCGTGGGCGACCAGGCCAATGGCATAAAAGCGCAGCGCATGAGCAACCTGTTGCGTGGCCGTTGCATCAAACGCCCGCCGCTCCAGCAGCGCGGCCACAAGCGGCTCGCCGAGCATAAAAAGGCCAAGCGCCGCGGGTATGGTCAGAAACAAGATCAGGCGCAGGGTGCGGTTGATGGTCTGGCGCACCTCAGCCAGATCGCCCCGCGCCACTTGATCGGCCAGGGTGGGAAAAGTGGCTGCTGCCAATGATTGCGCAAAGATGCCCTGAGGCAACAGCATCAACAGCCAGGCATAGTTGAGCGCCACCAGGCTGCCCGCGTCCAGGCCACTGGCCAAATTGGTGTTGACCAGAAAGTGGATCTGCACAAAGAGCAGCCCCAGGATGCGCGGCCCCATCAGGCGCATCACCTCGCGCACGCCGGGGTCCTGCCAGTCGAGTGAAAGGGAATAACGCGCCTGGGCCCGCCACAGACCCGGCAATTGGATGAGCAAATGGAGCGCCGCGCCGATCACCACGCCCAGGGCCAGGCCATGAATGCCGAGGGTCGGCACCAGTCCCCAGGCGCTGAAGATAATCGCCCCGTTGTAAAAGAGCGGCGCGGCCGCGGGCAACAGAAAATGATGCACCCCATGGAGCGCGCCCATGATCAATCCGCTGGCCCCAAAAATCACCGTACTCAGCAACATCCAGCGCATCAACTGGGCGGTGAGGAGCTGCTGCTCAGCCGAAAAACCGGGTGCGATGAGCCACTGGACGAGCGGCAAGGCCCACCAGCCCGCCAGCGCGGCAATGATGATTAGCAGCAGGACGACGAGATTGAGGCTGCGGCTAAAGAGCAACCACGCGCCCCGGTGGTCATCACGTGCCCAATAGCTGGCAAAGGTGGGGATGAACGCGCTGCCGAGGGCACCACCTGCGACCAACTGAAAGAGCAGGTCGGGCACCCGAAAGGCGGCGAGATAGGCGTCTAGTTCGCTACTGGCCCCAAACTGGGCCGCGATCACAACTTCGCGCACCAGGCCCAAAACGCGGCTGAGCACGAAAAAGAGCATCACGACCAGCGCGGCGCTGGCAACGCTGCGGGTTGAGCGGGGTGGCGCTGTGGAGGGCGATACAGGGTTTGCAGAATCTGTCGTCATCGAGCGCGGCACCGTCCCGCTGGAATTCTGACCATCTTCAGGACAATCTTGCGGATTGCTTGAGGTTCGTTTGCTTTTGTGATAGACTTAGGGCCTATCCGTAAATTCTGCGCCAAAACCATCTGGTACGCCAGGTTTTGGGCACCGCAACCAGTTTACAGATAGGGTCTGAGCTGTTTGATTGGTCAACCACAAATCTGGTCTGGATAGATGTAACAGGAGGCTTTTCTGGATAGCAATACACTCGCCCGTCAAATCATCGATATTGTCGAAGAGAAACTCGCGTCTGACATTGTGTTGTTAGATGTGCGGGAACAGACCTCGATTGCCGACTATTTTATTATTGCTACCATCGACAACGAGCGGCAGGGCAGGGCCATTCAAGACGACTTGCAAGAGAAGCTCCAAATCGAACACAATATTCGCCCGCTCAACTTGAGTGGTTTCGACGCCAACAGCGGGGGGTGGGTATTGCTCGACTATGGTGATGTGCTCGTTCATCTCTTTTCGGAAGAGATGCGTCATCACTATCGGCTCGAAGAGTTGTGGAGTAAAGCCACAGTTGTGCTGAAAGTGTTGTAAGCCAAACGTGTTGTAAGCCAAAAGACGTTTGGCTTCTATCCTGAAATCCTGCGCCGTTCTTGAACCGTGGCCTACACGTCGGGCGCCGCACCCAGGTTCAGGATAGGTTCTTATAGAGAAACCAGATAAATGTCACATAAATCGTAGGTGCGGTTAGAAACCGCACAGGTAGGCTAGGGCCAGAATATGC
>CAZIRP010000108.1:0-17303 GCA_964541665.1 uncultured Caldilineaceae bacterium | reverse complement strand
GATAACCGGGATGCCAGGTCACCTGGGGTGAACGTGCAGCAGGGATCTGGGCGGTATTGAAGACAAGCGGAATGCCAATCGGTGTGCCGCCAGCGTGAAGAACCCCAATCACCCGTCGTGCATCAGACAAGAAGACTGTCAACACACGACCGCTGATCGGGTCATAGGCCACGCTGGGACTGTAGTTCACACCGGCATTGGTGAGGGCATTCTGAAAGACCGGCAGCGCCGCTGTGATGGATGATCCGTTTGTCACGACATCGGCAATATAGACCTGTGCTGCACGACGATCTTGCCAAACCACGCGGTAGGCATAGCCAATCCAGGTTGTAGCCAGGGCAAGGCTGTTTCTTTGGCCCAGACTCGCCTGGGTGCTGCCTGCATCCCGGTAGGCCTGGCTTAGTGGATTGCCATCTTTATCAAAAGCCTGCACAACAACTTGGGGCAAGTCAAGCAGACCGCCTTGCGTATTCTGGGCAGAGGACTCGTAGGCTACCAGGAAGCCACTGCCATCGCTGGTAACCGTTGGGCCAAAGCTTTGTGCCTTGTAACCTGTGGGCACTGGTGAACGCGGGAAGGTGATTGAGCGTTTAATCGTCCCATCTGGCCCCAGCAGCGCACCCGCAATCACATAATCATCGAGCACGGGGACTGTCACATTGAGTTCAATCGTGTGGCCGGCACCCGTGAAGGTGAGCACACCATTCGGCGGCGGGGTAAAGATATCGACCACCTGCATTCCCACCAGTTCGTTTTGGGCAGGATCCGTAACCAGCCCATCCGATTCGTAAACGCGGATCTGCCCAAAACCACCGCAGTAGGTGCGCGTGATGGGGAAGCCAAAGGCGTTCGGACCGCGCTGTTGGCCGCTGGTCATATCCGGCGTCCCACCCCCACTGTCCCAGTACCAGATCTGCTCCTCGCTGCCACCGTCGGGCTGGAAACTGATGAACGGCTCAATACCGCCCGTAACGTGGTCCGCGCCGGCCGTCACCACTTTGAGCGAATTAAAGGTAACCGTGTTGCAATAGCGCAGTTGCCCCCAAGCTGCCAGGGTGTCGCCGTTGGCATTGGTGGCGACACTGGGAGTCGTGATGCCCAGAAAGGCCGCTGTGTTGTTGGCGTCGTTCTCGATCGCACGCACCTGGCCGCCGGGGAGGCTATAGGCCAGGATGTCACCCCACCCAAACCAGCCCGCGCCGCTGTTATCGATGTTGGCGAGCGCACTGAGCAAGTAGCTGTCCTGACGGTCGGATCGGTTGGCAGTGACGTCGGTGAGGCGCGCCACGTTGGGGGCATTGATACCGCCGAGGGGTGCTTCGGTGGTGACGGGGGCAAAGGCCCAGCCCGGCGCACCAGTATTGGGCAGGCGCGTGTTGGCCGTGCTAGCCAAGGAAACAGATTGGGTGGCGCTTCCGGGGGCTACGGTCAGGTTGACCGGTATTGTTATGGTCTGCGCAGAGGTGAACGTCAACGGATCAAAGGCTACCGGCAACGGATTGAGCGGTGTACCCAATGCGCTGGACCGCGTCACATTGAGGACACCGGGGGCGACCGCGGTGTTGGCAATCACCGTGTTGGTGTAGCGCAGAGATTGGCTTGGTGCCAGGAAACCATCCAGATCATCCGTTGCAAGCAGCAGTGCCAACGGGGGTGTGTTGGGCACCAGTGGATGATAGGGGCGATTTTGATTATCTACACGGTTCGCTGGGTTCGGATCCTGCGCAAGCTGTCGCTCAGCCAGATCGCTCACTCCGTCGCCATCGCTATCCGCGTTGAGGGGGTCGGACGAGACACGCACCACAAAGGGAGTCGCGGCGTTGATCGTTACATCCCAGCCGCCTTCCCAGATCGTGGTCAACTCACTGGTGTCTGGGTCATAGCGCATATGATAGACTTCTTCCCCATCCAACAAGCCATCATTGTCACTGTCCGCTACAGCAGGATTGGTCCCGAGCAGGATCTCTTGCAGGTCTGTGAGCCCATCATCATCGCTATCCTGGCTGATCGGCGAGAGCGGGATGCCAGCCATCTGATATTCCAGCTCGAAGCGGTCAGTCAACCCATCGCCGTCGGCGTCGGGGGTAGCATCGTTGGGATCCAACCCATTGAAGAGAGGTGAGATCAGACCATCACCATCGGCATCACGCAAGGCCGGGAACTTTGCATCCCAACTTTGCCCCAGTCCGCCATTGCTTTTGGGGCCCAGCGCCAGAAATTCATCCAGCGTGGCGGGGAAGACATCATATTGGAGCGCGTGGATCGGCAGGTGATTGGCGTCTTTAAATTCACGCAAATAACAGATGGGGATTACCAGCAATGTCCAGCATTCGTACGCGGGGACAGCAAAGCTCATATTCAACGTGAAGGGCAGAGTGGCGTTGAGCCCAGCAGCCAATGGCATGTCGGTTAGCGGTGCTGGCACACTCCGCAGCTGGCCGCGATACATGGGGGATACCAGATAAGTGTGATCCTTCCCCACGTGCTGCCATTCGCCCATCTGCTGGCTGAGGGCCACGTCATCGGTCTGATTGCCACTCTTCGTCAGGCTATATTTGAAGGTGCTGCGCGTCAGATTCTCTGCCGAGAAGAGATACATATAGGGATAGATCAGCACGCCGTTGTTCGGATCCGGGTCTTTGTGTACGACAGTCGTCGTCACCGGCAGGGTGATGTTGAGGGTGTTCCCGACCACATAGCCCTTGAGCGGATCGCCCAGCTGAGTCTGGGGCACATCCGTCACCATCAGATCGCTGCGCCCCATATCGATCATAAGGTCGTAACTATAGAGCAATCTGGTGAGATATTTGGTCACTGCACCAGTGAGTGTGAAGCAGGCACCATCGAGGCCTGGAGCATCGCGCATCTCATCGACCCCAGCCTCACAAATCAGCGTCAGCAGCAAGTCGATGATCCCGATGATCGAGGCGATGATAAGGCCAATGGGGTTCGAGGCCAGAATCGTCAGGAGTACGGCCACAACCGTGGCCGCCACCGCTTCGAAAAAGGCCCGATTCAGGGCTGGATCTCCCGCTTTGAGTTCACCAGTGCTCATGGCATAGAAGAAAAAGCCCCAGATCACGAGGGCCGAGATTGCCAGGCCAACGAGGCTAGCAATGCGTAATGCGCTCGTTATGACGAAGGTCTGGGTTAAGGCCTGCATGACAGAGGTGGCTCCAGCTTTCAAAAAGAAAGCGGTCTCTGCAATTGGCATAATCACGGTCAGGCCCAGGTTCAAGGCCAGCGATAGACTCCCCAAAACAGTGCGGGTTGCAGGTGAGAGGTCGGGTATCATACTGGCAATCTGCAAGGAGACCATGAGGATCGCGCCCACAGTAGCCATTGGGCCTACTCTTGCGCTAAATAAAGCACGTTGAGCTCTAGCCACATTTGTTAATGATTTGGTCAGCGCCGCGCCTTTGGTGCCAGTAACAGCTGATTGGGCCAATTGGATACCGGTGCTGAGGGATTTCATAAAGTCCGAATAGCCCTTGACCATTCCTGCAGCCCGGGTTACCAAGTAGGCTTGGTATACACGGCCAAAGGCCAACCCAGCAAGCACGGGAGCAGAAGCAATTCCCTGGAGGCTAGCCCGCACTTTGGTGGCAGTCTCAGCTTCGTTCTCGTACGCAAAAGTGCCCGAGAGCACCTGATTGCCAGCTTGTACAGTGCCCTGGTAGCCACTACTGAAGCCCATATAATAGAGTTGCGCCATCATGAGGCGAGCAATTGCGGCATCCGAATCGGTTTCACCTGCTTCTGGTGTCGCATGCCCATACCGCCCTTCCAGCACATCCCAATATTCATCTGGCGTGCAGGGCTGGAAGGTCACCTCGCCCTCCGCTGGCGCGCAATAGCCCATCCATTTGAGGCCGGCAGTGACACTGGTCATAATGGCTGGTTTGCTGGCAGGGGCGAGATCAAACGTCAAGCTGCCGCTATTTTGCACCACATAATCACCAATCGCGATGCTGTCAAAAGTCAAGGCACGCAGCTTGCTTTCCTGCGCAAAGAGCAACAAGGGTTTGATGGCGCGATCGGCAGTGGCAACAGGCTTGAAGACCGTATTGAGGATCTTCACCGTTTCCGTCATAGCTGTGAAGGCGACCGCCTGTTCGAGCGTTGGATAATGCTCTGTTTCCACTTGCAGAACATTGGGGACATCCATTCGCTGGGCCGCGGTGGGGTTGTTGTCACGGTCAAAACGCGGGGCAATATCCTCAATGGTGAAGTCACGCTGCCCATCATTGTTTTCGTCGCGGCCCAATGCAAAGTGATGGTCCAGCACAAACGAGAGCGACCAGAGCGCAGCATCATCCTGGAGATCATTGTCCACCGCAGGGTCTTCGTAGGCAATCGCCATCGACGCGCCGTGGTCCTCGCGCACGGTTAAACCGGTCAGATTCCACTCGCTATAATAGCTGTGGATTGGCTGGGGCACGTTGTGGATGTAGCCATCTGCCTGGCAGCCCTGCGCCACCTGCTCAGGATTATCCGGATCGCACTGTAGGTCAACCAAGGCCTGCACCACCCAGGCGAGGCGCACTTGGTGCGATTCAAGCCAGGCACCGGTCGGGAGATAATTCATCTGCCCAGAGAACGCAACCCGCTGCCCAGTCTTTTCGTCAGTAACAATATTCAACGGCACATACGCGACTTTGGTCTGCCCATCGGCGGTGAAGTCGTTCACCGTGATATTGAACGGGGTCAAGTCGGCTTGGGGCGGCAGATTGGCGCTCGTAGCCGGGATCCGAATTTCGAGCATGGGCAAGAGTTTCATATCGCCGTTGCCCTCGTTGGCGCTGGCAGTCCGACCGTTGGCCGCGGCCACATCGGCATAGGTTTTGCCATCGATATCGCGCACCTGGCCGGCATCATCCTGTGGCCAATCTAAGACATTATAGGCGAACCAAAGTTGCTTCTCGTCCTGGGGCCGCAGCTGAAATTCCACAAAGGTCGGGGTATCGGCCGTTAAGTTTCTGACCGTAAGTTGCAAAGGTGATGTTTCGTTATAGCGCTGTGTACCTTTGGCAAAGGGCGAAAGATCTTTGTGGTCGGGAACACCATCGCCGTCATTGTCCATGTCAAAGAGATCGGGGATGCCGTCGCCGTCGGTGTCGAGCGGAGTGGCGCGCAAACTGCCATCCTCGTTCAGTCCCCATTCCAGCGCGTCGCTGAGCCTATCCCCGTTGCTATCTGCTTCACCAGGATCGGTATACCAGCGCTGCCCACCAAACATAAAACCGGCAACCTCAACGTTATCGGGAATACCGTCGCTGTCGGTGTCGGCATTCAGATAACTGGTGCCAATTCGTTCTTCGACAAAGTCGCTGAGCGTATCGCCATCGCTGTCAGTGCCGTCGTCGACCAACTGGGCAGCTGGTGCAGCTTGAAGACTAGAGACTGGCGACTGGAGATCGAGCGATTGAGGAGATTCCATCAATCCGTAGTCCGTAGTCTGAAGTCCGAAGTCAACTGCTGCCGACTCATAACTTTGGAGTCCGGACTCATGACTCTGGACTCCGGACTCATGACTCTGGACTCCGGACTCATGACTCTGGACTATTTCTAACAGATTCAGGTGCGGATCAAACTCGACGCTGCCTACCTGGGCGCGCACGGCGCGATCTTCGCGCGCGGCGGCTTGCCGCTCCTGCTGCACCGCGGCCTGCGCGGTTTGGGCATCAATGAAGCGGACATTGAGCATGGTGCTCAACACCGGGCCCGCGATCTGCGCAAAGATCACCACGCTAACAATGGTGAGATTGAGCCACCGTTTTTGCCGGAAGAGCAGCAAGAGCATCCCCAGGGCCAGCAAAGGCAGGGCGTAGATGAGCCCAACGTTCCCAGGCTGGACGCTGCTGAAGTCGAAAAGCGCGCCGACCGGCCCCTGCATATCGGGCTGGGAAGAGGTCACGCCCTCGCCGAAGCGCGAGAAGTCCACGACAATCTGCGAGTGAACCTGTTCATCTTCGTGGGGTGGGAACTGAAGCGTGAGGATCTGGCGTAAGGGCAACCCATCCTCCCCGACCCAAAGCTCGCCCGAGCCAACCATGTCGCGGAAATAGATGGGCACGTCGAGCCGGAGTGTGGGCGGGAGTTCGCCACGCGCACGCAGGGTTGCCTCCATCTGTTGATGCATGTAAGCAGCAAAGCGCGGGCTGTCGATCTCAAAGGTGTAGCGGGCGAAATGAATGCCGCCGCGTGTTTCACTCGGCTGCGCTTCCACGGTCTTGATCGCGGCCAGATAGGACATAAAGTCGCCCTGAGGGGCTACCGAGCCGATAAAATCATCGACGATCTCCCACTCGCCTGGCCCGCGGCGCGCATACGTTTTGCCCTCTGCCGTGCGCACGCTAAGGCCGCTGCCCCGCTGCAACGCGCTGCCCCCCTCCGACCAGAGGGTAAATTCCATCTGCGCATGGTGCAGATCGTTCTGACCTTCGAGATAGAGTTCGTCGGTGCGGCTGGTGCGTCCCACATTTGCGAGCGTCGCTAATGGGATCGTCGTCTGGACAATATTGCTGCTGAAATGATACTGGCCAGTCGCGCGGGCGCGTTCCCAGGCCGCGGTAACAGGATCCGGCGTGGCCGCGCTGGTCAACAGGGGGCGAAGGAGCAGGCCCAGCAGGGCACTCCCAGCGAGAATTACCAGCACAAGCAGCACATTGCGGCGTGGTGAGAGCCAAACGTTCATACAACCTCCTAAAGGAATATCCTTACCAACTGGTGTTACCAATCAGTGTTATCCACCTTAACTGAGCGTACGTAGGCCACAACTGAGGGTCCAAGCCTGTATCCCTGCCTGGCCGTCGCAAAAGCGCGCAGATATTACGTACCCGATGAACAAACGCCTGGCGTTATTCACGGAGTCACTTTGGCAGGGGAAACTTGATTTGTGAGCGGAGCCAACTGTTCAGGCACACAAGTTGCTCTGAAGCGTCATCATTTGCCAACTCTTCAACCAGAAAGAGAAAGAGGGCACCAAGATCGGCAAAGAGACGCTTTTCTCCTGTGGCTGAACAATGGAGCGAGGCGCGCCAGGGTTGTTCGGCGCTATCTCGCCAGACACGTAATAAGTAGGAGTGGTAGTGGGCATCGACGGGCATACGTTCTCGCTTGTTCGCTCAGAGTTCTACGAGAGCATACCAGGCAGCCGTCAAAAAAACGTCTAATATCGTAAGAATTTCGTCAAATGGGAGACCGAACAGGCAGGCGGCAATTGGATGAGAGCCGAGAGTTTGATATACTCTACCGGGTAGAGCCTCAGCAAGCGTGCTTGCTCACTTCTCTCTTCGAGAGCTAAAGCCTCTGATTGCCATGAAGGATTGTCATGTCGCTGGCGCTTCAATTATTTGGTAGCGTTCAGGTGACTTGGGCAGATGTGCCGCTCAAGTTTGCCACAGACCATAGTCGAGCCTTGCTTGTTTACCTAGCTGTCGAAGCCAATGTTAACCATTCCCGCGCCACTGTGGCGGCGCTCCTTTGGCCTGAAGAAGGCGAGGAAAAAGCGCGGCGTAATTTGCGCCAGGCCCTGTTTTTTCTCAAACAAACCTTAAGACCGGTTAACAAGCTCGCCGATTACCTGCAGATTTTGCCCGCCACGCTGCGCTGGACTAACCACGGTGTCGCTGTTGACCTGCACACCTTTCAACAGCATTGGCACTCGGGCCAAACCCATGCCCACACCGCTCTGCACCACTGTCCGCAGTGCATTGCTCAGCTTACCGAAGCGGTTACCCTCTACCGTGGTGAGTTCCTCAGTGGCCTTTTGCTCAGAGAAAATCAGTTGTTTGAGGAATGGGCTCTCTTTCTGCGCGAGCAATCTCATCGCCAGGTGGTAACCATGCTGGATGCGCTCACCACGCATCATCTGGCGGCGGGGAATTATGAACAAGCAGGGCACTATGCCGCTCGGCAGGTGGCACTCGAACCGTGGCACGAAGAGGGGCACCGCCAGCTCATGCGCGCGCTGACCGCCCAAGGCCAACCGGGGGCGGCGCTCCGCCAGTACGAGCAATGTCGACAACTGCTCCAGCGGGAATTGGGCATCCCACCCGCTCCAGAAACCACTCTGATATACGAGCAGATTCGGTTGGGTAAGTTCGTGCAGGAGCAAGCGCAGCAACCGATCCGGCAGCACCGAGCCGTGGCCCGCATGGCCGCCGCGCCCCCCGCGTTGCACAATTTACCAACTTCGCTGGCCCCGCTGGTGGGCCGCAGCGAGCAACTGGCGGCCTTGCGCACCTGCATCGATCACAAAAGCGACCGCTTGCTGACCATTGTGGGGATGGGAGGCATGGGCAAAAGCCGCTTGGCCCTGGCTCTGCTGGAGCAACTAGCCGCTGAATCTCCGCCCCCCTTTGTCCACGGGCTTTGGTTTATTCCTGTGAGCGGGGTGCCCCACAATACCGAACACCTGGCCGACGCGCTCGCGGCTGCCGTCCTCAAGGCGGTGGGGGTCACCACACCCACCGACGCGAATTTGGCTGCTGCGCTCTTTCACTACCTGGCGAACCGTCAGCTCCTGCTCGTCTTTGATAATTTTGAACATCTCCTCGTGGCAGAAGAGAGCGCAACCCTCGCCACCCAATTCCTGCTGACCCTGCTGCAGGCAGCCCCCGGCGCAATCCTGGTGATTACTTCGCGGCTCCCCTTGCAATTACTGAGCGAGACTGTCCTGCGGCTGGAAGGGCTGATCGTCCCCCCCAGCGATGCCAAGCGTTTAGACAAGCGCGATCTGGCAAATTACGAAAGTGTCCGCCTCTTTGTCTATCATGCGCAGCGCATTTTGCCCGATTTTGCGCTGGACGATGAGACGCTGCCGGGGGTGCTTGAGCTTTGCCACTCGCTCTCGGGTATGCCGTTGGCCATTGAGCTAGCCGCCGCGCTGATGCCCCACTTCACGCCCGATGAACTCGTGTCCGCGATCCGCCAGAATCTCTCTCTATTGGTCTCACAACGCCGCGATCTGGACATTCGTCATCGTCATTTGAGCGCGACCCTCGAATCGTCCTGGCAATTGCTCTCGCCGCGTGAGCAATCGATCTTAGCCCAGAGTTCGATCTTTGTGGGGGCGTTCAGTCGAGCCGCGGCCCAGGCAGTGACCGGAGCAACTGTGAGCGAATTGGCCAGCCTGGTCGATCAATCATTGCTCCAACAGGCAGGGGTGGGCATCTACCAACTGCACGATCTGCTCTGCCAGTTTGCGCGCGCCAAGCTCTATGCCGCGACCCCAAACACAAGCGTTGCCGAGCGCCATAGCCTCTATTATCTGACCTTTATCGCCGCGCGCGAACGAATGCTTGCGCGCAATCAAACCCGGCAGGCGGTCGAGGAGATTCAGCGCGAAATCGACAATGTGCAGCAAGCGTGGCAATGGGCCATCAACCATGCCCAGCAGAGACCGACCACAGCCACCATCCACCAGCAGCTTGCGGCCAGTGTCTATGCTCTGTGGCATTTCTATCTGATTGTTGGCCTTTTTGCGGAAGGTGCGGCGCTCTTTCAGCAAACAGCCGCGGCCATTCAGACAATTTTGGGCCAATCCACCGAGGTGGAGCCGCAACCGTGGCAACACCTGCGGAGCAAGTTGCTCGCGTACGAAGCCTACCTGCGCTGTCTGCTGGGGAACTATCCCGGTGCGCTGAGTCTCGCGCAGCAAGCCGTTGCATTGGGACGCGCGTATGAGGCTCCCGAAGGGGAGTTGATCGGTCTGCTGGTGCTGATGATGACCCATCATCGCAGTGGTGCCGTTGATGAGGCGAAGCTGTATGCGCAGCAGACATTGCAGCGGGCGCAGCAGGTGCCATGGGCAGGCGAGCCAGCCGAGTATTATTATGATGTCCAGTCGATTGTCTATATCTATTTGGGGGCCATTGCGCTGGTATATGATGAGTATGCCCAGGCTCAGTGTGCATTTACCCAGGCCCTGGATCTTTGCCAGCGTCAGGGCAAGCTGCGCGGGGAATTGAATGTTCGCCTGAATCTCGCCAACCTCATGCGTCATCAACACCGCTACGCCGCGGCCCACGACGAGTATCAACAAGTGTTGCAGCTTGTCTGTAAGCTGGGATATCGACAGGGCGAAGCGTTGGCCCGCTATGAATTGGCCGAGGTGTTGCGCCGATTGGGCGAATACACAGCAGCACAGCAACAATTTGCCCTGGCCACAGCGAGCTTTCATGAAATAGGCGAAACCTATCACAAAAATTATGCTCAGGTAGATGTTGGTCTGCTCTACGCCTACCTGGGTGATTTCGACCAGGCCCGGGCCTTGATCCATGCGGCGCTGACACGCAGCGAGCACTTTACGCTGCTGGAGGCAAAACTAGCGACCTGGTTGGCAGCCAGTCTGTTGCATCTGTTTGCTGGGGAGGCAAGCTCGGCACTGGATTATGCAACTCGCTGCTACAAAGCGGCCCGCGAGCAGGGGTATCGCCGCTATATGGGGTATGCGCTGCTTTTTATGGGCCACGCCTCCACCAGCCTGGCGCAATGGCCGGCTGCCGCAAACGCGTACACCAACGCCCTGGCGCTATACGAAGCCTTGGCTGTCCCG
Organism: uncultured Caldilineaceae bacterium; assembly: GCA_964541665.1. Lineage (GTDB taxonomy): Bacteria > Chloroflexota > Anaerolineae > Caldilineales > Caldilineaceae > CFX5. The sequence goes on along the minus strand of CAZIRP010000108.1, from coordinate 6,742 downwards.
CCGATGATCGCAGAAATCCAGGCTGGTCTGGCCCGGTTGGCGCTGGCCCAGAATCAGCGAGCCACCGCCCTGGCCTGGGCCGAAAAGCTCTTGGTTCTGGTCGAGGAGCAGCCATTTGTGGGCATGGATGAGCCATTCCAGGTTTATCTCACGCTCTACCAGGTGTTGACCGCACACCAGGATGCACGCGGCCCGGCAATCCTGGCGCGTGGGATCAATGAACTCTACGGCTATGCGAATAAGATTGGTGATAGCAAACTCCGGGCTTCTTTCTTAGAAAACGTTCCCAGTCATCGCGCGCTCTGTCAGGCCTATTCGGCAGCCGAGGCCACAGCGATCACCTCTCTGGGCCACGCGCAGCCCACTTAACCGCTATCCCCAAGCCGCGGCCCTCCCCCAAAAGCGCGCGCCTATGGTAGACTTTGCCCTATACCATGAATTTGGGAACCAGGATTCAGCAGCACCTTTGAGTTGGCTGGCATCTATTCACAACCTCTATTTGTTTATTGAGCTACGGAGCCTTTCATGTCTCAACCGCAACGCTTACGCGGCGTCTTTGCCCCAGTTTTGACGCCCTTCCATGCCGATCTCAGCGTCGATATGGACCGTTGGATCGCCCATTGTCAACACTTATTGGCCACAGGCTGCCATGGTCTTTGCCCGTTTGGCACAACGAGTGAAGCCAATTCGCTGGGTCTGGCCGAACGTTTGGAAAGTTTGGAGAGGCTGGTGGCGGCGGGTGTTTCGCCAACCCAGTTGATGCCCGGCACAGGCACCCCGGCCCTGCCCGACACCGTGCAATTGACCAGCCACGCGGTCAAGCTCGGCTGCGCAGGCGTGCTATTGTTGCCCCCCTTCTACTACAAAGGCGTGAGCGATGAAGGGATCTTCCGCAGCACCGCGGAGGTGATCGAGCGGGTGGGGGACGAGCGGTTGCGCGTCTATCTCTACCACATTCCACCGGTGGCGCAGGTGGGCTTTAGCCTGTCGCTGATCGAGCGCCTGATCAAAGCCTATCCGCAAACCGTGGTCGGCATCAAAGACAGCACGGGCGATTGGCAGGTGCAGGCCGCGATTCTGGATGCCTTCCCGGGCTTTGGCACCTTTTCCGGCTCCGAGCGCTTCCTGCTCGACAATCTGCGCCACGGTGGGGTTGGAGGGATCAATGCAGTGGCCAATACCATTCCTGGCGTCCTGCGTCAGTTGTACGATCACTGGCAAGGGGGCGAGGCCGAGACGCTGCAAGCCCGCATTCTTGAATTGCGCAAGCCCTTCCAGGATTATGCGCCGATTGCCGGTTTGAAGCAGATCATCGCTCACTTCCGCCAGGACCCGGCCTGGCTGACTGTGCGTCCGCCTTTTGTGGGCTTGACCGCGGCCCAGTCCGAAGCGCTGGTCGCCACGTTGGCCGAAGTCGATTTCCCCTGGTGATTGCATGGTGGGCGACGGACGGTGCAGCCTCATCCGTCGCCCCCTGTTCTCTTTGAACGCTTCTCCCCTAAAAATTCAAAATCGAGAGAATCGTTATCCGCCGCGGGCGATATTCTGGGCCATTATGCCAACGCAGCAGCCAGCGCCTCAACCAGGTGGACGGGCTGGCGTTCGGTGAAGTGGCTGATCTGATGGCGGCAACTGGTGCCACTGGCCACGATGGTGGCGTCGGGCTCGGCCTTGCGCACAGCCGGGAAGAGCCGATCTTCGCCAATGGTGCGGCTGATCTCATAGTGGCCGACCTCATAGCCAAAATCGCCCGCCATGCCACAACAGCCGCTGGGAATGGTTTCGACGCTATAGCCCGCCAGTTTGAGCGCGGCCACGGTTGGCTCGTTGCCGACCAGCGCTTTATGGTGGCAATGACCGTGCAACAGCGCTTTGCCCGGCTCGCTGCGCCATTGGGGAGCAAAACGACCAGCCTGCGCCTCGCGCGTGACAAATTCCTCGAAGGTGAAGGCATTTTGCGCGAGAATCTTGGCGCGTGCGGGGTCACTCGCCAGTGTGACATATTCATCGCGCAGGGTGAGGATGCAACTCGGCTCGATGCCGACAATGGCGACGCCCTGATGGGCCGCCGGGGCGAGCAAGGCCACGTTGTGATCTACCCAGGCTTTGGCTTGATCGGCCTGGCCGCCGGTCATCAATGGGCGCCCGCAACATTTGCGCCCTTCGGCCAACTGCACGTGATAACCGGCCGCTTCCAGCACCTGCACCGCGGCCATGCCAATCGCCCGCTCGTTGTAATTGGTCCACGTATCGTGGAAGAGAATCACCGTTTTTTCAGCAGTCGCGGCGGGGCGTTTGCGCGCATGGAACCACATTTCAAAGCTCTTGGATTCGTACCCCGGTAATTCACGCGCCGGATGCACGCCAATCCTGGCCAGCACCGCTTTGGCTGGCGGCGTTTTCAGCAGCCAATTGGCGAGTGGCGCGGTCGCTGGGGCCAGCTTAAAGAGCCATTCGTTGATCGTCGGCAGCCAGCCCATCAACCGGTTAAAGAGGGGCAAACCATTGCGCCGATAATAATGCACCAGATATTCGGCCTTGATCTTGGCGAGGTCAACCGAAGAGGGGCATTCACTTTTGCAGGCTTTGCAGCCCAGGCAGAGATCCATCACACCGTACATGGATTCGCTGTACAATTCCTGCGGGTCGATGCGCCCGGCCAGCGCGTTGCGCAGCGCGTTGGCGCGACCGCGCGTGCTATCGTGCTCGTCGCGGGTGGCCATAAAACTGGGACACATCGTGCCCGCGCTCAGTTTGCGACAGACGCCCGCGCCGTTGCACATTTCAATCGCCCCCGCAAAGCCATGATCGGCCTGCCAATCAAAGACCGTTTGCAGTTGGATCGTCTGATAGGTCGGGCCCATGCGCAGATTTTGGTCGAGCGGTGGCGCATCGACGATCTTGCCCGGGTTCATCAAATTGTGCGGGTCAAACGCACCTTTGACCTGGCGCAGCGCCTCGTAAAGAGTCGGCCCAAACAATTTGGGATTCAACCCACTGCGCACCAGCCCATCTCCATGTTCGCCGCTCATCGCGCCGCCATATTTGAGACAGAGATCGGTGGCAAAATCGGCCACGACAGCCAGCGTATGGATATCTTTGGCGCTCTTCATGTTCAACAAGGGGCGAACGTGCAAACAGCCCGCCGAAGCATGCGCATAGACCGCCACCTCGGCGATCTGATTCTCCACCTGGCAGAAATCGAGGATCTCTTGCAGATATTCGGCCAGCCGCTCGGCAGGCACACTGACATCCTCAATCCCGGTGATCGGTTTGTGGTCCCCGCGGCGGCTGGTGAGCAGATTGAGCCCCGCCTTGCGCACGGTCCAGACTTCGGCCACGCGGCTTTGGTTCAGCACCCGCACGATGGGCGCTCGGTAGCCCCGGTGGCGCAAATGAGCTTCCAGCCGATCGATCTGCGCGCTCAGCTCCTGTTCGGTCTCGCCATAATACTCGGTAATCAAGACCGCGGCGGGGTCGCCCTGCACAAAGTGCAACCGTTTGGCCCATTCTGGCTGCGCGCGGGCCAGATCCATCATCTGCTTATCCATCAACTCGGAGGCGCTCGGTTCGGTCTCCAAAATGTCGGGAATAGCCGTGCAGGCCTCGACCACATGGTTGAAGTGGATTACGGCCAGGCCGGTGAGCGTGGGTTTGGGCACCACATTAAGCGTGATCTCAGTCATCACCGCCAGTGTGCCCTCGCTGCCGGTGAGCAATTGAGTCAGGTTAAAATGATCGATGCGGGTTGGGTCCGCCACCGCGGGCCGAAAGCGGCTGGCATAGCTCAGCTGCGCCCGCTGATCGCGCGGCAACAAGGCCGCGGCCAGGCGATCCAGATTGTAGCCCGAGGCGCGGCGCCAATGTTTGGGCCAGTGCGAGATAATCTCGGGGGTCACCCGCTCGATGATCTGCGGCACGCGGCGGTAGATCTTTGCTTCGAGCGAGGTGCCGCGTCCCTTGGCGGCCAGCGCATCCGCCGCGACCGGGCCAAAATGGGCCAGCGACCCATCGGCCAGCACCACCGAGGCATCCACCACATTGTCGGCCATCATCCCGTATAAGATGCTGTGGCTACCGGTGGCGTTATTACCAACGCTGCCCCCCACGCTGGCGCGGTCGGCGCTCGCGGGATCAGGCCCCAGCATCAATTTATGTTTGCCGAGTTGTCGGTTGAGTACGGCCACGCTGGCCCCGGGTTGGGCCACGACTGTGCGCGCTTCCGGATCGATCTGGGTGATCTGATCCATATATTTGCTGAAATCGATCACAATGGCCGCGCCGACTGCCTGCCCAGCCAACGAGCTGCCACAGCCACGCGGCAAGACCGGCACGCCATGGCGCGCTGCGATCTCGACCGTGGCCTGCACATCTTCCGCGTTGCTCGGAATCACCACGCCGACCGGTGTGACCTGGTAGAGGCTGGCGTCGGTGCTGTACAACATGCGGCTATAGTCATCAAAGCGAACTTCACCTTGTACGCGGCGACGCAACTCGTCTACCAAGGCGTGCCCCGCATCAAGCGCTGGCGTCTTGGGGGATCTGGCAGCGCTTGGCGGCGGAGCCATCACAAGATCGGACATAACTTCAATCGCCTTTCCTTATTATCCATTCGTATACTTGTTGCCCGCTATCCGGCAAAACGACATCGGGGCCCGCAATTATCGATGGATATATTGAATCAACCAGAATCATAGTGCTTACCAGGGAATAATATCACTTTACTCGCCCGCGGATGGATGTCAAATCGGCACAGAGAGCGACAACGGTTTGCAGCCGGTCATCTGCAATCGGACGCCGGGTAACAGACGCGGCTGGACGCGCGGCGTATGCTGTACGCAGCATATTGTGCCATATTTCACGAAGAGAGTGAAGGAGCAACGCGTGCGTACCTTGAATTGGGTGTGGATCGGACTATGGACCTGGGCGTTGATCGGCTGCACGAATGGCACGCCCACCACGGCCAGCGCCGATGTGATAGCAGCCTTGAGCCAACCCGCCGGTGACTTTGCCCTCGCCACCGCGCCGATGCCCTTCAGCTTTCCGCGTGACCACGGCGCGCACCCCGATTATCGCACCGAATGGTGGTATTTCACCGGCAATTTGCAGGATGAAAGCGGCGCGCACTATGGCTACCAACTGACCTTTTTCCGCAGCGGGCTGACCGCGACCATGGCTGAACGCAGCTCGGATCTGGCGACGAATCAGCTCTACATGGCCCACTTTGCCCTGACCAGCGCGCCTGCTGACGACCATGTTTCGTTTGAGCGCTTTAGCCGCGGGGCCGGGGAGTTGGCCGGTGCGCTCGGGGAACCGACCTTTGCGGTCTGGCTGGACGATTGGCGCGTCGAGCAGATCGGTGACGGTACCTATCGTTTGGAAGCCCAGATCGACGAGGGCGCGGGTCAATTTGGGCTGGCCCTCACCCTGACCATGACCCAGCCCCCCGTGCTGCATGGTGACCAAGGCCTGAGCCAGAAAGGGCCAGAATTCGGCAATGCCAACCATTATTACAGTTTGGTCGGGCTCAAAAGTGCGGGCGAGTTGACCTTTGCGGGCAAGACCCAATCGGTGACCGGCTCCAGTTGGATGGATCACGAATTTGGCACGAGCGCGCTCAGCGGTGCGGCCGTGGGCTGGGATTGGTTTAGCATTCAATTAGACGATGGCAGCAGTTTGATGATGGCCCAGGTGCGCAACCGCGATGGCAGCGTCACCGTGGATTTTGAAGGCACGCTGGTCGATGCTGACGGTAACCAGACCAGGATCGCCGCGGATGAGTTTCTCCTCACGCCGTTGCACCAGTGGACCAGTCCGCGCACGGGTTTTACCTACCCAGCCGGGTGGCGAGCTGAAATGCCCGCGCACGGGTTGGACCTGACCATCGAACCGCTGATGGCCGACCAGGAAATGGCTGTCAGTTTTGTCTATTGGGAAGGAGCGGTCACCGTCACGGGCAACAAGGCAGGGGGCGCGGTTACGGGCCTTGGCTACGTGGAATTGACTGGCTATAACAACGGCGCGGGCGGGTATCAGCGGTAAAATTTTTCGAGCTATCCATCCAGGTGGGAGATTCGGAGCACCTCAGCTTCTACCAACGCGACCGTCTGCTCGACGCTCAACGCCGAATTATCGATTATACAGGCGCGTTTGTTAGTGCGCCAGGTCTCCCAATCATAGGCAAAGTTGCGTCGAACACCTGGCTCTCCTACGTGAGTTCGACCCACGCGATTCGCATCCCGTTGCAAAACGACTTCCAGCATTGGCAACAAGACAATAATAATCGGGTTCAGCGCATCCAGCGACGCCCAGGATTCTGCCCAATTCCCCGGAGGGCAGAATGCTGACAAGGCAACATCAACACCGCGCGTCGTATAGGCGACCGCCACCGCCTCGCATACCGCCGCGGCTAAGAGCCATTGTTCCACCGCGGCTTCGCGCAATGCTGGGTTAACAAGCGATTCTGCGGGATCGACGTACCCGGCGCGCACCAGGAATCGTGCATGATCATGGTCAAAGTGAGCTGTTTGTTTTGTGCGCAAAGTAGCCCATGCCTCGCCAACAGTTGATTTGCCAGCAGCGGCAGGTCCCGTAAAAAAGACCAGTTGCCCGCGTTTTGTGGTCATCTTATTTGATTCATCCTCTATTTTCTGCCTGGCCGATATACGTTCGGCTTGCTTTCTCTAATAACGTGAGTTCGGGATAAGACAAGACTCCTCAAAGCAAGTAAACTGAATGCGAC
>CAZIRP010000107.1:0-17347 GCA_964541665.1 uncultured Caldilineaceae bacterium | reverse complement strand
GCATCGACCAGGATCGACGCGGGCCAGGTGATCGAGCCGACGGAAAAGACCGCACCCTCACTCGCGGTCTCATAATAGACGATCTCGGCCCCGCCGTCATCGATGTTGGTACCTTTGGCCAGCAAAAGCGTGTTCGGCGGTGAATGGGCGCTGCGTTTGTCGGTTTCATGGCCCGACGCGCCGCCGGGAATCCGCTCGTGCAAACTGGCTGCGCCAAAGCGATCGCCATTTTGTAAGCCGGTGCCCGCGAAAACCCAATGGTCGGCCTGGCGCACTGCATAGGGCGCGGCGGTCATCACGCCGGGGTCGCTGTAGACGACGCCGAGCAGATTGGCCTCGCTCTCGACCCGGCGATGCATCCGGCTTTCATAGACCAACTCGGGATTGTCGGGATCACGCATTGCTACGCCGCCGTCGCTGCTCACCAATTGCGAGAAGCAGCGCATTGTCGCCTCATCCAAAAATTCGATCTCACAATTGAGGCCGTTGCCCCCCAGATAGAGCAGACGCCCGCCCCGCTCGACCACCCAGCGTTTCACCTGTTCGTACATGGCCCGCGACCAGTATTCTGGGTGCGTGCTGAGGATCAAAACCTGGTAGGCGTCCAGATCCAGCTGCCCAAAGTGCAGCTGCGATTCCGCGTAGAGATCATAGGCAAACTCTTCACGTTCGAGCCAGCCGAGCAAACGCCATTCTGCCGGGGCAAGATGACACTGTTGCCGCCCGCGGATCGGGTCGGTGACTTGCTCATCGAGCGCGACAAAATTGCCGGGTTCGGGGCGCTCAAACGAGAGCGGCTGATAGGCTTCATCGGGAAAGCCCCAGGCGTTGTAGGACGTTGTATTGGTATAGCGGATCAAGTCCTGGCGGGCGTTGATCGTCGGGGTTGGGGGCAATCCTTCGGCGTTGATGTAATTGCTGCGTCCGCCAAAATTGTTGTAGGCATTCCACGTATTGGTCGAGGCCAGGACCGCAATCCTGGCACCTGGTTGCTGGGGTGCAACCACCCAGGGCAGGGAGAAAAATGCGCCGGATTCCCCTTCAACGTGCAGATAATAGAGGCCGGAACGTTCCGGCCCGGCGATGAATTGCGTATGTTGCGGGCTGCCATAGCCTTCGCGATTCCAGGCGACGCCACTTTGCGTGTAGTCCCCATCCGGCGTGATCTGCATCACCGCGCGCGGGCCATGTTCATCAAACCAGCCAATCAGCCGGACAAACTCTTTCTGCCAGCCATAGCGCCACAGGCTGAGCCGATAGGCTTCGGGCGCGTGGATGCGAAATTCGCTGCGTTCGCCACTTTTGACCCACTTGGGCCACATATAGCCGAGCAAACAATCCGAAAGTAGGCGAAATTGGTGGGGTCTGCCCGCCTGCACCTGGATCGTCACACTTTTGGAGCCGTAGCCCGCTTTGACGAGGGTGACCCGATAGCGGCCCGGCGCGAGATCGGCATAGACCCCGCCGCGCGGCGAGGAATAGACTACGGCGACGGTGCGCCCATCCTGGTCAAACTCAACCGCCACCCCGGCCAACGCCACATAGCGTTCGTCACTCACATAGCCGATCAACATGGCACGATCCTTGTGCTGATATTCTTGGAATGAGGGGGAACGAAAATAATGATGGATCAGCCCACCCGCGGGTTGATCGGTGTGTGGGTGAGTTCTTCCGCCCCATCCGCGGTGATGTGCAACATGTTCTCAAAGCGGGCACCGCCGATCCCGGGCAGGTAAACCCCCGGTTCGCAGGAAAGTGTATCGCCGATTTGCAACCGATCTTCGCTGGTGGCATTGACCGCTGGCAAGTCGCCGCCCAGCCCCAGCCCATGCGAAATGTGATGGGGAAAATAGTCGCGCCAGCCCTTGGCCGCCAGATGATCCACCGTGATCTGATAGAGTTCACGCGTGTTGGCACCGGGCCGCATGGCGTCACGCGTCAACCGGTAGGCTTCTTGCACCGTGGCGATGATCTCGTGCTGGATCGGTGTGCCTTCGCCCACGATGGCCGTGCGCGTTTGATCGCCCAGGTAGCCATGGTAGAGAATCCCCATGTCGACCAGGAGCATGTCCCCAGCCTGCAGGGTGCGCCGGGGATCCAGCACCCAATTGCCGGTGCCCATATACGCAACCCCGGGGCCGCTCACTACTTGCAGGCCTGCCTCTTCGCAACCGGCGCTGAGCATTGCTGCCGTCGCGGCCGCGGCCACATCGCGATTGGTGGCCCCAGGCCGTGCAGCGTGGAAAGCCGCCTCGATGCCCAGATCCGCAAAACCGGCGACTGTGCGCAGGATGGCCAGCTCGCCCGGCTCTTTTGTGCGCCGCAGCGTTGGCCCCAGACGCGATTCTTCTGCACAGGCTACGGTTGGGAGCTGTTGACGCAGCGTGGTGGCATACGCGCTGCTGAGCTGATCAAACGCGACGCGCCGGACGCCCAAACCGGCCAGGAGCGTCACCAGACTCTCGATGGGCGCTGGGCCACCGAGCGGCGCGGCCACGACTTCGCAATTGGTTAACTGATCGCGGCAGGCATAATAAAAGAGCGGGCCGGGGATCGCGATCACCCGACCCGGCAGGAAGACCAGGAAAGGAATGGGGGGCAATCCCGAGACCGGCTCAGGATGGGGTACAAAATAGAGCTGATTCGGACGTTGGGTCGCCACGTAGGCCTCGTACCCAGCATCCGCCAGCGCACTGTTCAAACGTTCCAGGCGGGTTGATGATTCAAGCTGCATTCCAGACTCCTAAACAAAAAGATTAAAGCCTCCTAAATTTTAGCACCAACCTACCTTCGTCGCAATTGTATAAAAGATGTAGCCTGGTAGGTGGGTGACAGGGTTTACAAGCATTCTGAACCATGATATGATGAGGCAAGGCGTTGCAATCTACGACAGAACCATTATCCACTTGAACGTCTGACTCAAATCAATCGGTTCTGCTTCTGCTGCGGTTTGATTCTCCCTAAACACCCGACGCACAGAGCTGAACCAAGCTCACCAAAGGAAATTCGAATATGTTAAAGAAAGCACGCGTACTCTTACTGGTTCTTGCCCTCCTGGTCTTTGCCACCGCGCCTGCCTTTGCCCAGGACCTGCCAGAACCTTTCTGCGGGAATTTAGCAGCCGAAGATTGTGATTTGCTCAAGGATGCGCAAGCAGCCCAATTCGAGGTGACCTCTCAGACATCAGTCGTGGATGTGAATGCCACCATCGCTGGGATTCCTGGGGCGCCTGCCGAAGAACTGACCTTCAGCTACGTGCAAGACGCTACGATTTTTATCGATCCTGAGATTGCCTTGCGCATGCTCGAGCTTCAACAAGACCCCGAAGCTTTGCTGGATAACATGGAAGAGATGATGGATGTCGTGGTCGAGTTGTACCGCACCATGGACTTGGATCTGGATCTCAGCGTCACCTTGCCGCCAGAAATCGCTGCTATCTTCTCTGCCCAAGCTGGGATTGAAGTGCCGGAAGATCTGGCATTTGAGCTCGTCCTGAAAGATGGCTTTGGCTATATTGCGACCGAAGGCCTGGCCTTTGCTGATCCGTCGATTCCCGAAATAGGCGAATGGTTGGGCATTGACCTGGCCGGCTTGATCGAAATGGGCCTTGCCGAGGGCATGTCCGAAGAGATGGAAAGCGACCCGCAAATGGCGCAGAGCATGGCCTTGAGCGCGGCCTTTAGCTCGGAAGAAGTACGCAGCTTGTTTGACCCATTCGTGGTGGTCGAACGGACAGACGACAGCGAAGTGGATGGCACAGAAGTGGCCGTCTTTGAGACTAGCTTTGATTTTGCCGGCTTCCTCGCCAGCCCTGGTTTCTGGTCATTCGTCGAAGCCAATTTGGATGCGATCAACAGCATGGGCGAAGCCCAGGTTACGGCTGAAGATCTGCAACAGGCCCGCATGGCTTTGACCTTCCTGGGGCCAGCTTTGTTGCAAGGGTTGGAACTCACCACTGTCACCAGCATCGGTGTTGATGATGGCTATGCCTATAACAGCACCATCGATTTCAACTGGGATCTCTCGGATCTGCTGGCCTTTGCCGCATCAACCGGCGCAATGCCTGTCGATGGTGCGAGCAATGCCTTTATCTCGCTGGCAGTCGATTCCAGCGCGGCTGATTTCAACGAGGCCGCCGAGGTCGAAGCCCCAGCCGATGCGGTGATCGTCCCGCTCGAAGGGCTGGAGGATGTGCAATAAGCACATGCTGAAGTCATAAAGTCAGCATAAGAAAACCGAGTGCAGATTTCACGCTGCACTCGGTTTTTTTGTCTTTTGTTTGGGCTGTGGACTGCTGAGCTATTGATACGCCTCGATCGGCGGGCAGGCGCAGACCAGGTTGCGATCGCCATAGACATTGTCGACGCGCGCGACCGCAGGCCAGAATTTGGCCTCCCGCACCCACGCCGCAGGATAAGCCGCCTGTTCGCGTGAATAGCCGCGGGCCCAGTCGTCGGCCAAAACAACATGCGCCGGGTGGGGCGCCTGCTTGAGCGGATTGTCCGCCCGATCCCACTCGCCGCGCTCGACCTGGGCAATCTCGGCCCGGATCGCAATCATCGCCTCGCAGAATCGATCCAACTCGGCTTTCGACTCGCTCTCGGTCGGCTCGATCATCAACGTGCCCGCCACCGGGAACGACATGGTCGGCGCGTGGAAGCCATAATCCATCAGGCGCTTGGCAATATCTTCCACTTCGATCTCCGCTGCCTTGAGTGGCCGTGTATCGATGATGCACTCGTGCGCCACTCTGCCCTGGCTGCCTTGATACAAAACCGGATAGTGCGGTGCCAGCCGAGCCGCAATGTAATTGGCATTCAAGATCGCCGCTTTGGTCGCCGCGGTCAGACCGCTGCCCCCCATCAAGGCAATATACGCATAGGAGATCGGCAAAATACTGGCGCTGCCCCACGGCGCGGCCGAGACTGTATTCTCCGGCTTCTGCAACACAAAATGGCCCGGCAAATAGGGCACCAGATGCGCGGCTACACCAATCGGCCCCATCCCTGGCCCACCACCGCCGTGCGGAATGCAAAACGTTTTGTGCAGGTTGAGATGACAGACATCCGCGCCGATGTCGCCGGGGCGGGCCAACCCCACCTGCGCATTCATGTTGGCGCCATCCATGTAGACCTGGCCGCCCTGCGCATGAACGATCTGGCAGATTTCGCTGATCGCTTCTTCGAAAACACCATGCGTCGAAGGATAAGTCACCATCAGCGCGGCCAGTTGCGGCCCATGCTGCTCGGCCTTGGCCCGCAGATCGGCCACGTCGATATTGCCCGCATCGTCGCAGGCCACCACCACCACAGTCATGCCCGCCATCACCGCGCTGGCCGGGTTGGTCCCATGCGCCGAAGCCGGGATCAAACAGATGTGGCGGTGGCTCTCGCCCTGTGCCTGGTGATAGGCGCGGATCGCCAATAAGCCCGCGTATTCGCCCTGCGAGCCCGCATTCGGTTGCAGCGAAACCGCGGCAAAACCGGTGATCTCAGCCAGCCAGCGCTCCAATCGTTCAAACAGGATCTGGTAGCCTTTGGCTTGCTCGCGCGGGGCAAAGGGATGCAACTGCCCAAAACCCGGCCAGGTGATCGGAATCATCTCGGTGGTGGCGTTGAGTTTCATCGTGCACGAACCAAGCGGGATCATCGAGTGGATCAGCGAGAGGTCGCGTGCCTGCAAGCGGTGGATGTAGCGCAACATCTCGTGCTCGCTGTGGTAGGAATTGAAGACCGGGTGGGTCAGATAGTCACTGGTGCGCTGCAACGGTTCGGGATAACCCAGCTCGGTTTGATCCGCCAGCGCGGCCCAATCGATTGGGGTGATCGCCCCGAAGATCGCGGCCAGTGTCTGCAGATCATCCACGGTGACGGTCTCGTCGAGCGCCACGCCCACCGAGCCATCGGCGTACCGCCGCACGTTGACTTGGTGCGCCAACGCTTCGTCGATCAGGATCTTGCCCGCGCGTGGGCCAGCGCTGACGCGGAATGTATCAAAGAGCGGCCCGTCGGTGATGGTGTACCCCAACTCGCGCACGACCTGGGCCAGCAACAGCGTATACAATTGCACCCGTTCGGCGCTACGGCGCAAGCCTTTGGGCCCATGATAGACCGCGTACATCGAAGCCATCACCGCCAGCAGCACCTGCGCGGTGCAGATATTGCTGGTTGCCTTGTCGCGGCGGATGTGTTGTTCGCGTGTTTGCAAGGCCAGGCGCAGCGCGGGCGCGCCCGTGGCATCTTGCGAAACACCAACCAGGCGACCGGGCATCAACCGTTTGAACTCGTCGCGCGTGGCCATAAAGGCCGCGTGTGGCCCGCCATACCCGAACGGTACGCCAAAGCGTTGCGTATTGCCGACCGTAATATCCGCGCCAAATTCGCCCGGTGGACGCAGCAAGGTCAAGGCGAGCAGATCCGCCGCGACCACCACCAGCGCACCAGCCGCATGGGCCCGCTCACAAAATTCGCGGTAATCTTCGATCTTCCCCGTGGTGTCGGGGTATTGCAGCAGCGCGCCAAAGGTCTCCGGCCCAAACTCGTATTGATGCGGATCACCCACGACCACGGTATACCCGAGTGGTTCGGCCCGAGTGCGCACAACATCAATGGTCTGCGGATGACACTGTTCGGCAACAAAAAAATGCTGGCCAGTCAACCCCCGGCGTTGCGCTCGCTTGCAGAGCGTCATCGCTTCGGCCGCGGCCGTGGCTTCATCCAGCATCGACGCGTTGGCAATATCCAGCCCGGTGAGATCAATGATCATCGTCTGGAAATTGAGCAGCGCCTCCAGCCGTCCCTGGGCAATTTCGGCCTGATAGGGCGTGTATTGGGTGTACCAGCCGGGGTTTTCCAGGATGTTGCGCAGGATTACCGGCGGGGTGTGGGTATTGGCGTAGCCCTGACCGATGAAGGAGCGAAAAATCTGGTTCTGGGCCGCCAATTGTTGCAACTCGGCGAGAACTTCCGCTTCCCCGCGCGGGGCGGGTAGATCGAGCGGGCGTTGCATACGGATGCCCGCGGGCACGGTCTGGTCGATCAATTCATCCAGCGAGTTTACGCCAATCTCGGCCAGCATGGCGCTGACATCCGCGGGCCGGGGCCCAATATGGCGTTCGAGAAAAGCATCCAGCGGGGCAAGATACTCGGCGTTGCGAGTGGATAGGGTGGCAATGCTCGACATAGGGCAGGCTCCTGAAAGTTGTTCGTACTTACGCAAGGCCAGACCGGAAGTCACGTGTGGACTGGCCCAATCATCCTGAATGATTCAGGTGCTGCGTAAGCCTTGGGCAATAAAAAACGGGCACTCAACCTGAATGCCCGCTGCCCCTGTTCCAGACCTGAGAGATTCTGGCGAGCCTTGGCTCGTCATTGCCCCGTCGGTGTTGTCGCTGAGTGACCCCAGGGACAAGCTTTCCAGAGGTGCTGATACTTGCCTGGCACCCCAGGCAAGTGGCGACACGGCGATCCGGAAGCCTGAGAGAGTCACCCGAGCAGTGGCTATCTGCGACGGATTTGCACCTTCGGCGACCAAACCGGTGGGTTTGATGCTCTCTCGCCGTGCGTCTTCAGCGCGATATGGTTTGCAATCGGTGCGTAGTATACCCGAGCTGGTCTGATCCGTAAAGTAGGCGACCGGACAATAGAGAGCGGACAGTTCGCTATCATCCCCCGTCCATCGTCCCCCGCCTACCGGATCACATTGACGCCCCACTCAAAGACAAGCTGCCCACCATTCCAACCACTGGCAACCAGCATCAACCAGCCAGCAAGCGCCAGGCCAGTAAATCCAAAACGCCCTTTGGGATCGTCCAATAGATCGCGGGCTGGATTGTTGGCGCGGGCGCGTTGCTTTTGGGCTTTGCTCGACCCGAAACGCCAGTGGAGATAGATCAACAGACCGTAAAGTATAATTAGGGCTATCCCTGTGGTAATATGTAAATTCAGCACAGCACGGTAAGGCGCATTCGGCGGCAGACCACGCTGGGCGAGCAGCCCCGTAAGCAACCCAGCAACGCCTCCGAGCCATCCCAGGCGCAACGGCCACCAGGTCAGCACTAAGAGTGAGGGATGGGGCCGCCCATAGCTGTAGAGCAGCCCAGACAGAGTTGCCAGGCTGAGCAGGGCAATGGGAAAGTGAACAACAGCAGGGTGAAGCCGAGTAAGTAAGTCCATGGGCAGTAACCGTAATTGTTTTGTTATGGTCTCTTAATGTCTGATTCAGGTATTACGAGTATGCTGAGAACGGTGGCGAGGAAAATGCCCCACTCGCCTTGAGCGAACTTAAATCCACACTGTGTGGATCTTATTCATATCAGGAGCGCCCCAAATGGTCAAGATTCCTTCTTCCGAGATCACACCGGAACACCTCTATCTGTCGCGGCGACGTTTTATGGTGGCGGCTGGCTCGTTGAGTACTGCGGCCTTGCTGGCTGCGGCTTGTGGCCCATCGGGCGCGGCAAATCCACCCGTCGCGGCCAACGCCGAACCTGCCGCGCCGCCAGTCAGCTTCAGCGAATTGCCCGCGGCGCTCGCCCATGCTGAGCCCTATGCCAGCGCGGCCGAGGATGAACTCGGTGACTCGCTCAACGATTACGAGGCGATCACCAACTACAATAATTTTTATGAATTCACCATGGACAAGGAAGGGGTCAATCCGCTTTCGCGCAACTTCACAACCTTGCCGTGGACAGTGGAAGTGACCGGCCTCTGCAACAAGCCCACCACCTTTGATGTCGATGACCTTGTCACGCGGTTCCCGCAGGAAGAGCGCATCTATCGCTTGCGCTGTGTCGAGGCCTGGTCGATGGTGATCCCGTGGGTGGGCTTCCCGATCAGCGCGCTGCTCAAAGAAGTGGAGCCAACTTCAGCGGCCAGGTATGTCAAATTTACCACGGTGATGCGCCCCGAAGAGATGCCCGGCCAAGGGTCGCGCACGCTCAACTGGCCCTACGTGGAAGGGCTGCGCATCGACGAAGCCATGAATGATCTGGCGCTCCTGGCGACGGGCATGTATGGCAAACCGCTGCTCCCAGCCAACGGCGCGCCTTTCCGCCTGGTGGTGCCGTGGAAATATGGTTTCAAGAGCATCAAGAGTATCGTCAAGATCGAACTGGTGGACGAGCAGCCGATCTCAACGTGGACCCAAGCGGCTTCGCACGAATATGGGTTTTATGCCAATGTCAATCCGCAGGTGAATCATCCGCGCTGGTCGCAAGCCACCGAACGGCGGATCGGCGAATTGAGCCGCCGCGAGACGCTGCTCTTCAATGGGTATGCCGAAGAAGTTGCCCATCTGTACGAGGGCATGGATCTGCGCTTCAACTATTGAGCGTGAGGAAGGGAAGTCCCATGACGGGCTCGCGGGTGGCTGGCCAATCTTATTTGCGCAAACACTGGTTGTGGATCCTCGCCAACCTCGGCGCGCTCTTTCCGCTTGCCTGGTTGATCTGGGATATTGGCCAAGGCAATCTGAGTGTCAACCCAATCGATGACCTCACCGACCGCACGGGCAAGGCCGCGCTCGTGCTGTTGATGTTGTCGCTGGCCTGCACCCCGGTCAATATTCTGATCGGCTTCAGCCAGGCCCTCACCATCCGCAAGACGTTGGGCCTCTATGCCTTTGTTTATGCCAGCTTTCACTTTCTCAACTTTGTTGGCCTGGATTATGGCTTCAACCTCAACTTGATCTTTGGGGACGCGCTGCTGACCAAACGCTTTGTGCTGGCCGGGCTGACTGCCTTTTTGATCCTGATCCCGTTGGCGATCACCTCGACCAAAGGCTGGATGAGACGGCTGGGGCGCAACTGGAAACGGCTGCATCAACTTGTTTACGCGGCGGGCGTCCTGGCGGTGATCCACTTCCTGTGGCTGGTCAAAGCCGCTGAACGCTGGGAGCCGATCCTCTTTGCGCTGATCCTGACGCTGCTGCTGGCCGTGCGGATTCCGCTGGTGCGCAGGTTTTTGGTCGGCTTGCGCCAGCGTCGGCCAGGCGGCAAACGCTCGCCCAACGCCAAAGACAAGGGTCGTCCCGTTTCGCCCCAAGTCGTCAAATGATCTTTCCTGCTCCTCAGTATTTTTGCACCGTGGAATTCTCCCCCAAATCCGCTTGACAGTCGATCCGCTGACGCGTATACTGAGCAGGAAAATAAATGAGTATGCGCTTTGACTGGCGAACGTGGCCCAAGCTGTGCCACGCGTGGAGCTTACCACGAGGGAGAGGCGCATTGGAAGGCTTACAGTCGAACGCCTGGGCTGGGCAGTCGAACCATTGGGTTTGACTGCCTTTTTGTTTTTATCGACCTGAGCTTTGATGCGGTTGTTTGAAAATCGGATCGTTTGCTGGACAATCGACCAAAAGATGCTTTGGTTTTCAAACAGAGCTCAGAATTGTAAGTGAAAGGAAAAACAATGTCCCAACCTCGTGCTTTGCTCTCGGTTTCCGACAAGCGTGATCTGCTCGACTTTGCCCGGCAACTCCATGCTGCGGGCGTACAGTTGATCGCCAGTGGCGGCACCGCCCGACAACTCGCCGATGCCAATCTCCCCGTACTCGCGGTTGAGGATCTCACGGGCTTCCCTGAAATTCTGGGTGGCCGGGTCAAGACCCTGCACCCCGCGATCCATGGCGGCATTCTCGCCCGCCGCACACCCGACCATCTGGCCGAACTGGAACAGCACGGTTTGGCCCCGATTGATTTGGTGGTGGTCAATCTTTACCCGTTTCAACAAACAGTCGCCCAGCCGGGCGTGACCCTGGCCGAAGCCATCGAGCAGATCGATATTGGGGGCGTGGCTTTGTTGCGCGCCGCGGCCAAAAATCTGGAATCAGTCACGGTGGTCTGCGACCCGGCGGATTATGCAGCCGTAGCCACGGCCTTTGCCCAGGGTGGCCCCGACAACACCTTCCGCCAGCAACTGGCGCTCAAGGCTTTCCGCCATACCGCCGATTATGACACCGCGATCTCGGCTTATCTGGCCGAGCAGGTTGAATCCACCCCGGCCAGCGCAGAATTGCCCACACAACTGCGTGTCGATCTGGTCGAGATCCAGCGCAATCGCTATGGCGAAAATCCCCATCAGCAAGGTGGATTTTATGGCTACGCCGGGGAAGCCGCGCCCTTTACCATCTTGCACGGCAAGGAAATGAGCTACAACAACTGGCTGGATCTCGACGGGGCTTGGCAAGCCGCGCAGGATTTCCCCGAGCCCACCGTGGCGATCATCAAACATGGCAACCCATGTGGGCTGGCCAGCGCGGTGGATCTGGCAACGGCTTACGACAAAGCCCTGGCGTCGGACCCAGTGAGCGCCTTTGGGGGCATCATCGCGGTCAACCGGCCATTTGATCTGGCGATTGCTCAGCGGCTGGGCGATCTCTTTGCCGAAGTGGTGGCCGCGCCCGCATTTGCCGAAGATGCGTTGGCCTTCTTGCGCAAAAAGAAGAATCTGCGCATTGTGCAAGCCACCGGCACGGCGCTGCGACCACTCAGCCTGCGCAGCATCTATGGCGGCGTGCTGGTCCAGGAGCTCGACCGCAGCCAGGCGGATATGGACCCAGCCAACTGGCGGATTGTCAGCCAGCTTCAGCCGACCGCGGCGCAATTGGCCGATCTCGCCTTTGCCTGGCGAATGGCGCGGCATGTCAAAAGCAATGCCATCGTCTACGTGCAGGATCAAGCAACGGTGGGCGTGGGCGCGGGCCAGATGAGCCGGGTGGACTCCACGATGGTGGCTGGTCACAAAGCGGGCGAGCGTGCCCACGGTGCGGTCATGGCCTCGGATGCTTTCTTCCCCTTTGCCGATGGCATCGAGGCGGCAGCGAGCTATGGCATTGCCGCGGTGGTGCAACCCGGTGGCTCGGTGCGCGACGACGAAGTAATCGCGGCTGCTGATCGGCTTGGGTTGGTGATGGCCTTTACCGGCACGCGCCACTTTAAGCACTAACCAAAAATCTCCTGAATCTCTTCAATCCCTCGTTATTGAGGCGATTTGTGGAGATTCAGGAGATTGACAGGAAAATATGCAGTGTGAGCACCTAATTCTACAAAACATGATAAACTTAAAATTTTAGGACAGAATTTTAACCATTTTAATTAATTTTTGAAGGATCCTTGGGTAATGTCACGATAAATATCTATAGAAAATATCAAGGTAAGCTATTTGAAAAGCTTTGCTCTTATGTACGTTATCAAAGCTAGACAGAGTATACTGCTCTAGCTATTCATTGAGCAGATATGCAGACTACGGTATTATACGTTTTAATTTTGTAACTTGATAAAGGGTGTAAGCAGAAAATGTCTAATCTGGAAGCTCTCCCCTTCCCCAATGCCGCTACATCAACTCACTCCATCGAAGTGGAATACGCAACTCAACAGGTTATAGACCTACTCTCTCCTACCGCAGGTAAACCGATCACCTATGACGAAATCGAAGGGAAGCTTCGAACCGTAGGCCTCGATCCCTATGAGTATCCCGATTGTTATCAGATAATCATCGAACAACTTGAAGCTCTAGGGGCGCTGGTGGTGGATAGTCCATCAACCCCACCAGAAATAGACGCGGAGATGCAAGCTCTTCTAGAAGCAGACGAGGTTGAGCAGCTACTCAAGTCCATCATGACCGAGCATTCTTCGCGGCATAAAACCCTGTTAACTGCTGAAGAAGAACGCCGCCTGCTTGAAATTTATGCGGATGGTCAGCGGGCTAGTCGCGAATTGCCCTGTGCCCAATCAGATCTACAGATCCATCAACTGGAACGTCGAATTCGAGCAGGCAAGTTCGCCTATGATGAGTTAATTGAGCGCAATCTACGACTTGTGGCGGCAAATGTATTGAAATACGGACGAGGAGCACGCCAACTTGATTTTGAAGATCTACTGCAAGAGGGATCCATTGGGTTAAGCCGGGCAATTAAGGGGTTTAATCTTGATCTAAATATGCGCATGTCAACCTATGCAACTTGGTGGATTCGACAAGCAATCAGCCGAGCCGTTGCTGATCAGGATCGTACTATTCGTATCCCTGTTCATATGCTCGAACAAATTTCACGAATGAACCGCGTTGAACGTGAACTTGAGTTGAAGTTGGGTCGTGCACCAACTCATGCAGAAATTGTGCTTGGACTCGACTTTTTTTCTCCCAATGAAAGTACTTTGATCCGTGATTGTTGGAGAATTAAGCGGGCGGTACCCGCCGAGTTAGTGACTAGACTGAATAAAGCTATTGATCGGGTACAAAAGCTCAAAGTGATTGCTGCCAGCGAACCTCTCAGCACTGATGCCGCGGTGGGTAAGGAAAGTAATGAAACGCTTGGTGACTTCATTCCCGCATCTGGCCAAGACGAACCAGAAGTCAACGCGATGCGCCGCGCCCTGCGTGATTGTCTCGCGGAAATTATGTATGAAATTTTCCCTGAGCGGACTCGTGCCGTCTTAGAAAAACGTTTTGGCTTCAATGGCAATGATCCCCATACATTGGAGCAAATTGGACAACTTTATCATCTCACCCGCGAGCGCGTCCGACAGCTCGAATTCAGCGCCCTGCGACGTCTAAGACATCCGAAATACGCACGCAAAGTCCGAGATTTCCTGGAGCACTAAAATGAGCATTGTAGCCTTACGTTGCAAAAAACATAACCGTGAGCAAAAACTTGCTTTCTCTCTCTTGCAATATGCACTGGATGGTGCTGGGAATAAAGCAGTACGAAGATTAAGCGAGTCTAAAAATGAAGTCGTGAGGAGTGCCTGGACTAGTACGCCTCGTCCATTGGCAGTCGGTCTTTATTGTCAACACTGCCTACAGGAAGGCAACCGAAAACCTTTACCTATTGATCAAGATGACTTACCTGATCTTGGTCTCGCCGACCGGCCGATTATTTTTTTACCCTCAGAGCAGGTAGATGCATCAAAAGTTGTTGCTACTCTACATGACGTACATAGTCGCCAAATCCACTATGTTCAAACTTTGCCTGCTGCCGACGGGGCCTTTGCCGACAATTCGTTATTAACAACCCTTCATCCTGCGCTCGCTCAATCACTTCATAATAAAATTTTGGGTGAGGATGGAAAATTCTTCCAATTTCAACAAGACGCTATCGAAGCGGCAATGGCTGGGCACGATTTTATCGTTACCACACCAACGGCTAGTGGCAAGACTATTACTTATTTAACGCCGATTCTCGATACGCTGCTCAAGGAGCCAGGAGCCACCGCGCTCTATCTGTCCCCACTTGTTGCGCTTACGGGCGATCAGTTTGACACATTTAGTCGTCTTGATCATTCTGGCACTGATTGGGTAAGCAAAGGTGAACGCTTTTCCATCCATCGCGTATGCCGCTCGCTGGAGTTTCAGCGCAACCGTGTCACGATTGCTCGGTATGATGGTTCTGTCAGTAATGGTGATCGGGAAGCCATCCGCAAGCAGAAGCCTCAACTGTTGCTGACCACACCAGATATGTTGCACCTATCGTTACTCTCGGGTGCTTTTAATGAACGTGCTTGGACCTATCTATTTCGGGGCTTACGATACGTTGTCATCGACGAGATGCATACCTATCGTGGTGTTCTTGGCGCTAGCTTTGCGAACCTCATCCGCCGTTTATCCCGTATTTGTCAAATACACGGCGCACACCCGCAGTTTCTTTGTGCATCGGCTACTATTACCGAACCAGCACAGACAGTCAAGAAGCTCACTGGTCGCCATCCAATTGTCATTAACGGCAGCACCACAGGCGCGCCAAAACGTCAGCGTGAGCTTGTAATCTGGTCAGATCCCAGTGATGAGGATCCGCGTGCATTATCTACACAGGCAAAAGACATTCTACTTTTTTTTCTACGTAATCGAATTCGTACTATTGCCTTTGGTCGTTCGATCCGAGAGATCAACGATATTTATCGTTTCGTGAAGGCGGAATTGCGTGAGTTAGATTTGGCCGAAATCCAAATCAGACCGTTTATGCGCGAGCTAACGGCGGAGGATAAGCGTAGCATTATCCGCGAGTTGAAGGATGGCCGTCAACATGCGGTTATTTCAACGACAGCTCTCGCAATGGGGATTGATATTGGGAGTCTTTCGGCTGCTGTCATTATTGGCTTTCCTGGCTCGATTGCGCAACTTTGGCAAGAAGCTGGCCGAGCAGGTCGCGCTGGAGAAGGGATCATCGTCTTGATTCTCGATAAAGATCCGTTAAATCAATTTTTTGTTGCGCATCCACAGCTTCTTTTTGATCTCCACGCCGAGCCTATTTACTGCAATCCGGATAATCCTTATGTAGTACGTAACCACTTGCTTTGTGCGGCTCGGGAGTTACCACTCTCTGCGGATGAGTTCAAGCTCTTTGGTCCCATCGCGCCGCAAATAGCTGAACAACTCAAAGATAATGGTTTTCTTGTACCATCCGATGAGGAAGAGAAATGGGGGCTTTCTTCATTGGGCGATATAGAGGTTGGCTCTGTCTCCTTCCGCAATCTAAGCTTTGCAATTGATGTGCTTACGGAAGATCGTCGTGAGGCCATTGTACAGGTGGACGCCGCCCGTGCGCAGCGTGCCTTACATAAATATGCGCATTATCAACATATTGATCGATATTACGAGGTTACTCAATTCAACGTTGACTTTTCAACGCAAAAAGGTCAGATTCTAGTAAGAGAGGTAGAGCATCCGGAATACACTACAACTGCCGATATAGACTACACCATACAAATCAAGCAAACATTCACACAGCGAGCAATCTGCAACTACAATATAAGCTTTGGCCAGGTAATCTCCCGCACCGATGTATCTGGTTACTACAAAGTACCTCTTTTTGCTCGTAATGAGCCCTTCGTCTTTCAGCCCCTTGGAAAAGCTGTACCGCCAACACTTGAGTATGAAACTCAAGCGCTTTGGATTACCTTTTCTGAATCTGTGCTCTATGACCATTCTACAGATGAACAATTAGCCGGGATCTATTCGCTAGCCGGTGCGTTGCGGCTAGCGACAGCAGTCGAGGAATTGTGTGATCCCGCCGATATTGAAGTGTTAGGTCAAATCTTACATATTGATACTCACTTGCCGACCATCATCCTTTATGATTCGACTCCAGGTGGAGTTGGGATTGCCGAGGCAGCTTACACCAAAATTGAGAAAATCCTTCAGCGTGCATTGACAATTTTAGAGGACTGCCCACATTGTTCTAAGCATCCTGAAAGCCGAGGGTGTCCATATTGCGTTACAGCTCGTTATGGAGACGAAAGCTCGATTGATCGGCTCTTAGCTATTAAGATTAGTCGTACACTCGTTTCTTAGACCCTATCTACCAAATGACTACAGACCTGAGATAAATCGACTCAGAGCCTGTTGTGAAGTAGCCGCGATGCTTCTTGATTGTGAACTCTGCGTAATCTGTGGTTCCTAAACACTGTTCGCGGTTGATTGTTGTTGTCGATATTGTTCCACGTACGCGCGGAATTGCGCCATCAATTGGTTGGTGCGGGGACCCGGCTTGCCGCTGCCGATGGTCTGCCCGTCGATCTGCACGACGGGTAAAATTTCTTTGGTGGAACTGGTGATAAAAACCTCGTCGCTCGCCAACAACTCCTGATAATGCACCAAACTTTCGCTGACGGCAAAGCTATCCGTTGCGATCTCCAGCACCACGGCCCGCGTAATGCCCGCTAAGATCTCCTGCTGCGGCGTGATCAGCTGATCCCCGCGAAAGGCAAAAAGATTGGAGCGCGTGCACTCGCTCACATAGCCAGCCGGGTCGCGATAGAGGGCTTCGACCGCGCCAGCTGGGCTCGCCACCTGCATCGCCATGATCGCCCCAATGTAATTCAGGCTTTTCACGTGGGGCAAAAAGCGCGCCATCTCCACACTCACCAACTTGACCCCTGCTTCGTATTCCTGCGGCGAGGAAGGCGCAACAGGCTCGATCAATATGGCGAGGCTGGGCGTGGCCGGTGGCGTCATAAAATTGGCCGATTCGCCGCCGGTCACGACGATGCGGATCGTGGCATTGGGCAAGTCGTTGCGCGCATACGTATCAAGCGCAATCGCTTCGAGTTCGGCACTCTCCCAGGGGAGCTGCAACCCAATCGCGCTGGCCGAACGCTGTAAGCGCGCCACATGCTCGCGCAACTTGAACGGCACGCCATCGTACGTGCGCAGCAGATCAAAAACGCCGTAGCCACGCACAATGCCCAAATCGTTGAGCGGCAACGTCGCGTCCGTCGCGGGCAAATAAGTCCCATTGAGATAATAGATCGGGGTCATAGGGAGCGTCCTTGCTGGGCAGCAACCAATCAATAATGAATAGAAGTCATCTCAAAAATAATGTCGCAAAAGGATACGAATGGAACCAAGTTGAA
>CAZIRP010000106.1:0-17412 GCA_964541665.1 uncultured Caldilineaceae bacterium | reverse complement strand
CTGGCCATTCCCGCATGTTTGTCGAAGAGATGTTTCCCCGGCACGGTAGCTTTCCGGGCTTTCACCCGATTGTCGAACTCTCGCTCACCTATCACAACCAGATCGTCGGCAGCAATGGGCAGCGCCAGGCCATGTTTCTGGAACATGTGGAGGGCTTGGGCAAGACCATTTTGCGTAATTTTGTGCTGGCCCCGCCCGACAGTTTTCTGATCTTCTCCAACAGTGGTGTCAACGAAGTTGTGGTCGAAGTGGCGCTCGAAGCCAAAGCCCGCAACTTGCCGGTGATCGCCGTGGTGTCGCTGGATCATTGCTTGAACGCCAGGCCCAATCACAGTTCTGGCCAGCGGCTGCCCGACATCGCCGACGTGACCATCGACAACGGTGTGCCCGCGGGCGATGCGCTGGTGCGTGTGGCTGGCCTGGCCGACCCGGTGGGTCCGGGCTCAACCATTGGTGCCGCCGCGGTCACCAATGCGATCAAATGTCTGATCGCCGAAGGGTTGAGCGCGCTGGGCAAACCACCAATTGTGCTGACCAGCAGTCATTTTATTGGCAGCGAGGCCTCAAAAGTCCAATTCGACGCCGCTTATGATGATTATCGTCGCCGGGTCCGGCGGGTCTATGGATAAGCCATGCTTCAGATGAAACGAGAACAACCCGCGCCCCAGGCATTTACCTTTGCAACCGACAGCGATGGCTTTGCCCCGCTGGATCGGCCAACATTCTACTTTGTGGGTGTCACAACCGCGGGCTCGGCCATGCAACAGATCTTCCCGCGATGGATGGAAGTGTTGGGCCGCCCCGAGGTCGCGCTGGTCGGTATAGACCGCCAATTGCACGATGAGCCAGCCCGCTATCGCCAGATCGTCGAGCATATCCGCCGCGATCCGCTGGCGCTGGGGGGCTTGATCACCTCGCACAAGCTCGATCTGCTGGCCGCGTCGCGCGACCTGTTCGACGAGCTTGACCCCTACGCGCAGCAGCTCGACGAGATCTCGTGCATTGCCAAGCGCGGGGATCAACTCCTGGGCTTTGCGGTCGACCCGGTGGCGGAAGGGCGCGCGCTCCAGGCCATTCTGGGCGAGCGCCACTTTGGCCGCACCAAAGGGGGCGTGCTCTGTCTGGGTGCGGGTGGCGCAGCCGCGGCGATTGTGCTGCATTTGATCAACCAACGCAACCCCGCCGAGCGCCCCAGACATTTGGCGCTGGTGGACATCGACCAAACCCGCTTGGATCATGTACGGGCAATCGTGCAGCAGCAGGGCAGCGATATTCAATTCGACTATTTCTGCCACTCCGAAGCCACCGAGAATGATCGACTGCTGGCGGCTTCTGTACCCGGCAGTCTCGTGATCAATGCCACGGGCCTGGGGAAGGATCGCCCTGGTTCGCCAATCACCGATCAGGCACAATTCCCCAAATTCGGCGTCGTTTGGGAGTTGAATTACCGGGGCGAACGCCAATTTTTGCAACAAGCGCAGGCGCAGCAAGCCAAACGCAAGCTCAACGTTGCGGATGGCTGGACTGCTTTTCTGCACGGCTGGACCGGCGTCATTGCCAAAGTGTTGGATGTGACAATCGACCCGGCAACCTTCAATCGCCTGGCGCGCATCGCCACAGAGTTTCGCTGAAACGTCATACGGGATGCGTTACGCGTCAAACGTCATGGAAGCCGCGCGAAGTCAGCAATCAATTCACGCATCACGCTTCACGTTTCACACAACGGAGTCTCTTTATGCAACTACCACCCCTTCGCACCACCGTGATCGGCAGTTACCCGTTCCCCTCCTGGTTGGAATACGCCAGCCAGAATCTGGCTGCGTTTGGCAGCGCCGAAATCGCCGAGATGGTCGAGGATGCGGTTATCGCCGCGGTCTATGATCAGACCAGCGCTGGCCTGGATGTGATCACCGATGGCGAGCAGACGCGGCTCGATTTTAATCTCTCGTTTTATGGCTACATTGAGGGCATTGCACACGAACAGAAATCGCCGCGCATTTACGGCCCGCCCGCGCATGATCAGCGTGGCCGCCACGCGATTGTGGGCGAATTGCGCGCGCCGCGTGGCCTCGGCGTGATCGACGAATTTCAGCGTTTGCAACGCCTGGCCCCCGCTGGCCCGACACTCAAGGCCAGCGTGCCCGGCCCCTATACGCTCAGCGGGCGGTTGATCCCAAACGGGGAGTATCCCGACCGCTATGCAGTGACCGAGGCGCTCTTGCCCATTGTGCGTCAGGAACTGGTCGATCTGGTGGCCGCGGGCTGCACTGAGATCACCGTGGATGAGCCGTCGATGAGTTGTTATGCCTACAAAGAAGACCCGGCCCGCTTTGTCGATATCTTTAATCGCACGGTCGCGCCGGTAGTCGGCCACTGTCATCTCTCGACCCATCTCTGCTTTGGCAATTTTAAGGGGCGAGCCGTCGGCCCCCGCCAATACGCGCCGATGTTCCCGGCCTTCCTCGACATGACCGTCGATGAGATCCACGTGGAGATGGCCAGCCGCGAATATGCCGAATTGGAGATCATCGGCGAGATCGCCCGGACGCATCGCGTGGCGGTGGGCATCATCGACGTGAAGAGTTATTACATCGAGACCGCGCAGGATGTGGCCAAACGAGTGCGCCAATGTCTGGAATTTGCGCCCGCCGGAAAGCTGGCCTTTGCGCCCGATTGTGGGCTCAGCCAAACTGCGCGCTGGGCGGCCCGGCAAAAGTTAAAAAATATGGTGGCTGGCGTTCGCCAAGTTAAGGAGGAGTCCGGAGTCTAGAGTCCGGAGTCCAAAGTCTGGAGTCTGGGGTCTAGAGTCCGGAGTCCAAAGTCAACCGTCAACCGTCCTTCGTCAATCGTCTAAGTTCAAGGAGGAAACCATGCTCAAAGCGCATAAAGTCACTATGCTCGGTACCGGCTTGATCGGCCTCTTTTACACCCAGGCATTGCACGGTCAACGCAATCGCGACCGGGTGGAGGTGATCTATTCGCGGTCCCAGGAGCGCGCCGACAGATTCGCCCAGGAAAATGGCGTGCCCCATGCCATCACCGATATGAAGGCGGCCATCGAGCATCCCGACACCGATACAGTCGTGATCGGCCTGCCCAATCATCTGCACGAAGAAGCCGTGGCCATGACCGCGGCCGCGGGCAAGGCAGTCTTGCTGACCAAGCCGCTGGCGCGCAATGCCGAAGAAGCGTGGCGCATCTTGCAGACGGTCGAAAAGGCGGGTATCTTTGCGGGGTATTTGGAAGATCTCGTCTACACGCCCAAAGCATTGAAAGCGATCAAAGCGGTGCAGGGTGGGCAAGTGGGCAAAGTGACCTGGGCGCGCTCGCGCGAGACCCATCCTGGCCCGCACAGTGCCTGGTTCTGGGATGCCAAACAGGCCGGCGGCGGCGCGATCATCGATCTGGGCTGCCATTGCATCGAGATCATGCGCTGCTACATGGGCAAAGACAATCGCCCGGTCGAGGTGATGTGCTGGAAAGATACGCTCGTCCACCCGATCGAAGCCGAAGACAACGCCATCGCCCTGATCAAGTTCGAGAGCGGCGCGATTGGTCAATTCGAGGTGAGTTGGACCTTCCGCGGGGGCATGGATCTGCGCGATGAGGTGGCCGGCACCGAAGGCACGATCTGGCTGAATCATTTCCTGCGCACTGGGTTCGAGGTCTTTACCACCGGCGCGGGCAGCGATTATGTAGCCGAAAAGGCCGAGACCAACGCGGGCTGGCTCTTCCCGGTGGGTGATGAGCTCAGCGAATTGGGTTATGTGGATATGTTCACCGACATGTTCAATTCAATGGACAATGGCACGCAACCCAGCGAAACTTTCTATGATGGCTACGTCGTCAACGCGGTGATGGATGCCTGCTATCGCTCGGCAGCATCCAAACAGTGGGAGCCCGTCGAGTTCAAAGAATGGCGCGGCGGCAGCACAGAGCGCATCCAGCAAGAGGAGCAACTGTACGACGGCAAGGTGATCATCAAGCAGGAAAAGATGCCCGATGGCCGCCTCAAGATGATCCTCAAGGACAAGCAGACGGGCGAATTCAGTGATGTAGTCGTGGCGGGCTAGCAGAGTTTCCAGTTGGCGGCGCGTCTTTAGCTGGCAGGAGCAGAGCCGCCAACCGACAAGCGTTCAAGGGATTGGCAGAGAACAGCCCATGTGATGCGCTCGTTCTTTCCCCAATCCCCTACCCTACACTTTCAATTCCATACCAAAAGGATCGTTTCATGTCCAAGACACTCAAGGTCGGCGTGATTGGCGTCGGCGGGATTGCCAAAACCCATATGCCCGGCTGGGCTGCTTCGACCGATGCCGAAGTGATCGCCGGGAGCGATATCGCCGACAGTGTGCTGCAAAGTTGGGGGCAGATCCACGGCGTCAGCAAACTGTCGACCAATCCGGCAGATATTATCAACGACCCGGACATCGACATCATTGATGTCTGCACGCCGAACATGTACCATACCGAATTGGTGGTGGCCGCGCTCAACGCGGGCAAACATGTGATCTGCGAAAAGCCGCTCGCGCCCACACCCGCCGACATCCACAAGATGATCGAGGCCCGCGACCGCAGCGGCAAAACCCTGATGACCGCGCAACATTTCCGCTTCTCTGGCATTTCGCAGGCCATGAAGCGCGAGATCGATTACGGCGCGCTCGGCGAAATCTATCACGCCCGCAGTTGGATGTTGCGCCGCGGTTGGATTCCAGTCCGCCCCGGCTTTATTTACAAAAAGAATAGTGGTGGCGGCCCGACCATCGATATCGGCGTCCACATTTTGGATCTGACGCTCTGGTTCATGGGCAACCCCAAGCCGATCTCGGTGAGTGGTATCGCCAAAAAGACGCTGGCCAATCACGAAGGCGCGTTCAGCACGTGGGGGGGGACGCTCGTCCCGGCGGATATGGACGTGGAAGATTTTGCCGCGGCCTTTGTGCGCTTCGACAACGGCGCCACGCTGATCCTCGAAGTCAGTTGGCTGATCCACCACGACACCGAGGGCGAAGATATGCGCATGTGGCTGTACGGCAACGAGGGCGGCTTGCTCTGGCCCCAGGGTGAGTTCTATAGCACCAATTACGACACCAAACAATTCAGCAACCGCACCATCAAGCTGACCCAAAACATTATGGAGCCACACGCGCTCGAATGTGTGGAATTTGCCCGCGTCGTTGCCAATGGGGAACCATCACCCGTGCCAGCCGAACAATCGCTGCAAGTGATGACCATCCTGGATGGCATCTATCGCAGCCAGGAAAGTGGCCGCGAAGTCTTGCTGGACTGACCAGCGCGCTGACCGTTCAGACAAAGCATCGGAGTCAGGCTTTTTGCCGAAGCCTGACTTCATGAGTGTAGAATCATGATTCAACCCCTTCACGTTGACGAACAATTCCTGGCCGATGTGGCAACCGCGCGCGGCCAGGCCGAGGCTTTACACCTGTGGTGGCTTGGCCAAAGTGGCTTTTTGCTGCAATGGCAAGGCCATCATCTGCTCTTTGACCCCTACCTCTCGGACTCGCTGACACACAAATATGCCAACACGGCCAAGCCGCACATCCGCATGACCGAACGCGTGATCGCGCCTGAGCGCCTCGATTTCCTGGAGGTGGTCACTTCATCGCACAATCACACCGATCATCTGGATGCGTTTACGCTTTTGCCGATCCGCCAGGTGAACCCAGCTATGCAATTGGTCGTTCCAGCCGCGAACCGGGCCTTTGTCGCCGAGCGCTTGCAGTGCGATCCAGCCTGGCCGGTCGGGATCGATGCCGGCCAGACAGTGACGCTGGCTCCATTCCGCATCAGCGCGGTGCCTGCTGCCCACGAAACGCTCGAGCGCAACGAGCGCGGCGAATATCACTATCTGGGCTATGTGGTCGAGTGCGGCCCGTGGACGATCTATCACAGCGGCGACACCGTCCTTTATGATGACCTGGCCGAGAGATTGCGCGGCTGGCCGATCGATGTAGCGCTGTTGCCGATCAACGGGCGCGACCCAGCACGCGGGGTGGCGGGCAATCTGAGCGGCCCCGAAGCTGCCCAACTGGCCCATGCGGTTGGCGCGGGGCTGGTTGTGCCTTGCCATTATGAAATGTTTACCTTTAACACAGCTTCCCCAGCTGCTTTCCAGGCCGAATGTGAAGCGCTTGGTCAAGCGTATCACATCCTCCAGGCAGGGGAGCGCCTCACCCTCCACCCAAACCAGGACCCAGCTTAAATCTCTGTACATCCCCTCGAATCTCTGGAGAGGTTGGGGTGAATGCAGAATTTTATGGAGATTTACAGAGATTTTTAGAGATTGACTTATGCACCTGCCACCGACGTTGATCTTCTGGCCCGCGCTCTTGCTGATTGTGGTGACGATTCTTGGGGTGGCGGTGGGTCGCTATCCCTTTTTGCGCATGAATCGGGCAACCATTGCCCTGACCGGCGCAACCTTGTTGATCCTACTCGGGGCGCTCTCGCTGGACGAAGCCTTTGCCGCGCTCGATCTCAACACCGTCGCGCTGCTCTTTGCGATGATGATTCTGAATGTCAATCTGCGGCGTGCTGGCTTTTTCCAACTGGTGGCGAATGGCGTCATCCGCTGGGCACGCTCCCCGCGCCAATTGCTGGCTTTGGTGATCGTGGCATCCGCGGTGCTTTCGGCCATCTTTCTGAACGATACAATTGTCCTGGTCTTTACGCCGCTGGTGCTGGAGATTTGCCGCTTGCTCGAACAGCGCCCGATCCCCTACCTGATGGCGCTGACCACCGCGACCAATATCGGCTCGGTGGCAACGATCACCGGCAACCCACAGAATATGATCATCGGCATCGCCTCGGGCATTCCATTTGTCGAATTCACGCGCGAACTGGCACCCGTGGCCCTGGGCGGCATGCTCATCATCTGGCTCATCCTCGTGTTGATCTATCGGCGGGATTTTGCGGCCCATCCCTTTGGCACGCCAGCCGCGACACCAGTCTCGCTCGAACGTCCGCTGCTCCGCAAAGCCTTGATCGCCACCGGCCTGATGATCCTCGCCTTTGTGCTCGGCTTCCCGATCCCGCTGGCGGCTCTGGCCGCGGCCTCGCTGCTGCTGATCACCCGGCGCATAGAGCCGGAAAGTGTCTTTCGCGAGTTAGATTGGTCGCTCCTGGTCTTTTTTAGCGGCTTGTTTATTGTGACCGGTGCGCTTGAAACGCTGGGCGTGAGCGAATGGCTTTTTGCCCTGGCCGAGCCAATTGCGCAACAAGGCATTGCTGCATTGACCCTGGTTGCCAGTCTGCTGAGCAATCTGGTCTCGAATGTGCCTGCGGTTTTGCTCTTTCGTCCCTTTGTGCCCCACTTTGCCGCGCCAACGGAAACCTGGCTCACGCTGGCCATGGCAACCACCCTGGCGGGCAACCTCACCTTGCTCGGCTCAGTGGCCAATCTGATCGTTGCCGAGGGAGCGCGTCGCGAAGGGATTTCGCTGACCTTCTACGAATATCTCAAGGCAGGCGTGCCAATCACCCTGTTGAGTTTGCTGTTTGGTGTGCTGTGGCTGGGTTGGCGCTTTGGATAAACAAACATAACAACATTAGAAACCGCAGATTACACAGATTTCGCAGATTTTCTCTGTGCCTCCTCCGTGTGCTCTGTGACCTGCTTTTGTTGTTTTCTTATTGACTCAAGTTATGGCTAGAATCCTATTTGTATCAGCTCAATTACCCGGCCACCTGGATTGGGGTGGCTATCTGGCGACCGCGACCGCCCTGGTCGAGCGCGGCCATTCGGTGCTGTGGGCCAGCGGTCGTGACGTAGAGCGGTTGGTGAACGCGGCGCGTGTCCCCTTTCAGCCGCTGGCAGAGACCGGCTGGCGCTGGCCGCCGCCGCCGCCACTCACGCCCGACCCCAGTTGGGATGCCGCGCAGCTTCGCCTTGTACGCGGCGAGCGCGCGCTCGATCAGTGGCTGGATCCCGAGCGTGTTGCGCCAGCCAGCCAGGCGCTGATCGACCTGGGCCGTCAGTGGCAACCGGATCTGCTGGTCAGCGAGGTGTTTGTGAGCGCGGCAGGCTTGGCCGCCGAAGCACTGGCCATCCCCTTTGTGGTGGCGGGCTGGCCCGCACAGGCCCCCAAAGTCGCGGCCGGGGTTGATCCCCTGCTCGCGTTGGCGCGCCAACGGCTGCAAGCGCTGCTGGATCAATTTGGCCTGCGCGGGGAAAACTGGACAAGCGAGGGCCCAACTGCCCAGCTTTCGCCCCATCTCCATCTTACCTATTGGAGCCCAAGCTGGTATCGAGGGTTGGCGCTGCTGCCGCAAACGCAGCATGTCGGGGGCAGCGCACCGCCGATGGCACCAGCGCCTGCCTGGCCCACTGAGGATCCCTGGGTGCTGATCACGCTTGGGACCAGCTTTGGCAAGGATGCCAATTTTTTCCTCAACGCTGCCTACGCCGCGGTGCAGATCGGCTGCTTGCCGATCCTGGCGTTGGGTGGGCAATGGCACCAAGCGGAAGTGACGGCTTTGCGGGGGCGGCTGCCACGGCAAGCGATTGTTGTCGCCGCGGTGGAGTTTGCCGCGGTTTTGCCGCGGCTGGCCGCAGCGATCCACCACGGCGGCGCGGGCACCACCCATGCGCTGGTCACCCACGGGGTGCCGCAGATGGTCGTGCCCCACGCGGCGGATCAGATCCATCAGGCACAAGGCGTGGTTCGCAGCGGGGTCGGCATCCATCTGCCGGCCAAAGAAGCGACAGTCGAGCGCCTGGTCGGTGCCCTGGCGCAGCTCTTGCCCGACCTTTCCACCATCCGAGCCAGCGCCGAAGGCTTACGCGCCGAGTTTGCCGCATTGGGGGGGCCGCAGCGCGCGGCCGATCTGCTCGAAGCACTGGTTCGTTGATTCCACAGATCGCGAAGATCCAAGTGACAGAAAACCACAATCTGCGAAAATCTGCGGAATCTGTGGTTTCTCAGCAATTCTTTGCCTTCTTTTTCAGCCGCGCACAACAGGCAGATGCTCCTTCTCGGCCCAATATTCGTACCCACCAATCATCTCTTTGACCCGGAACCCGAGCGCGCTCAGCTTGATCGCCGCTTTGGTCGCGCCATTACAGCCCGGCCCCCAGCAATAGACCACCAGCAAGGTAGCTGGGTCAAACTGGCAGGTGGTGGCCGCGTTGATCGTCTGATGGGGCAGGCTGAGCGCGCCCTGCGCATGACCCTGCCAGTAGGCTGCGGGGCTGCGCACATCCAGCAGCAGAAAACCGGGCACGCCTGCCTGCTGGTCGGCGTAGACATCCGACGGGTCGGTCTCGTAACTCAATTTCCGGCTGAAAAAAGTGTGGGCATCCGCC
The DNA here is from genome assembly GCA_964541665.1 of uncultured Caldilineaceae bacterium. Taxonomy (GTDB): domain Bacteria; phylum Chloroflexota; class Anaerolineae; order Caldilineales; family Caldilineaceae; genus CFX5. The sequence continues at coordinate 8,087 of CAZIRP010000106.1, read as the reverse complement.
GGTTCAGCCGCAGGGCGCCCAAAGATGTGCGACGCCTGGGCATTCGCCTCCCCAGCAGCCTCGCTCGGTTGGGTGGACATTGTGACAGGAATGGACATTTCGTCTCCTCGGTCTACTGTTCGGGCTCGTTTCTTGAGTCAAAATCAGGCTGATGCAGCGCTGCGCCAAAACTTGGCTTTGCCTTCTGCACACTTTATAATGACCGACTTGGAATGTAAATGTGTTTTTTGCAAAGGCTCCATTCAGGTTTGCTGAATGTTATTATGGAACTCTACCATCTACGCACCTTTGTTGCGGTTGCTGCTGAACAGAGTGTTACCCGGGCAGCGGAGCGGCTCTATACCACCCCCCCATCGGTGAGTGCCCACATCAAAGCGTTGGAGAGCGAGCTCAAGGTTGATCTCTTCGTGCGCACCCCGCGCGGGATGCGCCTGACCCAGCATGGGGAATTATTGCGCGCCCAGGCCGAACAAACACTCCAGGCCGCGGATGCATTGGTGCAGCAGGCAGCTACCTTCCGCGACCAACTCAGCGGCGAGTTGCGGATTGGCCTGAATGCCGCGCCAGAACGGCTACAAGTGCCCGCGTTGGTGGCCGCGCTGCATGCACGCCATCCACAGGTGCAGCTCCACCTGGTGAATAGTGTGTCGGGGCAGATTGTCGAGCAGGTGCGCAGCGGGGCATTGGATGGGGGCTTCCTGTTTGGCCCGGCCCCAAGTGGAGCATTCGCGACCTTGACGCTGGGCGAGGTTGATCTGGTCGTGGCGGCCCCACGGCGGTGGGAACCGCAATTGCGCAGCGGACGTTGGCTAGATATTGCGGCGCTGGCCTGGATCGCCTCCACCGTCTATTGTCCCTTTGAAGCGGTGAGCGATACCCTCTTTGCCCAGCATGGGGTAACACCGCGCAAAATCGCCATGACCGATGATGGGCCTACGAAAGTGGACCTGATCCGCGCTGGGGTAGGCGCTGCCGTGCTCGAAGAGAGTGAAGCCCGGAGTGCCGCGGCCAGTGGCGATGTTTTGTTGTGGTCGCCGCAGCCACTGCGTTGCCCACTGAATTTTGTCTGGTTGCAGCCGCGTGATCCAGAACCGGCTCTGCTCGCTCTGCGTCGTGCGCTGGGCGACCTTTGGAATCCATAAGCAATGAATCGATTAGACCGTCACGATTTTATTCTGATGTCGCGCCGCAAGCGCCACCGAGCCCAGGCCAACCGTCCGCGACCGTGGCTGTGGGCGGGGCAAAGCCTGGGGGCCATCTTGCTGATCGTCGTTGCCAGTGTGACGACCATCAGCGCGCTCGGTGCCGCCACTGTGGTCGGTATCTATCGCACCTACGCGGCACAATTGCCCGACGCCGAAGTGATCGAGACCCAGCAGGATGAGTTTGAAACGGTCCGCATCTATGATCGTACCGGCCAACACCTGCTATACGAAAGTGTTGACCCTCGCCCCTTCCGCGGGGATCGGCGCTATCTGCCCCTGGAGCAAATGTCGCCGTGGGCCTATCAGGCGGCAGTCGCGCTCGAAGATCGCAACTTTTGGGATAACCCGGGCGTCAATGTGCGCGGTCTGATGCGCGCCTTCTTCTCGAACCTGCAAGGGGGTGCGGTGCAGGGTGGTTCTTCGATCACCCAACAGTTGATCAAAAACATTGTGATCGCGCCGGAAGATCGTGCGCAGCAAAGTTACGCGCGTAAGCTCAAGGAAGTGGTGCTGGCGATGGAGGTCACGCGCCGCTACCCCAAAGAGCGCATCCTGGAGTGGTATCTCAATTATAATTCGTACAACAATCTGGCCTACGGCATCGAGGCGGCCAGTCAGGTCTATTTTGGCAAGAGTGCACGCGAGCTGACGCTGGCCGAAGCCGCCATGCTGGCCCCAATTCCCCAATTCCCGGCGCTGAACCCAATCGACGCCTTTGAAGATGCCAAAGAGCGACAGGGGATTACGCTCAACGCTATGGTCGAGGCTGGCTATATCAGCCGCGCCGAGGCCGATGCCGCCTTTGCTGAACCACTGGGCAACTTGCGCAAATCGGTGGCAGAACGGTTCGACATTCTGACCGCGCCCCACTTTGCGCTCTACGCGTTGGATCAGATCAAACGTCAGTACAACACCGTGGAAGATCCCTATTTTATCTGGCGCAATGGCCTGACCGTCTACACCACGCTGGATGTGCCGCTGCAAAAAGCAACCGAGCAGATCGCTCGCGACCAGGTCGCCCAGTTGATTGCCGCGGAGAAGAATGCCAGCAATGCCGCGGTAGTGGCCATCAAAAATGACACCGGTGAAGTGATGGCTATGGTCGGTTCGCTGGACTATAACAACGCAGAGATCGACGGCGAAGTGAATGTCACGATCTCGGAGCGGCAACCGGGTTCCAGTTTCAAGCCCTATGTCTATCTGACCGCACTCACCGAAGGCCTAAACGCGGCGACGATGATTCTCGATGTGCCGTCTGCCTTCCCCCTGGGCGATGGCAGTTTCTATCGCCCCGAAAATTATGATCGCCAATACCACGGGCCGGTTTCGCTCCGCAATTCGCTGGCTCGCTCGTACAACATCCCAGCCATCAAAGTGATGGACCAGGTTGGGGTAGCCGATGCGTTGCGCATGGCGCACCGGATGGGCATCAACGGGCTCAACCGCGGTTTGGAATTTTATGGGCTCAGCCTGGTTTTGGGCGGTGGTGAAGTGCGCTTGCTCGACCATACCTTTGCCTTCAGCGTTTTTGCCAATCAGGGCGTGATGATTGGTGAGCCAGTGCTCCCGAATGAGTTACGGACGGGCTACCGCACACTCAACCCGGTCTCGATCCTGCAGGTGCGCGATAGCAAAGGGAATGTGCTGAAGAAATACGAAGCCCCGCAGAGCGAACGGATCATCAGCAGCGAAGTGGCCTATATCATGGCGGACATCATGAGCGATGATGTGGCGCGTGCCCCTGCCTTTGGCGCCAACACCATGTTGACATTGCCAGATCGCCGCGTGGCGGCCAAGACCGGTACCACCGATGCGTTCAAAGATAACTGGACAATGGGCTTTACCCCACAACTGACGGTGGGCGTTTGGGTGGGCAATACCGATAACGAGGCCATGCGCAACGTCACCGGCCTGGATGGGGCAGCCCCGATCTGGAATGCGGTGATGCGCCACTATCATGAAGGGCTGCCGGCCATTTGGTACAATCAGCCGGGGAGCGTGACCACGCGGGCAGTCTGTTTGCCCAGCGGCCTGTTGCCGGGCCCGAATTGCCAGAGCCAGCGCAGCGAGCTTTTTGTCGCGGGGACCGAACCAACGCTGATCGACAACATCTGGCAGCCATTTGAGCTTGACACCACAACCGGTCAATTGGCTGGGGCAAACACACCACCCGAAAATCGCACAACGCGCGTCTATCAGATCCTGCCGCAAGAAGCGGCGGACTGGGTGCGGGAAAATGGCATCGAACAGCCACCCACGTCGATCGCAGCGCCACCGATTGAGAGTTTCGACCCCGACGTGGCGATCATCACCCCGTTGGTCAACGATTTCATCGGTGGCGTGTATGAGGTGCGCGGCAATGCGCGTGGCGGCCCCTATCGCCTGGAATTTGGCCGCGGATTGGATCCGCAAGAGTGGACCGCGATTGGGGATGAGCGAGGCGACGAGATCGCCAATGACATCATCCAGACGTTTGATACCACTGCCCTGGGCGAAGGAGTCTACACCTTGCGATTGACCGTCAATCGGGAAGATGGGCAGCGCGAAGTCAAGCTCCCGGTTACGGTGGATAATTCGCCGCCAACGCTGGTACTCAGCGAGCCCAGGGCCGACCGCCTGTATGTGATGGAAGATGACGGGCAGATCAACGTCAACGCGCTGGTGCAGGATACCTGGGCTGTGGATCGGGTTGTCTTCTCCATTGACAGCCGCGACTTTATCACCAGTACAGTGGCCCCGTACAATGTACGCTGGCGGATCACCATGCGCGACATTGGGCAGATCGAGCAGGCGGGTACGGAGAATTGGCTCGGCTTTGAGAGTACGGATCCCGAAGTGCAGCCAGGCCGTATGTTGCAATATGGCGATGGATTCCAGGCCATCCGCACGAGCGCGGGGGTCTATTTCGAAAGCCACACTTTCCGGGTGCGGGCTTATGACAAGGCCGGCAATGTGACCCAGAGTGAGCCGGTACGCGTCTATGTGCGCCATAGCAAAGGCCAGTAAATTTCGTCTCCAATCTGCTGAGTGTTTATTCACTCAGCAGATTTTTAGCATCTCATCGATAGGAATCCGCCATGGTGTTTAAGCCGATTGCCGACCGCACACGTTGGGAGGGCTTAGTGGCCATCGGCTGGCTGCTCTTGATCGACGGCCTGCTGATCCTGTGGGCAATGCGGCGACCGACCGATTGGCTGAAGTTCACGCTGATCTTGCTGGTTACCTTGAGCATCCCGTTGTTGGCTTATGTAATCTACCGGACCTGGGCAGCATTCAGCCTGGAATATTGGGTCGACCGCAACGGGTTGCAGATCCGCTGGGCGCACCGGCGGCGGCTGGTGCCGCTTCAATCTATCCAACGCATCATCGAAGGCGGGGTCGAAGAGAGCAGCCAGCCGCGCTGGTATGAATGGCCTTTGCCGTGGGTGCGCCGGGCCGAAGTATTGGGGCTAGCCCATCTCCAGTTATATGCCACTCGCCCGCTGCCCGAATGCCTCTTACTCGACACCGGCACAGTCGTGCTTGCTATCTCCCCGCAATGGCAGGCCCGTTTTTTGGAACATCTGCAAGAGAGTTATCGTCTTGGTGCGGTGAGTCTCGCCAGCGAGGACGAAGGATCGACCTGGGGCGCCGGTTGGTTTGGAAACCGCACCGTCGGCTTTGCGCTCCTGGCCTTGGGCTTTATCGGGGTTTTGGCGCTCTTTGGCAATTTGATGATCCACTACCCAGCGCTGCCCAATCTGCTGACCTTCCGCTATAACAGCGACGGGGTACCCGAGGTGGTACGCGAAAAGAGTGCCCTCTTCATCCTCCCGGCAATTGGCCTGCTCACCTGGTTCACGAATGGGCTTTGGGGGTTGTGGATGGTCTTGCGACGCCAGCCAACCGGCGCGTATATGTTATGGGGCGGAGCAATTGTGGTCGAAATCTTCTCGCTGCTCGCCCTCAACAGCCTCTTGCCCTGACCATTCGCTGCCAATGCGGGCGGGGCAGAATGCGGCTGTTCCGGCAGCGATTGTTTGATTTAAGCGATCTGCCAAATGTTTTTTTATACCTTTTACGCTATAATACCGGGCAATACGCCAGCCTCCGCAAATGCTCTGCTCCGCTCGGTGGTGCCGCTTGTTGATCTCAGCTGAGGCTGCGTACCAGGCACCAGCCAGTAGCATATATCGACCAGAAGCATAGGATTACGAGACCCAGGTATTCACAACACTATCCATCAGTGGTTGCGGTTTCCAGCGCGCAGCTGGACAAGGCAAATTGGCGCAACTTTATGGGTAGCCAGTGTCAACAGAAATTCGGTACGAGGAGAACGAGCTACGTGGGTGACTTGGAACAGTCGCCGTTTTTAAGCATTATTATTCCGGCGTATAACGAAGAGTTGCGGCTCCCGCCAACCCTGCACAAAATAGCCAACTTTTTGCGCCAGCAACCCTATCGCTCCGAAATAATTGTGGTCGAAAATGGCTCAGACGATGGCACAGCCGCGGCCGTCGAAACCTTTTGTCAGGAAGCCGTCGAAGCGGACGATCCTTTTCGGGTTTATCTCTATCATACCGCGCAAGGCAAAGGAGCCGCGGTAAAACATGGGATGTTACAGGCACGCGGCGACTATCGCATCATGTCGGATGCGGATCTGGCAGTCCCAATCGAAGAGGTGACAAAGTTTATCCCGCCCGCTTTGCCGCCCCGCTCCTTTGAAGTTGCCATTGCCAGCCGCGAGGGGCCAGGCGCAGTCCGGCACGGAGAACCCTGGCACCGTCATTTGATGGGCCGCGTCTTCAATTTTCTGGTGCGCACGTTGGCTGTCCCGGGGGTGCAGGATACCCAATGTGGCTTCAAGTGTTTCACGCGCGATGCAGCCCTGGCGGTCTTTCCCTTGCAGCGGATCGACGGCTGGGGCTTTGATGTGGAAATTCTGCACATTGCCTCGCGCCACGGTTTGCGGATGATCGAAGTGCCGGTTCACTGGTATTACGGCCAGAACAGCCGCATTCGCCCGTTACAAAACACCATCAGCATGGTCACCGAGCTGATCCACATTCGCTTGAACGGACGGCGCGGCTATTACAACAATCCCCCACCGACCCCGCTGCCCGACAAATTGCCAATCGCCTGACCTTTGGGCGCTGCTGAAGCGCAATTATCGAGAAACAGACCAATCAAAAAGCGGGACTCCTTGTGAGAGCCCCGCTTTTTATTTCAGATATCTTCAGCTTGCACGTTGCAGCCTATGAGTTGCGGCGGGCCGGGCTGTTGGTCAGCGGGCGGCGAGCCAGCGGGCGGCTGCGCAAGTCGTTGACGACGGCATAGACCAGAGCCATGGCGGCCAACCCTGCGATGATCCAGGCGGCGATGCTGGTAGCCGACGGTGCCGGGTTGACCAGGTCGGCCACTTCAGAGACAGCCACCTCAGCCGGGGCCACGGGCGCTGAACCCAACGCTTGCGGTGTGCGGCTGACATTGCTCACAGCGTAGACGGCCCCTGTCATCCCACTGACGGGGAGTAGACCAGTCACGGCCGTCTGGTGATCCGTGTGCAAAGTGCTCCAGTTCTGAGCGGCATCGGTGGTCATTGCCACACCAATTGGGCTATGGTGCAATTCATTGCTGCCATAGAGATAGCTGGTCGAGACGTAGAGCACATCCGGTTGTTGCGGGTCGATGGCCAGGGCATCCACATGCAAGCGCGAGCCAGGCACATACCCCAGGCCCTCGTTGGCGCTCGTCCAGGTCAGGCCGTCATTGCTCTTCACCACACCCCGGTCGGTCGTCCCCACATAGACGATTGGTTGCGCACCATCGGCAATGGTTACAGCGGTGGGGGCGCTCCCCAGGTTGTCCACTTCACTCCAGGTAATCCCAAAGTTATCGCCGCGATAGAGCGCACTGCGTGTCCGGGCAAAGGCCATGCCATGCCCACTGCTGTCAGCCGCCACTTCCAAAACCGGCTCATTCAACAACAGGTGACCATTCAAGATCATGCTGGAACCGACATCGCGCAGCCGGAACACCCCAGCTGTATCAGTGCCCACATAGACCATTCGTTGATCGCTATCCACGGCTAAATCAGTCACGCCGCCGATATAATCGCTGGTCAGCGGAACTCGCAACCAGTTCAACCCACCATCGCGTGAACGGTAAATGGCCAGCGTGTTGGCCGCACCAATGTAGACGGTTTCTGGCTCAGCAGCGTTGATTGCGACTGCCCCAACGATAATCTCATCTGGTGTGGCAACTTCTACCCACCCCTGCGGGCCACCAACAAACAACACGCCACCATCAATCGCATAACTGTTTTCAGAAATCGCCGCGGCATAATCCCGCACATTTTCTAAGGTCGGCTTGATGGTCATCGCTGGCGCGTTGCGGGCGTTGACTGCACCAGCAAACGTCGCAATGGTGAAAATTGTTGCGGCGGCAATCATCAAGGCTCGGTTCATTTGGCGATTCATCATGTCCTCCTCTATCATCACTACCTTCTCGGACGGGAACTCTTTCGATTATGTTCCCTCGGTGCGGTAGTCGTTTGCTTTCTGTTTGAATTCTTCTAGTGAATCCTTACATAACACAGTTTAATGATCGTTGAATGAACCTGTTGGATCTTTCTGACATTCAATTCGGACCAAAGCCCGACGCTCTGTACGCCGAACGAACCACGTTTCCAGCGGAGAGCAAGGTATTTACCGGATTGAACGCGCCGATTCCTGTTCAGGATAAGCTATTTACAACTCGTGTGGTGTGTTCCACGACACGCTACCAGTATGGCGGCGGTTACAGCGGCGAGAAATATCAAACCTGGCGTGGAAGATCGCCACAATTTGACGCGTGGCCTGGCATCTGCTATAGTCCATGCTTGTTCGGGTCAGGGGCCTGTAG
>CAZIRP010000105.1:0-18227 GCA_964541665.1 uncultured Caldilineaceae bacterium | reverse complement strand
CCCAACTGCTCCAGCAGCGCGGCCGAGGTGGGATCGCGCAACAGGATTTGGTCAACCCGACCGAGCAGCCAGCGCACCGCCCACCGCTCCCACGGTCGCCAGAGCGGGCCGATGGTCTGTGGCAACATCACGATCCGCTGGCCGGCCAACCAGGCGTAGGCGATGGTAAAAATTGGCCCTAAGATGGGCAAGCCCCCCATATGGGCGCGGCTGTAGAGAAAATTCCCCGCACAACTGACAATGAGATCCGCCTGGAGATAGGCTTGCACGGTGGCGCGGGCCCGCGGCGGCAACGATTGGCTGCCATCGATGCCAAACCAACGCCAGCGCAACGCAATCCACAAGCTGCGGATGAGGATCCAAAATCGGCGGGCGCGGCCTCCCCATGCTGCGGCGTTGCCAACCTTAAACCAGGCAAAAAAGGAATCGACCACCGCTTCGTTGCCCGCATCTGGTTGGTCTCGATAACTGGCCGGGTCATTCATCGCCAGCGTGATCTCGCAGCCGGGAAATTGTGCGTATAATTGTTGCAGGCCCACGGCCAGCAATACATGATCACCCGCATTGTGCGAAGAGTGTAAATTAATGAGCAGTAGCTTCATGAGGCTTCCGTCGCTGGTTGCAAGTGGGCGGTTCGGTACCACGACCAAACCAGCCAGAGATAGGCCCCGGCCAGGATCCACTCGGTGAGCACATAGACCGCGGCCGCGCCGGTCAACCCCCACTGGCGGATTGCCCAGATGTTGAGGCCGACATTGAGCAGAGCCACACCCGCTTGCACGATCACCCGGGCGGTTTGTTGACCGACCGCCACAAGCGTCGTTGCCAGCGCCATCGAGACAAAGCGCGCGGCCAGGACTCCGCTCAACACGACCAACAGGTGACTAGTCGCGGCAAACGCATCGCCATAGACAAAGGCCACAAGCCGCGGCGCGATCAGGGCCAGCCCCGCGGCAACCAAGATGCCCATGCCCGCGCTCGCTCCTGTCAACCGGCTGGTGATGCGGGCCGCATAGCGCGGGCTTTCGAGCGCGGCGCGGCTCAGCATCGGCAGCATCACATAATAGACCGCGGTGGGGATCAGCGCCAGGGCATTGGCTAACGAAACCGCAGGCGAATAGAGCCCCACTGCCCGTTCGCCCAGCCAGAGCCCGACCAGCGCAATATCCGCCCGCCCATAGATCATCGCCAGCCCGGTGGAGAGCGCAAAGGGCACACTCTCGCGCAGGATCGGGGCGAGCGTGCGCGGTTGCCAGCGCCAGCCAAAATGGCGCAACTGCAAGGTGATGGCGACCAGTGCGTGGAGGCCGGTGACGATCAATTGCGCCACGGCAAAGGCCAGAATGGTGCGCACACCAAGCAGCATCAAGCCCAGGACGGCCAGCACAAAGGTGGCCTGCGCGACGGTCATCACCTTGAGCAGCAATTGATTCTGCAAGGCGGCTTTGAAGGTGCTCCAGACGATGTTGGCCAATTCTTCGGCCCAGACGATCAACGCGCAGAGCAGCAACAAGGTCGGTGGATAGACCGCGGGATCCAGCCACGGCGCAAGCAGCGTGAGCGCGGCCAACCAAACGACCCCCAACCCGGCGCGGATCGCCAGACAGTTGGTCGCGTGTTGCGCCAACATTGCTGGATCGCCCTGGCGGAAACCGTTGCGCAGCAGCCAGTTGTCCAGCCCCAGCCCAAAACCGACCGAGAGCATTTTGGTCAGAGCCAGCGCGGCGGCATACGGCCCAAACGCGCTTGGCCCAACCTGGCGCGCGATCAGGATCAAGGCGACCGCTTGCAGAAGCCGTTCCAAAACCGTGGCCGAGAGTTGCGCGCTGAGCTTGCGCACCAATTGATTGCGCGCCAACATTTACTGAGCTGCCCCCACCAGTGCTTCGGCCAGGGCGCGCCACGACGTATTGCCCGCTCTACTTGCTGGCTGATCTCCCGACTGGGCCGGGGGCGTTGCCGCCAGACTCGCCAGGATCGCTTCTGCGAGCAACGATTGACGAATCTCGTCCTGCTCCGGCGCATCCGGCGGCAGGATGATCACGGGCAGGCCAAAGCCGTGAGCCAGTTCGACCGCGCCACTGGCCGTCTGACGGCGATAGGGTGCCACCAGGCGATCCGCGGCTGAAAAGTAACGGCCAATCTCCTCGTTGGGAATATAGCGGTCGTCGATCTGTATGTGTTCGGTCAGGTGCAATTGCTCGATCAGCGCCCAATAATCGCTTTTGGCTTCCCAGAACTCACCCGCAATCAACAGGCGCAGGTTGGGATGCTGCTGAACAATCTGCGGCAGGGCGAAGAGCAGATCGCGCAGCCCTTTGTAGGGTCGGACGATGCCAAAAAAGAGCAACACGGGCGCATCAAGTGGCAACCCGAGCGAGCGACGGGCCGCGGATTGGCTTTGTTGCTGGTCGGCAAACATGCGATAGGCTGGATGGGGCACGATTTGTACATCCAAGCGTTTACCGGAGCGGGCCAACAATGCACACAGACGTTGCGCCTCTTGCTCAGTCTGCACGATGAAGTGATCCGCCTGGCGCAAGACCACCCATGAGATCCATCTCGTCCAGGCGCGGGCGTCGTGTGGCAAAACATTGTGGCAGATCATGACCAGCGGCACGCGCAGGAAAAGCCGATTCAACAGGGCAAAGGTGAGCCAAACCGGTGCCCAAAAGGAAGTCCACCATTGAAAGACCAAACGCTGGGGTCGAAAGCTGCGGATGCGCCAAAAGGTCGTCAGCCAGGTGAGCGGGTTGAGCGAGTCGAGCCAATATCGCGCGGTGGGCATGGTCAGGGGCGCTTGGCTCGGGTCGCGATCACTGGCACCGGGGAAGAGCCAACGGGGATATTGGCGACGGAACGAGACAAGCAACACCGTATGGTCCAGGTCCGCCAGGGTCGTGGTCAGCAAAGTGGTGTAATGGGCAATGCCCCCCCGAAAAGGGTAGACCGGCCCCACCAGGGCAAGACGCATCGTTGTCAATCCTGTGGTTCGGCCTGCGTGGTACGCTCGGCTGCCTGATGGGCTTCGGCGCGGCGCAAGCGATAGAGAACCTCTTCCAGGATCTTCCGGTTGAAGCCGATCAGATCCGCCACCACCCCGATCAAGACGACCTGAAAGCCGACGATCAGCAAAATGGCCGCCAGGATCAGCGATTGCACATGGCCGCTGCCGCTGCCATTCAGGTAAAAATAGACAAAACGCAAACCGACCGCGGAGCCACAAAGGATCAAAATTAGCCCGAGCCACAAAAAGACCCGCAACGGTCGATAGAGTGTGTAGGCGCGCAGGATGGTCACGCCGGAGTGGGAAAGAAAGTGAGGGATGCTGCGCATCAGCCGCGAAGGGCGGGTGGGCGCGTTGGTGCGGATGCGCACATTGCGGATCGCCAGGCGGCGCGCGCCGGCCTGGATCAACGTTTCGAGCGTGTAGGAATAGTCGCTCAGCACCAACATGCGCAGCGCGGCTTCCCGACTGATCGCCCGGAAACCGCTGGTCGTGTCGGGGATGGCAACCCCGGCAGCTTGCGAGACCACCCAACTGCCCACTTGTTGCAGCCAGCGTTTGATCGGCGAAAAGACGAGCACATGGGCCACATCCCGGTCGCCGACCACAATTTCGGCAGTGCCGCGCAGGATCGGCTCGACCAGCAGCCCTACATCGGCGCCACAATATTGATTATCCCCATCCGTGTTGACAATAATGTCGGCACCCTGTTGCAGACTGGCCTCCAGACCAGCGGTAAAGGCCGCGGCCAACCCGCGATTCTGCGTCAGTTGCACAATGTGGTGCACGCCCAACTCCCGCGCCACCGCGATCGTCTCATCCTGGCTGCCATCGTCGATCACCAGATATTCGATCACGTCGATACCGGGCAGGGTGCGCGGCAGAGCGGCCACGGTTTCGGGCAAGGTCTGCGCTTCATTGTAACAAGGGATCTGAATGATCAGCTTCACAAAAGGCCAACTTACTTTGTGCTTAGGCTTGCTATGGTTTGCGGTCATTGGCTGGGCCACGCCGCCCCATCAAGCCACCGAAGAACATTTGTTGCAACATGTTACGCGATTCAACCCGCTCTTGCGGCACTGCCGCGCCCTCGTCCCACTGTTTGAGCATGGCCTGCCCTTCCCAGCGCAGCCGCTCTTGTACGAGCTGTTCAAGCAACGGCAATACGGGATCCGGCTCGCCCGCCGCGGGGACTTCGCTCAGCAGGGTTTGCCACTGGGCCAATGCCTGGCGCAACTGCTCGATCCGCTGCACCAGATTGGTGCGATTGTGCTGCCAACTGCTCGCTAACTGGGCCGCGTCATCCCCCAATTCGCTGGATTGGGCAAAACGCCGACCGGCCAGTTGCTGACCTTCGCGCCAGGCAGGCGACGCCACGTTGATCTGCACCAGCACCGCGGCCAGCAATTGCGGGAGCTGCTCCACCCCGGCGCTGACGCCATCATGCTCCAGCGGATCCACAAAGCGGGGTTTGGCGCCGATCCGCTCGACCAGATCGCTGGCGAGCTGCATTGCTTCGGGTCGGGTTGTCGCGCCCGTGGCTAGACAAAAGGTGATCTCATCAAACAAATCGGCGCGCGGGGTCAGCGCCCCGCCGATGCCGGTCAGGACGGGATGCCCGGCCACGCTGTTGGTGTGCGCAGGCAACAATTCCGCGGCCAGATCCAAAGCTGGTTGCAAGACATCGGTCACCGCGAAGATCAACGTTTCGGGCTGCAAATCCTCGCGGATGTGGCCCAGCGTTTCGCGCAATTCGTTGAGCGGCAGCGCCAGGATAATCATCGACGCGCCGTCGCAGGCATTGTGCAGGTTCCAATCGGTGCGTTGCACCGCGCCGGACTTGCGGGCGTGGTTGGTCGCATCCGGATCCTTGTCGTGCCCGACGATCTCAAAATTGCCCGGCTGCCGTTGCAATGCCAGGCCAATGCTGGCCCCCACAACGCCTAGCCCGATGATTGTGATGATGGGTTTGGCCACAACTCCCTCCCAAAAAATAGCGCTGAACCTGGATTCGGGATCTGGGATCCGGACTTCAGGCTTCAGCAAACCGCGGACTCGTTCCCGACGCGGGATCGTAACCGATGGTGGTCACGACGTATACGAATCACCACGAACAAACTTTGAACTTAATTTTGGTCATCAGCCGCTTGCAAACGTCGCAATAGAGCAAGTTGGTGGGCTGTTGCTCCTGGGGGCGCAGGCGTTTGATGGTGTTCGACCAGCCAGCAGGCTTGCGCGGAACAACCCGCGCTCGCGGCCATTGCCGCACCAATGGCCGGATGATGCTGATGGACATAGAGCAGATAGCGCCAACCAGCGGTCGGTTCGGGCGCGGCCCAGCGGGCGATCAACCCCGGCGCGCAAGCAGTGAGCAAGACCAACGGACCGCGCCACCACAAGGTTAACCGGATGCCCGCCTGATCTGTGGCGATTTTGCCCACATCGTGCAGGAGCGCAGCCACCGCGAGATCCGGATCCTGCGGGCCGCTGGCTTGCACACTCGCCAAAACGTTGAGGCTGTGCCGTTGGCCATCGGGCGGCAGTTGGCGGAACAGAGTCAGCGCGGCGGGGGACAAAACCGCGGACGCCACAGTCAGATCGATCTCGGCCACGGTTGCCCACAGACCACGCCAGAACTGACGCAGCCGGTAGAGAAAATGTGCTGAGCGGGCCGAGTCGTTCATCGGTATTGACGCTAAAGGCCGGCAATAGTTGCCAGGAAGCGCAAGACCCACTGAGCTGGCACACGGATCAACCCCGGGGCCAGGAACATCACCAGAAAGAGCAGCAAAAAGCCATATTGGCTCAACTGCATCCGCAACCGAAAGGTGTCGCCCGGCAACAATGCAAACAGAATGTGTGATCCATCCAGCGGGGGAATGGGGATCAGGTTAAAGACAAAGAGCAGGACATTGATCTGCACAAAGAAGCTGAGAAATTGGCCGAGCAGGGGCGCGCCATCGCCCGCGAAACGCAGGATCACCACACCAATCAGCGCCAATAGCAAGTTACTCAGGGGCCCAGCCGCGGCAATGATGATCGAAGCCAGGCGCAGGTCGATATTGACATTGCGCGGATTCCACTGCACGGGTTTGGCCCACCCAAAGCCCACCAAAATGATCAGAATCGCGCCCATCGGCTCGAGGTGGGCCAACGGATTAAGTGTGTACCGCCCCTGGCGCAGCGGGGTCGGGTCTCCCAGCGCAACCGCGGCCGCGGCGTGGGCAAACTCATGAATGGGCAGAGCAAACAACAGGATCGCAGCCAGCGCAAAGATACGGCCAATGCTAAAGAGGCCACCACCACCGACATTTGTGGCGAGAAAATAGAGGATCAACACACCAACAACGGCAATTGCGATCTGCTGGTAACGCGAAAGCGAATTCCAGCGAGCGCCGAAATCTGAAAACATGGGCAACCCTTTTTGGCCTAATGATGCTTCACACTTCTTCGGGCTTACGCAAGCCTCACCTCAAAGCAATTCGCCAGCAATCAATATTGTCTCTTCTGAATTTCATCGGCGCTGCGTAAGTTGTCTGCGATAACGCTGGGAACCAAGAGATTTGATCCCAATTATCCATTATACTATACGCGGATAGTTGACGACGTAATTGCTCTCCACTTGGCGCAACCAACCGGGCGGATTATAATCAACAAGTGGTGATCAGCCTGGGCTGGGGCCATGATTCTGTGGGTATGCTACCAAGGAGACTGTTCATTATTCGCATTTTGCCTCCTGTTGTCCGGCGTCGCTGGCCGGTATGGCTCCTCGGCCTCGTGCTTGTGCTCGGTGGGGGTCTCTGGCTCTACCGCTGGTGGAGCGACCCGAATGTGCCGCTTGGCCCCCAACGCACCGTGCAGACCATCAACCCGAAGATGGGCGTCCACACCCGCCTGACCGACGAAGTCGAGCCGTGGAAGATCAAACGTTCGCTGGAAATGGTGCGCGAAATGGGAGCCCCCTGGATCGTCGAGTATTTTCCGTGGGGGTACATCGAAGAGAGCCCTGGGCGCTATAATTGGATTCATGCCGACCAGGTAATCGACCACGCCGCGCAGCAAGGGTTGACCATTGTCGCCCGCCTGGGGTTTGTGCCTGCCTGGGCTCGGCCACGCGACACCACACCGCTCTATCTGGACGAAGATCGCTTTGCCGATTTTGCCGATTTTGCCGCCCAGTTTGTCGAACGTTATCGCCACAAAGTGCGCTATGTGATCATCTGGAACGAGCCCAATCTGAATCTCGAATGGGGATACGCGGGCGTGGACCCGGCCAAATATGTCCGAATGTTGCAGACGGTCTATCCGGCGATCAAAGCGGTGGACCCGGAGATTCAAGTCCTGGGGGGCGCGCTCGCGCCCACGCTGGCCCCGCCCGGCAGCCCCGATGGCATGAACGATCTGGTCTATCTGCAAGCCATGTACGACGCGGGCGCGGCTGATTATTTTGACATGCTGGCGATCCATTCGTATGGCTGGTATTTTGATGCCGATGAACCCCCGGCCGCGGATCTGATCAACTTTCGGCGCAGCGAATTGTTGCGCGAGATCATGGTGGCCAATGGCGACGAGCACAAGGCCGCGATGATCACCGAGGGGGGGTGGAATGACCACCCCCGCTGGACGCGCGCGGTGCGCCCGAGCCAGCGCATCGTCAACACGATCCGCGCCTATGAAATTGCCCAGGAAGAATGGCCCTGGCTCACTGCCATCTGTTTTTGGGCCTTCCGCTACCCGTGGGATGCCAACTCGTATCAAGATTATTACACCTTTGTGCGCACCGATTTTGAGCCCAAACCGATCTATAGCGAAGTGCAGGCTTATGCCGCAGGCCGGGTAGCGCCATGAACCAGCGCCGATGGATCGGGGTGCTTTTGCTGGTCTGCGTGATTGCTGCGGGCGTGGCCTTTTGGTGGGCGGGCACGGGCGCGAGTCTGCCCTTTTTTGCGCGTGACCGCACGTGGCAGACGATGCAAAGCCGGGGCACTTGGCGCGTCGGGCTGGATCCGAGTTTCCCGCCTTTTGAGATGCTCGACGCCAACGGCCAGATTATCGGTTTTGATGTCGCGCTCGCCCAGGATCTGGCGGCGTTGTGGGGGCTGGACGTTGCCCTGGTGCCGATTGGCTTCGATAGTCTGCTCGATGCTGTGCGCACTGGGCAGGTGGATAGTGTGGTCAGCGCCTACCCGTATGACCCCCGGTTGACGCGCGATGTGCGGTTTTCCACCCCCTATTTTGAGGCCGGCATTCGTTTGGCGGTGCGCGACGATTCCACATTGCAGACTGTCGAGGAATTGGCCGATCATACCGTGGCGGTGGAGTGGGGCAGCATGGGCGATATGGTCGGACGGCGTCTGCAACGTACCCAGCCGCTGCTCGAATTGGCCCAATTCGCCACGCCCGATGAAGCGGTGCAGGCCTTGCTCGCGGATCCGACGATCGATGCTCTGCTGGTCGACAATGTCACCCTGCGGCAAGCCCAGGCCAGCGGCGCGGTGATTCATGCAATCGGCCCGGCGCTCGAAAGCAATCCCTATGTGATCGTCATGGGCCGCACCGCCAGCGAGTTGCAGCACCATGTCGAGGAAGGGCTGGCGACGCTCCAGGCCCAGGGGACGCTCGACGCCCTGGCCGATGAATGGTTTGCGCGATGATGGATAGCAAACGAAAGACGGAGGACGAGAGCTAAACTCGCCACCGTCCATCGTCCACCGTCCACCGTCCGCTCGCAGACGTGGTTTGGTCGCACTGCAAAGGGTGGGTTACACTGTATAGAAACGAAGTCAGCGAAGTGTCTCTGTCTGTCCTGTACCCCAGACAACCCAACAACCATCAACTGTAGGATTGAAGAAAACGAGCCACCCTATGGCCGCTGTTTTACCCTTAAAGCCCGAAAAATTATATCGCCGCGCAATCCTCGAAGATCTCGGTTGCGATACCACCAGCGATTTGCCCGATGTGCCCGACTTTATTGGCCAGGAACGGGCGATCAGCGCGGTTGAGTTTGGCATCAACATGAGCCGCCAGGGCTATAATATTTTTGCCTATGGCCCTTCTGGCACTGGCAAACATTCCCTGGTGCGCCGCTATGTGGAGCAACATGCCACTGGTGAACCTGTCCCGTCGGATTGGTGCTACATCAACAACTTTGAGCAGCCCTATATGCCGCGCGCGTTGGAGTTGCCAGCCGGGCGCGCCAAAATTCTACGGCAAGATGTAGACCGCCTGATCGAGGATCTGCGTCGTTCGCTCGCCTCGGCCTTTGAAAGCGAAGAATATCAGAATCGTCGGCGCACGCTGGAAGCTGAATTTCAAGAGCGGCAGCAAGAGAGTCTGCAACAATTGCAGGAAGAGGCGCGCGAACGGGGCATGGCCCTCTTGCGCACGCCCGCGGGGTTGGCCTTTGCCCCGGTAAAAGATGGCAACGTCGTCTCCCCGGAGGACTTTGAGAAGTTGCCGCCCGAAGAGCAGGAGCGGATCAAAGCCGAGGTGCAGGCGCTGCAAGAGCAATTGCAAAAGGCGCTCGCCCAAACACCCCGCTGGGAACGCGAATTCCGCAGCCGCCAGCGAACGCTCGAACAGGAAGTGGCCGGTGTGGTCCTGGTCAACTTGATGGAGGATCTCTATCAAAAATATGCGGATCTGCCCGCGGTCACCGAGTTTTTGCAGGCTGTGCAAAAAGATGTGAGCGAGCAGCTCACCGATTTTCAGAGCAGCAGCGACAAACCCGAGGAGGCCGAAAGCTCGGTGTTGCCCAATGGCACGATCGCCTCGCCCCTCTTGCGCCGCTATCAGGTGAATGTCCTGGTCGATGCCAGCGAATATCACGGCGCTCCGGTCATCCACGAGAGCAACCCTTCTTATCTCAACCTGGTGGGGCGTGTCGAGCAGATGGCCTTTCAAGGCGCGCTGCTCACCGATTTCACGTTGATCAAACCCGGGGTCCTGCACCGCGCCAATGGCGGCTACCTGATCCTCGATGCGCTCAAGGTGTTGAACAGCCCCTACGCGTGGGAGGGCCTGAAGCGGGCGCTGCAATTCCGCCAGATCCGCATCGAGTCGCCGGTGCAGATGCTCAGCATGACCAGTACCGTTTCGCTTGAGCCAGAACCGATCCCGCTTGATGTCAAAGTGATCCTGATGGGCGAGCCGCACCTCTATTATCAGCTTGCCCAGCTTGACCCGGACTTTAACGAATTGTTCAAGGTTGCCGCGGACTTTGGCGACGAATTGGCGCGTACACCCGAAGCCGAGCGCCTCTACGCCCAGCTGATCGCCACGATTGTGCGGCGCGAAGAGCTTCGCCACTTTGATTGCTCCGCGATTGGGCGCGTGATCGAACACAGCGCGCGCATGGCGAATGACGCCGAACGCCTCACCATCCGTATGCAGCCAGTGGTAGACTTGATGGAAGAGGCCGATTATTGGGCCACACAGGCCGGGGATCCATTGGTGACCGCCGCGCATGTGCAACAGGCCATCGACGCTCAGATCTTCCGCTCGGATCGGGTGCGCTCGTTGTTGCAGGATGAGATGCTCCGCCAGACGGTGTTGATCGAAACCAGCGGCGAGCAGATCGGCCAGATCAATGGGCTTTCGGTGCTGCAGTTGGGTAATTTTGTCTTTGGGCAACCATCACGCATCACCGCGGTGGTGCGCATGGGCGAAGGCGAGGTCATCAACATCGAGCGCGAAGTGGACATGAGTGGCCCGCTCCACTCCAAAGGTGTGCTGATCCTGACCAGCTTCCTCAGCGCGCGCTATGCCATTGAACGGCCACTTTCGCTCTCGGCCAGCCTGGTTTTTGAACAATCCTACGGCGGGGTGGATGGTGATAGTGCCTCCTCGACCGAGCTGTATGCGCTGCTCTCCGCGATTGCCGAATTGCCGATTCGCCAATCCCTGGCGGTGACTGGTGCGGTCAGCCAGGTCGGCGAAGTCCAGGCGATTGGGGGCGTCAACGAAAAGATCGAAGGCTTTTTTGATCTCTGTCAGGCGCGCGGTCTCACCGGCGACCAGGGCGTGTTGATCCCCGCTGCGAATGTCAAACATCTGATGTTGCGCCATGATGTGGTGGCCGCGGTCGAGCGTGGCGAATTCCACATCTACGCCATCAACACCATCGACGAAGGCATCGAATTGCTCACCGGGGTGCCCGCGGGGGTACGTGGCCGGACAGGCAAATATCCCAAAAACTCGGTCAATGGCCGAGTGGAGGCCCGGCTGCGTAAATTGGCCAAAAAGCGGGCAGAGCTCGATAAAGCGTTTGACCGCAGCAGTAAAACAAGCGACGAAGACCAATCATAATTCAACGCTATCCCTGGCGATTGCCCTGTCGGTGTGGCAAAGTTTGGTGGGTAGATGATTCGGGACGGTAACCGTGAAACAACACAAGAAACTGATGATTCCCGGGCCAGTGGATGTCTTTGACGAAACCTTAGATACCCTGGCCGAGCAGCCGCTGCCCCATTATGGCGCGGCCTGGTCACCGATCTACTGGGAAACGATCGAGATGCTCCAGCAGATCTTCCAGACCCAGAACGATATTGTGATCCAAACTTCGCCAGGCTCCGGCGCAGTCGAAACCAGCGTTGCCAGCCTCTTTGCCGGGGGCGAAAAAGTGGTGGCAATCAGCAATGGCCCCTTTGCCAATCGCAAAATCGAGATCATGCGCCACTACGGCGTCGAGGTGATCGAAGTAAAGTCCGAATGGGGCACGCCGGTGGATGTCGATCAGGTCGCCGCGACCCTGCGGCAACAGCCCGAAGCTGCCGGGATCACCGTGGTGGCAAACGAAACGGGAACAGGTGTGCGCAACCCCGTGCAAGCCCTGGCCGCACTGGCTCATCAGCATGATCTGCCGATCTTTGTCGACGCGATCTCGGGCATGGGCGGTTACAATCTGCCGGTCGATGAGTGGGGCCTGGATGTTGTCTGTACGTCGTCGAACAAAGCGCTGGAAGTGCCACCGGGGCTGGGGATCGTCTCCGTCAGCCCGCGGGCCTGGGAAATCATCGAAGCCAAAAAGGCCACCGCGCAGCGCAGTTGGTATCTCAATCTGTCCACCTGGAAAGCCTATCGCGATGGGGCGGTGCGTTCGTCGATGCGTTCTTTGCGCACGGCCGGTGCAGCCCAGCCGATCCCGTCGCCCACCACCCAGGCAACCGGCTTGATCGCCGCGCTGCATACCAGCCTCAAGCGGATCGTCCACGGTGAGGGGATCGCGGGGCACTGGGCCCGCTATGCCTGGGCGCAACAAGTGACCCGCCAGGGGTTGCGGCAACTCGGTTTTTCCATGCTCGTTGACGATGAACACGCCTCCTTCACCGTGACGACCGTGCGCAAACGCGACGATATGGAGAACGAAGAAGAGTTACGCGCCTTCTTGCTGGAAAAGCATGGCTATTTTGTGTCGGGCGCGGGCGGTCCGCTGGCCGGCAGCGTGATGCGCATTGGGCACATGGGCAAGGCCAGCACACCCGAATATCTCTTCCCCTTCTTGCTGGGCGTTGAGGATTTTGTCCGCTCGGTCAAAGAGGTGGAGATCCCTGTGGGCGCCAGCCTGATTGGTCTCGAAAAGCAGCCGCTCGCCCCGCGCTGACGCCGGACGAGGACGCCGGACAATGCTTTTGTCCCCCGTCCATCGCCCCCCGTCTGTTGTCCATTAGCTATCGCCAAACCGTAGCCTTTTGACAGTGGGGCTGGAGCCATGCTACGCTTATAAAGTTGCTTATTGCCCGGCTTATCGATCCGCACGAAGCCATTGTTCACCTTTCACCGCGGCGCGATCAACGCAATGCTGGCCGACATGCCGAGGACTTTGTCGAGTCTTCGGCATCTTTGATCATGCGCCCCGGGCAGTCCCAGACAAATTTTACCGACCATGAATCAGCCAATCGAACAGGCAATCAACGCATCCCCGCAGTGGCTTTGCTTGTTCTCCTTTTCCAGAGCAGCAGATTATGTCCACACACCACACAGTCTATTGGGCCTTGGGTAGCAATCTCGGTGATCGCGCCGCGCATCTGATGCGGGCGCTGCAGGAAATGAATGCCTATGTGACGGTCGAGGAGACTTCCTTTCTCTACGAAACGCCCCCTGCCTATGTCACTGATCAACCAAAATTTCTGAATGCGGTCTGCCGTGGCACCACCGAACTGAGCCCCCACGAGTTATTGGATGCCATCGAAGAGACCATGAAGGTGATGGGGCGCGTCCGTTCGTTGCGTTATGGCCCACGCATTATCGACATCGACATCCTGTTTTATGACCGCATTCAACTCGACACCCCAGAGTTGACCATTCCCCACCCGCGCTTGCCCGAACGGGACTTTGTGCTCGAACCACTCTGCGACATCGCCCCCGCGCTGCCTCACCCGCTGATCGGCCTGACGATGCGCGATCTGCTGGCCGCGCTCAAAGCCCCCCCGCTGCCGCGCGTCATGCCGGTGGGCGATCAGCTCTGGACGTGGGGCGCGCAGACTTATGTGATGGGCATTCTCAATGTCACGCCGGATTCGTTCTCGGGGGATGGGTTGGCCCAGACCCTGAGCCCCGACGAATTGGTGGCTTCAGCACTGGAACGAGCTGCCCAATTTGCCGAAGAGGGAGCCCATTGTCTGGATGTCGGCGGGATGTCCACACGCCCCAACCATGCGTTGATCCCTGTGGAAGAGGAATTGGCCCGCGTCCTCCCGGTGATCGAGGCATTGGCGGCCAATACGAAGCTGCCGATCTCGATCGATACTTTTCGCAGCGAAGTCGCCACAGCCGCATTGGATGCTGGCGCGCATCTGATCAACGATGTCTGGGGCTTGCGGTATGATCGCGAGCTCGCGAGCCTGGCTGCCAAACGTGGGCTGCCGCTGGTCACCATGCACAATCGTGTCCAGCCGGAAGATCCGCTTTACCAGGCGCGTATTTCGGATATGCCTTTCGGCCCCGCGGCTGATTATACCGACGTGGTGAGCGACATCAACGCCGAGCTGGGGCAAACGTTGGGCCTTGCCCAAGCCCTGGGCCTGCCCCGCTGGTTGTTGATCGCCGACCCTGGGTTTGGCTTTGGCAAGGACCCGGCGCAGCAACTGGAGCTGATCGACCGCCTGGGCGAGGTGCGCGAGCTGGGCTATCCCTTGTTGGTCGGGGTCTCGCGCAAACGGTTTATCGGGAACGTATTGGGTGGGTTGCCCCCAACGGAACGGGTCGAAGGTACGCTGGCCACATGTGTGCTGGCCATCGACCGCGGCGCGGACATTCTGCGCGTGCATGATGTGCGCGCGGTCAGCCGAGCGGCGCGCATGGCCGACGCCATTGTGCGGCGCTGAGCAGGCCAGGGCGGACCAAGCCGCTGGCCAGAATCTGGAACGCAGCCTGTAGGAATCAGAAGATTGAGCGACAAGGCTGGCGCGTGTATACTGTTGGGCAACAACGTCTGTTCCAACCTGATCTTTTATGAGGCTGAGGTTATGCAAGTTTTTGAACATACCACAAACCAATTTGGTGGCATCATCATCAATCCGGCGGCGTTGCCGACTGACGGCGCAGCCTTCCAGGCGCAGATGCGTCATTCGCTGCCGATCTGGCATGAAGAGGGCAATAAGCTGGTCTGGCTAGAAATCCCAATCGAGCAGGCAGCTCTGGTTCCCCTGGCGGTTGACTTAGGCTTTATCTTCCATCATAGCAGCGAAGACTATTTGATGACCGTCCACCGCTTGCAGCCCAAAGCCTTTATTCCGCCCTACTCGACCCACTATGTGGGGATCGGCGGCGTTGTCCTGAATGATAAACAGGAATTGCTGGTGGTCTGCGAGCGCTATCATCGCATGAGTCGGCCTGGTTTTTACAAGCTGCCCGGGGGCGCGCTGCTCGCTGGGGAACATCTGGCCGATGCCGCGGAGCGCGAGGTCTTCGAAGAGACCGGCATTCGCACCAAGTTCGAGGCGCTGGTCTGTCTGCGCCACTGGCATGGCTATCGCTATGGCAAGTCGGACATCTATTTTGTCGCGCGGCTGTCACCGCTCAGCACTGAGATCGTCCAGGACCAGGAGGAGATCGAAGAGTGTCTCTGGATGCCGGTGGAAGAGTACCTGAATCATTCGACCGTCCACAGCTTCAACAAAGCGATTGTGCAGGCGGCGATCAGCAGCCGCGGGCTGGAGACCACCTGGCTCGAAGGGTATGATGACCCCAAAGCCCGCGAATTTTTTATGCCCTACGAACTCGTCCACGGCCCCGAATAGTACAGCAGCATTTACGGATAGACGCGAAGGTTGTGGGTTTGAGGTTCAGGAGCGACAAGTATGTCACGTCTCGATCAGTCTGAGCAGCGCGCGCTTACGGGGCAAGGCAAGGGGCTTCATTATGCGTGGGTCGTCGCGCTGATCACCTTTGCGGTGCTGCTGACTTCGTCGGGCGTGCGCACAATCGCCAGCGTGTTGATCAACCCGCTCGAAGCCGAATTCGCCTGGAGCCGGGCCAATATCTCGTTGGCTATCGGTATCAGCATTCTCTGGTTTGGCCTGGGCGCGCCGATCTCGGGGATGCTGGTGGAGCGCTTTGGCCCACGGCGCATTATGGTTGGGGCGCTGCTCTTGATCATTGCCGGGCTGGCTGGCACGCTGAGGATGAGCGCGCTCTGGCAATTTCATCTCTTCTGGGGCATCGTGGCCGGCATCGGCACCGGCGCAGTCACCAACGTGCTCGGCGCGACCGTGGTTCATCGCTGGTTCCGCACCAACCGCGGGGTGATCCTGGGCCTCTTTAGTGCCGCCTCTGCCGCGGGTCAACTCCTCTTTTTGCCCAGCATGATGAGCTTTACCGCCAGCAGCGGATGGCGAACCGCCATCCTGGTCGCCACGGTGATCTGTGCGATCCTGCTGGTGCCGGTGCTCTTGTTCATGCGCGACCGACCTGCCGACAAGGGACTGCGCGCGCTGGGCGATGAGGCAGGCAGCGCGGCCGCCATCGATCCGCTGGATCTGCCCCGCCAGGTTCCCCTGTTTGAAGCCATGCGCACGCGTGATTTCTGGTTGCTGGCCCTGAGCTTTTTTATCTGCGGGTACACCACCAACGGCCTGATCGGCACCCACTTGTTGCCCCATGCCATCGATCATGGCTTTGATGGCGTCCTGGTGGCGCGCACGGTCAGCCTCATGGGCGTGATGAACATCATCGGCACGCTGGCCTCGGGCTGGCTGAGCGATCGGGTCGATAATCGCTGGCTGCTGGCCTGCTATTATGCCTTCCGCGGCGTCTCGATTGCCTTGCTGCCCTTTGTGGCCGACATGCAAGGGCTGCTGATCTTCGCCATCATCTACGGGTTGGACTGGATCGCCACTGTGCCACCGACGATCAACCTGACCGCGCAACGGTTTGGCAAAACTTCGGTCGGCACACTCTTCGGTTGGATCTTCTTTTCGCACATGGTGGGCGCGGCCTTTGCGGCCTACATCGGCGGTGTGATGCGCGATAGCCTGGGCGATTATACGCTCGCCTTCTTCTCGGCGGCCTTGCTGGGCCTGGTTGCCGCGCTCTTTTCAATGAGCATCACCTCGCCGCGGCGGATGCAAGTCGCGCCCCAGGGATGATGGTCTCGCGTACAATCTATGCTACAATCACGGGTGATCGTCGGTGTGCGGTCGTCCGTGTTTTGCTTGCATCGCACGTTCTATCAAGTTGTAAACCACTTTATCGCTTCAAGTTTAGTTTATCGCTTCAAGAGGATGGAGGAGCCGAAGTTGACCAAGCCGATTACCATTCAAGATATCAAAGTGATCACCACCCAGCCGGAGCGGCAACGGCTGATCATCGTCAAGGTGATTACTTCGGAGCCAGGCTTATATGGCCTCGGCTGTGCCACCTTTACGCAACGCTATCACGCAGTTGTCGCCGCGCTCGAAAAACATCTGATCCCCTTTGCCATTGGCCGCGATGTCAGCCGCATTGAAGAGTTCTGGCAGATGGCGATGGTCAATAGCTATTGGCGCAATGGCCCGGTGCTCAACAATGCCATCTCGGGGATTGACCAGGCGCTGTGGGACATTCAGGGCAAAATTGCCAATATGCCGGTCTATCAGCTTTTGGGGGGCAAGGTGCGCGAGGCCGCGGCCTGCTATACCCACGCCGATGGCCGCACCCCGCAAGAAGTCGAAGAGAGTGTACGCCGCCACATGGAGGCCGGGTATCACTACATTCGCATTCAGATGGGTGGCTACGGGGGCAAAGGGGCAAACGAGCGCCGACCCGAAGGCTCTCCGCCCGGCGCGTATTATGACCCGCGCGCGTACACACGCAACATGCTCAAGATGATGGATCATGTGCGCAGCACCGTGGGTGAGGAAGTCGAATTGCTGCACGACATCCACGAACGCCTGGCCCCGGTCGATGCGGTGCAATTTGCCAAAGATGTCGAGCAATTTAAGCTCTTCTTCCTGGAAGATCCGCTGGCTCCCGAGCAGCAAGAATGGTTCTATCGCATCCGCAACCAGTGCGCTACCCCCATCGCCATGGGTGAGTTGTACAACAATCCACGCGAATGGATGCCACTGGTCACCGACACGATGATCGACTTTATGCGTGTCCACGTCAGCCAGATTGGTGGCATCACCCCGGCGCGGGCGTTGACGCTCTTCTGCAATATGTACGGCGTGCGCACCGCGTGGCACGGGCCGGGCGATACGTCGCCGGTCGGCCATGCGGCCAATTTGCACCTGGACTTGTGGGCCCCCAATTTTGGCATCCAGGAATGGTGTCGCTTCTCGGAGAAGTTCTACGAAATCTTCCCGGGCCTGCCCGAAGTACGCGGCGGTTATATGTATCCGAACGAAAAACCCGGCTTGGGCATCGACATCGATGAGGAATTGGCGGCGAAATATCCCTGCGAGGATTGGGTCGAGCAGTGGACGCAAACCCGCTGGCCAGATGGCACGCCCGCGCGCCCGTGAGTGATCTGGGAAATAATAGAGAAACCAGATAAATATCGCATAAATCGTAGGTGCGGTTAGAAACCGCACAGGTAGGCTAGGGCCAGAATATGCGGTTAAAAACCGCACCTACTTGCTCGCTATTTGTGCGATCTCTATTTGATTTCTCTATAAGTAGACAAGAAAACAGGTAGACAAGGAATCAAGTCCGACCCTTGTCTACCTGCCTGTCTATCTGTCTACCTAACGTGAGTTCGGGTTAAGGCAGTGCGGGAAGCGAGCAGGAACGCAGGTTCAAA
>CAZIRP010000104.1:0-18307 GCA_964541665.1 uncultured Caldilineaceae bacterium | reverse complement strand
GCTTTGTCCACCTCTCCATTGCCCAGTTCAGTTTATGAACTAGCACCAAAGGTTAATAGGCGCACCACATCTCCAATTCCACCAGCGTTCGGGCAAATCATCATCAGCGCAGATTTCAGTTGCAGAGGGATTTTGTCATGGCCGATCACTTCGCTATTCTTACGCAGGCAATTCAACAAGGCAAATTGATCGCGGTTGCCACACTCATCGCCGGCCCCGGGATCGGCCAAAAGTTGCTTCTCTGGCCCAATGGTGATTCGGTGGGCAGCCTCGGCAATGCCGCGCTGGATGAGGAGATTCGAGCGCGGGCCCAAACCTTGTTGGTCACCCAGCAAAATAGCCGTTTTGCCCTGGAGGCGGCGGGTGAACCGGTCGAAGTATTTGTAGAGGTTCACGCCCCGCCACCCAAGTTGATCATTGTGGGCGCAGTGCACATCGCCATTGCCCTGGTCACCTTTGGCAAGGCCCTGGGGCTGCATACGATCGTGGTTGATGCGCGTTCGGCCTTTGCCACTTCGGAACGTTTTGAGCACGCGGATCAATTGCTGCTCGGCTGGCCCGCGGATCTGCTGCCAGAACTGGGCATCGACGAAGCGAGTTATGTGGCTGTCTTGACCCACGACGAAAAGATCGATGTGCCGGCACTGGCGGCTGCCCTCGCCAGCCCGGCTCGGTATATTGGGGCGCTGGGCTCCAGGAAAACCCATGCCCGCCGCCGCTCGGCCCTGCTGGAGCTCGGTCTCAGCCCCGAGCAACTTGAGCGCATCCACTCGCCGATTGGGCTGGCGATCTCGGCGCGGCGCCCCGAAGAGATCGCGGTGGCAATCATCGCCGAGATGGTGGCGGTCACCAACAGCGCATGATCACCCAGCAATCCGTTTTGCGTATCCATTGACAGTGCGGCCCACAGCACAGATCTTCTATTGCCCGCTCACGTCCTTGAGCAGATGTTTCTGGAGCTTGCCCATGGCGTTGCGCGGCAATTCAGCCACCAGGTGGATCGTTTTGGGCACTTTGAAACTTGCCAATTGGGTCTTGCAATAGGCCAGCAGGGCAGCTTGCTCGATCGGTGCGCTGCACACCAGATAGGCGCAGGGCACTTCGCCCCATTTGGGGTCGGGTTGCCCCACCACCGCGGCCTCGCTGATGCCCGGAAAGGTCGTCAGCATCTCTTCGATCTCGCGGGGATAGATGTTAAAGCCACCACTGATGATCAATTCATGGCTGCGCCCCAACAGCGTCACATAGCCATTGGCCGGGTCTTGCTGAGCAATGTCGCCGGTATGAAACCATTGGCGCCCAAAGGCATCGCTGCTGAAACTAGCCAGCGTCTTCTCCGCTGCCTGCCAGTAACCCAGACAGACATTGGCCCCGCGCACCAACAATTCGCCCGCTTCGCCCAATGGCACATCTTCCCCGCGCTCATTCACGATCCGCAACGAGACGCCAGGCAGGGGCGTGCCCACACTGCCCGGAATCCGCTCGCCGCTGTAGGGATTGCTCAGATTCATGCCGGTTTCGGTCATGCCGTAGCGCTCGAGGATCGTATGACCAGTCAGCTCGGCAAAAGTGGTCATTGTCTCGGCGGCTAAGGGTGCGCTGCCAGAACAGAAGAGGCGCATCTCGCGGAAATTCTGTGGCGGCAATTGCTGCAATTCCTCGACCAGGCGCACATAGATCGTCGGCACGGCAAAGAAGAGATTGGCCTGACCACTCGTCAATTCGCGAATGGTGGCCGCACAATCAAAACCAGGGCGCAGCCGCACCGTTGCCCCACAGGCCAGGGCACAATGCAGACCGACCACCAGCCCATGCGTGTGAAAGAGCGGCAGGCAAAGCAAGAGCCGATCCTCAGGTTGCCACGCCCAGGCAGCGAGCAAACTTGTCACCGTTGCCAGGACATTGTTGTGGCTCAGCATGGCCCCTTTGCTGCGCCCCGTCGTGCCGGATGTATACATGATCAAGGCGAGATCGTCGGCCTGGACGAGCGGGGCTGATTCAGGCGGTCCGGGCTGCTGCCATTGCGCAAATTCTTCGGCCAGCACAATCGCCTGGATCGACGCCTTGTCTGCATCCGCCAGTTCGGCAAAGAGCGGCAAATGCTGCTGTTCGGTCACCAACAGGCGCGGGGCGGCATCTGCCAGGATATGGCTCAGCTCCCGCTGTCGATAGCGCAGATTGATCGGCACCATGATCGCGCCGAGTTGGATCGTAGCCAGATAGGCGATCACAAATTCGGGCCGGTTGCCGATAAAAAAGGCGACCCGATCACCATGGCGCAGACCCCACGCGGCCAGCCCAGCGGCCAGTTGCTCGACGGCTGCATATAATTGATCATAGGTGTAGGTCGTCTCTGCGCCTTGTTCAGAGACAAAGTGCAGCGCAACTTTGCTCGGCGCGCGCTGCCGCGGCATGGCAAACAGATCGTGCAGGTTCATCGTTTCATCACCTCGGCAATCACGGCCAGCCCACGTTGCACCAACGCCAGATCCGCCTGCGTGCCCATATGGCCGACGCGGAAAGTCTTGTCGGCCAGCGGCCCATAGTTCCCGCCGACCACCATGCCATGGCCACGCAGCGCCTGGTCAAATTCTCGCCAGGTCCAGCCCTGCGGCACGTGCGCACAAGTGACCGTCGGCGCGGCCATTGTTTCATCCGTAGCCCAGAGATCAATGCCCAGGGCGCGCAACCCATCGCGACAGGCCTGGGCCGCGCTGGCGTGCCGTTGATAGGCCTGCGCTAATCCTTCCGTCAGCAGATTATCTGTCGCTACACGAAGACCAGCCAGCGCAGCCCAGTTGTGGGTGTAGGGGAAATAGCGCTCGCGCACCACGTGGCGCCAGGGCAGGATCGCATCATAGCCCGCATAGTTGACCTGCGCGGCGCGCGCCCATGCCCGCTCGCTGACACTCACCATCGACAAGTCCGGGGGCAAACTGAGCACTTTCTGGCTGCCCAACAACCCGAGATCGATATGGTTCGCATCGGCATCCACCGCGACCCCACCGGCGCTGGCGACAAAATCCACATAATAGAGCGCATCCACCTCCCGGGCGATCTCGCCAATCGGCCCCAGCGGGTTGAGGGTGCCGCTGGGTGTTTCGCAATGCACAGCGGTGATCAAATGCGGGCGAAAACGCCGCGCCGCCGCTCGCACGACCTCGGGGTCGGCACTATTGGCGTACCCAAAGCCGACCGTTTCCACCTGCATACCCAGCGAACGCGCCATGTCACCGATGCCATAGCCAAAGAGCCCGGTTGCCACGGCCAGGACCCGGTTGCCCGGTTGCAACACACTTTTTAGCGCGCCCCACAGTGCCAGCATCCCTTCGCCGGTTTGGATCGTCACGCTGTGCTCGGTGCCCAGGATCTGCTGCAGGCCGCGCTCGCAGGCTGCATACAACTCAAAAAATTCATCCTCCAGGTCGGGGCTGCCATACGCCTGTTGATAGGCAGCACGCACGGCAGCGGGCACCTCAACCGGGCCAGGTACCAGCGGGATAGCGTAAGTTTGCATACCAGGAACTCCTTTGACAATGATGGTATAATAGAAGCGCTAACCCGAAGCCTCTGTTCGGGGTTCGCTTTATCGGAAAATAAATGGTGTCATGCCAATGTCTATTCTACCCAACATTCAGGCCCTCAACAAACTTTTTATCGCTGGCCCATTTGGCAGTGGTAAGACAAGCCTGGGGCTAGCCCGTATTCAATGGTTATTAAGCCGCGAACGCACCCGCGGGGACGATATTCTGGTGCTGACCGCGCAGCGGACGTTGGCTGATCCCTACACACGCGTGTTGCGCGGGGCAGATCAACCAGCTGGGCCGCCCGTGCGGGTCACGACCTTTGCCGGTTTGGCGCGCGCCTCGGTCGAGCTCTATTGGCCGCTCCTGGCCAACGTCGCTGGTTTCGCTGATGCCCACCGCGAGCCAACCTTTCTCAACTTGGAGACCAGCCAATTCCACATGTCGCAACTGGTGGACGACGCGCTGGCACGCGGCGAGTTTGATGGCATCCGCATCGAGCGCAACCGCGTGATCAGCCAGGTGCTGGACAATCTCAACAAGGCTGCGCTGCAAGGGTTCACCATCGACGAAGCCTATCAACGGCTCGAATTGGCCGTGCCCGGGGGCGAGCAGCGCACCGCTCGGCTCAACGCGTTGCGGGCCGCGCAGGAGATCAGCCAGGGGTTTCGCCGCCTCTGCATGGAGCGGACACTGATCGACTTTAGCTTGCAAGTTGAATTATTCAACCGCCAAGTGCTGGTCAACGAGTGGAGCCGCACCCACCTCTTCCGCTCGCACCGACACTTGATTTTTGATAATGTCGAAGAGGACACGATCAGCGCGCAACGTTTGGTGTTGCAATGGTTGCCCCATCTGGAAAGCGCATTGTTGATCAGCGACGAGAATGCTGGATTTCGTGTCTTTCTGGGCGCCGCCCCGGCGGGTGTGCCCGATCTGGCCGCGGCGTGCGATCAGCAAATCCGCCTGGACGAAAGCTGGGTGATGCCGCCAGATCTGGCGAGCTTTAGCCAGCGCATCGACCGCATCTTGCAGCGACCCGCGGCGGGGACGCCACCCCCACCACCTGCGCCCATTGCCCAACTCCCGCTGATCGTGCCCGGCACCGGCTTCCGCTTTTATCCACAGATGATCCGCTGGGCAGTCGAGGAGATCAAACGGCTGGTGGAGCAGGATGGGGTGCCGCCGGGCGAGATTGCTGTGTTGGCGCCATTTGTGAGTGATGCCTTACGTTTCAGCCTGGAAACAGGGCTCAACGAGGCTGGGATTGAACTGACCACCCACCGCCCAAGCCGGGCACTTGAGGCTGAACCGGCGGCGCGCTGTCTGCTGACGCTGGCCTGTCTGGCCCATCCCCACTGGGGCGTGCGCCCGGCCACGCCCGATGTCACCCTGGCTTTGATCCTGGCGATTGAGGGGCTGGATCCTGTGCGGGCGCACTTGTTGACCCGCATCGTCTACCCCGAACGCCGCGGGACGATTGAGTTGGGGCGTTTTGGCGAACTGGTTGGCGAGATGCAGGAGCGGATCACCTTCGCGCTGGGCGAGGCGTATGATCGGCTGCGCGATTGGATTTACGCGTATCGAGCCACCCCCGAACTCGCGCCGCTGGATCAATTTTTTGCCCGGCTTTTTGGCGAAGTGCTGAGTCAGCCGGGGTACGGCTTTCACGAGGATCGAGATGGGGCGCGGGTGGCCAATCAACTGGTGGAGTCGGCGCGCAATTTCCGCTGGGCCATGGAGAGCGCGGCGACTACCGAGGGCAACACCTTTGATCTGGGCCGAGCGTATGTGCGTTTGGTGCAAAGTGGCGCGCTCGGTGCACTCTTTGTGCCGGGCTGGCGCACTGCCGAAGATGCTGTCTTTCTGGCCCCGGCCTACACTTTTCTGATGCGCAACCGACCGGTGGCCGTCCAATTTTGGCTGGACATCGGTGCAAGTGGATGGTGGGAGCGGCTCTATCAGCCATTGACGCACCCCTACGTGTTGACCCAACACTGGCCCGCGCAGGAGGTCTGGAGCGATGCGGCTGAGTATCAAACTCGCCAGGAGACGCTGCATCGCTTGCTGCTGGGGTTGATCCGCCGGACACGCGAGCGGATCTACCTGGGGATCACCGATTATAGCGAGAGTGGGTTTGAACAACACGGCCCACTGCTGGCGTTGATCAACCGTTTGCTAGCAGCGGACCGGGTTACTGCGTGAGGAATAGCCTTATAACGTTGCGCGGCGGCGGGCCTGCCCGAGCAAATCTTCAGCCAGCACACGTTCGAGCGACCAGCCCAAGCTGCGGGCGAGCTCCTCGGGCGTGAGACCAGCCAAATCGGCAAAGGAAACAATACCCGCATCACTCAACCGGCGGGCCATGGCTGGGCCAATCCCGCGCAGCACCGTGAAATCCGCGGGGGCTCCACCTGGAAGCTCGGTCGCGGGCTGTGCACGCTCTGGCCGCTCAACAATCTCAACCGGCACATCCGCGGGCGGTTCGGTGAACCCTGTTGCTGGCGCGGCGTGACTTTCATCCGCCGCAGCGGGGGGCAGATCGACCGGGGGCTCGGCAGCAGAAATTTCGGTTGTCGCGGCGCGCTCGTCGGGCAGATCCGCGGGTGGTTCGGTGGACCCTGTTGCTGGCGCGGCGTGACTTTCATCTGCCGCCGCGGGGGGCAGATCGACCGGGGGCTCGCCCGTCGGCGCATTCGGTTGCGGGCCAGCAGGTTCGGGCGCAGGCTCAGTTGGGGATTGGCCGGAGCCATCCAATTTGAGCCAGTGCACCAAGGCGGCCCCCACCCCAGCCGATGAAAGCAGCAACCAGAGCAAAACCCCAAAGAAGCGGAAGCAACCGCCGAGTGCCCACAACAAAGCCACCAGACCGGTCAACAGCAGCGCGGCCAATACCGTGCTGGCCAGCGGACGCATCGACGTCTTCAACCCATTGTTCAGGCGTTCGCCCGCGGCCTGCATCACGACCGCCCAGCCGATCAGGTTTAAGACGAGCAAGATAAGGCCGGTTGCGATCCCACCCAGGCAGAGGATCAGCGTCGCCATGAGGCCAGAGGTGATCCCTGCCAGAACCAGGTTCACCAAAAAGCCCACAATAAAACTGTAGGCCGTGCGTTCAAGCATGACCGTGTAAATCGGCTGCAGGAATTCAGGGCGCAGATTGTGCAGAACGCCGACCACCGCCACAATCCCGCCAGTGGTGAGCACGGCCAGGACCAGGCGAAAAAGGAGCAGGCCCAGCCAGCCCAGGAACGAACCGCCAGCATCGCGCTGCACTTCGACCCGGGGCTGGGATTCAGTCTCGGGGTTCTCGGTGAAACGGCCACTAAACGGGAAGCCTCGCCCACGCACCAGCTGTCCTTCGATCACCGCGCCGGGGGCTCGTTGCAGATCACCATTGACGACGCTGACATCCCCTTCCACGATTGCGCTGGCAGCCAGGTCGATATTGCCACTCATGGCAGCCACATCACCCTCAACCCGCCCGGCAACCCGAATATTGCCACTCAGCGCGGCAACATCACCACCGACTTCACTCCCCTCCTGAATGTCGATGTTGCCGCTCAGTACCATCAAGTCGCCTTCAATCGCACCATTGGCCTGGACCAGCACATTGCCGGAAAGGACGGTGACATCCCCTTCGTAGCGATCACCCGCCGCAACGGTCAGATCGCTCGTGAAGGTATTGCCGCCAAATTGCGCGGCGAGCGGCATCGGTTCAACTGCCTGGGCAACATCAACCCGCAGCAGCAGCACAGAGAGCAGAATGACAAGTCCTGCACTTAGGGACCAACGCAGGCGTTGGCGGAAATGAGTTCGCAGCATCATACGTGGTAACCAGAAAAAGGGCCTGACAGCCCAATATGCAATCCCCGGAACGTTATACCGAGAGAACCTCGGTCTCAACCACCGCGTCGACTGTGGTGCGACGCAGGAAGCGCACCCACGCGCTGAGCAACACCACGGACAACGAGAGATAGGCCACACCCACCAGCGGTGCCTGGGGCAAAACCACCACCGAATCAAAAGTGCTGCGGACAAGGCCCAACCAATCGGCCACAGCCGAGGAGACATAGGCCAGGTTGTAGAGCAGTGAGGTGAGCCAGCCACTCTGGTTCATCAGGAGATAGGCACCCAACCCCATCGTCGTCACCAGGAGCACCATCCAGAGGCCGATTATCAGGCTGCCAAAGAGCAAACCGCGCCAGAGTTGACGGCGTCGATTTTGTTGCAGCACCGATTGTTCCACCTTGGACAGAAAATTGCTCGATGGTTCAGCGTAGGGCGCGGCCTGGATAGCCTGGTGAAGCTGCTGCCATTCACGCCACTGCCTGGCTAAAGCGGCATACTGGCTGATATAGTGTTCAAATTGCCGAAGCTCGGCCTCGTCTAAGAGGTCGTCCAGCCGCAGCGACATCAAGAGCATAAACTCTTCTTCCATGGCCGGCGTAGGTTGTGCGGGCAGCGTGCCCCAGGTTGCTTGTTCGCTCATCATTCACCTGCTCTTATGCGCCGGATAAGGCCGTGCGCCACAACATCAATTTCTGATCAACTTGCGGACGCCTGGTTGTTTCGGGCGACGCATGGCGCGAGCCCGCGGAGGGCGGCGAGATTGCCATTTGTGTTTCGCGATAGAGATCAGCCATCTGTTTACGACCCCGGAAAAGCCGACTTTTGACCGCGGCAATGGTCAGGTCCATTGTCTCGGCGATCTGCTCGTAGCTATAATCTTCCCAGTAGCGCAGCACCAGGGGCGTGCGATATTCGGGCTCCAGACGATTAAGCAGCGCTTGCAATTCTCCAGCTTGTTCATTGTTCAGCAATACGTCTTCAGGTTGCAGCGAATCTTCTTTCAGATTCTGCAAAACGGGGTTATCGTCGATCGAGATTTGGGTCGTGCGCCGCTTGCGCAAGCGATCAATACAATGGTGATTGGCGATCGACAACACCCATGTACTAAATTTGTGATTGGCATCATATTGCCGCAAACGCGCATAGGCCCGTAAAAACGTCTCCTGCGCGGCATCTTCAGCTTCTTGCGGATTGCCTAACATGCGATAGGTCAAATTGTAAACTGGGCGCTGATAAGCTTCTACCAAGCGACTAAAGGCTTGCGGGTTACCCGCTTGGGCCTGCCGCACCCAGGCTTCTTCCTGCTCGTACATAATTGATCTTACCTTGCGTATGGCCTTGACCGGTCTTGCATGGCTACGTTTGGTTGTTTGGTTTCTTCCACACGCGACAATACGGATTCGGTACGAAAAAGTTTCAACTCATTTTACCAGATGATGAGTGAAACGTAATGCGTGACAACGTGAAGGATCATCCACCATTGATTATTCATTATTCACCGTTCAGTATTCGTCAAACGTCATGCGTCAAACGTCAAACGTAATGCGTGACAACGTGAAGGATCATCCACCATTGATTATTCATTATTCACCGTTCAGTATTCGTCATGCGTCATGCGTCAAACGTCGTGCGTCATGCGTCGTGCGTCAAACGTCATGCGTCAAACGTCGGTCGTCCATCGTCAGTCATCACTCATCACGGTTCACGGTTCACAGTTGACAAGTACGGTATAATATCCATAGCGGATACCGCTTCTTATTTCCAAACGCATTTTGTCTCCTTAAAAAATGGAAATTTGATGCGACCGTGATTATAATGAACCTAAGTTGCCAAAGCTTGTTCACCGCAGCGAAGATGACAGGGCAATGTAAGAGGTGCCGTCCTTGCTCTGCCGCTGCGGTTTCGTATGTAAACTGATAGCACCTGTAATCGTTTTTCCGAACCGACCGAAGGACTTTCTCATGCGATCAACGTATCCTTTTACCGCTGTCGTTGGCCAGGAGCGCATGAAACGTGCGCTGATCCTCAACGCCATCAACCCGCAGATTGGCGGTGTGCTGATCCGTGGAGAGCGTGGTACGGCCAAATCGACAGCCGCACGTGCGCTCGCCGCGCTCATCCCTGAATTAGAGAGTGTGGCTGGGTGTCCATTTAGTTGCGATCCCAATCGCCCTGATCTCTACTGTGACGAATGTCGTGAGCGCTTTGCGGCTGAAGGCCCATTGCCCACGGAAATTCGCTCCACCCCTTTTGTCGATCTGCCCGTGAGCGCCACCGAAGACCGCGTTGTGGGCACGCTCGACATCGAAAAAGCCATCCAACGTGGTGAACGCCACTTTGAGCCGGGCATTTTGGCCGCGGCCAACCGTGGTGTGCTCTACGTCGACGAAGTCAATTTGTTGGACGATCACGTTGTGGACTTGCTGCTCGACAGCGCAGCCATGGGTGTCAATGTGGTTGAGCGCGAAGGCATCAGCTTCCAGCACCCAGCCCACTTTGTGCTCGTTGGCTCCATGAACCCCGAAGAAGGGGATCTGCGCCCGCAATTGTTGGATCGTTTCGCCCATGCCGTGGACGTTTCCGGCCTGGTCGACACCAAACAGCGCGTCGACATTTTGCGCCGCCGCATTCAGTTTGAACAAGACCCTGAAGGGTTCAGCGAAGCCTACGCAGGCACCGAAGCCGAGTATGCCCAGCGCATTCTCGAAGCTCGCCAGCGCTACCCCATGGTCAAATACAGCGACAAAGATCTCTACACGATCTCGGCATTGACCGCCAGCTTCAAGGTGGATGGTCACCGGGCCGACATTGTGATCCTGAAGACCGCGCGCGCGCAGGCCGCGCTCGACGGGCGTTTTGAAATCAACGACCGCGACATTCTCCTGGCCGCCGAGTTGGCGCTGCCGCATCGGATGAAAAAGCAGCCATTCCAGGAATCGGCGCTCAACCCCGATCAGCTCCAGACCAACATGCGTCAGGCCCGGGCCGATGCCGAACAGAATGCACCGGATGAGAATGAAAGCGCGGAAATGGATGGCCGCCCCGGAGCTGACGAAAAAAAAGTCTAGAGGGCGATGAGTCGGATGCGGCGGATACCGGGGAAGGTGGTGAAGGTGCTGCCGCCCAACCCGATGCTTCGCCCCAGCAGAGCTCGTCGCCCGGAGACGCCAAAGGGGGTCGCAAGCCGGTTCAGATCGGCGATACATTTGAGGTAAAACGGCTGGATTCTCCCCAGCTCGACAAGATGACGCGTGAGCGCGCGGGCAAGCGGACCTATACCCGCACCGAGCGCAAACGGGGGCGCTACATCAAGGCCCGACCGGCTGGTAGCCGCCCAGAAGATATCGCGTTTGATGCAACGTTGCGGGCTGCTGCACCCTTTCAACAGCAGCGCCTGGCCGAAGCGACCAATGATCTGGCGCTGCAATTGCGCAAGAAAGATCTGCAACGCAAGGTGCGTGTGCGCCGCACCGGGAATCTGATCCTGTTTGTGGTGGATGCAAGTTGGTCGATGGCCGCCAGCGAACGCATGGAAGCCACCAAGGGCTGTATCTTCAGCCTCCTGGTGGATGCGTATCAGCGCCGTGATCAGGTAGGGCTGGTCGTCTTTCAGCGCGACAAATCCCGCCTGGTGCTGCCACCGACCAGCAGCGTTGAGCTAGCCCAGAAGGCGCTCAAGGATCTACCGGTGGGGGGCAAAACGCCGCTCAGCAGTGGCCTGTTGATGGCCTGGCAGGTGATCGAAAATGCGCGGCGCCGCGATACCGAGTTGCGCCCGCTGATGATCGTCCTGACCGATGGTGCGGGCAATGTCAGCATGACGGGGATGCCGGCCCAGGAAGAGGCCAACCGGATCGCCAGTCTGTTTGATGCGGCCAATCTGCGCTCGATTGTGGTCAACATGGAGCACGCGGCGTTTGATCGTGGCCTGGCCCAAAAGTTGGCCACAGCGCTCGGGGGGACTTGTCACAACTTGCCCGAATTGCGCGCGGATACCCTGCTCTCTACCGTCAAGCGCGAGATCGACACCTAAGTAAAACGCAGAAACTGCCTGGGGATCCACAGATTCTAAAGATGACACAGATTTCTGGCTTTTCTCCTGAAAAATCTGGGCGAATCTGGGGATGGGCTCTTGCAAGCGTTTTTAGATTCTACTCAGTACCACTTTTCGTAAACAGCTAACCCAGAGAAACAAGTGGCCCAGGTAAACCATGTGATTTACTTGTCACTTGTTTCTCTGCGTATCTGTGTGTCCCGATTCCATCGACTAGTCAACACTAGAAAGTGTGCCCATGACCAATCTGTCTACGCCGTCTGCATCCTCACAACCGCCTCAACCCCCGGTGATCAAGGGAAGCTGGGAAGATCTCCTCGGGCAGGCTCATCGCGCTGCGGCGAACCAGAACGACGAGGCAATTGCGCTTTACGAAAAAGTGCGCAACGGGTTGCAACGTCTCCCGGCCAAACAACGCAGCGCCAATCAAGGTCATCTCCAGGAATTATTAGAGACCGCGGCAACCAATCTCCATGTCTATTTGACGCAGCAGGAACAGTATGATGCAGCGCTGGCCAGCCTGGACGCGGTGCATCAGATTATCGAAGATGAACAGAACGCGTGGATCCAGCGCCGCGCTATGGTCCTGGCGCAAGCCGGGCGCAACGACGAGGCGCTCAAGGTGCTGCGCGACCTGGCCGAAGCACCAGAGGCCAAGCTGACGGATTGGGGCAATTTGGTGATGCAATATGCCAAACTGCGCCAGATCGAGCCAGCCCACGCGGTGATCGAAGAGGCCAGCCAGTGGGTCGAACAGCGTCATGCCAACGGGCGCACCCTCGACAGCACACTCGCTGAAGACCAAGGCTACCTGGAGAATCTGCGCTGTATCATCGCGATTGTGGCCAAAGATTATCAGGCCGGCATCAGCCATTTTGAACAGGCCGCTGCGCTCGATCCCTATTACAAAGAGCGCCCGCACTTGCTCTATGCCCGGCTGATCTTCCACGATCAATTGGATCTGGCTCTGCCGTGGGTGCAGCGCGACCGCAACTCCCTGCTCCGAGCCGGCTTGTGGCATGGGATCATCCTGCAGCGTCAAGGCAAGGAAGCTGAAGCTGCCCGCAAGTGGCAACAGGTGACGAATACCGTCAATCCGCAGACCGACAATGAACAATTCATTGAACTGGTTCTGACCTTCTACTATCTGGGAGATCGGGAAGGAATGGGCTTGAACGGTGTATTGCGGGCCTTGCAGTCGGGCGGGCGCCAGTCGTGGGTTTTGCTCTTCCTGGCCGGGTTAGGCTGGATGGTGCGCGACAACCTGAGCAATGCGCGCAGCAATTTTGCGCTTGCAGTGTTGCGCCGCAAAGCCGCGGCCGAGGGCACCAGGCTTTCGCCCGAGGTCTGGCAACATTGTCGCGACCTGCTCAGCGAGGACGATCAGCAGAAGATCGTCGAGTATTTTCAGACCGATCCCAACATTTCTGCCCAACCAACTCAGTGAAAGTAGCCTGCCATGCCTTCCTCACCTGATTTGATTGCCTTTGCCAAACGGCTGGCCGACGCCAGCGCCGATGTGATCCGCCAATGGTTTCGCGCGGATTATGCCATCGAACTCAAAGCCGATCAGAGCCCGGTTACCATTGCCGACCGCGGGGCCGAAGAGATCATGCGCAAGCTGATCATGGCCGAATTTCCGCAGCATGGCATCCAGGGGGAGGAGTTTGGCCGCCACCAGCCCGATGCCGATTATCAATGGGTGCTCGACCCGATCGATGGCACCAAAGCCTTTGTCAGCGGGAGCTACCTGTTCGGCACCTTGATCGCCCTGTTGCATCGGGGCAAGCCAGTGCTGGGGGTGATCAACCACCCGCTCTTGAATGATTTTTTGGTCGGAGATGGCAAAAACTGCTGGCTAAACGGTCGGCCTGTTCAGGTGCGCCCGTGCCAACAGCTCGAAAAGGCAATCCTGTGTGGTGCTCCCTATTGGACTGCCTTTGATTACCAAAATGGGGCAGCATTCAGCAACTTAAGCCAGCGAGTACTCCGCTACAACAATTGGGGCGACTGTCACGGCTACTATCTGGTGGCCACTGGCGGGGCCGACATCATGGCCGACCCCATTCTGGAGGTCTGGGATCTCATGGCGCTGATCCCGATCATCGAAGGGGCGGGGGGGCGCATCACCGATTGGCAGGGCAATGACGCGGTCCAGGGACGGTCAGCCATCGCCACCGCCGGCCCCCTGCATGATGAAATCATCCGCTGGCTCAACCCCTGATTGCGCAACAGACAGCAGGCGACGGACGATAGTGCGGATTATCCAGCTATCGTCCATTTCTCTGTCGTCTACCGTCCATCCTCAAGGTCGCAGATACAAATACCAATAAGGTTGCGGGGGATAGGTGACTTGAAGCCGCTCATCCCAGACAAATCCGGTGGTGCGCGCCATCGAGCGGATGCTGCTATCGATTGCGTTCAGGCGTTCCTGGAGATCGGCTGGCAATGTTTCCAATTCTTTGCGGATCTCTTCGATCCGTTGCCGGTTGCGGATCTCGAAAGGATATTCAGCCCGGCAGCGGGGATGATCGCCTGGGCAATCATCCAGGTACCATCTGAGGCTGTCCAGGCGAGCCTTGACCTCGCGCCGGAGCCGTTCATGCGCCCGCGTGCGTAAACTGTAGATTGTCGCCCGGGCTTCTTGATCCACACTGGCAATGCGCGCTTGCAGGGGCTCCGGTAAGGTGGCTTGCACACTCGTGAGGCGATGTAGCCGAGTCAGCAAACTACCCAAAGTCATCTGTAAGTTCTGTTCACCACCAGGGAGCATGAGTGTCCGGTAGAGCTCGTCTCTGACCAGATACTCTTCTAACACCGCGGTCATCGCTTCGGCGACCTGCAGATCCACTTCAGGATCTTCAGCAGCTAAATAACTGATTCGTGCGGCCATGGAATCTCCCTTCTCTCATTGTGCCAGAAAGCTGCCGCTTTGAGATAATTACTGTCCAAACTCTTGCGTATCTAACCAAATGGTGACGGGACCATCGTTGATCAAGGCAACCTGCATATGTGCCTGGAACTGCCCTCGCTCGACAGGAATACCGGTGGCAGCCAATTGCTCACAAAAATAATCGTACAATGGCTGGGCTTGTTCAGGCCGGGCAGCATCCACAAAGCTCGGGCGTCGTCCCTTGCGCACATCGGCATAGAGCGTAAACTGGCTGACAGCCAGCACCGATCCGCCCACCTCGCTGACGCCGAGATTTAGCTTCCCAGCCGCATCCTCAAAGATCCGCAAGGTAGCTAGTTTACGGGCCAATCGTTCGGCTTCGGGCTTGCCATCGCTTGTGGTGATCCCCAGCAGGATCAACAATCCAGTCTCAATCGCGGCGATCACCTCACCATCGACGGTCACACTTGCCTCGCTCACCCGCTGCACTAATGCTCGCACGCCATCCTCGCTTCGCTGCTGGAAAGATTTCCTGGTTCCTCCCTGGCATTATAGTCGGATCAGCAGGGGAACCCAAGTTGCAGTGCGAGCAGGGTTGCCGCGGTTGGTCAGCCGGGCGTCACACTTTGCGGGTCCAGATCAAAAGCAGCAGCAGTCGAGCCCGGATCGTCCTCGTCGCTAGTAGCATGGGGCGATTGTTCACTCGGCGCGGAGAGCGGCGTGACCTGCTCTTCGCGGGCACCTAAGCGAGAAGAGGGCATGCGCAGGGGATCATACCCATTACGCACCTTCGCCGGGGCTGACGCTGGAACATTTTGCCAATAGCGGGCCAACATCAGACCACCCGCGACGCCAGTCATCAGCCAAAACAGGGGCGACCAACCCGATTGCTTAGAACGCTGTGTCATAAAATTCTCCCTTCCCGTACAAAACTAGTTTGAAGTGTTCGCCACCTAGCATACCCACGACCTGCGGTTCCAGCCAGTGATAGTCACCCACGCACAGGATATAGAAAAAGATACAGACCCGCTGAGGAGTGGGCGCGACTCAGGATTTTTGACAATCCGAACGTTTGTTCTTATACTATGTAGATGCTGGCCTGAATGCTGCGCCCCGATTAGTCGATCTTTGTGCATTCTGCCAGTGCGTGCGATCACCCATCAGCCGAAAGGAGCCTTTCATGAACTTTAAGCTGGCCCCAGATACCATGCAAAAGCTGACGCTGCTGGAGGGTGCCACTCGCCACGAGCCAGCAGGGGGTGATCCTCTGGCCGAAAAAGCCAGCAGTTCGGCAAGTGCGGCTTTGAAGCGCTTCCCCTGTATTAGTGAAGCAAGTACCCCCACCGGCCCCAAACCGTTGCTGATGGCGATGATGACCACCGCGTGCGAACGCAATTGTCATTATTGTATCTTTCGGGCAGGGCGCAGCAAGACCCAGCGCCTCAGCTTTACACCCGACGAGATGGCCGCGAGTTTTGACAAGCTCCAGCGCGCCGGCCAGGTTGATGGCATCTTTCTTTCGTCCGGCATTATCAAGGGTGGCGTGACCACACAAGACAAAATCATCGATACAGCCACGATTTTGCGCAAAAAATATAACTTTCGGGGCTATGTGCATCTCAAGGTGATGCCGGGCGCAGAGTACGACCAGGTGCGCGAGACGTTACGCTTGGCCGACCGGGTTTCGATCAACCTTGAAGGCGCGACCGCGCAACGGTTGGCCGCGTTGGCTCCGAAAAAAGAGTTTTGGAGCGAACTGTTTCAGCGCATCCAATGGGCCAGCCAGATCCGCCAACGCGAGGGCTGGCGTACCAGTTTGGTAACCCAATTTGTAGTGGGCGCGGTGGGAGATACGGACCTGGAATTGTTGCAGATGAGCAAACAGCTCTATCGCCGTCTGGGGCTGCGTCGGGCCTATTATTCGGCCTTCCAGCCAGCCATCCAAACACCTTTTGAAAATTTAGCCCCGACATCCGCCGAGCGAGAGTTGCGGCTTTATCAGGCGGGCTTTCTCTTGCGCGATTACGATTGGAATTTGGAGGAGTTGCCCTTTACCCAGAACGCCAATCTGCGGCTGGATATCGATCCCAAACGGGCATGGGCTGAGGAGCATCTGCGCGCAACCCCGGTCGAAGTCAACCGAGCCAGTCGGAGCGAGTTATTGCGTGTGCCGGGGATCGGCCCAAAGCTCGCGGATGCGATCATCGCGGGGCGGCGTCAAGGCCGGTTGACCGAGTTGGCCCATCTGCGCGCATTGGGCTTGCGTAACCCGGCTCAGAGTAGCCCCTATCTCTTGTTAAATGGGCAAGCGCCAGCGCAACAACTGGCGCTCTTTGCATAAGAAATCCCATCCACAGATTAACCAGATTTTGTATTTTCATTTGATCGACCGATGGTTTTTAACCATTTGTCTCGGGAATCCGTTCTACCCCCGCGTGCGGTCAGGGGCGAACTTAATCTGTGGAATCTGCATAATCTGCGGATGAGATTTTGAAAGAGTTTCTGGACTTCCCTTAATTGCTCGGAATCGCCTTGACTTGTTGCAGGGCAAAATCATAGACCGAGAAATGTTCGCCTTCCTGCTCGTCGGGATCCACATATTTCAGCCAGAGTGCCTGTTCTGGCTTGCCACCGGCCAGTTTGCGGCGGCTTTGGCGCAGATCACTCACAGGATCGTGCCATTTTACTTCGCCCTCTTGTAACAAAATATACTCGTTGGCATATTTGTCAACCAGGGCGCGCTGATTGTCCAGATAATGGAGCGCTTGCTCGGCGGTAGTCTGGCGCCAACTGATGTTGATCTCGCGCGGGTCGGTGACGTGGGCATAGAACTCACCGAGCGGGGCGGTCACTTCAGATTGGAAGTCGATCTCATCCAGGTTGACTGTGCCAAACCCAGCCTCAGCCGCGACCAGTAACGGGTTGCGGTCGCGATGGAATGGCGGCGTCAGCCAATCGCTCTGCGGATCGTGCCCCATAAGGTGGGCGGCGCAGGCATCGGTGGCAATGGTGTGGTTCCCGGCCACAATCGTGTTGGTGAGGCGCGGGGCCGAACCATCATCGCGGCCATTGCCCCATTCGCGACCGGCCTGGCTGATTGTCGCGTCGATGATGTTCAACACGGGATCAAAGATCCGCCCCAAATCGGCCAGCATATAAGGCATCCGCACCAGGTGGTGGAAATAGGTGCGCGTATGTCCATCCGGCTCGCCGGGCATCAGACCAAACAGATTCTTCAGGCTGAGCGTGATGCCCATAAAAGCATGGTTTTTCATCTTGGCCACGGAGATGAACTCATCGACATCCAGCGCGCCTGCAGGCAACACATATTCGCGGAACATCTGGCCACCCCCCGGCACCTGGACCACGCGGTGCTCATCGGTGATCCCGTCGATGTAGCGGACATCAAAATCTTTGAAGACCTGGGCAAAGGTCGTGGTTTCCGCCAGGGTCGCGCCGTTGTACATCGTATAGAAGCTGACATCGGGCGCAACCAGTTCGGCATCAGTGCGTTCGCGCAAGAGACGCAGAAAAGCGCGGGCAACCTTTTCCGTCACCAATTGCTGCAACTGGCCTTCATAATAGACCCGATTTTGGGGTTCCTTGTCCTGATTAAACTTGATGCCAATCCGTTTGGCACGTTTTAGCCGAGCCCAGCTTTCGGTCAGCGGATCGGTGGCGCGCTTCAGCGCTTCGTAAATTTCTGCCTCGCTCCCCTGGTAATCACACTGTACGGCTCGCACCTTGTAAGGTGATTCAGTCTGCGTCACAATGGTCTCCTTTGATTTTGGTTTGATCAGTGATAGATTGTCTGTCTCAATGTAGTTTCTATCCTGATAGAGAAATTAAATAGAGATCGCACAAATAGCGAGCAAGTAGGTACGGTTTTTAACCGCATATTCTGGCCCTAGCCTACCTGTGCGGTTAGAAACCGCACCTACGATTTATGCGACATTTATCTGGTTTCTCTATGAGATTCCGGGC
>CAZIRP010000103.1:0-18974 GCA_964541665.1 uncultured Caldilineaceae bacterium | reverse complement strand
GGTCGCCCTACCAGGGCGACAATGATACTTATGCGAATCAATCACCTCGAATGCACGGTTGTCATGCTATTAGCATGACCTACGTCTACGTCGGTGATACACGGGGACGGTAGTGCTTAGCGCGGTGGATTGCGGAGCGGCTCCCAGTTGCGCACGTGCGGTGCGCCGTTGGCATCAAAAAAGGTGTGGCTGGGCACAATGTTGGGCGTCAC
This sequence comes from uncultured Caldilineaceae bacterium, assembly GCA_964541665.1. Classification (GTDB taxonomy): domain Bacteria; phylum Chloroflexota; class Anaerolineae; order Caldilineales; family Caldilineaceae; genus CFX5. Next base: position 18,762 of record CAZIRP010000103.1, on the reverse strand, counting down.
CGTGAGGAACATCAGCAACGGGGTATCACCGGCATTTTCGATGATGTGCCACTCCCCCGGCTCGGTGTAGACGATCTCCCCCGCAGGGACGAGCTCGGCACCATCCGGCGTCGTGACTCGGCAAGTCCCTTCGAAGAACCAGAAGATCTCGTCCGCGTCCTGGTGAAAGTGTTTGTCCGCGGCAAAGGTGGGCGCAAAGGTGAGCACCCCGCCACGCACATGATCGGTGTAGACCAGCCACTGGTTGGAGGCAACATCGAATGAGTGGAGCCGCGTCAGCGGGGGCATCAGCAGCCGGTCGGGGAGCAGGGCGGGGTGAAAACTATCCACCCGCAGCAGCTTTGCCCCGGCAGATCCACTGCTCGCTGCCCACGCCAGCCCAACCGGAATCTGCACCCCTTGCATGGCGTGCAACCGGAGCGATTCATCACCCGCGCTGACCGTGAGTTCGCCGCTCACCACACAGATCACAACCTCCGCCGGGGCGGGGCGCAGCGGGCCGATCGGCTCATTCGCGGGCAACGAGCGGATCTCGATGTGCGAGCGGGGATTGTCACAAAGCAGCGCATATTCACTGGAAATTGAAAACCGTTGCATGGCATCTACTTTCGTCGTTATGGAAAGATCCGCGTGTTCTCTGGGGGTTACTGGGCTGAATCCGCGTCGGGCTGGATGGCCAATAGGACTTTCCCTGCCGCCGTTGTCCGTGCATACGTTACCGCGTCGCTCACCTCTGCCAAGGGGAAGACTTCGCGCACCGTGGGCGACCAATCGATGCGTTGCTCCATGCGGATCGTGCGTTCGAACAATTCGATCCCACCCCAGGAGGTGCGCAGGGTATATTCACGCATAAACATATCGTTGGGTGAGATGGGCAGCGTCAAATCGACCGGGGCCAGCCCACCCCAGACCACGGTTCCCCCAATGGCCACGACCTGCAACGATTGGGAAAGCGCGGGTTCCAGGCCCACTGCCTCGATGCTGACCTCGGTGCCGCGACCACCGGTGTGATCCATCACAACGGTATGCAGATCCTCCGCGCGTGGGTCCACGACAACAGGGATGCCCATCTGCCGGGCCAGTTCGCGGCGACCCGGGCGGATATCGCTCACGATCACCTTGGCCGCACCGGCATAATTGGCGAGCACAGCGGCACACAGACCAATCGGGCCTGCGCCGATCACGCAGACGTTCATGCCTGCCAGCAGATTGGCCCGGTCGATGATGCGCACTGCCGCGGAGAGGGGCTCGGTGATTGCGCCGACTGCCAGCGAGACATCATCCGGCAATGCGTGCACGAGTTTGGCGGGCACGACGATCCACTCCGCCCAGGAGCCGCCGCGCTGGGCCACTTTGCGGCAGAGAGCGCTCATGCCGTTGCGACAGAGCTCGCATTGATGACAAGGGCCGCGCGGGGCCACCGTCACGCGTTGGCCCACACTGACTGTCTGTACCGCGGAGCCAATTGCCGCCACAATGCCGCTGTATTCGTGGCCGAGCCGCGACCCGGCTGGCCGTTGGCCTTGCTCGCCACCCGGCACCAGACGATAGCCTTCGATGGCGTGCAATTCGCTGCCACAAATACCACTGTACGCAACGCGGATCAACACATCATCCGGCTGTTCAAGCTGGGGAACGGGGAGATCTTCCACGCGCACATCCAGGCGACCATACAACAGAGCGGCGCGCATCGAACCCTCGCTGGTTTGCACAGACATCGCTATCATTTCCTTGGTGTGGACCCTATCCGTAAAAGGTTGCGGGGCCCAAAACGGACCTTAGCGGACCGCTATGGCGCAGAATTTACGGATAGACTTTGAATGGGCCAAGTTTGTCTGCAAACTATACATAGTAGGAGCAGGATTACCAAATCATCACTTTACCGGTGCGGGGATAGAAGCCAGGGTGGCATCCGCACGGAATGGCCGCGGGCCGGCCTGGGCGAGACGCCGATATAGCCCAGCGGAGCAGATTGGCCAGAATTTCTATGAATGCGAATATAGCTCCTCTTTGTGTATCGAGATACAGGCACTTTTCCCAACAGGGAACGTCTTAGGAATGGTGCACTTACGGCGGTGGGTGGGGCGCAAAAAGCGCTTGTCACAAGTGCAGACAACGGACGTACGGAAAGCAACCTGAATTTGGGGAAAGTAGCGGCGTTCAGACAGTGGGCGCTGCACGGTTCGCCTCGGGCGTGGCCTGGGTTTATCCCGAATTCAGGGTAAGTAGATTACGGAAAGGAGCATTATGCAAGCCTATCTCTTTCGAACCCTCCTTCCCCTGGTGACCCTTTTGTTCATCAGCGGGTGTACACTGCCGCCCTCTATCGATGTGACACCGGCGGCCACCGAACCACCAGCAACGGCTGAAGAAGCAGCGCCGACCGAAGTCCCTCCCGCAGAGAATGGCAACGCGCTGGAAAACAGCGAGTGGCAGCTGATCTCGTTTGGCCCGTCTGGGGCTGAGCTGCCCGTGATCGAGGGCAGCATGCTCACGCTGACCTTGGCTGGCGATGGTCAGGCCGGGGGGCAGGGCGGCTGCAACCGCTTTGGCGGCAGCTATCAACTCCAGGGCGACACGATTGTCTTTGGCGAGTTGATCAGCACGCTGATGGCCTGTGTGGACGCGCAAGTGACGCAACAAGAGCAAGCCTATCTCCAGGCGCTGCAGAGTGCGGGTCGCTATGAAGTCACCGCGGATGCGCTCACCATCTGGTATGCGGATGAAAGCAGCCAGCTCAATTTTGTGCCTTTGAGTGCGGCTGTGGCCACTCCTGCGGCGGAGGAACCCAGCGATGAGACAGCCGAGCAGGGTGGCGAGATAACCCTGGCCGAGCGGGTGACCTTTGAACCGGGTGAAATTTCGGCCACGCGCAGCGGCACCTTAGCGGCGGGCATGGTCAAAGAATATGCCCTGGCCGCCAGCGCAGGCCAGACCATGCACATCCAAACGGTGGGATATAACGCGCCGGTCAGCTTTACTGTGTATGGCCCTGGGAGCGAGTCCTGGACTGGTGAGCCCCAACCCAGCGGGGTATATATCTTCACCGCCTTGATCCCGTTGCCGACAAATGGCGATTATCTGGTCCAGCTTTCGGTGCCGGACGACGCCACAGAAACCCAGTACGATGTCACTTTTACGATTGATGACAGCATCGCGCAACCCATGACGCCGCAGCCGGGCCCAGTCGAACGGGTGCAGTTCGCAGCCGGCACAACTTCGGCGGAACGGAGCGGTTTGCTGCCAACCGGCCCGGGCATCCAACAATATCTGCTGTCGGCCCGTGGGGACCAGACCATGACAGTAGAGGCCACCAGCGACGGCACGCCCTTGAGCATGACCATCGAAAGCCCGTCGGGCAACCAGTGGATCCCCGAAATGCAGGAGAGCACAGATGGCTACACGATTGGGCACGAGTTTATTTTGCCCGAGCCCGGCTATTATGTGGTGTCGTTGGCCAAAGCCGACCATACACCGAGCACCAATTACACGATCACCTTTACGATTGAGTAGCTGATTCGATTGAGTAGCTGACGGAGCAATAAAGGCCCAGGCCCATACTTCGCCAGAAGTCAGGCTTCGCGCAGAAGTCTGACTTCCAGACTGTTGGCAATTCATCCAGAATCTTGACAAATTAGAACAAATATTCTATATTGTTCTGGTCATTATCACCACCCCACCTAGCCTGAGGAACACCTTATGTCTACTGAAATCCAGGCCGAACATTTCACAAGCGCGCTCTATCTCCTGCTAGACGAAGCGTTTGACAACGTTCACGGCATCTTTTTGGATCGCGGCACTTCTCTGTTTGAAACGCTGGCGACAATCTCCGCGGTTGAAGCGTCAATCCCAGTCGGGGGCAAATGTGCCACGCTGGCTGCCCAAGTCAACCATGTGGCCTTTTATCTGGACACGCTCGAGAAGAATATACGCACGCAAACCTTTGACCCGGTGGATTGGGGCAAGATCTGGCGCGAAACCACCGGGGTAAGCACAGAAGAGTGGGAAGCGCTCAAAGTGGACCTGCGCGCCAGTTATGATCGCATCAAAGCGTTGATCGCGGATCAACAAACGTGGCCGAGTGAACGCGAGATTGCCGGTGCCATGGCGATGGTGGTTCACACCGCCTATCATCTCGGCGAGATCCGCCAGGCGCTCTGCGTGGTGAAATAATATAGCTACCTCTCTGTTTCGTCGGGCAGTACCACCCAGCTTGCACCAGTTCAAAAAGGAACAATCATGGCAACCATCAATCCCTATCTCAATTTTAACAACCAGTGCGAAGAGGCCTTCCAATTTTACCAGTCGGTCTTTGGTGGGGAGATACTTGGCATTCTGCGCTACAAAGATTTCCATTCCGAAGCAGAGTTGGCGGGCGATGATGGCAACAAGGTGATGCATGTTGCGCTGCCGATTGGGGGCGGCTCTATGCTGATGGGCAGCGATACGCCCGATGCGATCGGCGATCTCGTGGTCGGCAACAACTTGAGCATTGCCGTAAGCCCGACCAGCGAAGAGGAAGCCCGCCACATCTACAACGGCCTCGCCGCGGGTGGCCAAACGGGGATGCCGTTGGATCATGCGCCGTGGGGCGCGCTCTATGGCGACCTGACCGACAAATATGGCGTACACTGGGCGGTGAATTACGAGAAGTCGCAAACTGAGTAACCGGAATGAAATACGGCGTAGAGTCTATAGGTAGACTACACATTCTACGCAGTATTACCAGATAGTGTAATCCCCAAGGATAGCATCAATGACGAGACAAGCAACCGGTACATTTGACGTTACAATGGAACCCTTGTCAGCGCCAGACGCCATGCTTGGCAGAATGGCGCTGGACAAAACATTTCAGGGTGATCTCGAAGCGGTGGGGCACGGGGAAATGCTGACTGCGCTCACCAGCACCGAAGGCTCAGCCGGTTATGTCGCCATTGAGCGAATTGCGGGAACGTTGCATGGCCGCCGAGGCACTTTTATCTTTCAACACAACGGCATCATGGCACGCGGTACGCAACAGCTTTCAGTTGTGGTCGTACCCGACTCGGGAACAGAAGAATTGGCCGGGATTACAGGCAATTTTTCCATCCAGATGGTCGACGGACAGCACCATTATACGTTTGAGTACAGTTTGCCGGAAGCTTGATCCGATCCCACCACAAAGTTTGTATAAATCTTCGAGGAAGTGCTGGCTTCCTCGAAGAGCATGGAAATAAGTTAGCGTTTGTTCAATATCAGAACGCCCATCGCTGTCATCAACAGAGCCGCACCAATCAACGCCTGCGGGCTAAGCGGCTCATTCAGCCAGATCACAGCGATCAGCGCCGAGGTCAATGGTTCCAACAGGGTGGCGATGCTGGCGGCAGCAGCCGTTGTGGTGCGCATCCCCCAATAGTAGATGCCATAGCCAATGGCTGTCGGCACCAGGCCGAGATAAGCCAATCGCAGCCAACCAGTGACTGGGTAGGTAAGCACCAAACCGGCATTGAGCGCAATTACAAACAAGATCACGGCGCCAAACGCGAAGCCGACCAAGGCAGTCTGCAGGGGATGTGCTTGAGCCCGCGCCCCCAGGCTCCGGCTCACCAGGATGTTGAGGGCGTAGAGAAAGCCAGCCAGCAGGGCCAAACCAGCCCCCAGCAGATCGGTTTGGATGTCATCGGCTTGTAGATTGACGAGCAGCACGGTCCCCAGCAATGCGCAGAGTAGCGCCAGCAAGGTGGGCTTCGTCGGGCGCTCGCGTGTGATCAGCAAGGACAAGACCGCGACGATCACCGGTGCGCTGCACAAGGCCAGTACCGTGGCAATCGATACAGCAATGCGCGGCAAACTGGCATAAAAACTAACTTGATAGAGCGCTACCAGGGTGCCCGTGCCAAGCATAAGCGGCAAATCTTGCGCACGAAACACCCACATCCGCTGGCCGAGGCTTAGCCAGCAAACCAGCAAAAGGGCCGGGATCGAAATCCCCATACGCAGAAACGCAACGGAGAACGCGTTGGTCTCGGCGACAGCATAGAGTGATTTGGCAAAAACATTGCCCGTTCCCCACAACACCGAAGCCAGCATCACCAGAAAAAGCCCTGCGCGTGCAGAGCGATAGTTCAAAAAGCGGTGCATAAAGAGGCCTTCCTCGATCAAATGGTTCACTCACGTTACGCAGCAGCAGTTCACAGGCTGATTTTCCGCTGGCGGGCGTAACATCAGGTTATCGTTCTTGAGAAGCTGGGTGCTCGGAAGCGTCAACACTTGTTCCGATGAGAAAGCGCGGGAAGGCGGCAAACACCGGGCCCGGTGCAGTCGATCCAACTGGAGGGTATTTGTCGCCGATTCAGACGACGGGTGGAGGCAGGATGTAGCAGCGTGTTTTTAGCACGATGAGTTCACTTTGGTAGCTACGGGTTTATGATTGACGACGGGCTAGTTTAGCATATCCAACATTGGAGGAGCAAACAATGAGCGGTGTACGCGTTCTCGTTGGCACCCGCAAAGGGGCCTTTATCCTCACCTCGGACGAACGACGCCAGGATTGGCAGATCGATGGCCCTCACTTTGCGGGCTGGGAGATCTTTCACCTCGTTGGTTCGCCGGTGGACCCCAATCGGCTTTATGCGGCCCAGTCGGGCGGCTGGTTCGGGCAGTTGATCCAGCGCTCGGAGGATGGCGGCAAGACGTGGGAAGCGATGGAAAATGAGTTTGCCTATGAGGGTGAGCCCGGCACCCACCAATTTTTTGATGGCACCCAACATCCCTGGGAATTTAAGCGGGTCTGGCATTTGGCACCCTCGTTGACCGATGTGGACACAGTCTACGCCGGGGTGGAAGATGCGGCGCTCTTTCGCACCAGCGATGGCGGCCAAAGTTGGCAGGAAGTGCCCACGCTGCGCGAGGTCAAAGGGCACCTCTGGCAACCCGGCGCGGGGGGAATGTGCCTGCATACGATCATCCAGGACCCGACAGATGCGCAAAAGCTCTATGTGGCGATCTCCGCGGCGGGTGCCTTCCGCACCGATGATGGCGGCCAAAGCTGGTTGCCGATCAACCAGGGGTTGCAGTCCGAATGGGAGTTGCCCGACCCCGACGCCGATGTTGGTCATTGTGTGCACAGTTTGGCCATGCATGGGGCGCGCCCCGGTGTGCTCTTTATGCAAAAACATTGGGATGTAATGCGCACCGACAATGGCGGCGAACTTTGGCATGAGATCAGCGGGAACCTGCCGAGCGATTTTGGCTTCCCGATTGCGGTGCACGCCCACGAACCAGAGACCGTCTACGTGGTGCCGATCAAGAGCGACTCCGAACATTATCCGCCCGAAGGGAAGCTGCGGGTCTACCGCAGCCGCACCGGCGGCAACGAGTGGGAAGCCCTGACCCAGGGTTTGCCGCAGAGCAACTGTTATGTCAATGTATTACGCAATGCGCTGGCCGTGGATTCGCTCGCTTCGTGTGGGCTCTATTTGGGCACAACCGGCGGCCAGGTCTATGCTTCGGCAGATTCGGGCGACAGCTGGGCACCAATTGTGCGCGATCTGCCTGCGGTGATGTCGGTGGAAGTCCAGGTATTGCCGTAGGCTAGAAAACATAAACAGGGAGACAGGGTAACAAGTAAGCTCGGATAGGCTCTGTTTACGTATTTTACTTGTCTGCCTATTTACCCCAACAGGAACAAGCGATGCACTCGACCAATTACACCAATACCTTTATCGAAGTCGCGGATGATTGCAAAGTCGAAAGCGGCGTGCTGCCCCCCACAAGGGAGACGCCGACTATCGCCAGAATGCAATACGACCTGATTCACAATCAGCCCTATCACTATACGTCGGATGATCTGCTCTTCACGGTTTATGCAACCAGAAATCAGCTGTCAGCGGATGACCTGGAAGCTGAGCGGGCCCGTTTTTTCTCCAAGGGGCAGCCCTGTCTGCGCGCTTCACCGTTGGGCAAAACCTATGGCTGGGGCATCCATTTTGACGACGAGTCCAGAATCGCCATCTACAGCAAAGGGTCTCCAGAATATGCCCAATTTCAGCAAGACCCGACGCTCAACCATCTGAAAGCGGTGCGGAGTTCGCGATAAGCGCGGAGCCTGAAGCGAGGAAACCATGATCCGTGTGAAGATCCCAACCCATCTGCGCACGCTGGCGCGCGTCAGCGGCGAAGTCCAGCTTGAGGTTACAGAGCCGATCACCCAGCGCGCTGTCCTCGACGCGTTGGAAGAAGCCTACCCCATGTTGCGCGGCACCATTCGCCAGCATGGCACCCTGGCGCGCCGACCCTTTATTCGTTTTTTTGCCTGCGGCCAGGACCTTTCGCACACCGCGCCGGACACGCCATTACCCGATGCAGTTGTGCGCGGCGAGGAGCCTTTTCTGGTGGTCGGGGCCATGGCCGGCGGGACAACCAACGTTAGGAAATAATCATGGCAACGGACGAAGAGATCTTCGACAGCCCCACTGGCTGGGTCAACCAGCATATTCAGCAATATGTCAAGAGTGGCGGCAGAAAGGGCCATCATTGGCGCGGCCAGACCTCGCTGCTACTCACTACACGTGGTCGCAAGTCCGGCAAACTCCGCCGTACCGCCTTGATCTATGGGCGCGACGGGGAACGTTATCTGCTGGTAGCTTCAAACGGTGGGGCGGAGAAACACCCTGCCTGGCTGCTCAATTTGCAAGCAGCCCCCAACGTGACGATCCAAGTGGGCGAAGAATCGTTCGCTGCGCAGGCACGCATTGCCGATGCTGACGAACGCGAGCGCTTGTGGCCGATCATGAGCGCGCTTTTTCCCCTATACGACAGCTATCAGAAAAAGGCGAGCAAAGCAGGCCGCGAGATCCCGTTGGTGATCCTTGAGCGGCAATGAGCACGCTTTAGGCCGAGGCCCCCGCATAAAACCTGATGCCAAAGCGCCAAAACCAGCGTGAGCCCAGGAAGAGAGCAACAGCGAGCACGACCGCGAGGATCAGCGTCTGGCTGGTGAGGCGCCCCGTCAGGGCCTGCGCGGGAACGGTTACGGCAAAAGCAATCGGCACCAAAAAGGTGAGAATGCCCTGCAACCACGGTGGGTAGATGGTCACCGGCCAGCGACCGGCCTGGTACATAGCCTGGAAGATGACCAGAATGTTCTCGGTCTTGACAAACCAAAAGGCCGAGGTCGCCAGGATCAGCCAGAAGCTGTAGACGATGGTGGCCCCGGCCAGCAAGGCCACGCCAAACGCCGCGGCTTGCAGCAGGCCGATCTGGGTGCCCAACTGCACGAGCGCCACGATCAGCACCGCGCAGCCCAGGCCCACGTCTAGCAATTTCCAAATTTCGATCTGCCGCACGCTGATCAGAAATTGCGCGTCTTCCGGCTTGAGGATCATAAAGTCCAGCGTGCCCAGGCGGATGTCTTCCATAAAACGCTGCATACTGGGTTGGATCACCAAACTGATCAGCCCACCAACCAAGACATAGATGCCGACCAGGGCGGTCAACTCGGCTGGATGCCAACCGGCCAGCGTGTCGGTCTGGTTGAAAACAATTGCCAATCCGCCGAGGGCCAGACCGAGCGACAAAAAGGCCTGAAAAAATTGCGTAATGAAGTTGACGCGATACGCAAGCTCATTCATTGCGCCGATACGGAAAAATGTCCACAAAACCCGGAGTTGGTTCATCCCTCTACCCGATCCCCTTTCGCTTACGAACCCGCGGCTGAATATTGTTTGATCCCAGCTCGCCAGACGAACGAGAGCACAATCAAGGCCAGCGCCCACCAGAACAGTTGCATCCCAAAGCCAGCCAAGGTCTCTTGCCAGGAGAGCCGACCGAGCATCAACTCGACCGGAAAGGCCAAGATCCAACGAAAAGGCAGAAAATCAGCCAGGATTTGCAAGGGCCGCGGCATCACCGCCAGCGGCGCAAAAAAGCCAGATAAAAAGATCAACAATACTTCATACGCCTGGTTGATGGCGCTGACGCGATTGGTCCACAGCGCGCACATGGCGAGCGTCCAATCGAGCGTGAAGCGCAGCAAAAAAGCCAGGCCCACGGCGAAAATACCGGCCACCACGCTCCACGGTTGAAAGTTGAAGGTCGGCGAAAAGAGCCAGCTCAACAGCGCAACCGCGGGGATCAACACCACCAGGGTCAGGACTTTGTAAGCCAGGTTGTCGGCAATGTCCGCGTGGATGGGGTGGATGGGCCGCAACAGCTTGAAATTGAATTGCCCCGTGCGGATGATGTAATCGTACTCCCACATGATCCAACTAAAAGTGGCCTGGGTCACCACCATCTGCAGGATAAAATACGCGGCAAAGTCGCTGGCAGTAAACCCTTCCACTTCGCCGCCTCGCGCGTCGGCAATGGTCGTCCAGACGATCAGAAAGATCAACGGCTGGACCACCCGGCCAATCATCCAGATCATCATCGAGGCGCGGTATTGAAATTGCACGGCGAGCGATGTACGCAATTGCGCGGCGTAGATCTCTGCCAGGGCCGACAAGGACGCGATCATGCAGTGGCTCCTTGGGCGAAGAGTTGCTCGATGACATCTTCGATCGGCGGCTCCTCGATGGTCAGGTCGCTGACGGGCAATTCCGCCAAAAGCCGACTGGCAACTCTGGGCGTTTCGAGCTTGGGGACGCGCAGCGCCAAGCGGCTGTCGCTCTGGCTGATCACCTCGCCAAACGCGGCGGCGGCCGCGGGCTCGACCGGCTGTTCCAGATCCACCGCGATGGTTTTGTGGGGCGAAAAGCGCTTGACCAGCTCGGTGAGCGCGCCATCAAACAGAATGCTGCCATGGTGGATCACGACGACGCGCTGACAGAGCGCCTCCACATCGGCCATGTAGTGGCTGGTCAGCAGGATGGTGGCCCCGTGGCGGTGATTGTACTCGCGCACAAACTCGCGGATCCGCCGTTGCGCGGTCACATCCAGCCCGATGGTCGGCTCATCGAGAAAGAGCACGCGCGGTCGGTGCAACAAGGCCGCCGCGATCTCACATTTCATGCGCTCGCCCAGCGACAGATTGCGCACCGGCTTGTTGATCAGCGAGCCAAGGTCCAGCAGATCGGTCAGTTCGCGCAACGTCTGCCGATATTCAGCCAGGGGCACGCGATAGATCACACGGTTTAACTCGAACGAATCGCTGGCCGGAATGTCCCAATTTAGCTGGTTGCGTTGGCCCATCACCAGCGTGATGGCCTTCAGGAACTCGCGTTTGCGCTGCCAGGGTTGGTAATCGAAAACGCGCCCGACGCCCGAAGTTGGGTGCAACAGGCCAGCAAGCATCTTGAGCGTGGTGGTTTTGCCCGCGCCATTGGGCCCTAAAAAGCCGACGATCTCTCCCGGCTCCACGGCAAAGCTGACACCATCCACAGCTTTGACTTCACGCTGGCGTCGTTGCACGAGACTGCGGGCCGCGGCGAGCACGCCCGCTTCGCGCTCTGGCACCAGATAGGTTTTGCGTAAATTATCCAGGTAGATTACTGGTTGTGGCATAATGGTACTCTCCCTCCCAACCAACCATTCTAGCACGAGTGTTCTTGGGCAGAAATTATGTAAGGGCAAAACCAGCAACAAAGCGACTCAACATCATCACAGATCATCAGTTACATAGAGTTTTTATTGGGCGGCTCTGCGCCAAGCGCAACCGCCGCCAAAACACAAGATGAAAATCCAAAATCTGTGAAATCTGCATAATCTGTGGTTTCTTTGCATTTCTAACGAACCAGAACGAGGTAGCAATGAAGATCACCACCATTGAGACATTCATGACCAATTTTGGCGTGAGCAATTACATCTTCGTGAAGATCAGTACAGACGAAGGCGTGACGGGCATTGGCGAGGCAACCCTGGAGGGCAAAGAATTGTCCGTGCTGGGCGCGATCCAGGAATTATCGCGCAACCTGATCGGCCAAAACCCGCTGCTGATCGAACATCACTGGCGCAAGTGGCACATGACCTCCTGCTGGAAGGGTGTCACCGACTTTACCGCGATCAGCGGGCTCGAACAGGCCATGTGGGACATCACGGGCAAGGTGTACAACGTGCCGGTTTATCAGCTGTGGGGCGGCCCCGTGCGCGAGGCGATTCGGCTCTACACCTGGCCCACACCCGCGGGCACGCCCGATGAATGTGGCGAAGCCGCGGCCCACGCTGTCGAAAAATTAGGCTACACTGGCATGAAGTTTGATCCGTTCGGTGACGAGTTTTTTACCATTTCTGCCGATGGGCTCGACCACGCGGTGCGCTGCATCCAAGCGGTGCGCGACGCGGTGGGCAAACGGGCCGAGATTGCGGTCGATGGCCATTGGCGCTTTGGTCCGCAGGCCGCGATCAAGATTGCGCGGGCGCTGGAGCCTTTCGACTTGCTCTTTTTTGAAGAGCCCGTGCCTTCGGATGCGAATGAGATGTTGGCGCGGGTGCGCGCCGAGGTGCAAGTGCCGCTGGCGACTGGAGAACGCTATTACACGCGCTGGGGGTTCTGGCCGCTCTTGCGCGACCGCCTGGTGGACATCATCCAGCCGGATATTTGCCACGCGGGCGGGATCATGGAGTTGCGCAAGATTGCGGCGATGGCCGAGCCCTGTGGCGTCACGGTTGCCCCGCATAACCCGAATGGTCCGGTTTCGATGGCCGCGGTTGTGCAATTTGCCGCGTGCACGCCCAACTTTTTGATCACCGAATCGTTGCATTCACGGCCAATCGACCGCGAGATCGTCAAGTTTGGGCCGCAAGTGCAAGATGGCTTCATCCCGCTGCCGACCAAGCCGGGACTCGGCATTGAACTGGACGAAGAAGCGCTCACCCGGTACCCTGGCGAGCCGAAGGATATCTGGTTCCCGCCCAAGGTGGTTTATTGAACGGTCATGCCCCAATCCACCACCGAATCAACTGCGCTCAAAGAAATGTTCGACGCGGCCCGGCTGCGGTCTATCCGGCGTTTGATGCAGACAAATTCCTCGAATTGGCGCTGCTCGATCTCGAACAGTTGACCTTGATGCAGCGCTTGCGGCGCACGACCGCAAGCCTGCACGCCACCTGGCCGAGTGACTAGCGCACGGCGCTGGCGATCTTGTACGGTTTCAGCACGTGCGTGCATTACTCGGGGCGCGATGGCGCCGCGGTGATGGTCAATGGCACAAGCGTGGCCGAAGGTTATTGCGATCTGACGCGCTGACCTGGGTCACATTGCTCAGGCAATCATCGCACCCCGTTCAGAGGATACGACCGATTTTCTGGCCTGGTGACCAGAAGCGCGCCTTGCGGTGGTATTTCAGCAACCCGTGCTGAACAGGCTGATTAGCCTATCCAGCACAGGTTGATCATCCTAGTTACTGGATCAGGACACACTGGGTCAGTTCAGCCCCGATCATATAATCGAGCAAGACATTGCCAGCCTTATCCGCCACAACCCACTCGTGAGTCTCGAAGGACTCTTGATCAACGTAGCCATTTGCATCAAGCTGGTGATACTCGAGCAAATTGCCGCCAAAGTCGCGCCAGGATATCGCTACGCTGCCGCCACTCTCATTGACAAATCGAACCATGACAGCTCCCGCGCTGGGTTCGGGCACATCCGTTGCATCACACATCGCAACTGATGGCGCAGCCCCGGAAGATGCGGCGGCTACATTCGGCAAGGGTACCAGGTCAATATAATCAAGATTGATGGTGCCAGTGTCATCCTCATCCACCCGGAATTCGATTGTGTTATCCCCTGCGTTCAGGTCGATGCGGGTGCTGATATCAGACCATACCGACCAGTCAAAGGTACGCACAAACACAAGCTGACCAACCTTACTGTCGTTGACATACAAGGAGAGCGTGCGATCCGTCGCGGGGCCATCAATGCCCGCCGCATAACGAACGCTCAGCATATAGGGCCCCGCCGTGTCAACCGTGGTGGTCAGGAGTATGGCATCGCCCACGCTGGCCAGGTAGGCCGCAAAGCCCGTTCCATCAAAGCCATCAAAGAAGTCGCCTGCTGCAGCAGCCCCGGTGTACGTGCCCGACTCTGCCTGGACGCGTGGCAACGTATCGTCCACTGGCAATTGGTCAAACACACGAATGGCATAGTTGATCGTCACGGGGGCCAAAGTGGCATCATCCGGTGTGAAGGTCAGCGTGCCTTCATGCAGCCCCTCGGCCAGGCCACTTGGGTCAACGGTCACGGCTACCGTAGCCGGGGTATTCCCGCTGCTGCTGCTCAAAGTCACAAACGCCGAGTCACTGTTTGCCGTCCAGCGAAGATCGCCATCACCCAAGTTGCTGATGGTCAGCGTCTCAGTCAACAACTGTTCATCCCCGGACGCGGTCTGGAAGTTCAGGGTAGGCCCAACTGCCAACTCGGCGGGCAAGGTCAGCGGATCATAGAGCACGTCGAAGCGAACTGTGTCATTCGCGTCAATGATCGCGTCCTCGCTCACAACGCCCACTGTGGAATCACCAAAGCTGCTTTGGCCCGCGCTGTCCACAGCCTCCAAACGGATCAGATGTGAGCCTTCGCTCAAACTGTCCGCATTGAGCAAGAGGGTGGAGCCAGTGCCCAGGACGCCATCACGATCCGAATACCAGGTCAGGTCGCTCACCTCACCATCTTCCCGATCATAGCCAATCCCTTCAAGCAGGATGGTCTGGCCGCCTACATAATAGGCATTCAGCCTGGTGTTCAGGATGATGGCGACTGGTGCTTGATCGGCCACAGTGAATAGGTCCGACTCAACAAAGGACGTATGAAAGCCATCATTAACACCCACGCGAATACGTGCTTGCGCGGAGCCAGGGAGGAAGGAGCTATCGACCTCTAGCGTGGTCTCCTGCCAATCCCAGGCCAGCTTCTGCCAATTCTCGCCGCCATCAATGCTATAGTCTACGTTGAAGAGTAAGGCATCGCCATCGGCATCGCTGGCTTCCCACTCGATGACAAGCGATTGGCGGTCAACGCTCTCACCCTCTACAGGCGTCATCAGCGTGATCGTGGGAGCATTCGTTGAACCGACGCGTTCGGCCAATGGCTGCTCTTCATAGACCAAGATCACACGCGCCAGATTCTCAGGCTGAGGCACAGCCAGGGCATAGACAATGGCGTCCTCATGGTCATCGCCTTCATCAGCTTGCCCTTCGATCAATTGCGGTGCCACCGGATACGTGGCAACTGTTTGACCATCCGCATCTTCCAGGCGCACGCTATAACCCGAGGCATTTTCGGTGGAGAGAGCAGGGATGCCATTGTCACCCACCACACCATCGATGCTACCACTCTCCGGGCCATGAATGCTGCCATGAATTAACAGCACCGGGCTGTTGGCCGCGCTTACGGTTTGGGTCATTTCACCTGTAGCATAGTGGATCTTCATCCGTTCGATAACAGCCTTATAGGTGTAAGGCGAAATCCACTGCGGCCAGCAATAGGTCATCATATCCTTGTACGTTGGCGGATAAATCTCCTGGCTATAGATGTTAAAGCCAAAATAGGCCGCATCACCCGCCACAGCATCGCTGATCTGCTGATTGGGATGGGGGTAATTCGGGTCAGGGCCTGCGGGATTGCCACAAGCCACATGGCTACGACCAAAATTGTGGGCAAGTTCATGCGCGTTCAGCAAGCTATACGGTTGGAAGGTATAGTATTCACCCATACCCGCAAAGCCAGGCTTATGCGCAACACCGCCAGGACCACCCTGAGTTTGGACAGAGGGATCTGTCGTCGTTGGATAACGGGCAAACAAGCCATAATAGTGGCGAATTGGCTTGCCATCCTTTTCATACAGCTTATTGATATTGTCCAACACCTTGCCATTGTCAGCAGAACTCATACGCTGACCTGGGTAAGTAAGCACCGTGCCATGAATCTGTTGATTCACCCCTGGGATGGGCAAACCGGCTATCAGCCCGCGCGTGGCGTCCTGGGCATGGGCAACTGTCGCCACGAAGCTCGCCGTGCTGTTTCCACGCGGCGATGTGACATTCCCCACATCTTGATAGAGGAAGTAGGTAATCGGTAAGTCTGGAATCGTCTCGTAGGTAAGGGTAACTGTACAGTCATTGGCAACGGCATCGGCCGCGCTCTTCTCGGCCGGATCCACACAGGCAATGGGCTGGCTCTGACCAAGTAGACGCAGCGTTACCGTGCCTGTGCGCCAATTCTCTGGCAACTCGAAGAGGAAGCTATCATGCAGGTTGGATCGATCGGGGTTGGCAATAATGTTTACCGACCCGCCCGGGTTGATTGGGCTCAGTGTGCCAAGTTCAACGCCAGCGCGCGTGCCGATCAACTGGGCAGTGACTTTTTGTATAGGCTCGCCAGTGAGCGAGCGCACATGGCCGCGCACAAAAACGGGGCGCTTAGCCACAAAAGGAATATCACTATTCAGGTTTTGCAGCCCCTGAGTTACTTCCAAACCAAATAACTGAATGGTTGGTGAACCTGGCTCAACCTGGAAGAGTTCAACTGCAATGTTATGGGTAGTTTTGCCATCACTCACAACAAGCGTATCCGTATATCTCCCTGCCGCGCGGATGGCCGCGGTGTTGATGCCAACCTTCACTTCGGTTGGAGCAGTGGCAGACACACTACCACTGGCAGGAGTCAGTGTTAGCCAAGAGGGTCCAGTGGCTGTCCAGTTCGTGCTGTTCAACCTGGTAAAGGTTAGCCCGACGACCTGGTCGGTGATAGCATCGCCCACAAAGCCGCCAAAATTCAACTGATTGCGGTTGACCTGGAGCTTGCCATCGGCTGACACCACACTGATTTGGATGGGCAGGGTAATGGTTACACCACCGGTGACGAAGTCAAGGCGGGTTTCGTGAATACCCACATCCAAATTCGCATTGGCGGGGCTGACCGCAACGGTCATCTCAAATCCATCCTGAACCCATTGCTTCGCTGGCACGCTAACCCATTGATGCATCGTCCATCCGGCACCGCCAACCTTGCGCACCACCACTTTTTGACTGGCCGGATTGCTGCGGCTCCCCTTTTGCCAGACAAAATTCAGGCTGGCAGGTTCAAAATATGGCGCATTGGGGTCAACCGTCGGTTCAGGCGTGGGGTCGATTGTGGGTATGAGCGTGGGCTCTGGTGTAGCAGTAGGCACGAGGATGGGCGCGGCGGTTGGCTCGGCAGTTGGCAATGCAACAGGTGACGTCTTGCCCGCCACTTTACGAATACGATTATCCGAACCGATATAAATGTTGCCAGCCGCATCTACCGTTATCCCATTGGGATAGGGCACACCCGCACTGATAGCCGCCCCACCATCACCACTAAATCCAGTGGATCCATTGCCAGCCACCGTGGTGATAATCCCGTTTGTGTCTACCTTGCGGACACGCGAGTTACTACTGTCACTGATGTACAGATTACCGAGGCCATCTAGCGCGATGCGCTTAGAACCAGACAAACTGGCACTGGCAGCTGGCCCACCATCACCGCTAAACTCTTTTTCATCAGTACCAGCTAAAATCGTAATCATGCCGCTGGTATCTACTTTGTAGATCTGGCTCACTGCCTCATCGGCAAGGTAAAGATTGCCTGCGTCATCCACTTCGATATCTGTCAGCCATGTGAAATTGACACTGGTCGCGGGTACACCAGCACCACTACTGCTGGCTTTGTCAGCGCCGCCACCAGCCACCGTGGTGATAATCCCATTGGTGTCTACCTTACGAGCGAGACCGTTGTCAAAATCGGCAATATAAATATTGCCTGTGCTATCAACAGCTACACCTTTTGGGCCCCAAATATTAGCCCTGGTTGCTGGCCCACCATCACCGCCAAAGCCGCCATCACCAGTGCCAACCACAGTGGTGATGATCCCATCGGGGGCAACCTTGCGAATACGATTGTTCGCCAGGTCAGCAATATAAAGATTGCCCGCAGCGTCTATCGCCACATCATGGGGATAGTTGAGCCTGGCATCAATGGCTGGTCCACTATCGCCATCAAAGCCTTGTTGACCACTACCAGCCACCGTTGTCATAACACCATCAGGGGCGATCTTGCGGACGCGATGATTAAAGAGGTCGGCAATATAAATATTGCCCGCGCTATCCGTCGCCATCCCAAAGGGATCTAGTCCCTCCCCCGTACCGAACTCTCGATCACCATTTCCGACAAGCGTAGAGATCGAGCCTTCACTGGTTGGCGAAGTATTGTTTGTCTGCGCATCAGCGCGTTCTGAGCTGAAGACCAAAGCCACAAACATCAACAGCAGGACGATCATGATTACGATTAAAGAACGTATCATGTGAATGCGGTACGAACCACCTACCTGGTCATAATGGGCCATAGAGTTTTCCTGGTTTATTTACAAAAAGTTAAGGAAAGTAAAAATAAGCAAAGTTAATACTGAGGGTTGTTATCCTGAGGCCAACCCGATTTGTGGCTACAATAAGCAAAGCCACTTCTGGATTCATACCTTGTCAAAACCAGCAGAGGAAATTACTCAGGGGAGATAAACTGAAAATGAGTAAAGATGCGTAAGGAGAAAGAAATGACAAAAGGTGACTAATTGTTCAGCTTTCGGTGTCGAGTCGAAAGGAAATAAGGCTGATCGCTGCCGTAAACGACATCATACCTGCAAGCGGGTTCGTTGTGCAAGTTGTGCCGACAGAGACGGCATCATAGGTACCAGGCAGCGCGCTTCGTGTGCTTGAATTTTATTGACTGTTCGTAGAGAGAAACATCTGCGGACGATGGAGAGCTTATCGCCTATTCAACATAGTAACCTTTGGTGCTAGTTTGAAAAAGGTCACAAATTTGTTGAAAATTCACGT
>CAZIRP010000102.1:0-19111 GCA_964541665.1 uncultured Caldilineaceae bacterium | reverse complement strand
TGTACGTGAATTTTCAACAAATTTGTGACCTTTTTCAAACTAGCACCAAAGGTTAGTAGTGTGTGAAGGTGGAGAACCAGGAAGATCTGCTGTATGGAATCGTGAAGATACAAATATGGTGATACAGAAAGCCCTCCATCGGGTTCGCCCTGAACAGGGAATCTCACCTTGGTATTTAGCGATTAGACTTCGTTCTGACGCCAGTAGCGGGCAATTGGAAAAGTTTTTTACGGGTTCAACAATTTGGCATTTCACTGGTGAGTCTCTCCGTTCCTACGCTGTAGGTTTACCTCCAACCAATGAACAGCACCGCATTGTTGCCGAGGTGGAGCGACGCCTTTCAGTCATCGACGCTCAGGAGCGGGCGGTAGCTGCCAGCCTTGCCCGCGCCGAACGGCTGCGCCAATCCATCCTCCAGCGCGCGTTCAGCGGCCAATTGGTGGCGCAGGATCCCCGCGACGAGCCGGCCGCGGCGCTGCTGGAACGCATCCGCGGCCCGCGCAACGCTCAGGCAGGCCGATCCACAAAATCGCGGGCCCCTGCTGCGCGCGCCAGTTGAACAAGCATTGCCCGGGTCAGCGTCCGATCCACAACCTGGCTTTGACCGGCCTTTGATGAGGGGAGTTGTTTTGTGAGTAACCAATCCGCTACGATTGTCCAGCGTCTCTGGAATTATTGCAACGTTCTGCGCGACGATGGCGTCTCTTATGGTGATTATGTGGAGCAGTTGACCTATCTGCTCTTTCTCAAGATGGATGACGAAAACAGTCGTCTGCTGGGCAAACCCAGCGTGATCCCGGCTGAATTCAACTGGCAGAGCCTGCTGGGCAAAGAAGGGAACGAGCTGGAGGCGCACTATCGCCACATCCTGGCGGGATTGGGGCAGGGCGCTGGGCTCATCCCCACCATCTTTCGCAAAGCCCAGAACAAGATCCAGGAACCGGCCAAGCTGCGCCGCCTGATCGACCTGATCAACGGGGAGACGTGGGTCGGGCTGGATGTCGATGTCAAGGCCGATATCTACGAAGGGCTGCTCGAAAAGAACGCGCAGGACATCAAGTCTGGGGCTGGGCAGTACTTCACCCCGCGGCCGCTGATCCAGGCCATTGTGGATGTGATGCAGCCGCAGCCGGGGCAAACCATCTGCGACCCAGCCTGTGGGACTGGCGGTTTTCTGCTGGCTGGCCATGACTTTATCAAGCGCAGCAATCGCCTGAGCCGTGACCAATGGCAGCATCTCAATCAAGAGGCGCTGCATGGCTGGGAGATTGTGGATGCTGCCGCGCGGCTGTGCGTCATGAACCTGTACCTGCATGGCATCGGCCATGATCGCAGCGAGAGCCCGATTCGGGTGGATGACAGCCTGGCCGCGGATCCTGGGGATCGGTTCGACCTGGTGCTCACCAATCCACCCTTTGGCAAAAAGAGCAGCGTCACCTTTGTCACCGATGAGGGCGAACTCAAGCGGGAGTCGCAGACCATTGTGCGGGACGATTTCTGGGCCTCCACCAGCAACAAGCAATTGAACTTTGTCCAGCACATCAAGACGATCCTGCGGGTTCATGGCAAGGCAGCTGTGGTCGTGCCCGATAATGTGCTCTTTGAGGGTGGGGCCGGGGAGACGGTGCGGCGCAAGTTGCTGCACGAGTGTGATGTCCATACCCTGCTGCGCCTGCCCACTGGCATCTTCTATGCTCAGGGCGTCAAGGCCAATGTGCTCTTCTTCGACCGCAAAACGAGCAGCGAGCGGGCCCAGACATCGGCCTTGTGGATCTATGATCTGCGCACCAACATGGAGTTTACGCTCAAGCAGAATCCCCTCACCCGCAAGGAGTTGGACGAATTTGTGGCCTGCTATCATGCCGCGAACCGGCACGAGCGCACAGCCACCTGGTCACCTGAGCACCCTGAGGGGCGCTGGCGCTGTTATACGCTGGAGGAATTGATGGCGCGCGACAAGGTGAATCTCGACATTTTCTGGCTGCGGGATCAGAGCCTGGAGGATTCCGCCAATCTGCCTGATCCAGACATCCTGGCCGAGGAGATTGTGGAAGATTTGCGCGCCGCGCTCGCCCAGTTCGAGGAGATCGTCGCCGACGTACGGGGATGATGGGGCTGGCCGCGGATTTTGGGCGCGGATTTGTTACTGATCAGTCAGCCAGAGAGCGATCCGCTTAACGAGCAGGGGCGTTCGGAGCTTGTAGAGGAGCAATCTATGAATCCCGATTTTGGTGCAGCGTCCAGCACGCTGGTGATGACATTGATGGTGCTGGCGGTGGTTTTGGCCGTGTTTTTGATCCTGCGGGTGATTGTGCTCTGGTATTTTCGGGTAGATCACATTGCCGATCAGTTGAGCCATTTGAATGGGAAACAGTTGCAGGCCAACGAATTGCTCCAGGAGATTGCCGATCACCTGGCCGCGCGCAAGCAGCCCGAGGCCCCGCCGGTGAGCCCGCAGCCTGCGCCGCCGCCCGAACCCCAGGAGGTTGTTCAGCGTGCCGAGCCGCGCAACCCACTGACGGGCCGGTAGCCTGCCGCCCCGCCGCGGCTACGCGGCTCTCTTTTCCCCGCATCCCTCACCAATCGGCCTGGAGTGGCGTGTCGTCCCAGAGTTGGGCCTCGACATACCGCTCGGGGCCGTGTTGCCCATCCGCATTCCACGCCTGGGGAACCCCATCGCGCTCGAACACGCTTTCGGCCCCAGCCAGGGGCAGTCCGCCAGATTGCGGAAGGGGCCGAGGCTGCATTCATCATCGTGATAGCGGGAGCGCGATGCCAGCATGATCCAGGAATTTCAGGATGTTTGACGGCCCAATCCAAGCATGTTACACTAGAAATGTGTTTCCCCGCTCAGTGGTGCTACGCACAAATTGCACTGCGATACCCTTCCCTTTCACCTCGACACCAAAAGCGACCAGAGGAGGTCAATCATGGAGGAGTTTACAAAGCGTCCGGGCATGAGCCGACGCCATTTTTTGCAGATTAGCGCAGGGCTGGCGGGTGTTGCCGCGCTCAGTGCCTGTCTGCCCCCTGCCGCGCCGAGTGGTGGGGCAGGGAGCGCGGAATCCGGCGCGGCCGCGCCCGCCGAAGGCGTCCAGGAGATCGATGTCTGGACTGGGTGGACGGAAGATGCCGCCACCAATATTGAGACGATTCTGGGCGGCTACAATGATTCGCAGGGCTCGGTGGTCGCCAAACATGTGGTGGTGCCGGACTCGATGACCCAAAAGCTCCTGGCCGCGATTTCGGCGGGCAACCCACCGGCGACCGCGGTGGTCTTTGGCGCGAGCATTGCCTATCAACTTGCTGCCCAAAACGGGCTCATGGCCCTCGACGAAATTGGCGATCCAGACCAGGTGCAGGTGCTCAAGGATTGGATGGACCCGGCCATCTGGGATCTGGGTGTGTATGAAGGGAAGTATTATTACGCCAGCATGTGGAACCAGTGCTGGGGCGTCTTTGTCAACAATGCAATGGCCGAAGAGCGGGGCGTGGCCCTGGACAGCCCGCCGCAATCGCTTGAAGAGCTGGATGCAGTCTGGGAACAGTTGACCACCTACGACGACGCTGGCAATATCGATGTGCTGGGTGGCGATTACACCGGTCTCTCCACCGTGATGGGACGCTTCCTGGGCACGTATGTCTCCGAAGATGGTACGCAGATCACCGCGGATGACCCCAATAACGCGCGCGCGATTGAATGGATCGCCAATCGCTGGCAGCGGGTCGGCGTGGACAAGATGCAGAATTGGAATGCCTCGCTGCAAGGTCGCGGCGAACGTTCCGCGGGGCTTGATCCGTTCCTCTCTGGGCTGCGCGCCACCCTGGTCACCGGGCCCTGGCAATTCAATACGTTGCACAATTTCAAGCCCGAAGGCTTTGAATTCACGGTCTGGCCATTCCCCGGCCCCGAAGGGCAGGCAGAAAAAGGTACCTACACCTATGGCGACGGCTGGATCGTGCCCACTGGGTCGCCCAACCCGACCGCGGCCTGGGAGATCATCAGCGCGATGACCGGGGCCACGGGAAACAAGGATGTCTACACCAGCCTCTTTACCACCTGGCTCTGTGTCAATGGCCCTGTTTCGCAGTCGATGGAGACCTGGCCGTTGTTCGAAAGTGATGTGATCGGCGCTTGCCCGGGCTATCAGGAAGTGTTCCTCAGTGACCTCTTTGACTCAGATTATTATCTCTATCCGCCCAAGATTCCGACGAGTGCTTCCTACGCGGCCTTGCTCGGTGCCGAAGCCGAAAAAGTCCGGCTGGGTCAGCAAGGGGTGGAAGAGGCGCTCGCGCTGGTGAAAGACCAGGCGCAAAATGAGCTGGACACCTGGCTGCAACAAAACCAGGGCTGATTCTCAGGCGTTGTTCAATGCTGAGAAAGAGAAACCAGATAAATATCGCATAAATCGTAGGTGCGGTTAGAAACCGCACAGGTAGGCTAGGGCCAGAATATGCGGTTAAAAACCGTACCTACTTGCTCGCTATTTGTGCGATCTCTATTTAATTTCTCTATGAGAAAGAGAAACGTAGAGCAGGGAACCGCGCACAGCTGCTGCCTGCTCTACGTTCTATGTTTCAGAGAAGGAGCTGACCTTGGCTGCGCCCGTGAACTATTCTGCCCTGCCCCAATCGGTTGCCGAACATGAGAAGGCCGCCGGCGCGCGTGTGCTCCGCCTGCTGGCTGAGATCGTCAAATATGGGTTGCTGGTTTTCTGCGCCTCGTTCTTTATCTTGCCCTGGGTGTGGATGATCAGCACGTCGCTGAAGAACCCCGCGGAGCTGGCTGTCTACCCAATCGTCTGGGTGCCGGACCCGATCCGCTGGGACAATTACATCGAGGCCTTTCGCCGGGCCGAGTTCCCCCGCTACCTGATCAACACCGTGCTGGTCGCGGTCCCGTCGCTGATCGGGGCCCTGCTCTCGAACGCCCTGGCCGCCTATGGCTTTGCCCGCGTGCGCTGGCCTGGCCGCGATTGGGTCTTCAGTCTGGTGCTGGCAACGCTGATCCTGCCTGGCTTTGTCACCTTTATTCCGCTCTACCTTATTTTTAAACAACTCAATTGGATCAATTCCTATT
Organism: uncultured Caldilineaceae bacterium; assembly: GCA_964541665.1. Taxonomy (GTDB): domain Bacteria; phylum Chloroflexota; class Anaerolineae; order Caldilineales; family Caldilineaceae; genus CFX5. Next base: position 14,031 of record CAZIRP010000102.1, on the reverse strand, counting down.
TGCCCTTGATTGTCCCCACATTTTTTGGCAATCCCTTTTTTATCTTTCTGTTGCGCCAATTCTTTATGGCCCTGCCCGAAGAATTGGCCGACGCGGCCCGCGTGGATGGGGCATCGGAGCTGCGCATCTTCTCGCAGATCATCCTGCCGCTCTCGCGGCCCGCCCTGGCCGTGGTTGCGCTCTTCCAGTTTATTGGCAGTTGGAATGACTATTTCGGGCCACTGATCTACCTGAATGATACCTCGCTCTATACGATCTCGCTGGGGATTGCCAACATGCGCTCCAGTTACGGCTTCTCCAACTTTGCCTGGATCATGGCCGCGACCTGTATGAGCGTCCTGCCGATTGTCGTGCTTTTCTTCTTTGCCCAGCGAACGTTTATCGAGGGGATCGCCCTGACGGGGTTGAAAGGATAGCCATGCCCAAACTTCATGCGCTTACCCGCCGCGAACGCAAAGCATTGCTCACGGGTCTCCTCTTCATCTCGCCGTGGATTGTGGGCTTTGTGGCTTTCCGCGTCTATCCATTTTTGGCTTCGCTCTATTACAGCTTCACCTTCTACCCGATCCTGGGGAACCCCACGTGGGTCGGGCTGAGCAACTATGTGGATCTGGCCAAAGATACGCGTTTCCTGGCCTCGCTTTACAACACCAGCTATTATGCGCTGGGGTCGGTGCCGCTGGCCGCTTTCGTCGGCATTGCGCTGGCCATGTTGCTGAACAGTAAGGTGCGCGGGCTCTCGTTCTTTCGGACCATCTACTTCCTGCCGAGCATTACGCCTGTGGTGGCTTCGGCCATTGTCTGGCTGTGGATGTTCGACCCGATCAATGGGGTGATCAACTATCTGCTCAGCTTTGTCGGGATCCAAGGCCCAGGCTGGATGGGCAGCCCCACCTGGTCGAAGCCCGCGCTGATCCTCATGAGCATGTGGGGCGTTGGCGGCGCAATTGTGATCTACCTGGCCGCGTTGCAGGATGTGCCCCGCGAAATGCTTGAGGCCGCTGATCTGGATGGGGCCACCACCAGGCAGAAGATCCTGAACATCACCCTGCCGATGATCAGCCCCGTGATCCTCTTCAACGTGATCACCGGCCTGATTGGCGCGTTCCAATACTTTACCGAAGTCCACGTCATGACGGAAGGCTCAGGCTCTCCGGCTGATTCCACCCTGATGATGTCGATCTATCTCTATCAATCGGCCTTCGAATTCTTTAAGATGGGCTATGCCTCGGCGCAGGCCTGGATCCTTTTCCTGATCGTCATTGTCTTTACTGTGGTGCTCTTCCGCATCTCTGGCCGTCTGGTCTATTATGGCGGAAAATAAAAACGCAGAGACTGAGGCGATTGATGGAGAGTGGGATAACCAGAAAATCGCTAGCAGTCTCGCTGAATCTCTCTACAATCTCAATCACCTAGGACATTCTCAATGGCGAACCCATACCAAACAGAGCAATATTTTCGCGAGCGCTTCCAGGCAACCGCCCGCGGCTTGGGGCTGAAGGCCGACACCGCGGAGGAGTTACGCGTCTGGCGGCAGGCTTTGCGCGCCAAGATCCGCGAGTTGACCGGCCTGCACCGCCTGATCCCGACCGACCCCAATCCCCGCATCACGGAGACGGTGCAGTGTGATGGGTACACGCGCCAACGGGTGGAGATCGACACCGAGCCGGGCGTGACCATGCCCCTGTATGTGTTGATCCCCGATAACCTTGCGGGGACAGCCCCCGGGGTGATCGCCGCGCACGGCCACAGCAGCGGCGGCAAATACGCGCCCGCGGGTATTCGCGGGCTCAGCCCCGCGCTCGACAAGACCATCGACGATCACAATTATGATTATGGCGTGCAAGCGGCCTTGCGCGGCTATGTGGTCTTTTGCCCGGATGCACGCGGGTTTGGCGAGCGCCGCGAATGGCTCTACGAAAAGCCCGAGCAATTGCTCGCGTCCTCGTGCAGCCAGTTGGCCCATATGGCCATTCCGCTGGGCCTGACCGTGGCTGGCATGTGGACGTGGGATCTGATGGTGCTGCTCGATTATATGCAGACGCGGCCCGAAGTTCAGGGCCAAAAGCTGGGCTGCATTGGCCTTTCCGGTGGCGGGCTGCAAACGTTGTGGCTGGCCGCGCTCGATGAACGCGTGGCGTGCGCGGTGATCAGCGGCTATTATTACGGGGTGGATGATTCCTTGCTGCATCTGTCGGGCAACTGCGACTGTAATTACATTCCGCACATGTGGGAGATGGCCGACATCGGCGATGTGGGGGCGTTGATCGCGCCGCGCCCGCTGTTGATCGAATCCGCCCGGCAGGATCCGCTCAATGGCCCGCGTGGCATTGCCAATGTGGATGAGCAGGTTGCGATCACCCAGCGCGGGTATGATCTGCTCGGCGTGCCCGCGCAGCTGGCTACCGACCAATTTGATGGCGGCCACGTTTGGCATGGCACAGTCGCGTACGACTGGCTGGATCGCTGGCTGAAGGAATGAGCCGTGAACTGTGATGCGTGATTCACATTTTACGCCTCACGCATTCCTGCTTACTTCAATACACCCTTTGAGAAATCTATGATGCGAACCATTCCGTTTATTCAAGTGGGCGTCGGCAATCGCGGCGCCTATGTGCTGCAAGAAACAATGAGCCTGTATCCGCACCAGTTCACGCCCGTGGCGTTTGTGGACATTGTGCCGGAATTTTTGAGCGCGGCCACGCAACGCCCGGGCCTGGCATCGATCCCTACCTATGCAACGTTGGGGGAAGCGCTCGCTGCTCAGCCGCAGGCCGAAGCTGTCTTTATTGTGACGCCCGCGCGGTTTCACACCGCGATGGTGGCGGAAGCCGTGCGCGCGGGCAAACATGTCTGGGTGGAAAAACCCCTGACCTACAGCTATGAAGAAGCAGCTGGCCTGGCCGCCCTGGCGCGCGAACAAGGCCGCGCGGTGGTGATCGGCAACCAATATCAATACCATCCGCTGGAACGCCAATTGCAGGCATTGGTGCAAAGCGAGCGCTACGGCAAGGCCTTTCACGTGAGCTATCTGCATCACCGCTACCGGCCCGAGATGCGCGCGTTCACGGGCGAACACCCGGCGTTGTGGGAACAGGGCGTACACTCGCTCAACTCGATCCTGGCGATCCTCGGCAACCCGGATCTACGCACCGTCTACGCGCTGGGCCTGCGTCCGGCTCATTCGCAATACAACAGTGACACAATCACCAATGTGCTGACTGAGTTTGCCGATGGCGCGCAGGCCCATTTGCTCGTCACCTTTGACTCGCAGCGCAGCGATTGGTCGATCCGCGTGGAATGTGAACAGGCTGCCTTCTTGTTGCAGGCAGATGGCTGGGAGCGCAGCGTGATCGACGTGCTGGCCGGTGAAAAGGTCATCGAACGCATTGGCCCAGCCGTGAGCGATGATCCGCTGGCGCGCGACCCCCATGGCGCGTTTTATACGGCCATCACCACGGGGCAGAGCACCCCGACATCGATTGAAACCAACCTCAAAACCATCCAATGGATCGATGCTGCGGTGCGCTCGTTGCACAGCGGCGGCGTGATTCATTGTTAAGACGGGCGCGGAAGACGGTGGCCGGAAGATGAGAGAGCTATCATCCATCGTCCCCGTCTCTCGCCCCATACCAATAGGAATTCCCATGGCTTACGATGTGATCAACTACAACGCCCGTCTTTGGGTTACCGAGCATGGCCGGTTGCTGGCCGGGTATGCCGCCAATGAATTGCGCGGCTATCTCTTTCCGCTCTATACACCAAACGGGGCGCTGGTTTTGCAGGAGTGTCCGCCCGATCATCCGCACCATCAAGGGATCTGTGCCGGGCTGGAGATCAACGGTCATGATCTCTGGAATGCTGGTTCGTTTGGCAAGCCGCGGCATCGCCAGACTTTGCAGCCCAGCTTGCGCGAGCTGGAACCGACAATCGCGGCGGATGGGGTGACGTTTCACCATGCGGTGCGTTGGGAAACGGTTGAGGGAGAAGACTTGTTGCACGAGGCGCGCACGGTGCGCATCCGCAGCGCCGCGGAATGCACGGTGGTCGAATGGCAATCCACCTTTGGTCATCCTGAGAAAGTGGTTCACCTGGGCCAAACCAAAGAATCGGGCATTGGGGTGCGGGTGCCGCCCCACTGGGAGACGCGCTTTGGTGGGCAGATCCGCAACGCGCAGGGCGATGTTGGCGAGTCCGCCTGTTTCGACAAAGTGTCGCCCTGGCTCAATGTGGAAGGGCGGGTCGTGGGCGAGACCCAGGCCGGGGTGATCTTTGCCCCCGCGCCCGAGAGTGAGCAATGTCCCTGGTTTACGCGCGATTATGGCCTGCATGTCTACAACCCGGCGCGCCATCACCCCTTCACGTTGCAGCCCGGCGAGCAGATCGTCTGGCGCGTCAAGGTGCTTGCTTATGATGGCGCGCGCGACGTGGAGACGCTTCACCGCCTGGCCGCGAGCTAACTGGCGGGGCAGGCCCTCGCTGCCGCGGTATATCTTCTCATTTGTGGGAATTTAGGGTATCTTATAGCTCGCTGCAGCGAAGCCAGGCTTTTATGAGAAGCCTGGCTTCTTGGGTATATCTGGTAAAAAGTGACTCTGATGAATGCGACACCTCCTGTAATTGACTATAGCCGCAAGTGGTATGTCATGGCCGCGGTGGCCATGAGCATCTTTTTGGCGACAATTGATGGCTCGATCGTCAATCTGGCCCTGCCCACACTCGTGCGCGAATTGGACACCACCTTTGCCACCGTTCAATGGGTGGTGCTCGCCTATCTGTTGACCCTGACCACGCTCATGCTCAGCATTGGGCGGCTGGCCGACATCCGCGGCAAGAAGCCGATCTATGTACTCGGGTTTGTGGTCTTTACGATCGGCTCGGTACTTTGTGCCTTAGCCCCGACCGTTGGCTGGCTGATTGGGTTCCGCATTTTGAAGGCTCTGGGCGGGGCAATGGTGCTGGCGCTGGGCGCGGCAATTGTCACCGAAGCCTTTCCCCCCCAAGAGCGAGGCAAGGCTTTGGGCACCATTGGCTCGATGGTTTCGTTGGGCATTGTAGCTGGGCCGCTGCTCGGCGGTGTCTTGATCTCTGCCTTATCGTGGCGCTGGATCTTTCTGGTCAACTTGCCGATAGGCATTGTTGGCACGTGGATGGCGCAGCGCTTTGTGCCCGCAATTCAGCCGCCCGGCGGTCAACGGTTTGACTTTGCCGGCGCGACCACACTTTTTATCAGCCTGGTCGGGCTTTTGCTCGGCTTGACCCTTGCGCAAGAAGCCGGTTTTGCCAATTCCCTCTCGGTGGCGCTCTTTGCTGTCTGGGTGATCTTCCTGGCCCTCTTCATCTGGATTGAATTGCGCAGCAGCGACCCCATGATCGATCTGCGGCTCTTTCGCAACCGGATCTTTCGGGTCAACCTGGGCACCGGCTTTCTGACCTTCTTTGCCATCTCCGGCATCTTGATTCTGATGCCCTTTTATCTGGAAAACCTGCTGGGCTACCCGATCCATCTGATCGGCCCGTTGCAGGCCGCGGTGCCTGTGCTCTTGGGGGTCCTGGCTCCGTTGTCGGGCAGTCTGTCGGATCGCTACGGTTCGCGGCGGATCACGGTGCTGGGGCTGTTGGTGCTGGTGGTCGCCTATGTGGTGCTCACCACCTTGAGCACCGAGACGGGGACGCTGGGCTACATTGTGCGCATGTTGCCGCTGGGGCTGGGCATGGGGATCTTTCAATCGCCCAACAATAGCGCGATCATGGGTGCGGTGCCGCGCGAACGGCTGGGGATCGCGTCGGGGCTGCTCTCGATGACGCGCACGCTGGGCCAGACTGTTGGCATTGCCGTGCTGGGCGCGATCTGGGCCGGCCAGGTGGCTGCACGCGCTGGGGAAAGTGTCAGCGGCGGGGCCACCAATGCCTCTGCTGTGGTGCAGGTGGCCGCGATGCGCGACACCATCTGGCTGATCGTCGGGCTGATGGTGATTGCCCTCGCGGTTGCCCTCTGGGCCTGGCGACAAGAGAGCCGAGCCGACTGATGGCACAGATTTGCCTGCCGAATCCATTGACGCGCCAGACCAGCCAGGCCGCAATCTCCATAAGCGCGTACAGGGCAGTCCAGACAGACCCTCGTCTTACCCTGACCATTGGGGATTCCAGACGATTTCCCACAGATGCCCGTCTGGATCCTGGAAATAGCCCGAGTAGCCGCCCCAAAACGTGTCATGCGCGGGCTTGACAATGGTTGCACCTGATGCAGCTGCCTTTGCCATGATGCCGTCAACCTTTGCTTTCGAAGATACATTGTGGCCCAGGGTCATCTCGGTGGGGCTCGCGGGGCTTGCCGCAAGCCCTGTGTCATGGGCGATGCTCTTACGCGGCCAGAGCGCTAAGCGAAGGCCTGGTTGCAGGTCAATGAAGACGACAGCCCCATATGCAAATTCCTTACCGACGATGCCGTCCGTTGCAAAGCCCAGCCCATCCCGGTAGAAGCGCAATGACACCTCAAGATCCTCAACGCCGATGGTCAAAACGGTGATTCGTGGTTCCATGCGGCATTTTCCTTCAATATTCTAAAATGCAGACCACAGTCGCATCATTGATGCTGAATGCAGAGAGGAGCAGGGTTGCCTGCAAAACTGGATATCAGATAGTGGGGGAGTATAGACCGGTTTTGATGTGCCTGTCAATCGATAGAAAATGGGTTGGGTGCGAGGTACAGCACCCCCTCCCGGCCTCCCCCAGGGTGGGGGAGGAGTTGTGTTGGAATGGCGATGATGGGTTGGTTATTCCTGATCTGGCTCCTCTTGGGGATGGGGAAGGGTAGGGTGGGGCGTTGTTTGTTGCACGATCTGTTCAATCGTATCCAACACTGCTTGGATGTTATTCAGTACCTCCAGATTGGTAAAACGCACGACCATAAATCCAGCGTTCTCCAGGAATTGTTGCCGAATGGCATCTTGCTTCTGTGTATATTGATGTATTGGCCCATCGACCTCAATGATCAGGCGAATTTCCAGGCTGCAAAAGTCGACAATGAAACGTTCGATGGCCAATTGGCGGCGGAACTTGACTCCGCGAATTTGTCGTTTACGCAGGCGTTGCCAGAGTTTGGCTTCCGCAGCGGTTGGCGCTTTGCGCATCTGGCGGGCGAGCGGCTTTAGCTTGCTCCAGAGTGATGGTGATGGTTGCCATGCGGAACGGTTCATGTTGTTCTCTTGCAAGGTTGTGTGGGATGAGGTTTGCCCCCTCCCAGCCTCCCCCAGTCTGGGGGAGGGGTTGTAGTGGGGATGACGATAGTTTCCTCTCCAGCCTGGAGAGGGGTAGGGAGAGGCTCAGTTAATGGGCGGCTCCAGAGTGATGGTGATGGTTGCCATGCGGAACGGTTCATGTTGTTCTCTTGCAAGGTTGTGTGGGATGAGGTTTGCCCCCTCCCAGCCTCCCCCAGTCTGGGGGAGGGGTTGTAGTGGGGATGACGGTGCTGTATTGTCTACCCCGATCAGTTCCCTTTCCAAGCTGGAGAGAGGTAAACGAGCCGGACGGATGCGATAAACATCCGCCGGCATCTTTTATTGATCGGAGTGTAGCATGGTTTGGAAGAGGCACTGACTGACAATCGGCTTACAAAATGGAGATGATGAAATCAGCAAATATGGATTGACTACTTTTCTGCCACTCAAGGTATATTATTCCGAGCGTGTAGATGGTTTGGGCAACTTCCCCCACACCGAGCGCCCGGGAAGGCCCGCTGCCAGTATGAGCCTAGGGACCCAGGCATCGGGATGATCATCCAGAGCAAAGAGAACAATCGCCAGAATATAGGGACGGGTTTGGCGTGAAAGGAACCATGTGACGCCATTTCAGTCACCCGCGTTTCGTCGTTTATGGTATTCAAGTCTGACGGTGGCGGCGGCGCAGGGGCTGGAGCGCACGGCCATGGCCTGGCTTGCCTTGGAGACGGGTGGCGGGGCCTTTGTGGTGGGGCTGAGCTTTGCGGCGCGTATGCTGCCCTCGCTGCTGTTTGGGTTGACGGCAGGCACAATCGCTGACCGCGTCGACCGGCGTCGTCAACTGATTGTGGTGGCTAAGGTCGCACTGGGCTTGATGGCGATTTTTGGCTGGCTGATCGGGAGTGGTGGTCTGCGCATCTGGCAGGTGGTTGCGTTCTCGTTTGTGGCAGGCTGTCTCCAGGTCTTCGACACACCGGCCCGCCAGGCGCTTGTGATCGATACGGTGAGCCGCGAGGCCGCGGCGCGCGCGTTGGCGCTCAATGCCGTGGCCACCCGGTTCGCAATCGCCTTCGGTGCACTAGGCGCAGGGGTGCTGATCGCCAATATTGGTGTTGCCTGGTGTTATCTGCTCATGGCCGGCGCGTATGGGTTGACGGCTATCCTGATCACCATGGTGCATGTGCCACAAGGGCAGCGCTCGCTGGTTGCGCCCCCGCCGTTTCACCAGGCTTTCCGCGATGCCGCGCGCCTGATCGTTGATGTGCCGGTCGTACGGACGCTGATCCTGGCCGGTGTCGCCTGTGAGATCTTTGCGTTCTCGTACATGAGCGCGTTGCCGCTCTTTGCGCAGGATGTGTTGGTAGCGGGCGCGGAAGGGCTTGGTACATTGAATGCCGCTGCTCAGATCGGCGGAGCGATTGCCGTCGTTTTGCTCTCGATGGTGCCGGGCCCTGGGCCGCGGCAACCCTTGCTCGGGGCGATTTTTGTTTTATATGGGCTGTCCATTCTTGCTTTAGGGCTGACCCATAGCCTGGCCGTGGCGACAGTTTTGCTGCTGGTGATCGGCCTGTGCGCTGGTGCCTTTGATCTGCTGCAACAGACCTTGATCCAACTAGCTGTGCCCGACGAGCAGCGCGGGCGCGCGGTAGGGCTGTGGTTGCTCAGCCTGGGCTCTGCACCGCTCGGTCATTTGGAAATGGGCCTGCTGGTTGCTGTGCTGGGCGCACCGCTTGCCTTGCTGATCAACGGTGGACTAACCCTGACCACCGCCATGCTCCTCCTTGTACATAGGCCAAGTTATCGCTGGGCCCCCTGGATAAAGCCCAAAGCATCCTGACGCTGCGTGCTGGGCTGGCGGCGCGTGTGCTACAACGCTGCTCTTTACCGAGAAGGTCGGGGCGATGGGGGAAGCGGATGCCTGCATCCGGCACGATGGTATCCGCTTGCATGAAGTGGCCGGGTGACGCTTTGCGTCCACTGCATGAACGTACCAGTGCGCGCCTATCTACAACTTGGCGGTGTGGCATGGGTGAATCTTGTGGCTGCAGTGGATAAACAAACCGGGCGGATGTTGCAGCATCCACCCGGCGTTTTTGGTTAGGGATAGTATAGCTAAATTTGGGGCGAACCAGGCTGACGTTTTGCTGACCGAATCATTCGCTGGCTGCATCAAGGGCGCGCAATTGGCGAAAACGTTCCTCAAGCTCAGCCGTAGGAATGCCCAAGGCCAAACCAACCCCTCTGGTGAAGCGCGGTGAGCCTGGCGGCCCTTACTGCCAGTTGAGCAGCTTGGCCAGGTTGAGCCCCTTGACCAAGGCCCGATCTGCTTCTGAGTATTCCTGCATATGGGCATCGACCATGGCTGGGATGCCATTGCCCCAGACCACATGCGCCGGGCCGAAGGCTTCGATCACCCGGCGGGTGAAGGGGCGGACGCTGGTGAAGAGGGGCGGATCTTCCGCTATCTGCCCCAGGGCCGACAGCTTCATATAGACGTGATCAAAGCGGGCCAGCTCGAGCACATTAGCATACTCGACAGCATTACCTGTGCGGGGCACGGCCAAATGGTCGATAATGACCGGGGTTTCTGCATATTCTGTGATCAGAGGCACCACTTGCGATGCATAATAGGGGCCGATGTGCAGTTCGACAATCAGCTTCAGCTCTGCTGCGGTCTTCCACAGGGCAACCACACCGGGGTCAGCGAAGCTGTCAAGATAGGCCTTGTGGTCACGACTGGTCGCATGAAAACGGACGCCAACAATTTTCGGCTGTTGGGCCACCAGGTCACGCAGTCGGGCGGGGGCATCGGTATCTCGTGGGTAATACAAGGCGGTTGACCTAAAGCGGTCCGGTTCTCGCTCAAGGCTGTCCAGGACGAGTCGGTGGTCGTCCCCATAGGGTTCGGGATGGACAAGCACCGCGCGGTCAACCCGGTGTTCTTGCATGTGCTCCATGTAGTCCGCTAAGGGATCCGGGCTGAATCGTTCTGGCCCAGGAACGTACGTCGCCCTTGGGTGAATTGGGTAGCGAGTCCTGTCCGAGCTAAATACATGTCGGCCCCACTCAATAATCATGGTCGCTTCCTTCTTGCCTGGTTGAGTTGTGTTGGGTCAATAGCGCCGAAATCTGTCTTGCCTTTACTGCCAGTTGAGCAGCTTGGCCAGGTTCAGCCCCTTGACCAAGGCGCGATCTTGTTCTGAGTACTCCTGCATGTGGGCATCGACAATGTCGGGGGTACCGCTACCCCAGACCGTATGCGCCGGGCCAAAGGCTTCGACCACCCGGCGGGTGAAGGGGCGAGCACTGGTATAAAGCGGTGCATCCGTGGCAAAATGATTCAGCCCGGAGAGCTTCATATAGACGTGATCAAAGCGGGCCAGCTCGAGCACATTGGCATACTCGACGCCATCGCCTATGTGCGGTTCTGCCAAATGGTCGATAATGACCGGGGTTTCTGCATATTCTGTGATCAGAGGCACCACTTGCGATGCATAATAGGGGCCGATGTGCAGTTCGACAATCAGCTTCAACTCTGCTGCGGTCTTCCACAGGGCAACGACCCCGGGGTCAGCGAAGCTGTCGAGATAGGCCTTGTGGTCACGGTGGGTGGCATGGAAGCGGATGGCGATGATCTTGGGCTGTTGGGCCACCAGGTCGCGCAACCTGGCTGGTGCATCCGTGTCTCGTGGGTAATACAAGGCGGTTGCTTTGAAGCGGTCCGGTTCTCGCTCGAGGCAATCCAGGACAAGTCGATGATCGTCGCCATAGGGTTCGGGATGGACAAGCACCGCGCGGTCAATCCGGTCTGCTTGCATCCGCTTTAGGTAATCCCCTAACGGGTCTGCACTGAACTGGCCTTTAGGAACGTACGTCGCCCTTGGATGAATGGGGTAGCGGGTTGTGTCCGCGCTGAACATGTGCGCGTTCCACTCAATAATCATGCTCAATTCCTTCTCGCGTGGTTGATAACTGGTTCATGGGTTGCTGACAAGTGGTTGTGGACAGAGAGAGACGCAGCGCGTGTCACTGGCAAGTCCAGCAGGATACGCGCCGCGTCTCGTCAAGCTAGCGTCAATAATCGCCTAATCGCAACGCGCTCGTCTATTCCTGAATCAGGAAGAACTGTTCGGGCAGACCGTTGCCTGGTGTCTGGGCATAGACCACCCACTCTAAGGGCTTTGCTACATTGCGCACGTCGTTCTTAACGAGCGTCGTATAGACGGGGATGTCTACAACAAGCCCAAGGCGGGGTTGGTTGTCACAGCGGATTTCCGTGCCTTCAATGAACAATTGCCGCCGCTTTGCCGGGTCAGGTTCTTTGGTTGCCTCCCAGTGCTTAAAGACAACATCCTTGAGCCATTGTGGCCCATCGTACGCAGCAGGATCAGGGTCCGGATTGTTGGCCCATTTCGCGGCAATTGGCGCAAAATCGTTGCTGGGGAGCAGGCGCGGCAGTGCTTCTGGGTTGAACTCGCCTGTTTCAAAGATATTCATCATCGTCTGGTTGGCCTCGGAGCGTTCGTTCCATAGGCTGCGTTCTACCGGATTCACGGTCATGTAGATGCCGACCTCTTCCGCCCAGGTCTGCGCCACACGCTCACCCATGCTCGGATAATCGAGGAATGCACCACTTACGGCATCGAGGCGCAAGCTCAGCCGCTCGCCGCTGGGCAAGAGGCGGAAGCCCTCGGCATCTCTTTGGTCAAGGCCGATTTCGTCCAGAATTTGATTGGCTTCCTCTGGAGCAAAGCGTCCCCACTGCTCATCCCAGCGATCCGAGTTATAGAACGGTGGGGTGTTGGCAGGGCAATTTGACGCGGGTGTGCCGACACCGAGGAAGAAGGTCTCGTTGATCTCGTCGCGTTCGATGGCCAGTGACAGCGCTCGGCGGAACTCGACATTGTGGACGGTATACTCGGCAAGTTCGGGATCTTCGTTCCAGTCCATGTTAAACATAATCGAGACTGGGTGCCGCGTGGCACTACTCCAGAAATCGACGAAGTAATCGCCCTGTTCCTGGTTCCCGCGGATCACCGGTAACTTGGAAAAGTCAATGTGGCGCCCCTGAACGGTATAGTTGCCAGCAATGGCGCGCAGATTCAACACTTCCAGCTCTTCCACCAGTTCCAATGTGACGCCATCGAAGTAGGGCAATTGGTTGCCTTCTGTGTCAACCGCCCAGAAGTAGGGGTTGCGCTCGAAGACCAATTCGTCTGATGCCACGATCGTCAGCGGTTTCCACGGCGCCATTGTCGGTGACTCTGGATTCATGGCAACGTCGTTCTTTGCCAGGAAGAAGAGGTTCCAGGTGCCAAAGCCAGATTCTGCAACCATCTCATCAATAACGTCCTGCTCGACAAAATCAGGATGGAATTGCTGTAGATAATGCGCCGGCGCGTAAAGTCCGCCCCCTGTGCGTCCAGCCTGTAAGTGTCCGGCAACCGTTGTGGAGGCAAGATTTACCGGCCAGGTGGGGAAAGGTGCGGCAAAGGTGATCGTAAAGGTGTAGTCATCGATCTTTTCAAACTCAGCCAACTCGCCGCCCCAGACAATCCACCAGGGCTTGGCCGGCACTAATTCATCATTCGCGACGATATGTTCCCGCCAGAAGAGATAGTCATCAACGGTGAATGGCTCGCCATCCGACCACTTCATCCCCTCGCGCAGGTAAATCGTCCACACGGAACTATCCTCATTGGCTTCCCAGTGGTGAGCCAACCGTGGACGCAATTCGGTAGCGCCAGCATCCCAGAAGATCGTGTAATCATTAATCACCCGTTCGTAGTTCTGCCGATCACCAGGACCGGTGAAGGCGCGGCGTAACACCCCGCCATATTGCCCGATCATCTCTGCCGGCTCGATGACCAGGGGGTTGACCGGGAGGCGCTCTTCGACTGGGGGGAGGTCGCCATTTGCCACTAGCTCAGCGAGCATGGGTGCTTCCTGGAATGAAGCAGGAACGGTTTCGGCAATGCGAGGCCAACAAGGGCTCTCACTCGTACATGCTTCTCGCTGTGTTTGATACTCGTCAACAGGCGCACTGGCTGGTGATGCTGCGGGTGCATCACTCGTTGTCTCGCTGCCTTCGACCTGGACAGCAGGGTCTGTGCTTTGGGGTGCTTCACCACCACAGGCAGCCATGAGCAAAAGCAACACGAGCAGCACGAGGGAACGTGATCCGTACCGATTCATTCGGTAGCTTCCTCCAGGTACTACGGTCATTATAGTTCTCCAACGAATTCTTTGAGGCAGATGGAAATGGATGATTCGCCAATGTTGGTTGCCTGAGAAACCAGAACGAGCATTACAAGACGTGCGCGGCCAAGCCCAGGGGTAATCTGCTCTGAATACAGCTGGAGAGCGCAGCCTTGATGCTGTTGGCATTGCTGAAACATTCCAACATATTGGTGACAAGAAATGATGGGATTGGCGGCTGACGAGGGATAGCCTTGTGTAAGATGCTGAGCAATCGCCTATAGACGGCCCTCATGCACTTGCAAGGTGCTAAGGCCTTCTGGCTTGCTTGCTGGGGGGGGGGCACGCTGGTGGCCTGTTGAAAGAAAACTTATTGTGAATAAGAGTTTGGAATGGATTTAGTAGGATAGGGCCCTCAGAGAGAGCATATTTAGCGAGGATGTTATCAGATCGTGGGGGGGATGTCAATTTGATGTTCTGTCTCCCCTGAGAAATCGCGATACAGATGAGCTGCCGCTATTGAGCCGTGTATACGCGTAGCGGTGATAGTCCCCGGCGTAGCTCGCATCCGGCACGATGGTATCCGCCTGCACAAAGTGGCCGAGGGCCGGGT
>CAZIRP010000101.1:9379-20076 GCA_964541665.1 uncultured Caldilineaceae bacterium | reverse complement strand
CCACAAAGCCGCAGACACCACCCTTTTTCTGCGCCTCGGCAATAATGTGCAAACAGATCGTCGTCTTACCGGAGCTTTCCGGGCCATAAATTTCGATGATCCGCCCTCGCGGCACACCGCCCACCCCGAGGGCAATGTCCAGGCTCAGGCTGCCAGTTGGAATCGTCTCGATATTCAGTCGAGTGGTTTCACCCAACTTCATGACAATCCCTTCCCCAAACCGTTTGTTGAGGCCGGCCAGCGTTGACTCCAACGCTTTTTCACGACCATCCTTACTCATGGCAAACTCCGAACATACAACTACCCGCGAAAACCGTCTATACAGTTCCAATGCAGCTTTTGCGCTTGGATAGATAGTTTACAGAATTTATGCAAATTTGGCAAACAATCTTAGAGCAACAACAAGCTTCTGAAAGTGGGTTGAACGGGCGGAGGCATGAGCCCGCTGCTGGCAGCTACCAGACAGCAGCGGGCTCTGGGGTGTGGACTGGCTTTAGCTTTTCCTGCGTATCAATGGCGTGTAGATCTGCTCGCGCAGGGCCATTATATTGTTGCGAATTGTCTCGTCCCGTTCCAGACTCTGGGCAATCTGATCAATCCCATAGCGGACGGTGCTATGGTCGCGGCCCCCGAGCTGATCGCCAATGGCCGACAGGGATAGATCGTGCTCTTCGCTCAGCAAGTACATCGTGATCTGGCGGACCTGGGCAATCTCTTGCGTTCGTCGGCGCCCGGTCAGATCCTCGGACTGCAACCCAAAATGGTGCGCCACGATCCGCACGACTTCCTGCGGCGAACAAGCCGAGCGCAGAGGCGCCAGGTCATCCAGGATGCTGGCGGCCAGGGAGACCGAGAGGGGGCTGCGCACGAGTTTGGCCTGGAGCGCCAGGCGATTCAGCGCGCCTTCCAGCTCGCGGACATTGCTATCCACGCGCTCGGCCACCAGCATCAACACGCCGGGATCAACCGTCATGCCCAAGCGGCTGGCCTTGGCCTGCAGGATCGCCACCCGAGTTTCAAAATCTGGCTGCGAGATGTCGGTCTGCAAGCCGCCTTCGAAACGGCTGCGCAAGCGTTCTTCCAGAGTCGCCAAAGCTTTGGGGGGGCGGTCACTGCTCAAGACGACCTGACGGCCACCTGCGTGTAGATAATTAAAGGTATGGAAAAATTCTTCTTGCGTGCTCTCTTTGCCACCAATAAATTGGATGTCGTCGATCAGCAAAATATCGACTTCGCGGTACTTGTTGCGAAATTGTTCGGTCGACTGCGAGCGGATTGCGCCGATCAGGTCATTGGTAAATTGCTCGGAGGAGCAATACAAGAGCGAGTAGCCATGCGCCTGCGCGTGGTTGCCGATTGCGTGCAGCAGGTGAGTTTTCCCCAAACCGACGCCCCCATAGATAAAGAGGGGATTGAAACTCTGGCCCGGTTTTTCGGCTACCGCGGTGGCCGCGGCATGGGCCAGGCGATTATGACTGCCAACCACAAACGTATCAAAGGTATGGCTGGTGTTGAGCTGACCAACCACAATCCCCGGGCGCGGAGCTGGCATTGGCTCTGGCAAACTGGCCGCGGCTAGCGTGGGCGGTGGCACATTCACCCTGGCTGGCTGGCTCTGCTCAACCTCCACTGCTGGCGCAACAGGGGCTGCTGGCTCGTACAAGGGGGTTGGGCTGGCCTGCGGCGAGTCGAGTACCTGGCGCGGCATTACATGGAAGGTCACCTGCACTTGACGCTGGATAATGGTGGTCAGCATCCGCTTGATCTTGTAGCGCAGCCGGTTCTCCAGCCAATCCAGGGCATAGGCATTGGGCAAACCGATGATAAACTCCCCATCTTCATAGCCCAGAACCCAGGTGTCGCGCACCCAGGTATTAAACGTCGCCGAGGGCATTTGAAGCTCCAACTCGCCGAGCACCATCTGCCACGCCTTTTGGGGATCCGGCCCCGACGCGACTGGTTTGGCGGCAAGCCCAGTCAACTCCTCGTCGAGTGGCAGGTCGGGGGCAACAGGCATTTCCTCCGCGGCGGCTTGATCCAGCAGGGGCGCCGCGGAAGGTGGTTTGGCATTGCTTGAGGGTCGCATAGGCCGATCCTGTGCGGTAGCATTGGATTTGCGGGTGATCGAAGCGGGCGACGATGAATGATGTGCAAATGATTGCTGATACTCGGCTCGATCCGCAGATGCGTTATACTTCACAAACGAACCTCCTTTGCGCGCTTGGGTTGATCTCAGCCAGATCAGAATCCCACACGCACGATTAGCCAATCGAACAGACGACACGTTTGCCTATTCGTTGACGAATAAGCCCCCAATAAGGAACTGTTGGTACGCAAGGCCCAGTTGCGGCTTCACGACTGAGCATCTTCTCGGTACAGAGAAGCCAGCAGACGCTGCGTACCATGGGTAACTTTTTATCTGATACCAATACACAACTCAGCAAACCCGGTCTGGGGCTTGCGTGCCGCTGCAAGAATGAATGGATAAAGATGAATAGCGAATAAGAATCAAAGCGCGCGCCAAAAGACACGCACAAAAAAAGCTTGCTCCATTTTTATCATCGTTTGTAATGCCGCTATCCGAGTGGTTGCGCTCAGATAACTGAAGGGTACGGTGGTTGTAATTTGTGACTCAGGAAGGCCAAAAAACAGGTTGCCTGGTTGTTGAGTTGGCGTCACCCGGCGGAATAACACAGACGAACAAACTCAACATTGAGGAGCAATCAGCCAAACCAGGCTCATGATGAAATGTTTTTGGCTCCTACGCTTACCGTGACGGCAAGTCTACCAGAAACGGGCCCGAATGTCCATCCGCGGATTGGCCTACGCGGCGCTCAGAGGCCTCAGTTATTGTCAACTCTTAACGCGGAAACATTTGTTCGACACAAAATCTTGTGGTCCTTTGGTTTACGAGGCGCAAGATGGCATGTTTTCCCAATTTGGAGTAGCACAAGAACTTTAAGGTGAAATCTAAGTTTGCAAAATGACCCCCAATCTGCGGTGAAACTTGCCAACAGCGTAAAAATCCGGGGTTTTATCCCTAGTTATCCTACTTATCCCCAGAGTTATCCCCGGTTTTGGGGGAAACTGATCAATGGTGGGGAAAAGTCAATGGGAGTCACCCCGCCATGATTTCAGCCAATCTTTGCTATAATTGAATCTCTATTGCCTATGGCCTTATCGCAAGCCATGCTTGCCGGAAGTGAGCACTCTCTATGACGACGATTTCGACTCGCCCTCAAAACATCGCTATCGACCGCGCCGCCGGCCAGTTGCAACTTACCTGGCCGGATGGTCATCAGAGCAATTATAAGTTGCCCTGGGTGCGAGCCCATTGCCCGTGCGCCACTTGTCGCGAAGAGCGCCGGGCCAAAGCCAGCAATACAGACCCGCTGCGCTTGCATACGGGGCCGCTGCCCAGCGCGCAGATCGCCAGCGCCGAATTGGTGGGGAATTATGCCTTGCGCCTGATTTGGAGCGATGGCCACAACGCCGGGATCTATACATTCGCGGCCTTGCGCGCCAGTTGTCCATGCACTGAATGCAATCCCGCGGGGCCACCGCCATTCCTGGCCGATTGATCCAGAAATGCACTCGATGGGTGAAGCAGGCTCCGGGAAGGATGCACGCACTGCGTTTCACCATCAGCCAGCGTTTCCTCTGCATGAACACGCCTTGAATGCGAGCGCGCGAACGCAACAGAGTGAGGCTGGCTTACCACGCTTTTGCCAATCTTGCGTTACACTATCAGCAGTTCACGGGCTTGTGCAGGTTCTATTCCAGGTACCGAGAAGCGTTGCACGCTGTTGACCAGCGGCCTTATGAGTTGCATCTACCGGAAAGGAGAACAATGGGCACCTCCATCACGCTCTTCAGATTTTATGGCATCGACATGCGCGTCCATTGGTCATTTTTGCTGATCGTAGTCTACTACGCCTTTATCTTTAGCGCAGCCGGGCCGAATCCTGCCGTTGGCGCTCTGTATGGCGTCTTGATGATCCTGCTGCTCTTTACCTTTGTAACGTTGCATGAATTGGGCCATGCTTTGGTCGCCAAGTATTACAAAGTCAACGTGCCACACATTACCCTGTTGCCGATTGGGGGGGTGGCCAGCCTGGAGCGGATGCCCGACAAACCGCTGCAGGAATTTCTGATCGCGGTGGCCGGGCCCTTGGTCAACCTGGTATTCGCGGCAATTCTGTCGCCATTTGCTGGGTTTGTCTTGGTAAATGCGGCGAATGAAGGCCGCATCACGCTCAATGCCCTGGATGTGGGAGGCTCGTTTTTTAATTTGTGGCGTTTTGCCCAGACTCCTGGCCTGGGAAATTTGCTCGTCAATCTGGCGCTGACCAATTTAGCCCTGGCGCTCTTTAACCTTTTGCCCGCCTTCCCCATGGATGGGGGGCGCATTCTCCGGGCCTTGCTGGCCATGAGTATGCCCTATGTGCAAGCCACTCGCATTGCCGTGGTGGTGGGGCGGTTGATGGCCGCGCTCTTTGCCATTTGGGGCATCATGGGCGGCGGCATCTTCCTGCTGTTGATAGCCTTCTTCGTCTATGTCGGTGGTGGGGCCGAACTGGAATCGGTCGAGAGCCGCGCGGTGTTAAAAAATGTGCGGGCCGAACGTGCGCTCACACCAAGCGCGATCAACCTCTACGCCAGCGAACGGGTCAGCCGGGCTGTCGAATTAGTGATGAGCACTTATCAGACCGATTATCCGGTATTGGATCTTTCCAGCCGTTTTATTGGCGTCCTGACCCGCCCGCGTTTGATCCAGGCGCTGCGCGAACTGGGCCCCGAGGCTCGCGTGGTCGATGTGATGATCCCCGCCGAGTCTGTGCCGACCGCCGCACCGCAAGATACGCTCGACCAGTTGTGGGAGAAGATGGTGATGGGGGGAAGCCGCGTGGTCGCCGTCAAAGAGGATACAGAATTCCGGGGCTTGATCACCCTCGACGATGTCTCCGAAATTTTTGCCGTGGTCGGTGCCCGCCAGGAAAGCAGCCAGCAACAGCCGCCACCCGGCGACAAATCCCAGGCCAATCCTGAAGTGCGCGAGGCTGCCGATGTCTGAGTTTCATACAGAAACCGGAACGATCTACTATCAGGTGAGCGGACCCGAGGATGCCCCGCCCCTGGCGTTGTTACACAACTTCATGAGTGATGGCCGGAGCGCCTGGGGTTCGCTTGTGCCGCGTCTGGCCGAACAATGGCGGGTGATCGTGCCCGACCTGCCGGGGCATGGTCGCTCGCTCGGCTACCCGCAAGCGTATGATCACACCGAAATCGCGCGGCAGCTGGCCGATCTCCTGATTGCCGAGGGGGCCGAGCAGAGCCATCTGGCGGGGTGCAGCAGCGGTGGGATGATCGCTCAGTTGCTGGTGCAGCACAGCATGATCAACGCACGTACGCTGACGCTGGTCAGCACGACCTATAGCGTCAACCCCGCGACCACCAACAACCATGCAGTCATCACGCCGGAAAATTTTAAGGCTGGCCGGGGCTGGATGGAGGCGACCGCCCGCCTGCATGATCCGTATCAGGGGGAAGGGTATTATTTTGGGACCTTGTTGCCGGGTTTCCGTGCGCTGACGCCAGCCACAGCTATTGACCTGACGCTCGCTGATCTGCAACAGTGGCCATTGCCGGTCTGCATCATCCAGGGTGCTGACGATGAATTTTTCCCGAGCTTTGTGGTCGAAGCGATGGCCGAAGCCTTGCCCAATGCGGAGTTGCATCTGATCCCAGACCAGACCCACGCCTTGCTTTTTCGCCAACCCTGGCAGGTGCGCGAGCGGATGCTCGATTTTCTCCAGCGTCACGATTCAACAAAGGGAGAGTCATAATGTCCGGTGTGCGCACCCTCAAACTCGCGCCTTCCATTCTCACGGCAGATTTCACCGACCTGGCCGGCGCGATCCGAGCCGCGGAAGAAGGCGGGGCCGATCAGCTCCATCTGGATGTGATGGACGGCCACTTTGTGCCCAATCTCACCTTCGGGCCCCTGGTGGTGGCAGCCATTCGGCGGCTTAGCTCGCTCCCGCTGGATGTGCATTTGATGATCGAGCGGCCTGAGCAATCGATCTCGGCTTATGCCGAAGCCGGGGCCGATCATATCACGGTTCACGCGGAGGCTTGTGTGCATTTGCACCGCACAGTGGGGCTGGTCACCGAACAGGGCTGCACCGTGGGGGTGGCGCTCAATCCCGCTACGCCCGTGGAGAGCGTACGCGAGATTCTGCCTTTTCTGGACCTTGTCTTGCTCATGACGGTGAATCCGGGGTTTGGCGGGCAACGGTTTATCGAGACCAGCACCAGCAAAATCCGCCGGATGCGCCGGTTGCTCGAAGAGCTAAACCCCACTTGTGATCTGCAGGTCGATGGCGGGATCAACGCGTCCACCCTGAGCGATGTAACCGCTGCGGGGGCCAATCTTTTTGTCGTGGGCAGCGCGGTTTACAACGAGCAGGCACCTGTAGCCAAAAATTTAGCAACGCTTCGGCAAATCCTGCAGGCGTACCAGTGAGTTCGCCGCGGCCAGCGCCTCGATCACCAACCAGCCAACGTCACGAATTGATAGATCAGCGGCAGCACAAATAAGATACTATCCAGCCGATCCAGCACGCCCCCATGGCCGGGGATCAACTGGCTGGTATCTTTCACGCCAATTTGGCGCTTGAGCATACTGATCGACAAATCGCCCGCCAGGGCAAAGACCCCGCAGAGCGCGCCCAGGCCAGCCGCATAATACCAGGGGATAGATAGGGGGAAGAGGGCAACCAGCAGGATGGCAAAGAGGGCGGCGCCAAGCCAGCCCGCCACGGTTCCTTCCCAGGTCTTTTTGGGGCTGATGCGTGGCCAGAGCCGGTGCCGACCTATGGTGACACCGGTGAAATAAGCCGCCGTGTCATTCATCCATGTGATCAGCACGCCGAAGAGCAGCCACCAGAGCCCGTCGGGCAACTGGCGCAAAGCCACTGTCTGGCCCAACATCACGCCCAGATAGATGGCAGCCCCGCTGGTGGCCAACCAGGTATGAAGGGGCTTTTCGGGGATAAACAGGGCGTAGGCGAGGAAGAAGAATGAGCCCACGGTGATTAAGGGAATTGCCCAGGGCAACCCAGGCTGCCAACCACTGGCCACCAACGCCAGGAGCCAGAGTAATCCTAGCCAACGAGCGGGCCGGTAGCCACCCTTCGCCAGAAGGGAAAAAAGTTCCACTCCACCCACGAAGGCAATCGTTAAGATCAAGATCAGACACCAGATGCCACCCAGCCAGATGGGAACCAGCACGAGCGGCAAGGCGAGGAGTCCAACCACTATTCGCGTAATCACGTGGGGTGGCTCATGAGTTATTGACTGATGGTACGCAAGCCTCGACTGAAGCTCTGAGATTGAGCACCGCTTCTACCCCCGAGAATCTGCCAGGCGCTGCGTATGGTGAGTTAATGAGCGGGAAAGCCTCGTTCCGTGGGGCTATTTCTGCAAAACACGCCCAAATCGCCGCTCACGGTGATTGTATTCGGCGAGGGCCTTGTACAATTCGTTTTCATCAAAATCCGGCCAAAAAGTGGGGGTGGTATAATATTCGGCGTAAGCAGCCTGCCAGATCAGGAAGTTGCTCAGCCGCCATTCCCCGCCGGTCCGGATCACGAGGTCGGGATCCGGCAGATCGCTGGTGTAAAGGTACTGGCTGAAGAGTTCCTCGGTCAGCGAATCCGGGTCGAGGCGATCTGCCACGATCCGGCGCACAGCATCCAGAATTTCGGCCCGTCCGCCATAATTGAACGCCACATTCAAAATGATGCGCTCGTTGTTTTGAGTCACTTCGAGCGCGTGGCGAATCTGGTCCTGCAGATGGCGGCTGATGCCTTCCATGCGCCCGCTGTGTAAGATGCGCACCCCATTTTTGTGCAGATCATCCAATTGGCGCTGGATAGTGAGGCCGAGCAGGCGCATCAGCCCATTTACTTCGTCGGGTGGGCGCTGCCAATTTTCAGTCGAGAAGGCATAGATCGTCAGCACGCGTACCCCAAATTGGACGCAACTTTCCAGGATGCGGCGAATGTTGTCCACACCGGCCTGGTGCCCCAACAACCGCGGCAATCCCCGCCCCTGCGCCCAGCGCCCATTGCCATCCATAATGATGCCAATGTGATGGGGTACTCGCTCTAAGGGCGGGTATAGGGCAGAACCTTGCGTGCTCACAAATCAATACCTTCTCTACCGGGTTACAGTTTGGTCGCAGATCGGTCGTCGCGGCCTGGGCGCAACGGTTAGACCGTCATAATTTCTTGATCTTTTTCGCGGACAATTTCATCAACCTGTTTGACGAAACTGTTGGTCGTCTCTTGAACTCGCTCCTCACTCCGAGCCAGGTCATCCTCGGAGATCATACTTTCCTTTTCCATCTCACGCAAGTCATGAATAGCGTCTCGGCGGATGTTGCGCACCGCGACACGCGCTTCTTCCCCGCGCCTCGAGACCAGTTTGGTCAGCTCGCGGCGGCGCTCTTCGGTGAGGGGCGGAATATTCAGCCGGATCTGTTGACCATCGTTGTTGGGGGTCAATTTCAGATCAGACTTCGAGATGGCCTTTTCAATGGCCGGAATGTCACCCTTGGTAAAGGGGCGAATTATCAGTTGTTGCGGTTCGGGCACACTGATCATCGCCAACTGTTGCAGAGGGGTCGGCATACCATAATATTCCACGGTCAGCCGTTCAACGAGCGCTGGCGAGGCGCGTCCTGTACGAATCGACATGAGGTCGGCGCGCAAGGATTCAATCGCTTTGTCCATCCGTTCTTGGGTGTCGACTAACACTTCGTTGATCATGTTTACTCTCCTGACGTAAAACGCGTCAGCCACGCCTTCGTGTCCATAGGTTCGCAACTATTTTAGCAAAAACTCGAGAAAGGAGAAAATAAGCATCTCAGGCAGTGATGAGCGTGCCCACCGGCTCGCCCCGCACCACTTGTTCGAGCGCACCCTCTTGCCAAAGGTTGATCACATAGATCGGCAGGTCGTTGTCCATGCACATGGCCACGGCTGTGCTATCCATCACCCCGACGCGCATGTTGAGCGCATCGATATAGCTGAGTCGCTCAAAGCGGCGCGCATTGCTGTTCTGTTTTGGGTCACTATCATAGACCGCGTCCACTTTGGTTGCTTTGATCAGCGCCTCGGCGTCGATCTCCATTGCCCGCAGGGAAGCAGCCGTATCGGTGGTGAAATAAGGATTACCCGTGCCAGCCCCGAAGATGACCGCGCGGCCCTTCTCCAGGTGGCGAACCGCTCGCCGCTGGATGTAAGGCTCGGCAACGGCCCGCACTTCGATCCCGGTCATCACCCGGGTGGGGACGCCGTGCCGCTCTAGCGAATCCTGCAGGGCCAGTGAATTCATCACCGTGGCGAGCATGCCCATATGATCAGCAGTCACCCGTTCCATACCATGCGCCATGCCATCCTGCGTCCCGCGCCAGAGGTTCCCCCCACCAACCACGAGCGCCACCTGAATGCCCATGTCGATAATGCGGACGACCTTTTGCGCGACAAAGTCTGCCAGGCTGGGGTTGATCCCAAAGCCGCCCTCGCCAGCCAACGCTTCCCCGCCCAATTTGAGCAAGATCCGCTGAAACTTCAATTCTGCCATAAGTGACCCTCTCCTGCTATTATTAAGAGTGTATCCGTACATCCTGCGCCATGTGTCGGAGCAGGGCTAGATTCGGGCATCGCAACCACTCTCAGGACAGGCTCTAAGCTAAGCCTGTTGGAGACAATTCATACACGCGTGGTTGCTGTGTTTTGTGAGCGAACAAACTTATCCCGCCGCGGTTTGCATGAACCAGCTATACAAACGAATGCCCAGCCGATTGGCTGGGCATCTATTCATCATCCACCGATTTCTAATCGGGCAAACCTACTTACCCGAATGTTTTCGCCTAAAGAAGCGACTGCATCTACCAACAGATCCTGAACTTTGCGGTCGGGATCTTTCACAAATGGTTGTTCGAGCAAACAGACTTCGCTGAACCATTTGTCTAGCTTCCCCTCGACGATCTTTTCGATGACCTGGGCAGGCTTGCCACTGCTCACCGTTTGCTCGGTGTAAATTGCTTTCTCTTTTTCCACGGCTTCCGCGGGCACTTCTTCGCGACTGAGCCATTGGGGCCGAGCAGCGACCACATGCATCGCCAGATCGCGGCTGAGCTGCACAAATTGCTCGGTGCGGGCCACAAAGTCGGTCTCGCAGTTGAGCTCCACCATCGCAGCGGCCTTGCCACCAAAGTGGACATAATGGCCGATGATGCCCTCGCGGGTGTCGCGGCTGGCCTTTTTGGCTGCGCTGGCCAATCCCTTTTTGCGCAGAATCTCGACAGCCTGTTCAAAATCGCCGTTAACGGCTTCTAAAGCGTTTTTGCAATCATTGACCCCCGCACCAGTAGCAGCGCGGAGCTCCTTTACCATTTGGGTGGTTACTCCAGCCATTTTTGTCTCCTTGGTTGGCTTTACGCAGCCGCTGTTCGACTCCAGTCGCAGCCAAAGCTGCTGCGGTTACGTAAGGATTATGTATGCTATGTCTGACTTCAGACGCTGTCCATTCGCGACGAACTATCGTGCGAAGTGGATAAAAAGCTGTACCTGTGACTGCTCATAAACAAGCAGTCGACAGGCCAGCTAAACTATGCAACCTAGGCG
>CAZIRP010000101.1:0-9279 GCA_964541665.1 uncultured Caldilineaceae bacterium | reverse complement strand
GTGACTGCTCATAAACAAGCAGTCGACAGGCCAGCTAAACTATGCAACCTAGGCGTCTTCTTCGGCGGATGCCTCGACCAGCTCCTCGTCGACGTCCTCGCCAGCTTCGACCTCGATGGCCTCGTCTAAATCCTCATCCGACTCTTCAGCCGCCTGCAATTTGGCCAGGGTGCTGGGGCCAAGATATTGTTCCATCTCGGCCAATTCGGCCTGGCCCACTTGCCCGGTCTCGACCATATCGACCTCGCGGATGCGCTGCCCTTCTTCGGCGGCATCGGCGATCACGCTGACGATCAACTTGACGGCGCGGATCGCATCGTCGTTGCTGGGGATCGTATAATCCACCAGGTCGGGATTGCTGTTGGTATCTACCATCGCCATCACCGGGATCTTCAGCTTGTTGGCTTCGATCACTGCCAGATCTTCCACGTTGGTATCGACCACAAAGACCAAATTGGGCAGCTTGGGCATGGTCTTCAGACCACCGATGCGCCGATTGAGCTTGTCGATCTCACGTTGGATGGTGAGGCGCTCTTTTTTGGTCAGCACATTAAATTCACCGGCATCCATCCGCCGCTCCAATTGGAGCAGGTGATCGATGCGCTGCTTAATGGTCACCCAGTTTGTCAGGGTACCACCGAGCCAGCGGTCGTTGATGTAGGGCATCCCACTGCGTTCAGCCTCTTGCTGGATGGCAGCCTGGGCCTGGCGTTTGGTGCCGACGAAGAGCACCGTGCCATTGCGAGCCACGATATCGCGCACGAGGGCAGCATACTCATTGAGCCGCAGCATGGTCTGTTGCAGATCGATAATGTGTACGCCACTGCGTTCGGTGAAAATATAGGGCCGCATCTTGGGATTCCAGCGGCGCGTGCGGTGGCCAAAGTGAACACCGGCCTCCAACAACTCTTTCATGGAAACGACGGACATAAACTTGCTCCTCACTTGGTAGGACTTACACGAGCCTCAGGCGTGGTGTAAGTCATGCTGGGTTATTGCTTCCGCCTCGTTCGTTCCAGGTCGCTGACTGCGGAGTGAGCCCACGCAGCACCCAACAACTTAGTCCCGGGGCGTGCAGAATAAAAACGATTGGTGCCTGGCTGACACCAATCGTTAATTGTACTACAACGCGGCATTATTTCAAAAATCTCTGCGGCTGACGCGGGGAAGCAAAGGAGCATCTGGGGGCGGCGGCTCATAGTGGCCAATGTGGCTACTCTTCGGGTTGCTTGAAGTCCACAAAGCGGTAGCCCAGCCCGCGTTCGGTGAAGATATATTGAGGGGAAGCAGGGTCGGCTTCGATCTTTTTGCGCAGATAGGTGATGTAGAGACGCAACAGATGGTTGTCGTCGATGTACTCGTGCCCCCAAACTTTGGTGAGCAGGGTCTCGTGGGGCACCACCCAGCCCGCGTTTTGGATCAGATGATAGAGCAGGCGATATTCGGTGGGGCGCAGGCTCAGGCGCTCGCCATTCACGATCACGTCCCGCCGCTGCAGGTCGATCTGCAAGCGATCATCAATCTTGATGAGTTGACGATCGGGGCGACTGGTATGCTCAAACCGGCGCAATACAGCGCGGATGCGGCTAGAGAGCTCGCGCGGGCTGAAGGGTTTGGTCACATAATCATCCGCACCGAGATCCAACCCCTTGATGCGCGCTTCTTCCTCCGAGCGCACCGTCAGCATGATCACCGCGGCGTCGCTGATCTCGCGCAAACGCTTGAGCGTCTCGAAGCCATCCAGGCCGGGCATTTCGACATCCAGCAAAACCAGGTCGGGATTGTGGTCGCGCACTTTTTCCAGGGCCTGCAACCCATTGTTGGCTTCCAGCGTGATGTAGCCTTCCAGATCCAGGTTCATTTTAACAAAGCGTACCATCCGCGATTCATCATCGACAATGAGAATGGTCGTTTTGGGTTGACTGCTCATGAGGATTGTCCTGTGTAGCTAGGTAAACAAGGAAACACGGAGAGTGGCGCAGCCGTTCAGGGCCGAATTTAAGTGTAATAGAGTCATGGTTCGATCTGCAATATTGCCACACCGTCGTGTTCGTAGAGGAGCGTCAACTCCGCTGATTGACGCAATTGCTCCAGTTGCAGGCCGGGGCCGGCAAAATCTCCCCGAGCGCCAATGTAGATGTAATCAACGCCCGCGGCGCGCAAACTTTGGATCGCGGTGAGATCGTCCTCCAGGGCTTCCACGTCGGTCGACCACGCCGCTACCTGGCGCAGATAGTCCCCGCCCATGATCATCACCCCGGTTGTGGTGGCGCGCTCGGTAAAATAGGGCAACCAGTAGCCAGCATCAGTACCATGGGGGACATTGGGCAGCCAGAATTCGGTATTGACGGCAAAGTGAGCATCCACCGGCAAGTTGGCGTTGATCCAGGCCATGGCCTGCACATCGGCCTCGGTGACAAAGAAGCGATAGGGTTCGATCTGCTGCATACGCTGATATGATGCGGGCAGCGAGAGCAGCAGCAGGCCGCCGAGCAGGCCGCGGGCCAGCCATCCACGGCGCAAAGTGGGCCATTGGTCGACCAACTGCTGGGCTCCAACCCCAATCAACAACCCGAGGGGCAGGTAGACCAGGATCAGAATCGCGCCCAGGTTGGTAAACATCAGCCACGAGATGCCCGTCAGATAGGTCAAGCCTTCGAGCAGCAGCAAGAGCAGCCACAGCAGGGCAAAGAGGGTGAGCGGTTGGCGCCGCCAAAGCCCGATGATCGTCGCGCCGCCCGCGAGGGCCCATAACCAGCCTGGTGCGCCGAGCGTAAATAGGCTATCCCACGGAAAGGCATAATAGGTCTGGACACTTTGCGCGCGTGTGGCTGGGTCGCTGGCGGCCACATCCGCCGTGAAATGTAAGGTGGCCAGGTAGGTCCGGAGCGCGGCCCACAAGGTCGGAAGGATGAGCAGCAACGAGAGCAGCCCAATGCCGACCGTGCCCAGCAGCAAGGCGCGCCATTGCCCACGCTGCCGATAGCGCCAGAAAAGGGCAATCAACCCCAGCGCCAGCGCCGGGAGATAAAAAGCTGCCACCCGAAAATGGAGCAAAAACACGCTGGCGGTCAGCAGCGCGCTAAAGCCGAGGAGGGCAATCAACTGGCGGCGCGCCGGCGCGGTGCTCGTCGCGGTAGCAGCGCGGGCAAATGCCTGTAATGTCACAAAGGTCATCACCCAGGCGATCAGCAACAGGGCCTGGCTTGCCACCTGGGTAAAGCGGCCCCAGTTGACATAGAATGCTGGCTGGAAAGAGAAAATCCCCACCGTGAGCAGGCCGATCAGCGCCCCGACGCGCCCTACGCTGCGATCCAGCAGTAAATAGATGCCCAGGCCGCACAGCCCATTCAACGCCTGGGCCATCCAAAACAGGGCCGTGTGCGCGGGGACTTGCGCGAGCCATTGCAAAGTTGCGCTCAGGGCATACAGGCCCAGGTGATACATATCCACATTGACGGGGAAATAAGGCGCTAGCGAAGTGGGCAGGCGGCCTTGATCATGCGTGAGTTGGGTCAGCAACACATGATGCACCGAGTCCGACCATGCGGGGTATGCCCACTGGGTCGGGACCCAAAAGCGTGTGAAGAGAGTGAGGCCGATGCCGCCGAGGGCGATCCATTCGAGCGCGCTCCATTTTGGGGTGGCGCGGCGTTGTCGCTGAACCCAAACCAGGCCAATGGCGCAGCCAGCGAAGCTGATCCACAGAATCAGCGGCAGAAATGGGGCTGGCAGGGCGAACCAGCGCAGCCCATAAAAGAGCACCGGGTAGAGGGCAATACTCAAGCCAACTGCAACGATCGGTTGTTGCAGCCCCGGCCAAACCGAGCTGGTTCGGCTCACCGTTAGCAAAGTCTGGCCGGGCAACCACAACATCACAACCAGGGCAACGAGGATGCGCGCCGTAACCGGGAGAAGCTCCATGACGTAGCTGTCGCTGCAATCAATAAGGTTGGTAGGCGACCGACAAGGTCCCGACATTTAAGACTTCATCGGCGATGGTCGTGAAAATAATGGGCTTCTCTTCTGCATCTTCGACAAAAGCATGTCGCCCCATGATGTCGCCCACCATCACCACATATTGCCCCGGGGAAAGGTCTGCAAACTGGAAGAAACCGATCTCGTCGCTAAAGGTTGACGGGCTATTGGCATTGTCCAGGCCCCAGACACACGATTCGGCAATGTCCTCCCCTTCCGCCAACTCGTCTGGGCAATAGATTGTGGCGAGGCGGACAATCTCGCGCTGCAGGGGTTCATTGGTCGATTGCACCAGCAACCAACCCGCCAGTGCCGACCGTCCTTCTGCTACCTCGACCGGAGCAGCAAGGGGGCTGACCGCGGCCAAGGGGCTGGTCTGGGCCGAAAGTGGGCTCGTCTGCGCCGCGGGGAGGGCCGTGGGTACTTCTGGTTCCGGCGTTTCATCCGACTGGCAGGCAACGAGCAACAAAAGCCCCAAGAGCGTTCCAATTCCAATTCGATATACAATATTACGATTACGCATATACAACGATCTCCATCCTCTATGCCTTGTTCTCGACAATCTAAATCTATCTGTCTATCGGTCTATCTGTTCGGCGTGTCTGGGCGTTGGGCCGTTCAATCTGGCCGGCGGTCAAACACGCGCATGAGTTGCTGTGCTACCCATTTTGGCATCCCGATTGGGGCTCCCGCGAGCTCAGCCAATCCTGGTCGTGTGGCCGATTTGTGGGCTGCCAACTCAAGACCGGCCTTATTATAAACCGAATGGGGTGAGACGCAATACCACAAATGGAAGAAGGGGACTACCCTAAAATAACTACCCGCTACCACTGGGAAGTACTACGAACGGGGTATTGTAACCATCAGCTACTTATGCTAAATTTGGCCCCAGGTTGTTGCAGCCTGGCTGCGGCTACCGCATAAAACACTTTAATCCTGTAATGTGGGTGAACCAGTTCGCTCAAGTAATGTACGCTCGTTTCAGAAAGGATTCACATCATGCGACGCCTAAAAATGGCAGCCCTCGTTAGTGGGCTTATGTTGTTGGCCTCAACGCACCTAGCGTCGGCCCAAGTAGCATATGGTACCCCGTTTGCCACTTCGATCACTTATCAGAACGTAGGGACGGCTGCGGCCCAGGTCCAGTTCAACTTCTACAACGAAAAGTCGAACACTTCGGTTGCCGTCGTGCCGGATCCGCTGCCCCCTGGCGCTGGTACTTCGCTCTTCGTGGGTAGCCTGACCGGCGATGAAGCACTGCCCGCTGGTTTCAAGGGTTCCGCCGTGCTCTCGGCCAATCAGCCGATTGTGGCCACCCTGGTGCAGATCGCCCAGCCCAGCTCGACCACGCTGGTCAAGAATCGCCCGCTCTCGAATGGCTTCAGCAGCGCCAGCTCCAACGTCTTGCTGGCAACTGTGCTGAAGAACACCTTCGGCTACAACTCGGTCTTCTCGATCCAGAATGCCGACCCGAGCAACGCGGTTGACCTCACGCTGGAATTTATCCCCGTATCGGGTGCCGCCATTAACGTGACCGAGACGAATGTCCCCGTGGGCGCTGCCAAATATTACGACATGGGCACCCTGCCAGGCATTCCTGCCTCGTTCAACGGCTCCGTGCGTGTCACGGCTGTCCGCTCGGGCAGCTCGACGCCAGCCAACATTGTTGGTTCGTCCATTGAGCAACAGACTGTTGGTGTCGGTACCTACGCGTTTGAAGGCGTAACCGAGGGCGCGACCAAGGTTTCAGTCGCGACTGCCTTGTGCAATGTCTTTGGTGATGCTCGAACCTCGTATGCTGTGCAGAATGATGGCTCAGCCGACGCTTCGGTGACCGTGACCTACAAGGGCGTTTTGAATGGCCCCCAAACTGCGGTTGAGGAAAGTGTCACCCGCACGATTGCCCCTGGGGCCAAGTCCAGCTTCGTGGCTTGCGATACCGTTCCGAATGACTTCACCGGTGCCGCGACCATTACTGGTGACCAACCGCTGGTTGTGATCGCCAAGGTCTTCCCTGGCGAGAGTGCAGTGAATAAGCTGGGGACCGCCTGGTTGGGTGAGGCGCAAGGTAGCTCGAAGTTGGCCCTGCCCTATGTTCGCTACTCGAACGACGCTGATTTCCAATCTGGTAAGTACCAACGCGCCTTTATCGCCATTCAGAACGTCGGTGACACTGCTGTCTCGGGTGTGACGGTTGAATACCGCGACAAGAATGGTTCCTTGATCGGCACCCACACCTTGCCGACCATTCAACCTGGTGCCAAGGCCAACACCAATGCCACATTGGCTAGTGGTAATGCTGCTACGTTGCTCAACTTTGGCAACCCTGAATCGAATCCCGGTGGTGGCTTCGGTGGTGGTGCCATCGTCCAGGGCCCTGCAGGCAGCCAATTGATCGCTGTGGTGCGTGTCCAGTCCCAAACTGAGGCCGGGCAAGTCGCTGAAGACTACAACGGCATTGCAGTTCAGTAAGCTGGATAAATCTCGCTGGCGAAGGCCATTGATTTTTCGCCTCGCTGAGATTTAGCACTTGAGACAAACTGGTTCATAATGACGAGAGACTTGGGAGCTCCCAAGTCTCTCGTTGCTTTTTAAGGCACAACTGGTGCCACTGCCATTTCTGCGTAATCTGCTTACTTTGGGAAGCTTATGCTCAAACGAGTCTATCGACGGCTCGCCGCCATATTCCGTCTGAGGGCGCTCGCCCAACAGAATCCCCTGCATCGGCGCATGATCCAGGAAGTGCGGGCCACTGGCCTGAGCTTTCTCGGCGCGGCCGCACTGCTCGATCTGTATGACGCCGTGCGCACGCTTGAAACCCGGGGCATTGCTGGCAATCTGCTCGAAACCGGCACCGCGCTGGGCGGCTCGGGCTTGGTTTTGGCCGCGGCCAAAACCCCTGCACGCCCCTTATTTCTCTATGATGTCTTCGGCTTGATCCCACCCCCATCCAGCCAGGATGGCGAAGCCGGTCAACAGCGCTATGAGCAGATCCACAGCGGTCAGGCCACGGGTCTGGCCGGGGGAACCTATTACGGTTATCAGGCGGATCTGCTGGCTCAAGTGCAGCAAACGTTTCAGCGGTTCGGCTTCGAGCCCGATCAAGCGCAGATCCACTTTGTGCAGGGGCTGTATGAAGAGAGCCTCCAGGTTGATGCGCCCGTGGCCTTGGCCCACATCGATTGTGATTGGTATGAATCGGTGAAAGTCTGTCTGGAACGCATCGTGCCGCATCTCGTTCCGGGGGGCATCCTGGTGCTGGATGATTATCACCAGTGGCCGGGCTGCAAATTGGCCGTCGATGAATTTTTTGCGGGTCGCCAGGATGAATTTATCTTCAGGAACCGGGCTCGCTTACACATCATCCGCCGCTGAGCAGCGGATCAGCGTGCGCGCTGCACGAGTTGTTCGTAGTGTTCTGCCTGCTGCTGGGCAATGCTGGTGATCGAAAAACGCTGGCGCACCAATTGTTCGGCCTGTTGGGCCAGTTGCCGCGCCAGGCCCGGCTGCTCGATCAACTGCTGGATGGCCGCGGCCAAGGCCTCAGGCTCGCCCGGTGGTACCAAAAGCCCGGTTTGCTTGTGGATCACCAATTCCTGGTTGCCAGCCACCGCGGTGGCAACCACTGGTACGCCCGCGGCCATGCTCTCCATGATCACAGTGGGCAACCCTTCCCACAATGAAGACGAAACAAACCCATCCATCACCGCGTAGAGCGCCTCGATATCCTGGCGGGCACCGGTGAAACGAATGCGGTCGCCCACCCCGCTGGCCGCGGCCTGATGCTGTAATTCATCAGCCAGCACCCCATCACCAATGATCAGAAAATAGACATTCGGTTTCTGCCTGATCACCGCGCGCGCGGCGGCGATCAGGTGGTGGTACCCCTTTTGGGGGACGAGTCGCCCAACTGTGCCGATCACTGTGGCATCGCTGGGGATGCCCAAGCTCGCCCGCAATGCCGCTCGATCCACGTGCAGATCGGCAAAGCGGGCCAGATTCAAGGCGTTGGCAACCTGCACCGCGCGCCGCCCCAACAAACGGGCTGCTGGACGGCGATCCAGATTCTGCACCGCCTGTTGCGCCACAGCATACTCAGCATCAAAGACAAAGGGGTAGAGCAGATGAGGGAACACTTTGCCAAAATGGGGCCGCTTTGCCCACTCGATCTCATTATGCACGGTGCGCACCAACCACCTGGCCTGCACATGACGGCGCAAAAAGAGCGCGGCCAAATCCGTAAATTCACCATGCGTGTGGACAATATCCACCGGAGCCGGGGCCTGAGCATACAAACCTTGCAGAGCCGCACGACAACTCGCATAGGGCGCGGCCTCGTCCCAATCCGCAGCGATAAAGGCCGTGAAGCCCTCGCCGCGCAGGCGTGTCAACCATTCCTGGTCAAAATCGGTGTGATAATCCCACAGCGCGGCCAGGATTGGGGTGATCCGCTGTTTGTCCAAAGCGCGGCTCAACTCCACCACATAGCGAGCGACACCGCCGGTGACGGCAAAACTGGAAACAAGCATCAAGACCCGCAACGGAGCTTGCACCGACATCAGCCACCTCGTAAGCGCGCCAGGGCCTGGCGTATCTCCATCTGCATACGCGGGAGTGCCGTTGCGATCTGCCGCCGCACCGCGACTCGCTCGGCCCATAATTGCTCCACGAGCGGCAGCAGCGTCTCGCTGGTCGTCATTTCAATCGTGATGACCCAATCCGCCAGCTCCAATGTCTGCAACACACCGATTGTTTTGGTCTGATAGGCAATGGCCAGGACTGGTACCTGTTCGGTCAACGCGAAGATATTGGAATGGAGACGGCTGCCCAGGAAGAGATCCATCCGGCCGTACGCGGCTTTGAGGATGGCCGAGGGCACTTCTTCGTCGATCAGCAATACACGATTGGCAATGGGCGTCTCCGCCAGCAGATCGCGTACACGCCGCGCGGGCACGCGATCATCATCAGCCGGGTTGGGGCCGCACACTTGCGCAAACAGCAGGGCATAGCCGTCGTGCGTCTCGACGAAATGGCGGATCGCATCGGCAACCGCGGCTTCGTAACGGGTCTGTTCGGTAAAGCGAGGATGCTGCGCCTGCCAATTGATCAGGGTCACGCCCAAGCAGGGCTGAGCGGTTTCCCAGGCAAAGCCGTAGCGGGCGAGCAACGCCTGCGCTGCAACCCGATCCGCCTGATCATACAAAAAGGCGATGTCCGGCGTGACTTCGTACCGGGTTGCTGGGAGGCCCAACTGCTCCAGCAGCGCGGCCGAGGTGGGATCGCGCAACAGGATTTGGTCAA
>CAZIRP010000100.1:0-20501 GCA_964541665.1 uncultured Caldilineaceae bacterium | reverse complement strand
TTGAAATATCAACTTGATCGAGGGGTGGACGTAAGCCAGATAACCGCCAGTGCGACCGAGACCGAACTTGGCATTCTTGAAGAAGAGATTGGCGGGTATTTGCAGGGCAAGCACGCGGGCCAGCATCGACAAACGATACAGGCATTTACTGATGGGGCCAAAGGCTGGATCGAAATTCGTCGTAACCAGATAGCAAAAGAGGGGCAATAATGACTATTGAACAGATCGAACAAGCAAAAGCACAGTTGGCCGAACTTGCCCGACAGGAGGCCGAAGCGAACCAGAAGCGGGCCGAAGCTGAGGCAAGTATCACACAGCTACAGGGCGCAATTGGTGATGCCCAGCTTACGGGTGGGGCCATCGGTACGCTACAGAAACAGTTGGCTACAGCCCGTGAAACACTGGAGGCGGTCTTGGCATTCTTGGCGGCTATCTTTCGGCGCAAGGAAGTAACCGAGAAAAGTTTGGCTGAGTTGCAGTATCAAGCATCTGAGGAAGAACTGGCAGCGTGTGAGGCCGCTCTAGGGCCAGCACTTGAAGCTTGGATGCAAGCGTTAGACAAGGCATCTGAGGCAGCCGACGAAGTGTTAGAGATCAGCGCACGGTACCATCGTCTTCCTACCGCCCACAAGCGTATGCTCACACCACGGCGTGTTAGTGGAGACTGGCGGGGGGTTGTGCGTGAGTCAGAAGAACCTTTAGCGAAACTAGAACAAGGCTTCCCGGCCGAAGCGGAAGCGGCTGGATCAAGTTGGAGAAAACGCCAGGAACGGCGTATCGAACGTGGGCTCTGAACCACTTTAAGGAGAATTTGAAATGAGTATCGCAGCAACACAACTTGAGATCAACAGCATCGAAAGCGACCTGGCCGACCTGATGACCGACCTTGCACCCCACATAGCAGCGGCGTACGAGGTGGGTAAAGGCCTGTTTGCGCTGGCGGAACGGTGGGAAGCATTGCCCTATGCTGACCGAAAAGCCATTCAGTACCATCGAAACCCTGGTCAAATGGCGAACCCAAGCTTTTACTTGACCGACCTGGATCGCATTCTGCGCACCATTGAACGCCACTGGCCTACAGCAGCCGCGGCGGCAGAGACTAGCTTTGAAGATCGAGACTTAGAGCGTCGTGAAAACGGCTGGCGGCTCGATAAACCAAGGGGCGGATTCTAAGTAGCTAACCCCTAGCCGCTGTGCTTCACTCCTGGAGAGGTGCAGCGGTCTTTCCATCTATCTGGACTATACAATGAACGAACTACAACCCGAAGAACGGGAAACTCACTTCAATATGACTGGCGATGATCACCAGCAATGGACTGTCTTCACCGATGACCCCTACTGGATACGGCGGTTGGACAAAATAACTATAGGTAAGCCAGTAGGAAACGGTAAAGAATACACATTGCGGGCCGATCAAGTGTTAGTGCGCACAGGCAAAAAACAACTGAGTGATGAGGCTAAGGCAGCAATGGGCCAGAGACTGCAAGAGAGTGCGAAAAATACCAGTAGTACCGGAGTTTTTAACTCAACAAAGACCAAGCCAGTGCATTTGGATATAGCGGCATAACTTCATCCGAACAGTGTGGGCCTATTTACCCTGTCAGGCTTGTATAGCGCCCACACTGCTACACGGTTCACCCCTAGTTGATCCCTCAGATCCACACAGCGATCACCACAGCGTTTTATAGCCCACCCCTAGACATTCACACCAAACCGACTACAAACGCCGTCTATGGCCGTTCTGCGCAGCGTAGAGATCAATACTCTGGTAGTGTGAACGAAACAGTATAACCCACATGCACCACGCGTAAACCGTGAATGAAAATTGGTACTTGACAATGGCTAAAAATGCGCTATAATTATGACTGATAATTTAAGCTTATCGGATTTTATTGGACTTATAGGCCATGACAAGCGAACTGACAGTAAGTGCAAAGGGTGAAATTATATTAGGTGCTAGCATTGCTGAAGCTGGGCAAGTTGCTAACGAAGTTGCTGGGCGCGGTGTCTTTGCTGACTACCGACAACGCAAAAGCGCCAACAGCTTGAGAGCGCAACGCGGGGATCTGGCTACATTCGCTCAGTACTTGACGGATGTTGGCGTTATAGCACCTTCGGCGGACAAACTACAAAGCAATCCTGATGCGTGGCACGGCGTGACATGGGGGCTGGTGGCTGGCTTTGTGCAATGGATGCTAGGGCAAGGGCTGGCGCTACCTAGCATCAATCGTAAGCTGTCAACCGTGAAGGTATATGCGGGTCTCGCGGCGAGGGCTAAGGTTATCTCTGGTTCGGAGTTGGCGTTGATCAAGACAGTTAAGGGCTACGCTGGCAAAGAGTTTAAGCGGGTAAACGACAAACGCAGCAAGGCCGGACAAGCCACCAGAACGGGCCACAAGAAGACCAAAGGCGCAACATTGACAGAGAAACAAGCCGAAGAGCTCAAGAAACAACCAGATAGCCCACAAGGACGGCGCGACGCTGTGATCATGACGCTGTTGCTCGATCATGGTTTGCGTGTGGGCGAACTGGCCGAGTTACAAGCCGCCAATGTCAACTTACAAACTGGGGAGATGATGTTTTATCGTAGCAAGGTGAGCAAAACCCAAACGCACAAGCTTACCCGCCATGCCCTGGCAGCGTTACGGGCCTATATGCCCGATGCCCCCGCAATGGGGCCACTACTGCGAGCCAGCCGCAAAAGTGGGCGATTGACTGACGCTGGCATGACAGAACGTTCGATCAGCGTTCGTGTGGGCGAGCTTGGCAACCGTATTAGTGTTAATGGCCTATCGGCGCATGATTGCCGCCATTACTGGGCTACTCGCGCCATTCGTAAGGGTGCATCACCGTTCGCCGTATTGCAAGCGGGCGGGTGGACTTCAATGCAGACAGTACAAAAGTACGTGAATGAAACCACCATAGCCAACGCGGGGATTGCAGAAGATTAATTTGTAGGCTTGACAATCGGATCCTGTGCTTATATACTCCACCACAGGACTAGAAAATATAATTGCTTGCTGGACATGTAGCGGGCAGTAGTAATGGTATAGTGGCCTTCTGACCAGCGTCCTAAGCCTTGGGTCGCAGGTTCGACTCCTGCAGGGGGCGCTATACTTACACGACATGCACTCCTCGGTGATGGCGATTGAGGAGTGTTTTTGTTTGGCAGCAGCAACTGGACCAGCCAGGGTTCACCAGCCCACCATCCACCACTGTGATCCTCTACATCCTTGACTTATTTGGCGTTGCAGTCTTTGCGGCCAGCGGGGCCCTTGCCGGGATCGCCGCCGAGCTCGATCTTCTTGGGGTCGTGGTGCTCGCGGCTGTCACCGCGATCGGTGGCGGCACCATTCGCGATGTGTTGCTGGGCAGATACCCGATCTTTTGGATCAAGGATGCCGGCCCGCTTTATACAATCATTGTGGCGATCGCCATGACCCTGGTCTGGGCACACTTCTTGCCCATCCCCATGAATGCCCTGCTCGTCGCCGATGCGTTTGGGTTGGGGGTGTTTGCCATCTCTGGCGCGCAGATTGCAGAGAAGGCCAGGCTCCAGCCAATGGTGGTTGTCCTGATGGGCACCCTGACCGGCTCGGGTGGCGGCGTGATCCGAGACATCCTATCGGCGAAGATCCCGCTGATCCTCCGCCAGGACATCTACGCCTCGGCCGCGATTGTGGGCATCCTGGTCTACCTGTTGTTACGAGCTGCCAGGATGCCCACGGCGGGCGCATTCGTCGTGGGGTTTGTCATCGTCGTGGGGACTCGGCTCGCGGCCATTGCCTTTGGCCTCAGCCTGCCGGTCTTCTCGCTGCCACCATGAGGCTTACCTCTTTCAACCTGCACTCTTCCCGGCCAATATTTGAATCAATATCCCTAATTTTGCGAAAATTGTCAGCTACGGTTGGAATGTTAAGCTCAATTAATCTGTGATTAAACGTTTGTTAGGCAATCATAGGGGCTTTACCGAAGTCGATCATATTCAATAAAGCCGACAGATCTACTTGAATCACCAAATGCTGCATGATATGCTGCTTCTTAGTTTGTTCATCAGGGAAGCACTTTTTTAGGTGAACTCTAGCGGTAACGTATCTAACCACTAAATTCCTCTATTTATCTATAAGCAAAACTGCGTGATCTGGGAAAGGACTCTCATGAGTTTTATTCGCTTGTACTACACATTGTGTCAACGATACATTCTCTCCGGCATCATTGCTGTCCTGCTGATCGGTCTGCTGGCGGCTTGCGCTCCCATCACCCCACCGCCAAGCACAGGCTCCGCCGACTCGACGGCGACCACCCGCACGATTACTCATGCCTACGGCACAACCGAGGTGCCGATTGACCCTCAGCGAGTCGTCAGTGTAGGCTACGAAACACATGAGTTCATCCTTAACTTCGGCATTGTGCCAGTGCTTCTGCGTGACTACACAGGCGGCCAGCCCGATGGAATTTGGCCTTGGGCGCAGCCTCTACTCGGCGGAGCACACCCCGAGACCTTCACAGAGGAGATGCCGTTTGAGAAGATCGCCGCAGCCCAGCCTGACCTCATTATCAGTGTGAACGGCGGACTCGACCAAGCCGCCTACGATCGGCTAAGCCAGATTGCACCGACGATTCCGCACCAAGAAGGGACGGACGAGTGGACGGGCATTAACGGCGACTGGCAGGATCGCATCCTCTGGTACGGAGAGATCTTCGGCCAGCAGGAAAAGGCGCAGGAGCAGATCGACGAAATCCTTGCCCGCCTGGAAGAGATCAAAGCCGCACATCCCGAGTGGGAAGGAATGGAGGCGGTGTCGGTGACTGAATGGGAGGCGTTCCATGTTGACGTCACACACCCGCGCGGGCAATTGCTGGAAAGCTTTGGCTTCGTCATCCCAGAGGAGTTTAGTACCGAAAGCCAGGTTGCATACGAGGATATCCAAAAACTAGATCGTGATATTTTGCTTTGGATTAACGGTGCAGACGACGCCACTCCCGTGCTGGACAACAAACTCCGCGACACGCTGACGGCACACGTTGAGGGGCGCGAGATCTATGTTGACAAGTACCTGACCCAGGCACTGAGCAACCAGTCGCCGGCTGCTTGGGGCTATGTCCTCGACACATTGCCGGATCTTCTTGAGGCGGCTGCCGATGGCGACCCGTCGACGCCGGTCTCTTCATCGGTTGAAGCGGGCGTTGCTCCGTGAACGGCCCGATGACATCAAACAATCCTATGCCACTCGCCACAGATACTCCTGGCGAGTGGCTGGAACGCTATCTTAGTTCCTATCACCACTCAGCTACTGAGAATGAAGAACAGGCCCAGGCGCATGGAAACCGACGCTATCGCCTAGTCGCCTATGATGATGTGATCGGTAGTGGGGGGTTGGCCGAAAAACTCGTCACCGAATGGGTCACTGACGGTATGCCGCGCGCTGTCGCGGGCACCTATCTTTCGGGATGGTTCCCTGGAATCCTGGCAAGTAAGATGACCTTTGGGCTCATCGGAGCGGGTGCCGCGTTCCTGCCCGAGCGGCAGCGGCTTGCGTGGTGGCTCCATCCGGACGGTTGGGCTGATGGCATGGCGTTCGGCCCCGGAACATGCGTGCTCGTGCTACCGGGGCACCCATGGGTCGGCCAAGAGGGAGTTGAGGTCGTTGCCACCGCGCAGGAGCAGCACAGCCGATTGGTCGCTGCTGTCGTGGAGTGTGCAACCCCTATCATCGAGTGGCTTTATCAGAACACTGGTGCCGGGCGGTTCGCGCTATGGCACGAGGTAAGTGATGGGTTCGCAAATCCTTTGGCATATCAAGAGTCCTTTGCACTCACTGCGGATCAGGTTGAGGCAGTAAGATCGCTTGTCGCGCAGCCAGGAGTGCCGTGGAAACGCAAGCCGCGACTGGAATTCGTTGCAGAGGAATGGGGCACCTGGTGCATATTTCAGAAGGGTGGTTGCTGCCTGCACTATATTGAACACCGGGCGCGTGGTGGGCACCACGATGACGATCATGAAAACGACGATGATCACCGCGAATTCCATGCCTTGTTCCCTGAGCCCGAAGGGGCCGAAGCCTATTGCAGCAATTGCAAATTCCGGCCATGGGAAGATGTGCGCGACATCCAGCAGTGGTGGCGTCGCCGCGAGGCCGACAATCGCCGACGCGCTGCCGCGCCGATCTGATTCATACTTTAGCGAGCGGTATCACCAGCGGCTTGCCCGAGAAAGGGTCGGGGATAACTTCGCATCGTACTTCGAAAATATTCGAGACCAACTCGGTTGAGAGCACCTCTTCTGGGTTGCCGGTGGCGACGATTCGACCTTTGTGCATCGCGATGGTATGAGTGCTATAACGCGCCGCCTGGTTGAGGTCGTGGAGGACGGCAACGATTGTACGACCATGGTCGCGATTCAAGCCGACAATTAGGTCCAGCAACTCGATTTGATGGCCGAGATCAAGGTACGTGGTTGGCTCATCAAGTAGCAACAGGGGAGTCTCCTGCGCAAGCACCATGGCAACCCAAACCCGCTGACGTTGCCCACCGGATAGTGTGTCGACCAAGCGGCCCGACAAGTCAAGTATCCCCGTAGCAACCATTGCTTGATGGCAGACTTCTTCGTCGCGCCGACTCCAGTGCCCCAGAAACGATTGATGCGGATATCGCCCACGGGCAACCAGATCGGCCACGCGAATGCCGTCCGGCGCGGTCGATCCTTGCGGCAACAAGCCTAGCCGCCGCGCAACCTCTTTGGCGGGTAGGGCGTGGATGTCGCGGCCGTCCAGCACAATTCCCCCAGACTTTGGCTTCAGCAGCCGCGCAAGCGCACGCAACAGGGTCGATTTGCCACACGCATTGGGTCCAACCACTACCGTAATCGAACCGTCGGGAATCGCGACATCCAGTTCAGCGCTGATCACCACATCATCGTATCCCAGAGTAGCGCGTTGGGCAGCGAGACGAGTCAACGTTTGGATCCTTCCTTGCCGAGTAGATAGATCAGATAAACCCCGCCAATGACAACGGTCACAATGCCGACCGGGACCTCTACACCCAGCAGGCGTTGTGCGGCGAGATCGCTGGTGCCAAGCAAGAGTGCCCCGACTAGGGCAGTGGGAATCAGCGCGATTCCGGCTGAACCAGCAAGCCGGCGCGCAACCTGTGGTGCCACCAGCGCAATAAATGGTATCGGCCCTGCCAAGCTCACTACCGCAGCGGAAAAGGCAACGCCGATACCCATTGTCGCGAGTCGTACCCGCTCCACACGGATTCCTCGCGCACTGGCTGCGTCATCGCCTAATTCGAGCATTGCAAACGACCGCTGTACCATGAAGAGCGCGGCAGATAGCGGAATAACCCACAACAGGCCGAGCCGCAAGTCTCCCCAAGTCGTGCCATTCAATGAGCCCGCCCCCCACCACGCGGCAGCGGTCACAAGCCGCAGCTCGGCCCGCATCACCATGTAGGTGCTCATAGCGCTCAGAATCGCGCCGACACAAATGCCCACGATCACCAGTCGGAAACCACTGATGCCACGCCTCCAGGCTAACAGATAAACGACGAGCGCCGTGGCAATACCACCGATCAAAGACCAAAGGCCAACCGTCAGTCCAGACGCGCCCAGCACCAGAATCGCAAACATGGCCCCCGTATAGGCCCCGCTGTCGAAGCCGATAATGTCGGGGCTTCCAAGGGGATTCCGGATCGCCGACTGGAAGATCGCCCCTGCTAGCCCCAGCATCGCGCCAAACAGCAAGGCCGCAAGTGCACGCGGCAATCTCCATTCGCGCACGACGGTCTGGGCAAATGCGTCGCCCTTACCGATTAAGGCCCCCAGCGACTCGGTCACCGAAATGCCCAATTCACCACCGCTGATGACCAAGAGGGTGACGGCCAGAGCGAGCAAACTAACGACAATCGCCATTCTGACAGCGCCCACATCGACAAGAAAGGAAAGCGCACCGTGCTGCACCCGCCACACTCGTCGCCCGAAATCGATGGGCGCGCTCATAGCCCACTCACCGTCCCGCGTCGTACAAGCAGGATGACGATTGGGGCACCAAAGACAATCGTCATGAGCCCTACGGGAAGGAAACCCGCCGGCAACAAAAGACGCCCGATCAAATCGGCGGTCAGCAGGAGGCTCGGGGCAATGAGCAGTGAGTAGGCAACGATCCAGCGCTGGTCGGGGCCAACGACCCAGCGTGCGACATGCGGGATGATGAAGCCAATGAAGAGTATCGGCCCGGCTGCGGCGGTGGCGGCTCCGCACAGCAGGGTTACCGCGGCAATCACCCCAATCCGCACGGGGATGACACGAGCACCAAGCGTCGTCGCGAGGTCGTCTCCAAGCGACAGAGTATTCAAATGGTGCGCCAACAAACCGGAACACACCAAACCCACCACTACAAAGGGCAGCATGGTAAGGATGAGGTCGATATCCTGAATGTTAATGGTGCCTACCGACCAAAAGCGCGTCACCGCAAAGGTTGTTGGCCGCAACAGAGAGAAGCCGGAACCGATGCCGCTGAGCACCGCAGCCAAGGCGACACCGGTGAGTGTCATCCGTAATGGCGAGCCCCCCCCAGGCCCGCGCTAGCCGATGATGTATGTAAGCAGGGTTGCTCCCACCGCTCCGGCGAACGCGAACCAGACATAGTCTGTGTAGGCAGTCAGTCCAAAGCCCACAGCGGCAATCACGACCCCCAACCCGGCACCCGCATTGACGCCCAGGATTCCGGGGTCGGCCAGTGGATTGCGAGTGAGCGCTTGCATGAGCGCGCCGGCCACTGCCATCGCCATGGCGACCGCCACGCCCAGGAGGGTGCGTGGGACGCGCACTTCCCGTACGACTCGATGATCATAAGAATCAGCAGAGGTGAAAACTGCCTCCAGGGCAGTCGCTGGCGAGACTGGATGTGGACCGAACGCGATGCTCGCGACGACGAGGAGCAGGAAAATCCCCAGCAGAATCATGCCCCAGCGGGCCCGTCGTATGTTCAGAGTTCGCGCAGTCGAGACAGATGGGAACGCGTCTTTCTGTACCGTAATCAAACGCCTTGTTCTTTCTTTTTTTGTTCAGATACCTATACCTTTATTCAGATATCTGTATTGAGTCAACGGTACCAGGGCACTCACTCTTGTCAACAACGTCGCCGCCCTATCATGCAAATTGCGGATGCCACAATTCGACCTCTGAAGGCATGGATTCCAGCTAGCCTGTCGCTTCCAAACAAAACACCCTCCGGCCATCGCCAAAGGGTGCAAGCTTCGTGGATAGATCCTGACTCCACGGTCAACGCCACTTCAGCGAATGGTAGAACCCTTCTTTGTAGTGCTGACCAGCTAGGGGAGGGTGTCAAGCCTCCATACTATATAGTAAGCACCAACCTTTTGCAATCAGAAATTCTGTGCTACGCTACTTTCTCACCACTCCCAGCCCTACTCTTTCTTCTCTATCCATCGGCCCGACCACATACCCGGCAGCCCGGAGCAAGACTAGCAA
The DNA here is from genome assembly GCA_964541665.1 of uncultured Caldilineaceae bacterium. Taxonomy (GTDB): domain Bacteria; phylum Chloroflexota; class Anaerolineae; order Caldilineales; family Caldilineaceae; genus CFX5. Next base: position 11,008 of record CAZIRP010000100.1, on the reverse strand, counting down.
TTGCGCTGGTGGCACTTCTTCACTAACCGGCTTGATATCGCCGATGGCAAGAGCTACCGTATAACCAGCCACTCGCAGCACAACAACCAACTCCGGATTATCCACAACTCAACGCCGAGCGCTACCGCTTTGGCAGCTTGTTGGAATTCAGATAAGGGTTTATTGTTTTGTGTGGCGAATTTTTATACGCCAGTAGTTTGCATAGCTCCGAACAGACGAAGGATTAATTTCAGCCTATGGAAATTACCCGCCACTTCACCGCCACGGTGCTGATCGTGCATCGAGCGCGCGTGTTGTTGCATCTGCACAAGAAGTTTGGCAGCTTATTGCCGGTTGGCGGACACATGGATCGCGACGAGCTACCCGAAGAGACGGCGCTGCGCGAAGTCCAGGAAGAGACCGGTTTGTCCATTCGGCTTTATAATCCAGACCAGACGCCCTTCCCCGATGTGCGCGTGCTGGTCAGGCCGGTCCACGTGCTGCTATTCACCATCAACCCGTATCATCAGCACATTGATTTTGTCTATTACGCGACGGCGGAGAGCGACAAAGTCAATCCGCAACTCGGCGAATCAAATCAATTACACTGGTATGATCGAGCTGAGATTCTGGCGGCCAAGATGCCCGAAAATGTACGCATCCTGGCGTTGGAAGCATTGACATTGTTGGGGACGGAGCCATGAAACGCATCTTGATCACCGGCATCTCCGGATCCAGGCCCGTTCGGTACGCGCGTACCGAACAAGGAGTATACACAATGTCCGCATCCTGGCATTTGAGGCGTTGATCTTGTTGGGTGAAAGTGCCTGGCATCTGCGGTGATCCCTTAGCGCTTGAATCGGTTGGAAATGCCATCTTTGTGCGCTATAATGACAGCCAGCAGGCAGGCCCGCCCTGAACCCTATAACTGCGATATGCACCCACTTGCTGGCCCTGGGCTTGCGGGGACGCCATTGGTGGCATTATGACGATGGGGTATCCGCCCACGAAGCCCACGAACTTATTCTGCGTGCGCTTTGTAGGTTCTTCGTGGCCTGATCTGTGTTTACCAATCCGCTGTCATTGATAGAAGAGGCGCTGGAATCCGATGGAAAAACATGCCAAAGCGTATATTGGCGCAGAACCATTACACAAGTTTGTCGAGACGCTCTTTACGCGAGTCGGTCTACCGCCGGGCCAGGCGCTTGATGCCGCAGACGTATTGCTCTATGCCAGCCGACGCGGGGTCGATACCCATGGTGTGCGCAACCTGAAGCCGATCTATTTTACGCAGATCGCGCGCGGGCTCATCAACTTGGCCCCGCAATTCAAGCTCGTACGCGAATCGCCGGTCTCGGCACGGGTCAATGGCGATAGCGCGCTGGGCATTGTGGCCGGGCCGTGGGCCATGCGCCTGGCCATGGAAAAAGCTCGCCAGAGTGGCATCGGCATGGTCGTCGTCCAAAATAGCTATCATTATGGCGCGGCGGGCTATTACCCCTACATGGCGCTGGGCGAAGATATGATCGGCCTGTCGATGACCGGGCGCTTTTATGCGCGCGACCATAACTATGGCGTGTTGCCCACCTTTGGCGCGAAATCGATGTTTTCGACCAACCCGTTGAGTATCGGTTTTCCCACGCAGGATGAACCACCCTGGCTGCTGGATATGGCAACCTCGACGGTGCCCTTCAACCGCATCGCCATGATGCACGACAACGGCGAGTCGATCCCGCTGGGCTGGGGCGTGGATGAAGATGGCGAACCCACCACCGACCCCGGCAAGGTGCGCTTTCTCTACCCGCTCGGTGGCTCGCGCGAACAGGGCGGGCACAAAGGGTATAATCTGGCCGCGATGGTGGCTGTCCTGTGCAATGTGCTCGCCGGGGGCTGGGATCAGCTGTATGATGACGATCCGCTGGCTTATGATGGCTACAAATTGGATACCGATGGTCATTTCTTCGCCGCCTTCCGCATCGACCTCTTCCGCTCGGTGGATGAGTTCAAACGCGGCATGGATGCCATGATCCGCGCGCTGCACGATTCGCCCAAGGCCCGCGGCCACGAGCGCATCTACGTTGCCGGGGAGATCGAGCACGAGACGGAGATCAAGCGCCTGCGCGATGGGGTTCCGCTCAGCGCGGTGGTTTTGAGCAATCTGCAGGAATTGTCCGAGCAGTTTGGCGTGCCGCTGCCGCTGTGATGAGTGGACGACGGACGATAGACGACCGACGTTTGACGTATGACGTTTGATGAGTGAGTAAAAAGGGTAGATTGCACATGGCAGAACAATCCGAAAGTCGGCGGGAACGCGTGGTGGTGGCCCTGGATGCCTCGCCCAATAGCCGCGCCACCATGCGGGCCGCGGCGCAATTGGCGCTGCAACTACAGGCTGAACTCGAAGGCTTGTTCGTCGAGGATGATAATCTGTTGCGTTTGTGCAATCTGCCTTTTATTCAGGAAGTCGGCCTCTTTTCGGCCACAGCCCGGCAATTAGAGAGTCGCGCGGTGGAGCGAGAATTACGCGCGGTGGCCCGTTCCCTGCAACAGACGCTCGCCAGCATCGCCGAGCCCCTGCACGTGCCCTGGTCCTTTCGGGTAACGCGGGGCCGTATCGCCGATGAATTATTGTCGGCCGCGGAACAGGCGCAATTGTTGAGTTTGGGGTATGGCGGGCAGCCCTCTGGCAGCGCGATTGGGTCGATCCGCGAGGCGGTGCTGCGGCGAGCCGCGCTGCCGGTGCTCATCCTGGGCCAGCACGAAGCGCAGCCAGCCATCTTCACCCTGGTCGCTCACGCGTCCGCGGCGGGCGAGCGGGCCTTTGAATTTGCCATGCACCTGGCCCAGCGCACCGGCCACCCGTTGCAGATTGTGCTCCCCCATGCCGCGGATAGCGAATCGGCTGCTGCCCATGTGGCCTGGCTGAGTGAAGAGCTTGCGCAACGCAAGCTCGCCGCGCAGATCATTCAAGGGGGAACTGTGGCCACCTTGCCCCGCCAACTGAACGAATTGCCCATCGGCACGTTGATCCTGCCCACCGAGTTTGTGGATCTGGTCCGCCAGGTGCGCAGTTCGGTGATTGTGGTGCCCTAGAGCGCTCACTCGCCCACGCGCACCCGACCGATCAAGACTTCGCCATCACCTGTGCCCAGCCCACCCGGGCTGGTGATGGGTAAGCGCAACGTGCCCTGGCTGGCAGTCTCGTACAGCCCCACCCACACTTCATACTCGCCCGCAGGCAGCTCCGCAGGCAAGGCAAGCGGCACCTGATCGAGAATCCGATCCCCCGCGCGCCAATATTGCGTGGGGAAGCGTTGCCCCGCGGGTGCCTGATCAAAGCCCACCACGGTCGTGCCGCCCTGGCGCACATGCACAAAGGCAGTGTAGGCAGCGGCGGGCGTGGCCAGTACATCCCATTGCACGGTGAGCGTCAGCGGCTGACCGGCCTGTAACGGCTCCGCTTGCGACAACGCATAACCACTCAGGGCAATCACCCCGCCAAAGGTTGCGCCGACTAGCTCCACATTTGCCAAAGTGGCTGGCTCGCGCGGGCGGATCGCCACCTGGCCCAGAAATGGCGGGTCAAGCGCCGCGCCGCTCGTGGTCTGCGCGGGAATGGGAAACCGCCCGCTGCTCTCGGTCTGCGGATCGACAAAGCCGATGTAGAGGTGGGCGAGCAACGGCGCCCAATCCGCCACCGGCCCGCTGATCAGCAGGGGATAGGTGTCGGCGTAGATCGCGCCCGGTTGCCACAAGCTGGTCGGGTTGCGCCCCCAGCCGGGGTGCGAGGTCAGATTTGCCACCTCTACCCGGTTTTCATCCAACAATTGGATGAACAATTGATAATCGGCCCCGACTGGCTTATCACTTTTTAGATATAGGGTGATCGGCACCACGTCGCCAACGGTGTAACGCTGATCCGGCAGGTCGTAGCCCAGCACGCGGAGTTGGTCACTCGTGCCGTAGATGGCATCTACGGGGATGGCCGTGGCCGGCGGGGCGGCTATTGGCGCGGGCGCGCGATAACTGGCTGGCAACAGACTCAGCAGCGCATAGAGCGAGCAACCCAGCAAAAGCGCAGGCAACGCGCTCCAGGCCAGTGCCTGCCAGCGGCTCGGCAAACGGCGAATCCACACCTCCAGCCCAAGCACCAGCATGACGATCAGCGCGCCGATGCCTGGGAAAAGCAAGCGCCCCTGGCTGCCCGTTGCCTGGAGCGTCCAGTAGATCAACAGCGCGGCGGACAGCAACGCCCAGAGCGCCAGCATCCCGCGGATGGCTTGTTGGGGCGTGAGTTTGCGCCCGCTGCGGCGCCGCAGCCCCTGGAGCCCGCGCAATCCTAAGCCCGCCAGCGCGGCCAGGGTGATCCCATCCAACAGGTTGTAGATCCATTGCGGCAAGAGCAGGTTGAACCAGCCAAACAGGCCCCAAAAGGAATAGCGCAGCCCACGAAATTCGCGCCAAAACCCGCTCAACGTCAGCGGATCTTCGCGGCGGCCATTGTTGGCGAGCAAGTGGCCCAGCCCCGACCAATCGCCATAGAGCGAGAGGTTGCGCCCATACCACCAGCCAGCGATCAGCAAAGCGGGCAGCGCGACGGGCAAAAAGGCGCGCAACAGCAGCCGCCAATCGCGCCGCTGCCAGGCCAGGCCGACCCCCACGAGGGCGCTGAGCAGAAAGAGCCCCAAGCCTTGCAGCTTGCTGAGCGCGGCGATGCCCAACAAACCGCCCAGCACCAGCCAATGCCAGATCGGGATCGGCCGTTGATCGGCAAAGTGCCAGCGGATCAAACCGGCTAACCAGGCGAGCGTGGCCGCGCTGGCCGCGATGATCAGTGTGTCGTTGGTGAGCGCGGCGCTGATAAAGCCAAATTGCGGAATGGCCGCCACAATGAGGGTGGTGATCCAGGCCAGGCCGGGCCGTTCGGCAAAGGCGAGGCGGGCCGTGATCCAGGTGCAGAGCAGCGTCACCAGACCGAGCAGCAGCGAGAACCAGCGCCCCACATGCAGCGCCAGGTTGGCCCCGACCAGCGGCCAATCCACACTGCTGTAGAGCATAAAATTTTTGTTGCCGGGAAAGAGCGGATCGCCAATGTTGGCGCGCTGGTTGCGCACGCTGATGCGCGCAAAATCATCCTGGTCGATGGCCGCGGTCAACCGGCCCACGAGCCAGTAATAGAGTGGCGCCTGGCTGCCCTCTTGTTCCCAGGGGGCTTCGACTTCGGGGTTTTGCACGGGCAACCCATGCCCCGCGGCCAGGTGGCGCGCAAAGGCATAATGAAACAGTTCATCGGGTGCTTCAAAGGGGGGCACCACCAGACTGTAGCCCAGGCCGATGAGCAAAAAGCCCGCGAGGAGCGCGACCAGCCGTGCCCTGGTGTTGCATATTCTGCTCATGGTCGCGGCCCCGTTCCCACCAACTCAATCGGCAGCAGGATCGTCTCGCGGTCGAGCGCGCTGCCCGCGCCAGCATGGGGCTGGACCGGCAATTTCATCAGGGTTTCGGCATCGTAGAGCTGCAAGGTGAAGGCGTGTTCCAGCCCGGGCTGAGCCAGCACGGTGGCCGCTTCGGGTGCCAATTCGATATATTCGATGATCGTCTTGTCGGGGTCCCAGTATTGTGTGGCCGCAATGCCTTCGTAGGGCTCGCGTTCTATGCCAGCCACCGCGCGCAGCGTGCCATCTGCCTGGCGCTCGACCAGGCGCAGAATATACTTGCTATTGCGCGTCGGGCGGCTGGAGACTTGCCAATAGAGCGTCACCGGCGTCGCAAACCCGGCGGCCAACGGTTCACCCACAGCATACCCAACCAGATGGATCTCCGGGCCAAAGCCCACATCCACGCGATGGCTGATCGCGACTTCGCTGGGCGGCCCTTCGTGAACCGGCGGCGCGGGCAGATACATATCGAGCGCGAGGATCGAATTGGGGCTGTAGAAACGTTCGCGGCGGAATTGAAAGGTGTGCTCGCCCAGCCACGCTTCGATCTCATTGTCCGGGTCCATGTAGGGATGCGTACGCGAATTGGCGTGCCAAATCCGCCGATACGCTCCCAGATCGTCAGCGAGTTGCTCGAATGTTTCCGCCATGCTGCGGTTGAGCAAGGGCACGCCATAATAGCGAATTGGGGCCGCGTCGGCCAGGGCCGTGTCCAGTTCATCCAGCGGCAAATAATAGCGAAAGATGCGCCACGACGAAGGCGGGTTGAGCAGCAGCAGATCACCCGGGAGCAGATGGTGATGCAGATAGTCGCCCAATTCCGCGTAATGGTCTTTGCCATATTGCGGCTGCGTAAAATAATTGACTGTGCTGTAGCCCGCGCCCGCGATCAACAAGAGCGCGACCGGCGCGGCCAACCAGCGCCGCCAGGATTGCAACGTCGCCAGCCCCGCGGCCACCAGCGTCAGAAAGCCCCCACTGATCAGCGCCAGGTGGCGGGCATTCATATAGGCGGGGCGCACGAGGTTGATCAGCAGCAGAATCAGCACGGGCAGCAGCACAAAGAGTGGCACGATCCAGCCACCTTGTTGCCACTGGCGGCGGGTGCGCAGGCCCCAGCCCACGCCGAGCACGGCCAGGCCGGCAAAGAGCAGATCCAGCCACCAGACCTCGTTGATGTTGACGCTGAGCCCCATGCTGAAGGCGTTGAGCAGGTCGGGCACCAGCACGCGCACGGTGATCCGATCCAGATTGTCGCCCGCGCCGGGGCGGATCAGTTGCCAGAGCGCGATGGCGGTAGCCGCGGCGGCCACTGTCCCGACGATGCCCAGCCCGATCAACGCACGCCGCAGGTGATGGCGCAGCAATTGCACAAAGACGATCAAGCCGTGGAGGGGTAACAAAAAGACGGCAAGATAATGAGTTGCCAAAAAGGCGACCAGGCTGAGGCCGTAGGCCAGCCAGTGCGCCAGCCGAGCCGAGGGATGATCCAGCGTGCGCAAGAGCAGATAGGTGCTGAGCACGGCGAGCAGCGCCCAAAGCGCGTACGGGCGCCCTTCCTGGCCATACCACAGATAAAAGGGGCTGATGGCGGCCAGGAGCGCCAGCCACCCCGGTGTGCTCGGCGCAACAACCCCGCGCGCGCGCAGGCGGCGGGCAAAGACCCAGAGCACTGGCGTCAGCAAGGTGGCCGCGGCCGCGGCGGGCCAGCGCACCACAAATTCGCTATCACCGGCCAGCCGCACAAAGATGCCTTGCAACAAAAATGAGAAAAAAGGATGCTGATCAATCGTCAGCAAGGTGGAGAAGCCATCGACCAGCATCAGCTCGCCGCGCAACAGCGCCAGCCAGCCCTGTTCGGCCCGCTGCAAACTGAGGCTCTCGTCCCACCAGAAATTTTGCGCATCCAGGCGCCAGGTGACGCGGCCAAACGCGAGCAAGATCAGCGCCAGCAAGCACAGGCGCGGCCAGGAACGAGCGGCTTGCAGGCGGGCGAATGCGGTGTTCATCGCGCGCTAGTATACGCCGCGATGATTGGAACACAAAAACAACGCCCACCAGTGCACGGCGGGCGTTTGGGTCACACGATTCAGGCGCAGGCTCAGCAGTTATGCGTAACCTGGTTGCGGCACCCGAAACTGGGCTGACCAGCATAGAGGGGCGCAGAATCTACGGATAAATTTTTAGCGCCAGGTTTTGCGCAATACTCGGATCCAATTTTCGTGGGCAATCAGCCGGAGCTCGGCTTCGCTAAAGCCGTGCGCACGTAACGCGGCCACCAACTTGGGCAGACCGGCCACATCTTTGAGATCATGCGGCATGGTGGCGCCATCAAAATCGGAACCCAGCCCAACGTGCTGGACGCCGATCCGCTCGGCCACATACGCGGCATGGCGCACAATTTCCGTCACCGAGGTTTCGAGGTCGGTGCGACCATCGGGCCGCAAAAAGCCGATGTGAAAATTGATGCCAACAATGCCATCGGTCTCGGCAATGGCGTCGAGTTGTTTGTCGGTCAGGTTACGGGCCGACGCGCAGAGCGCGTGCACGCCGGAATGGGTCGCCACCAGGGGCGCATCGCTCAGCTCGGCCACATCCCAAAAGCCACGTTCGTTCAAATGCGACAGGTCGATCAGCACGCCCAGTTGATTGCATTCACGCACCAGGCGCTGGCCCGCTTCGGTCAGGCCGGGGCCGGTGTCGGGCGAGGAAGGGAAGCGGAAGGGCACACCGTGGGCAAATTGATTGGGCCGACTCCAGACAATGCCCAGCGAGCGCAGGCCGGCCTGGTAAAAGACATGCAAGGCGTGCAGGTCAGTATCCAACGCTTCGACGCCCTCGAAATGCAGAATCGCGGCCACCACCTGGCGCTGCAAACAATCGACCAGTTCATCCGCGGTGCGCACGACCTTGAGCGCGCCCGCTGCCGCGGCTTCGACTTCGAAGAGCTTGGCGGTCATGCCCATGGCAAAGTTGAGCGCGTAGGCATGGTCGAGCGGCTCGGGCAGGGGCAAGTCGTAGCCTTCCCCGGGCTTTTTGGCTCCCACATCCCCGCTGACAGCCCCCTGCGCGACAATAGGGTTGGGCACATAGACGGCAAAAAAGCCGCCCCCAAAACCGCCCGCGCGGGCGCGCGGCAGATCGATATGGCCGTGAGTACTGTGGTCAAAAAAGGTGCGGCCATGCCCTCGGTTGGGCAAATAAAGATCGAGCAGTGTATCATTGTGGCCATCAAAGATGAGCGGGGCAACAGGATCAGACATGGGCAAGCATTGTCACTTTCTGGTTTGAGCATGGGCAGAAGTATGGCCCATTCTAAACGAAGTGTGGCGCATTGCCTAGTTTCTGGGTAGCGCCCGACAGTCCAGCGTAACCAGTAGTTGTCCATGCCCAACGAAAGGGATTGATGCGTATGGCAATACAACCTGAACCGACGCTGGTGGAATTTGTCCGTTACAACCAATGGGCCAATCAGCAACTGCTGGCGGCCTGTATGGACCTTAACGCGGCATTGCTCACCGCCGAGATTGCGGGAACGTATGGGTCGATTCTGGCAACCTTCGAGCACCTCTTGCGCGCCGAAGCAGGCTTTCTGCGGCGGATCCACGGAACCGGGCCGCAGCCGGCCTTCACCTGGGACGAGCGCCCCAGCCTGGCCCAGCTAGCCGCGTTTGCCGACCAGGTGAGCGAGGCATTTCTAAAGACGATCCAGCATGTCTCGCCCACGCAAAACGTTCACGAAGCGGAGAACGGCTGGCGCTTCGACTATCAGGCCCGGCTGATCTTCATGTCGCTTGCTTACCACGGTATCGCGCACCGGACTGACCTTACGACCTTCCTCAACAGCCAGGGGGTGGCGGTGCCTGAACTGGATGTCTGGGCCTATCAGGCCGCGTACCCCGAGCGCTTCCAGGCCAAACTCAGCCGCGTGGCCGATTCCTGATCCACGTGCCCAAGCCACCCATTGCCTGGCTGGAAGTCATCTCAAAAATCGGTTGTGGCTCCTGTGGACAAAGGTAGCCCAACCAGTGTGGTACAGAGATTTTTGAGATAAGTACTGAAGCAGTCGTTCGCCCAGGAGTCACCATGCCCCCAATCGCAGCGGAGATCAGCCGAACGGTAGCGTTATTGGGGCAAGCGCCCCTGCGCTTAGCAGAAATTACTCGGGGTGTGCCCAGCCAGCGGCTGCACCTGCGCTCGGACGAGGAGCCCTGGTCAGTCGGTGACATTCTGGCCCATCTGCGGGCCTGTTCCGACCTGTGGGGCAACAGCATCAACGCCATGCTGACTCAGGACAGCCCGACCCTGCGCGCTGTCTCCCCGCGTTCCTGGATGCGCAAGCCCCACTATCGGGACAGGGCGTTCGATGCTGCGCTGGCCGCGTTCAGCGAAGAGCGCCAAAGTCTCGTGACGGTATTGGCCGCGCTGGCTGAGGCCGATTGGCTGCGCCGGGGCACCTTTATCGGCACGTCGCTTCGCCAGCGCGAGCAAACGGTCTTGCGCTATGCCGGGCGCATCGTCAGCCACGAGCAGCCCCATCTCGCGCAGATTGAAGATCTGCTACGGTGACTTGCGGGCTGGCAAGCGGGGGATTGGCGGTTGCGCAAGCGAAATCATGGCCGCGGCTGTACAAAATTGTGCTACACAGGTTCAATCCAGCGTCTGGTATGTTGCCTGAATACAGAAGCGATAAAAATATGCAGGACATCTATCAGCAAGAGTTTGTCCGTGGGTTGTTTAACGAAATGTCAGCGACCTATGGCCTGGTTAATCTGATCTCATCCTTCGGGTTTTGTGTCCGCTGGCGGCAGCAATGTGTTGGGAAAGTGCCAATTTATGCTACGGACACGGTGTATGATTGGATGTCGGGCATGGGTGAATTATGGCCGGGTATTGCTGCGCATTTAGGCAGGCAAGGCAAAATCTGTGCCCTGGATTTTTCGTCACAGATGTGTGAACGCTCGCAAAAAACAGCGCAGCACTTAAATCATCTCTCGATCCAAGTATTCGAAGAAGATGTGCTGCAGAACTCACTACCCGACCAGAGCGCCGATGTCATTCTTTGCTCCTTTGGGTTAAAAACGTTCAATGAGCAACAAAAACAGCAATTAGCGCACGAAGTCGCCCGAGTCTTGCGGCCACAAGGCCGGTTTGCCTTTCTGGAGATTTCGGTGCCGTCGCTCTCTTTCCTGCGGCGGCCCTATATGGTTTACTTGCACTATGTGATCCCCCTGATTGGCCGCCTCTTCCTTGGCAACCCAGAGAATTATCGAATGCTGGGTATCTACACCGCGCGGTTTCAGAATTGTCAAACGTTTATGCGCTACTGTGTAGAAGCAGGCTTAAATGCAAAATTCCATAGCTTTTTTGGGGGGTGCGCCACGAGTGTAAGTGGCGGAAAAGATTTGCCGACTACAAACGAGTCAATTCGGTGACAGGGTTTGGTCAATGCTGTGGCGGGGCTTTCTTCGTTCACGGTTGAGCCAAGTAAAACTCAGAAACTGCTTGAGAATCCACAGATTACCCCGATTATATAGATTTTAATTTTTCATCTGTGAAATCTGCGCAATCTGTGGAGAAGATTTTTAAAA
>CAZIRP010000099.1:0-20546 GCA_964541665.1 uncultured Caldilineaceae bacterium | reverse complement strand
TATTCTGGCCCTAGCCTACCTGTGCGGTTTTTAACCGCACCTACGATTTATGCGATATTTATCTGGTTTCTCTATCAGTTTCCACCCTGAAATTCTGTATCGATCGTATCAGCTCAATTCTGAATCTGCATCGTCACCTGACAGGGTGTCGGGAAATTGCCAGTCTGGTCAACCACAATCAGGCGTAACGTCCAATTACCATTGGGCAGAGCCGTTGTATCAAAAGTAATCAGCGCGCCATTATTGACGATACTCTGTCCGCCAGCCAAATAATTGAAGCCCTCGGTGCCCGCTGGCGCGTATTCAATCTTGTAATACTGGAACTGTTCGTGGTTGGCCGTACCCACCACAGCGATAATGCCACTGACAACCGCGCCATTCCCGGGGCTGGAAATCACCGAGCGCGGGTCGGGGCAGCCGCCATCTGTCGAGGACGGGGGGGGCGGAGGCGGCACGGGCGTATCCGTGGGCGCGACTTCCTCCACCTCGAACATTTCAGGCGTTTCGGTCGGGGTCTCATCCGCGCTGGACAAAGCGAGCGTAAAGGGCACCGTGGGGCCCAGTGTGGGGGTTTCGGTTGCTGGCAGTGGGGTATTCGTCGGGGTCGGGATCAACCCCGGGGTTGGGTTGCCCAGCGGAGCCTGCGCAACTACGGTGCCTACTGCTTCGGCCAGGGTCGTACTTGTAAAATAAGTTCCGCCCATCACCAACAGGAGCATCAACGCGACCGAGAAGATGTTCTGTAATTCGTGAACCGCTTTTTCGCGCTCCAACGAAAAGACTGCCTGGCGACGTTCCCCGCGCACCTGCCACAGCCGGTAGATCTGGTAAAGCGCCACCAGTCCACAGACGGCGTAAATCCAAGCAGCATAGATTGCAACATATTGAATCAGAATGGCCATAGCAGCAATTTACCCGCGTCCCTCCTGGCGGGTGTTCAAGCGTAAATTCTCAGAGATTCGCATCGCGGTTCATCATTCTCAATTGTCAATTGCGAATTGTCAATTTACAATGTTGCCAACGCTACAGAGCTATTGGTTCAAAAATCCAGGGTTTCAACGATTGTGCAAGACAATCACCAAGAACTTATCCGGTGCTGTCTGCGGTTTTCCAGAACAAGTCTGTGTCTGGGCATCGCAGCTTGCGTCCAGATAACAAGCCAGTGTGATGGGAGAACGAATGAAGATTGATGATCTGTTCCGCTCGCGGCGGAGCAACGTCGCGGCAACACGGGGTATGGTGGCCACCAGCCAACCGTTGGCAGCTCAAGCCGGATTGCGCATTCTCCAGGCTGGGGGCACTGCAGCCGATGCGGCCGTGGCTACGGCGGCAATGCTCAATGTTGTCGAGCCGATTATGACCGGTATCGGCGGGGATATGTTCGCCCTCTATTGGGACGCCAAAACCAAACAAGTGACTGCACTCAACGGATCTGGCCGAGCAGCCGCCGCAGCTTCGATCCAGGATCTGCACGATCTTGGCTACACGAAGATGCCGACTTTCACTGGCCACTCGGTGAGTATTCCCGGCGCGGTTGCCGGCTGGAGCGATCTGCTTGAGCGGCACGGGCGTATGGGGTTGGAGACAGTGCTGCAACCGGCCATTGAAACGGCAGAACAGGGTTATCCTGTCTCGGAAATCATCGCCCACGCCTGGCCTTCGCAGGTGCTCAAGCTGCTGCGGGCCGAACAATGGCAAAGTGGCGATCTGGACAATGGCCCCGCGCAGCCCAGCGGCCACGAATTGCTGATCGAGGGTCGCGCCCCCCGCTGGGGTGAGATCATGCGCATCCCAACTTTGGCGGCCACCCTGCGGGGGATCGCGGCTGAGGGCAAGGATTACATCTATCGCGGTGATTTTGCCCACAAGTTGAGCGAACATGTGCAGCGCTACGGCGGCTGGATCACCCCAGACGATATGGCGGCCCATGTCAGCACCTGGGATGAACCGATCAGCGCCGATTACCGGGGGGTGACGCTCTATGAATGCCCGCCCAATGGCCAGGGGCTGGCCGCGATCATTGCGGTCAATCTCGCCAATGGGTTTGATCTGGCAGCAATGAGCGAAGCCGACCGCGTCCATATTATGATCGAATGTATGCGGTTGGGGTTTGCCGATGCGCAGCAGTGGGTCTGCGACCCGCGCGTCAGCAAGATCCCGCTGGATGGGCTGGTGAGTGGGGAATATGCCGAGCGCCGCCGTCGCCGCATCGACCCCAAACAGGCCGCGCAGCGCGTACCCTATGGCGACCCGATGGCAGGCAGCGAGACGGTATATCTCTGCACGGCGGATGGCGAAGGCAATGCCTGTAGCTTTATCAACAGTCTTTATCAAGGCACAGGTTCTGGCCTGGTGGTGCCCGGCACGGGGGTGAGTCTGCAGAATCGCGCCGCGCTCTTTGTCCTGGATCCAGAACACCCCAACAGTTTGGCCCCCAACAAGCGTCCTTACCAGACCATCATCCCGGCCATGACCGTGCGCGATGGGGAATTGCACGCAGCCTATGGCGTGATGGGGGGCTACATGCAGCCCCAGGGCCATTTCCAGGTGCTCAGTAACCTAGTCGATTTTGCGATGGCTCCCCAACAGGCCCTGGATATGCCGCGCTTTTCGTTGACCGGGCCCAATGCTGGGATGGGCGCGGACGAGGCGGGCGGGCTGGTGGCCATGGAATCCACGTGGGATCCCGCAACATTGGCCGAATTGGGTCGGCGCGGTCACCAGATTCGTATCGCGGGGGCGTATGGCTGGTCGGCATTTGGTGGCGGCCAGGTGATCCTGCGTGACCCGGCCAGCGGGGTCCTCTACGGCGGGAGCGATCCGCGCAAAGATGGCTGCGCGGTCGGCTGGTAGTTGGTGAATTCCTCTCCCGATATTCCACCTTCTGCCCAACATCATATACAATGCCGGTGTTCGTGGCCGCTCCCTGCGCGGAAAGGCAAGGGAAGCGCAGCTTTGCGAACACCGGCATTGATAGCGTACCAAATCCTTTTGTTTGCGGGTGGCATTGCCAGAGTCAGACGGCACTCCAGACCATCCGTGAACAGAAGGATTCGTATAAGGAGTCTGATTGTATGTTGTCAGTTCGGGAGCGCCTTGCGCTGCCATCTTCAACTGGTCCGATCCGTGATCAGCAGCTTCACAAGCAATTTGCCCCATTTGCCCAAAAGATGGGCCAGGCTCAGCTTCCGGCGCTGGTCAGCACGGTTTTCCGCCACTACTATGCGCAGTTGGTGCAGGGGGCAACGGGTTTTATTCCTGCGGCGCAGGCTCAACCGGTGGCCCACTTGCCCACCATGGCAGAGCTCGGCGAGCAATATGCCAGCGCGGGGCGCGCGACCCTCAACCGCACCGTGTTGTTAAAATTGAATGGTGGTCTCGGCACTGGCATGGGCATGCAGGGGCCGAAATCGCTGCTCGAAGCCAAGGCCGGGCTCAGCTTTTTGGAGATCATCATTCGGCAGGTTGCGCAACTGCGGCAGCAGACTGGGGCCCGCTTACCGCTGGTCTTGATGAATAGTTTCCATACGCATCAGGCCACCCTGGCCGCGCTCGCGGCCCATCCGGAATTTCAACAAGATGTGCCGATGAGCTTTTTGCAGCACAAAGTGCCCAAAGTGCGCGCCGACGACTTTGCACCAGCAGTATGGCCGGATGACCCCGACAAGGAATGGTGCCCACCGGGGCATGGCGATCTCTATACCGCGCTCGTCACCAGCAATCTGCTTTCAGAATTGCTGGCAGCAGGCTACGAATATGCCTTCATCAGCAATGCGGACAATTTGGGTGCGGTCCTGGACGAAAAGATCCTGGGCTATTTTGCTGCTGAGCAATTGCCCTTCCTGATGGAAGCTGCGCACCGGACGCGGGCCGATTGCAAGGGCGGGCACCTGGCCCAACAGCCCGATGGCAGCCTGCTTCTGCGGGAGATTGCCCAATGTCCGCCAGACGAATTGGCCGATTTTCAGGATATTGAGCGCTATCGGTATTTCAATACCAACAATTTATGGCTGCATCTTCCCGCGCTGCATCACATCCTGAACGAGCGCCGCGGTGTGTTGGGCCTGCCCTTGATCCGCAACGAAAAACCGGTGGATCCCACCGATCCGCAGTCGTATCGGGTCTATCAGCTCGAAACCGCGATGGGGTCGGCGCTGGCAGTCTTCCCGGGTGCACGGGCCATTGCCGTGCCGCGCACCCGCTTTATCCCGATCAAGAAGAATAGCGATCTGCTGGTGCTCTGGTCAGATGCCTATCAGCTCAACCAGGAGTATCAATTGGTGCTCGCGCCCAATCGCCAGGCCGCGCCCCTGGTGAGTCTGGATGATCGCTATTACCACCTCATTGAGGATCTGCTGGTCCGCTTCCCGCACGGTGCGCCCTCCCTGCTTGGCTGTGACGAGCTGCGCGTGGCGGGAAATATCTATTTTGGCAGGAATGTGACCGTACAGGGACGGGTCAAGCTGAGCCATGAGGACGAAGCCCCCTATTGGGTTCAGGATGGCTCAACCCTACAGGGTAGCGAGGCGTGATTGCAACATGAGCGGTGCAGGCCCAGTGAGTCTCAACATCCTCAGCGCCAGCGCAGCGGAAACGCGCGCGCTCGGACACCAGCTTGGGCGCAGCCTGGAAGTCGGCCAGGTCATTGGGTTGGATGGCGATCTGGGCGCGGGCAAAACTGCGCTGACCCAAGGGATCGCGCTGGGGTTGGGCATTTCCGGGCCGGTGACCAGCCCCACCTTCACCTTGATCAATCTGTACCAGACCGCGCAAGGTATCCGCTTTTATCATCTCGATTGTTATCGGTTGGGCGAACTGAGCAATAATGCCGCAGAGGAAGCTCTTGCCAGCGGCATCGACGAGGTTTTGAGCGACGAAGCGGCCATCATCGTGATCGAGTGGGCGGCCCGCATCCACCCGTTGCTCCCGCCCGATCATTTATCGATCACCCTGACCACACCGCCAGACAACCCACACCAGCGGCAAATCACCCTCCAGGCCAGCGGAGACCAGAGCCGAGCCGTACTGGCGAGGCTGGGGGCATCCCATTAGACTGGCAGCAAGAGATCATGGTTCAAGACTTGGGCCATGGCGAGCGGGGCGACTTGCCCCAGCGCGGCAATGATTGGGGCGAGGCCTTCCCGATCCCACCAGACTGGCGCGCTGCGAGCCCAATCTCCGGCCCAGCGCCCGCTGATCAACTGAGCGGGTGGCCAGCGATCAAGCACATTCGGAACCACCTGGGGGGCCGCATAGATCAAATGCACGCCGGGATGGTGGCGTTCGCTCAAAACATGCAAAGTCCACTGGCTTGCCGCATAGACCGCGTGCAGACTCGCCAATTGTTGTTGCTCCCGCCAAATCTGCGCGACTTGAACAAAATTGCTGGCCAGGCTACTGACCTGGCCGGGGCTCGTCACCCAGCGGCTCAACCAGTTATACCCGGCCATTCGCTCGCTCAGCCGCCAGTGGTGATAATTCAACGCCTGCAATAATTCGCTCACCTGCACCTGGTCTGGCCTGGGCACCAAATTGGGCAAAATCGTGACTGCCCCCTCAAACAAGCTGCGGGCGACGGCAGCTGCCGCTCGATTCCCGGCGAAGAAGAGGGCCGGGCGCTCCTCCACTGGCAGGTGCAGCAACGCGCTCGCCAACACGCGGCAGAGGCTCAAAATTGGGATCTGGGCCGCGGGCACGGCCACATCAAAGCCACCAACAATCACAAGCGCTTCCGGTCTGTGCTGTTGCATGGCTCGCGCCAACTGTTCGGGCGATAGATCGGTCGTCAGGATAGTTTCCCCGACGATCTGCATCGGCACCGCCGCGGTCACGGCTGCAAAGGCGGCCAAGCCACTGGTCCGGCTCACAGCAGCCACCCAAACCCGCAGCGGCGAACGCGCAGCAAGCCCCAGCCCCACCTGATGGAGTGGTGGATAGCGCAATGGATCTTCGCTATCGAGCAGCGGTTCCTGGTTATGTTCGTCCCAGAGCTGCCGCCCCAGCCGTTGCCCCAGCCGAATACAGGCGTTGGCGATCAGCAGCGGGATCTCGGTTGTGCCATCGTTTTGCAACCCCAGCCAGCCCACCAATCGATGTTGACCTGCAACATTTTCCACCAGACAGGCGCGCACCCCAGCTTGCTCTACCCCAAGCGCAAGCAAACTGCCACTGGTTGCACGCTGCGCAGGACCAATATCAGTTGGGGAGGCTCGTTCTGTCGCTGCTGTGTGACCCATCAATCGAACCCTATCGTCGCCAACTTTTGCAGAATCATCTCGCCCCATCCAATCAACAAGCTGAGCCGGGTCGCCACCAAACGGGCAAAGAGCAGACCCGCGGCCAACCAGAGCGCACGCGCGCCGATCCAACGCCATAAAGCCAATAGTGCACGCAGCGGTGTGGGCCAGGTCTCGCCCAGTTGCGCCTGTTGCCCTGTGATCTGCACCAGCGCGGCGGTTGTCAACAAAGTCACCAGCAAGGTTTGCCAACCAGCGAAATCTCCAGCAGCGGCAGCCGTACGGCCAACCTGCCAGATCTGGGGCAGGAGGGTGCCTTGCAGAACTCCCAACAATGCCACGGTGACACCGACCCCCAGCATCAACATGGTGGGCAGCAGCCCCAAACGGCGCAGCCACCGGCGCCAGCCGGGCAGCGGTGTGGTTATGCTCTTGCCCTGGGCGCGCAGATAATCAACCCCAGCGGCCCACAACAAGAGGCCCAACCCCAGCGGTAGCCAGCCAGCCCACAGCGGATCCGCACCAGTGAGCGCGCTGGCAAAGCGGGGCAGCAACACGCTGCGCATGGTGATCACCGCGGCATAACCGAGCAGCCCGCCCACCAGAATATGTTGCGCCAAACGGGCGAGGATCTGGTCGCCCAGCAGGAGGCTGGCCACGGCCAGGGCCAACACAAGGCTGGTCCATGCACCGCTCACCGGCGTAAAGAGCGTTGGGAGCAGATTATCCATCGCGCCCCCTGCCGAAAAGGGCGGCGAGATTGCCCAACCCAATCACCACCAAAAAGGCGATGATCCCCCAGCGCTGTTGGATCAATTGGCGGTCAAACCGGGCCTGAGCAGCCGGGGGCAGTGATATGGCACTCACCTGTTGATAACTCCAGGCTCCATCAAACCCGCTGACCAGACCCTGCAATTGACCGCTCGTCCAATAGGGGCGCAATACAGGGTCGGCAGCCGCGCTGGTAAAAGCCAGCACTGGCACATGATCCAACGGGGATACTTGCTCCAGCCAGTGCTGCACATCTTCCGCTTGCGCGGCCAGCAGGATCGTCAAGACCGGTGCTGTGTCCGGCGCGAGCAGACTGCTGGCCCCCACCTCATCAGCCGGGAGATTCAGGCCACGGGGCAGATCTTGCCCCAGCAATGGCAAGGCCGCGTTGCCGGGCAGAAATTCGCCTTGGGCAAATTGTTGTTCACCGATGGCCAGGCGCAACGCTGGCTGGAGAGTCTGCGGAGCGGCCAGCTGGGCAAAGAGGCGACGAGCGCTTGCCATGCCATTCGGGAGCAGGCTCACCACCAGATTTTGGGTTTCGCGCGCGGCCAGGTGCGCCGCAACAGGCAAGGCCAACAACTCCAGCTCGCCAGCCGTGGCCGGATCATAGCCCCAGACAAGCAAAACCGGCGCGCCGGGCGGCAACGCATCGATCAACGCCACGGCCTCGGCCACACCGGGCCATTGCTTCGCGGTCAATGCAGCAGTGCCTGGCAAACGTATCCAAAAAGAGAGGAAGACAAAAGCAGCGATCAGAGCAAAGATCCAAGGGATGCGCACCTTGGGGAAATGGGGCAAAAAGGTTGTTGGGGCCGGTTCACGCAAAACCGGTTCCTCGCTCATCAGGTTGCGCAAGCGGCGGAGCTGTTCCGCTCCCAGATCCAGCGAGAGTTCGGGGGGCGGGGCGGGCGTTTCCTCATCACTCGCCAGGTTAAACACCCGCACAGGTTCGAGCAATCCCTGGACATTTGGCACCAGGCGCCGATTGAACGGTTCGGCGGGCGCGGCCTCTTCCGGCGGATCGTCTGCTTCTTCCTCGACAGCAGGTTGTAGCCACGGTTGATCCTGGGTCAATTCCTGGGCAGCGGGATCCAGTGGAGCGGGGGGTGTCGGTTCAGCGGGTGGGGGTGGTGACTCGGTTCCCAAATTGGCCCCACAATTGTTGCAGTAATTGGAGCCAGCTCGGTTTGCGGTGCCGCAATGGGGGCAGCGTTGAATGCTCATACTTCGGTGCGCCCCAGCAGAAAGCGAATCCCAATCAACAACAAGGCCAGCGCACTGCCCAGGAGCACGCCGCGGAAGATGGCAGCCATGGGCTGGTCCAGGAACCAGCCAAATGCACGTTGGATCTCCGGCGGCAGAACCAGCCCAGGCAACTGGGCGATGAGCATCAGCAAGGCTCCGGCGAGCATCCAGCCACCCCCGCGCCGGTCTACCCGCAGATACCGATACGCAGCCG
This sequence comes from uncultured Caldilineaceae bacterium, assembly GCA_964541665.1. Lineage (GTDB taxonomy): Bacteria > Chloroflexota > Anaerolineae > Caldilineales > Caldilineaceae > CFX5. The sequence continues at coordinate 12,077 of CAZIRP010000099.1, read as the reverse complement.
CCGCGGTAAAAAAGCAGAGCAGCGCAAACAGCGTCGCTTGCCCCGGCCAGAGCACCGCGTCAAAAAACCATTCGAGCAGAAAGCCATTGGTCCCGGCTGGATCCAATAGACCGGCCAGGCAGAGGGCGAATAAGGTTGTCAACAACAGCAAGCTCCCCAGCCAATCGCGCTGACCAGCCAGGATGCGGCGCAGGTGGACAAAGGCCACATTGGCGATGCCGAGCAAGAGCGCAAACCCCGCCAGCAAGAGCGTCCACTCGTACAGGGTAGTCGTCACCGGTTGCAACTGCGGGGCGAGCCCGGAGCGCTCCAGAGCGATGATCACAAAACAGGCTGCGCCCACCAGGAGGGCCAGTGCGCTGCTGAGTGAAAGATGATGCAACAACATGAGCATTCGATCCTATCTGCTGGTGGCTTCGTAAATGGCAAGCACACCGTAATTCTGCCTGCGCAAACTTGCCACCTTCAACCCTCGCGGCTACGCGAGCAAGGCCAATGCAATCAACACCAAAGCCAAACCAAGCCCCAGCCAGCCCAACCAACGTTCGCCGCTTGAGGGCACCCCAGCAAGCGCGGATGGTTGCCCCATTTCGGCTTGAGCCCAGGGGAACGCTTCCCACCGCAACGCTCCGACCTGTGCAGACGGCGCAAACCAACCCGCCAGTTGCGCGGGTAATTGATTTCCCCAAACATCGACTGGTCTTTGCGGGGTCAGCGTAGCGGTCACGGCCAGTTGAGTCGCCAAATCGGGCCCACTATATACCAGGGTCAGGCCCGGGCTCGTGGGGAACTGGGTGGACTGCTCGTGCATGGTTGCAGCCAACCATAAGAGCGGATCTCCCCCGGCGGTGATCAAGGGTGCGGTGACATCGCGGCGTTGATGGGCATACGCATGCAAGGCAACCAGAACCGGCAGATTCTCCAACAGGCCAATCCCCGCGCCCGCGTCCAACAGCGGTCGCTGGCCTGCTTCGAGGTTTAGATCTACCGTGTGGGTCCAGATGATTTGTACTTCTGAAGTAACGCCATAACCCGCCATGAATGCTACCCTTGCTGATCAACGTCCGAAGGTTGCAGGTGTGTTTTATGCGCTGTGACGGGTAGATCGGTGGGCAGCGAGTTCGCGGTGAGCAAGGTCTCCAGGCGATCACCCGCCACTGTTTCGCTCCAGCGTCGCGCCACTGTGCACCAGGTTGTCAGCCCCAGGATAGCCAGCACGGGCTCCAGCAGATAAGTGCATTGGCTGGCAAAAAAAGCCAGCGGGCGATGGCTGGCCAGAAAACACAACACAGGTAGCGCCAATTCGTGCTCGGCTCCTGGTTGGGCGGCGGTCGATCGCTGGTGGGAAGCTGATTGCATCATAAGCATACAGTTGGGCGCTAAGCGGAACCTGTGGTTTCTCTCGCTGGTTATAATCAACAAAATTGTGATGCAAAAGCCATACCCACACCCAGTACCCGTGCGCGTCATTCTACCACATTCGCGCGCTCAGGCAATTCTAGTGGCTATATGGGACGGGTGACGGTGGACGGGTGACGGGGGCTCGTTCATCGGTCACTCGCTACATTCACGCGGCGAGTGGCTCGCTGTAACAGGGGTTGTGGTATACTAGCGACGATTCACGATACTCAGCAGACCTTGCACGCTGGCGATTGGGTATAGTCCGCGCCAGCAGCAAGATCATGGACTTGCGCACGCCCGATTGAATATCAACTGGCTGATGACAGGCTTTCCCCGAAAATTCCCTGGGCGCTGCGTGGGTCATACGCATGAAAGAAGCGGAATAATCCAACTTATGTATGCTACTTTGCTTGCTCGCCTGTGGCCTGTTTTGCTTGCTGCATCTTTGTTGATTGGCTGTAGTGGCCCCGCCCCGGCGCCAACAGCCACCCCTACCAAAACACCAGCGGCAGCCGCCGCGCAGGTGGAGCCACCCCCATCTCCCACACCGGCACCGACGGATACACCGGCACCGGTTGCCTTGCCCACTCCCACAGCCCGACCAGAGAATATTGCGCCCTATACCGGTCTGCCCGTGGATGATCCGGCACCGTTGCGCGAGCTGCCGATCTTCGTCTGCATCAATAACGATCCAGCCGGGCGAGCCAGCCATCACGGCTTGAGCCAGGCCGATCTGGTGTACGAATATATCGTCGATGGCTTCACCCTGACGCGCATCACCGCGATGTATCAGAGTCGCTCGGTCGAACGAATTGGGCCGGTGCGCTCGGCGCGGATGCCCAATGTCTGGATGACCTACAGCTACGACGGGGTCCTGGCCTGCTCTGGCGCGGGCAACGACATGCGCTATCTGCTCAAGCACGAAGTGGGCTTCCCCTATCTCGACGCGGATATTGACGATCCGTCCAACAATGTCTACTTTTTCAGCATTGGCAGTGACTACCGCACCCGAATGCAGATCAGCACCGATGGAGTGCGCCGCTGGTTGGCCAATACCGGGCGGGCCAAAGAGTGGCAGCGCCCAGGGTTTGAGTTTAGCGAAGAACCATCGACCAACTTTGCTGGCGAAGCCACCACCATCAACATCACGTACCCGGGTGGCAATAGCGTTGAATGGCGTTATGATGCCAGCCGCGGTGGCTATATTCGTTTTCAAGCCGGCGCGCAACAGATCGATCTGGGCAACAATCAGCCGATCCTCGCCCAAAATGTGATTATTCTGGTCGCGCGGCACGAATTGACCAACATGGTCGAAGATTCGCTGGGCACGCTGGGGGTCAACGTTGAATTGTATGGCTTTGGCGATTTTCGCATCTTCCGCGATGGCAAAGTCTACGAAGGCACGTGGCGCGCCGATCCGGAAAATCCGCCCCGCTGGTTTGGCCCGGGCGAGGCGCTCATTCCACTAAAACCTGGGCAGAGTTGGTTGCAAATCATCCGAGAACTGCCTGAAGTTCGCTATCAATAACCCTGCCGCGAAGGAGGAATACGCGATGGATAACCACCCCAAACATCGATCACACCGCCCTTATCGTCCGGCGAGCTTGTGCGCGGTGCTGCTGCTCGCACTGCTCTTCGGCGGCTGGTTTTGGAATGGGCAAGCCCTGAACGCGCAAGCAGAAAGTACCGCCACAGCCACCCCGGGTCCGGTCTACCACACGGTGCGCGTTGGGGAATATTGGGGCTTGATCGCCGAGCGCTATGGCACGACCATTCGCGCGTTGCAGGCGGCCAACCCCCAGTTGCTGCGCTATAATGATGTATTGCGCGTGGGCGACCAGGTTTTGATCCCAGGCAGCGAGCCGACCAGCGAACCCACGAGCGCGGCATCCGCCACGCCAACGCATACGCCAACCGCGACACCCTCGCCGACCGTCACGCCCTCGCCAACCGTCACGCCCTCGCCGACCGCGACCCCGGAACCAACCGCCACCAGCACCGCGACAACCATCCCGACCGAATATGTGGTGCAGCGGGGTGAAGGCTGGAGTATCATCGCGGAACGGCTGGGCGTACGCATGAGCGAATTGATCGAGGCGAACCCGCAGTTGGTGCGGCCCAATTATGTGCTGCGCGTGGGGGATCGGATCCGCATTCCCGGGGCGGCTGATGAGGCAGACGATGGCGGCACAGTACCGCCAGCCACCACACCGACAAGCGCCCCCAGTGCCACGGTCGCGGCCACGCCCACGGTCGATGCCACAGAGGTGTCCGATGACGACGCCACAGGCCCAGCGGAGAGCACTGCCGCGTGCCCGGCTGATTTTGCCGATTTCCCCGAGCAGATCATCGCTGCGCTCAACGAAGCGGAAGGTGATCCAGACGCGCTGCTCACCTTCCTGACCTCCTGCAACGCGGCTGTCGAGAATGGTCTCCACAGCGGGGATTGGAATGCCGATGGCCTGGCCGATATGGTCGTGGTCTATGCTGACCCGAGCAACGCCACAACCACCCTCCAGACCGAGTTGCTGATCCTCAACGGCAGCAGCGATGGCCCCATTGAAGCCTATCGCGCTGGGGCCGCGGGCGAAGTCCAGCTATTGGCCATTGCCGACATCAACATCGACCGCAAGCCAGATGTGGTCTGGACAGACCGCACTTGCGGGGCCAACACCTGTTTCGATACAGTCCAGGTGACAAGTTGGGATGGCACCGAGTGGCGCAATTGGACTCAGAATCCCATCACCATGGCCTATGCGGAGGTCAGCCTGGAGGACACAACGCCCGTGGGGCAAGGCCAGGAGATTGTGCTATACGGTGGCACCTATGGCAGCGTGGGCGCAGGCCCAGCGCGTGCCCGCACCGAAGTGTGGATCAGTCTGGATGGCGCGCCGTATACGCTCCTGGAGCTGACCAACGATGCCAGTTCGTGCCTCTACCACACGGTGATCGATGCCAACGCGGCCTTGCTACAGGGTACGCCGGAGAGTTTGGCCGCAGCAGAAGCACGCTATCAACAAGCGCTGACTGATGAGAGCCTCGAAGCCTGCTGGAATCGCCCCGCCGAAATTGCAGAATTGCGCAGCTTCAGTCAGTTCCGGCTGGCATTGATCGCCGGTTATCGCGGGGATAGCATCGCGGCCACCGAGCAGATCGCGGCCTTGCGTGATCAGTACGCGGAGAGCGTGTACAGTCAGGTGGGCCAGGTCTGGCAGACTGCCTACGCGGAAACGGAAGATGCAGGCGCAGCTTGCGCGGTTGTCAACGAGTTTGCCGTCGAAAACCCGGCTGCCTATGAGATTCTCGCCGATTACGGCTATGCGAATCCAACTTTTGCCGCGGAAGATGTCTGCCCCACGCTGACGGTCGAACCCAGCGTGGTTGCGCCGAGTGCCAGCACCGGGCTGACCGAGCCCCTCACGACCACGGCTGGCCTCTTTGGCGATCTGCCCCTCTGCCCCACCGACCTGAGCGGCTTTGCCACGGTCCTGCCCGACCTCCTGGCCATCAGTGGCGCGGATGAGTTGCTGCTCGAAACCTGGTTGCGCCAATGCGACGCCATGAGTGACGAACGCGGCGGCTTACTCCTGATCGATGCCAACCAGGACGAAATCCTCGATGCCATCTTTTTACCCACGGTTGTCAGTGAGCTGGGGTTTGGGCCAGCCGGGGCGCAAGGTGATTTGCTGATCTACCACGGGGCCGCGGATGGCAGCTATACCCTGGCGCTCGATGAGGAAATCTACGGGCAACCTTCGTGGTTGGCCGCCGAGGATCTCAATGGGGATGGCGCGTTGGATCTCGCCTGGCAAGTGGTGGGCTGCTCCAATTTCTGCGTGCTTGAGGTGCAGATCGTCTCGTGGGACGGCTCGGACTATGCGTCGATCATCCAGCCGGGGGCCACGATTGCCGAAGGCAGCGCCGATTTCGAGCCAGTTCCCACCGGGGCCCCAGGCAGCGGCAGCCAATTGGTGTTGAGTGGTGGCGTAAGTGGCACCGATGAGGGTGGCCTCGCGGTACCCCACACCGAGATCTGGCAGAGTGTGGATGGGGCAGCCTTCCAGCGCCTCGACTGGACCTATGAGCGCGACGCCGCGGGCAACGATTGCCTGGGCTTGCGGCTGATCGAAGCCGATTTTGCTTTGCAGGCCTCTGGTGTGCTGGGGTATGAATCGGCCATCGACCGGTACACAGCAGCCCTTGACCCGAGCTTGCAGGCCTGTAGTATCTTTGGCTTGTCGGGCGAAGAGGAATTGGTCCTGCTGCAAGGCCTGGCCAGCTTCCGCCTGGTGCAGGCTCAGGCACTGGATGGCGATTTGACCGCCGCGCAAGCCACCCTGGATGCGCTCACCCTCGGCCAGCCTGCAAGTCATTTCAGCACAGCCGCGCAGCAGTGGTTAGCCGCCTACGAGCGTGACAACAACGCAGCCGCAGCCTGCCAGGCGGTCGAATCGATCTTCACGGGGAATGCTATGCTCTGGCAGATCACCGACCATTTTGGCTACAATCACCCGACCCTGGCCGCCGAGCAGATCTGCTATCGAGCCGAGGAGTAAGCCCCAAAAGCAAAGCTCAACCGCAGATTACGCAGATTTCACAGATTGTGTTTTTATAGAAGTTACACACTTCGACCAACTTCGTAGCTACAGTGCAACCTAAGTTTTCCGGCCTATTAGCCCGGCGGTTAACCACCGGGCTAAACAAAAAACCAAGCCAGGTTTCACCTGGCTTCAGCTTGTCGCTAGCCCCGTACCTTCAGGTCGGGGTGGACTTTGTTTAAAGTATAGTAACCTCTATTTTAATCTGTGGAATCTGCGTAATCTGTGGTTCCTAAACAGTTTTTATAGTCTCGCCGGATTGGCTGGTGATCACCGGCGTACCCGCGCCCATCGCCTCTAGCACCATCATGCCGAACCCTTCGTAGAAGCTGGGGAAGAGATAGGCCGTTGCCAACTGATAGAGCGCGGCCTTTTCTATTTCATCGACAAAGCCGCAGTAGTGGACTTGCCCTTGCAGGCCCAATGCTGCGGCAATTTTTTGCGGATCGGGCGCAAAGGCCGAGTCGGTAGCGGGCAAACGCCCAGCGATCACCAAACGCACAGCCGGGTCGCCCCCTTTGGCCAGATAGCGCGCATAGGCGTGGAGGATGCCTCGCACATTTTTGCGCTGATCAAACCCACCAACGTAGAGAAAGAACCGAGCGGGAACTTGAAACTTCTGGCGCACAGCAGCCAGTGTTTCGGCGGTCAGGGCGTCACTCGCTATCAGATTGGGGCCATGATAGACCACCTGCACGCGTTCCGGCGGCACCTGCAGATGGTGCACGAGATCCCGCTTGCTCGCCGCGCTGACCGTGATGATGGCCGCGGCCCGCCGCGCGCTCTGGCTGACCAGCCACGTGTAGAGCCGCTGCATTCGCCCGCCGCGGTAGCCCGGCAACAGGAGCGGGATCAGATCATGCACGGTGACGGTGACTGGTACCGGTTGCCAATAGGGCGCGGCCCAGTAGGGCACCCACAGCCTGTCCGCGCGCAAACGGTTGGCCCAGCGCGGCACGGTGACCTGCTCCCACCACAATTTGGCCAGGTTTTTTGGCAGCGGCGGCAAGCGGATCGGCTGAATGGTCACGTTGGCCGGCGTGGATGAAGGCAATGCTTCGTCCGCGCTGTGCGGCCACAGCAGCGTCCACTGGATCTGCGGCGCTTGGGCGGGCAGATGGTTCAGCAACTGTTCGAGATATTGGCCGCTGCCGGTGGTCAGTTGCCCGCGGAACCAGCCGTTGATGACAATGTGCATTGCTTAGCGCTGACTGCGCATCCAGTCGATCACCTGTTGCAGGCCGTCGAACAGCGAGACTGTCGGCTCCCAGCCCAGTTCGTTCCTGGCTTTGCTACTGTCCAGATAAGTCGCATAGACCTCGCCCACTGGCCGCGGGATATAGTCGGGCTTCAGCCCATACGCGGTGATCTCGGTCAGAATCTCGTGGACTGTGTTGACATCGGTCGGTACACCGGTGCCCACATTAAAGATCCCGACCGCGTCACTCTCAAGCGCCAACCGATTGGCGCGGGCAATATCCTTGACAAACGTGAAATCGCGCTGCTGTTTGCCATCCCCGGTGATCTTAGTGGGCTGGCCATCCAGCATGGCACCGGCAAAGATCGCCACCACCCCGGCCTCGCCCTTGCTATCCTGGCGCGGGCCATAGACATTCGGGTAGCGCAGCGCCACATAATCCAACCCATAGTTGGCGTGATAGAGATCGAGGTGATATTCCATGCTCAGCTTGTTGGCACCATAGTTGTCCTTGGGTTGCGGCCAACTACTTTCGGTGAAGGGCAATTTCTGTTCAGTTTCGCTATACCCTTCGCCATAGACCGCGCCCCCGGTGCTGGCAAAGACCACTTTGCGACACTGAAACTCGCGGGCCAGCTCCAACAGCACCAGCGTACCGATCACATTTGCCTGGGCATACGCAAGCGGATCGGCCATGCTTTCGCGCACATTGGCGCGGGCAGCCTGATGCGAGATCGCGTCGATCTGCTCGCGTTCGAAGATCTCGGTCATGCGGGCGCGGTCAGCAATATCAGCCGCGTAGAAAGTCGCCCCATCGGGAATATTGTGGCGGTGACCTGTGTGGAAGTTATCAACAATGATGACGCGATGACCGGCGCGCATCAGTTCTTCGGCGACATGGCTGCCAATAAACCCAGCCCCACCGGTGACAAGGACATTCATAGACCGACTCCGTCCTCTCCTCAAAAGGATAAATTTCTGTTCAACGAGCGCAACCTTACCATAGAAATGGAAAGGCGTGAAACGTGAAGGCGTGAAACATCATTGATCACGATTCGCTCAGCGCCACGTGTAAGGGCTGCCCATCGCGCAGGGTGACCGGGGCCGCGAAACGCAGCGTGCCCCCAGCTTGCTCAAAGGCTACTGGCTGGTCGCCCAGGCTGATGGCTTGCACGCTTTGTGCGGCCACAGAAGGCAGGTCGAACGTTTGCAGCGTCAATTCGCCGCCCAGCACACGCAAATCCACTGTCGCGCGGGTGATGGCAACTTCGCCCCAGCCGCTGCCCAGCGACCAGAAGGAGCGGAAATCGCCCGCTTGGCGCGGATGAAACCCAATGCGCTGGTTGGGCAGATCAAACGTGAAGCCGCTAAAGGCGTTGAGCAAGGCGTAGGAAGCCATTGAGCGGGCATAATTGCTGCCACACTCGAACTCGTTCCATGGGTTGCGCCGTTCACCATCATAGCGTTGGCGCAGCGCCTTGACGCATGTCATGCCTTCGTCGATCAATCCGGTCATGATCATGTGGATGGCCGCGGCGTATTCGAAGCCATTCATGGTCTCTTGCGAATAGGGCGCGGGGATCAGCGGTTTTTGCGCGCCCTCGGGCCAGGCGCAGATCACCAGGCCGCCCTCATCATTCAAGCAGTAGACGCGGCAAGGGTTGTAGGCCTCGCCCATCACCGGGATAAAGTTGTATTTGAAGATCGCGGCATTGGCTGCCTTGACCTGGGCCGGATCGAAGATTTCGCCCAGGCCGTAGAGGCTGGCGTGCCACTGGCCGAGCACCTGATCGATGCTGCTACCCTCGCCGATCTGATATTTGATCTCGCCGTGTTCTTCGTTCCAGTAGGCTTTGAGCGCGGTGTTGCGGTGGAGCGAATCCGCGGCCCCTTCATAGGCTTCGACAATGCTGCGGTCGGTGAGGTCGATGCGCTGCACATAATATTTGCCGTTGAACAGATGCGCATCGGCCCAGGCCTTGCCGCGGGCGAAGATCGCCCGGTACTCCGCGGCGCGGTCGGTTTCGCCGAGCGCTTCGGCCATTTCGGCCCCGGCCTTGAGCGCGCCGAGATACATGCTGGTCAACCAGGCATTCGGGCCGAACAATTCCATATCGAGCGTATGATGTTGGCGCCCCTGCAACACACCACTCTTTTCCGGATCCCAGCGGTCTTCGTTGTCCGGGTGCCACGCAAAATCGATCGACTTGCGCACCGCGGGCCACACATCGCGCAGCCAGGCGTCATCCCCGCTGATCTTCCAATCGCGATAGGTTTTCATCACCCCGCCAAATTGGCCATCGGCGCAGGGGCGGAATTTCCACAGCCCAACCCCGAGCGGCAATTGCAAGCGGAAAGGCATGCCACCATCGGGCCGCAGATTGTATTTGTAATCAGCGTTGCGCATCGAGCGTTCCAGTTGCGGGAAGAGAAAAGGCAGCGCCTGCGCATAGTTCCACACGTGTGTACAACTGCCCTCACACGAGCCTTCGTGCGGATGACAGCCCTCCCAGCCGTAGAAGGTACCATCTTCCAGCCGCAAAACCGTCGGCGATTTCAGGATCGAAATATTGGCCGAGATGGCGTCGATCGCTTCCAGCGGCAAGGTCGAGGCAAAGAGCGCATCGTGATAACGTTGCGTCTCGGCGGCCAGGCGGGCCCAGTTCACCAGGGCATATTCAGCACTGGCCAGCGAATCCGGCCAGATCGTCGCATAATAATTCTTCCAGGTGGGCGGCGGCGGGACAATCTCGGCCTCGGGCTGATAGTCAACCAGATCGATCCGCTCGTTTTGGGGCGGCTTCCAATAATTCTCATTGTTCGGGAAGCTCCAGCTGATCACAAAGCGGACGCGCTGACTCTCCCCGGGTGCGAGCGTGAGATGCGCGGCCAACGCGCCTTCGTTGTGGGCCCCGGCCTCGCTGCCGTAATAGACCCGATTTTTGAGCGGCCCGGGCGTGTTGAGATCATTCCAATAGACTTCGAGGCTGTCGAACCAGGCACCGCGAAACCAATATTGTTGGGCGCTGACCGTCGCGCCATGGCGAGCGGCGTCGGTTGCCAGCGTCAGATTGCCATACGCGACCGCGTCCGCCGCGGGGCCATCGCTGCGTAATTCGAGCGCGTGCCCCCATGCGTGCTCGCTCACGGTGTTGACATTGTTGGCGGGCAGGGGATTATTCAACACGCCGACCAGCACATAGGTCAACGCCTGATCGGTGGTATTGGTGAGCGTGAACTCAAAGAAACCCGCGGGAATACCCGAATCGACATCCTGCAGCGGGATCAGCGGGTTGAAGGCACGCAACGCTACCTGACCGGGAAACTCGCCCGCCTTGTCGATAAATTTCAGGTCGGCCAACGGATATTCGCCCCGGAATTCAACCTCGCTAAAGTGCGGAATCCCAGTCAGATATTCGCGGCGCGGGCCCCAGCCGAAGCCGGTAAAGCGCGGCGAATCAAATTCCCCCTGGTAAGGCGGCGCAAGATCCCCATGCAGAATGCGCGCATCCACCACGTCGCCATCCCGCTCCACCCGAATGGCAAAATGGGAGAAGCCATTGGTGCTCCCCTTGTTGGGGCGATTGTAGATCTCCCAGTCGATCAGGCGGCCATTGCCAGCAAGGCCGAGCGAGCCCGTGCCGATCCCCCCGAGCGGAAAGCTGATCTGGCTGGTTTTGGTCCCGGTGTACAGAAAATAGTCCATTGCTTCCTCCAGATTGGTTGCGTGGGTGGTAGTGAAACCCCAAAAGCATTCAGAAACCCCAGATTGCGCAGATTTTTATTTCTCATCCGTGAAATCTGGGGGAGCTGTGCAGCCTGGGGATGAAATTTTTCAAGACTTTCTGGATTTTACCTGAGTTGAGACGACCACACTTCTCCCAATCGACAACATTCGCGGCGATTGAGTTTGGGGAGTAACATGGGTCGGTTGCGGGTTTATTATACAAGGGGTTGGCGTGAAAATGCTATCAGCGGATTTGGGGGGGCGGATTGAATGGATTGCTCAGCGAAAGCCCCGCTGCTCGGGTACGGTACGAATCACTTCTGCCAGTCAGGGAACGGCATTTTGCGCGGCCGGCGGCTCAAGTGGCAACTGCTGGCCAACGGTCATGGTTGGCACCCGCGACCAGACGACGACCGCGATGTGCGCGGGCGGGTAATAGCTGGCGATCCACGAAACAAGTGGTTGATAGGCGCGGACCAGGCCCGATAAGAGCCAGAAAGGGAGCCGCCCACTGATGATCAATCCTGTATCGGCAAGAACAGTTGGCGCTGAGAGCTCATCCAACTCTTCATAGCTAAGATAATATTCGTCCTTCCGCTTGATCTCTAACCAAGTGTAAGTGGGCAACGGCGTGACCGTCCACTGGAGGATCTCGCTTGGCGCGCCGGTTGTGAGCCGAACCGGCAACGGGGTCACCCAGCCGAGCATGGCGTCAAATTGGTGAAGTTCCATCTCTGGGAATTGTGTCGCGATCGCGGCGAGGATCCAGCCAGGGCCGCGGCCATAGACGCCCAATGCCGCTGGATTCGCGAGGATCTGCAACAAACCGGGTACCTGCTCGGGTGACCACGCTCGTGACAGCGACGCGAGCTTGAAGATGGTTGCGGGGTTTTCCAGATCGATCACCGGCCTGACGGGCGCAAGTTGGAGATGAAAGGTGCGCAATTCCCCGTTTGGGTCGGCGAAGAGTGCGGCAATCCGTTCACAGAGCAGCGCAAACAGGGGCCCATCAATCGTGGTGCCGCGCTCCAAGCCCGTGATCGTCCCCTTCAACAGCGGCTGCACCTGCTGGATCTCGTCCTCGCCGTCGAGGCTCGACAGCAATTCCGCGATGATCACCAGATTGTGCCTTGTCGCATGGGCTCGCCATTCG
>CAZIRP010000098.1:0-20967 GCA_964541665.1 uncultured Caldilineaceae bacterium | reverse complement strand
ACTGCCTGAGCCGAAATGGGCCGCGCGGTTGAAACAGGAATAATTAATTGTCAATAAGTAACAATTAACAGTTAATTGTGTGATCTTGCGGGGGCAATGATGGCGAAGGGCGACGATCTTGAGGAGCGTATGATCACGTTTGCAGTACGTGTGATCAAGCTATGTGGGTATTTGCCCAAAACTCAGGCCGGTCGTCACGTTGCTAAGCAGTTATTACGTAGCGGAACTTCTCCTGCACCGAATTATGCAGAGGCGCTGAAAGCGCTAATGATTTTATCCACAAACTAAAGATTGTTCTCAAGGAGTTGAATGAGACCCGCGTGTGGCTCTCGATTATTCAAAGAACAGAGATGCTCTCAAGCGTTCAACTATCCACAATTCTGCCAGAATGTGAAGAACTGTGCCGTATCATCAGCGCCAGCATTAGAACCAGTCGCGCTCGCAACGAGAGATAACAATTAGATATTCATTGTTGGCAATTAATTATTGAATAGGATTAGAGATCATGACACAAATCAATCTTCAACCCGGCTCGTCTTTGGTGGGCCAGTGTAGTGTGCCAGGCGATAAATCGATCAGCCACCGCGCGGTGATGTTTGCCGCTATCGCTGATGGGGTGAGCCATGTCCACAATTTCCTGGATGGCCACGACTGCCGCGCCACCATCGGTGTGATGCGCGGCCTCGGTGTGGTGGTCGATGAAGTGTCGCCCACCGAGTTGGTCATCCACGGGCGCGGGGTCGATGGCTTGCAAGAGCCCAATGGGATTCTCGACTGTGCCAATTCCGGTACCACCATCCGCCTGATGACAGGCCTGCTCGCTGGCCAAAAATTTACCAGCATCCTCAATGGCACGGAACAGATCCGCCGTCGCCCCATGGGCCGGATCGTCAACCCCCTGCGCGGCATGGGCGCGCAGATTATCGGGCGGCAAAATGGCAATTATGCGCCGCTTGGGATCGCGCCCACTCGGCTGCGCGGCGTGGATTATACCTTGCCTGTAGCCAGCGCACAGGTCAAAAGTTGTATTTTGCTGGCCGGTCTTTATGCCGATGGCTTGACCATTGTGCGCGAACCCGGCCCTGCCCGCGACCATACCGAACGCATGTTGCAGGCCATGGGTGCCCCAATCCAGGTGACCGGGCGCACGGTCTCCAGCGAACGCCCCTCTGCGCCGCTCAAACCCATCGACATCATCGTCCCGGGGGATATGTCTTCTGCCGCGTTTTTGCTGGTCGCTGGCGCGATTGTGCCCGACAGCCGCATTACCATCACTGGCGTGGGCGTGAACCCGACGCGCACAGGCATTGTCGATGCGCTCCTGGCCATGGGCGCGCAGATCGAGTTCCAGAATCAGCGCGACCAGGCTGGCGAACCAGTGGCTGATCTCGAAGTGCGCACCAGTGATCTGCGCGGCACGACATTTGGGGGCGAACTCATCGTCACCATGATCGACGAGCTGATGATCCTGGCTGTTGCCGCCACCCAAGCGCGGGGCCGGACTGTGATCCGCGATGCTGGTGAGTTGCGCGTCAAAGAGACCGACCGCATTGCCACAACCGTCACCGAATTGCGCAAAATGGGGGCGCAGATCGAGCCAACCGAAGATGGCTTCATCATCGACGGTCCAACCCAGCTGATCGGCGCGCCGGTGGAGAGCCAGGGCGATCACCGGTTGGCCATGGCGATGACTGTGGCGGGCATGGTGGCCAAAGGCGCGACCACGGTCTACGGCTCCGAAGTGACTGCCGACAGCTTCCCCGGTTTTGAGATCACCCTGCAGGCGCTGGGAGCGAAGTTGATGTTTGGAGACTAGAGACTGGAGACTGGAGACTGGCATGGCGACTGAGATGGAGGATTTGAAGCTAATCCAAGAGGCAGAGGCGCTTTGTGATGAGATCTGGGCTATTGTCACCACTTGGGATGAGTTTACGCGCAGAACGGTCGGCACACAACTAGTTCGATCAAGTGATTCGATAGGCGCAAATATCGCAGAGAGTTACGGTCGTTATGCCTATGGCGAGAAGATTCAATTTCTCTACTACAGTCGCGGGAGCGTTTACGAAACCAAGTAGTGGCTGCGCCGTGCTTCACAGCGTGCGCTTATCAATACCGAGCAAATGTCTATCTTTGCGAATCACCTTGATGCGATCGCCAAAGGATTCAATCTTTTTGTCCGTAGTTTGCGTACACAACGGACTTCTGGAAAGGCAACAAACTAGCATGGACCATTCCCAGTCTCCAATCTCCAGTCTCCCGTCTTTAATTTCCGGCAAGACCCAACTCATCGGGCTGATCGGTTGGCCGACCAGCCACAGTGTCAGCCCGGCGATGCACAACGCTGCCTTTGCCGAGCTCGGATTGGAGTGGTGTTATGTGCCGCTGCCGGTCGCAACCGAACCTGCCGAACGGATTGGCGAGGCGCTGACTGGCTTGCGCGCGCTTGGTCTGCGCGGGGCCAATGTCACCGTGCCCCACAAGCAAGCGGTGATGCCCTATTTGGATCAGCGATCACCCGCGGCACAGGCGATTGGTGCAGTCAACACGATCCGCATCGAGCCCGATGGCGCGCTCTTTGGCGACAATACGGATGCGCGCGGCTTTGTGGCGGATCTGCGCGATCATGGGGTGGACCCGACTGGGCAGCGCGTGTTGGTGCTCGGCGCGGGGGGCTCGGCGCGGGCTGTCGTCTATGGATTGGCCGAAGCAGGCGCGAGCCGCATTGCCATCTGTAATCGGGGCGTGGACCGGGCGCAGACCCTGGCCGCGGAGATGCAGCTGCACTTTCCCACCTGTGCCATCAGCGCCCATCCGCTGACAGAAACGGTGGCAGATATGGCCCCGACGACCGATCTGATCGTCAACACGACCTCGTTGGGCATGACCCCAAACATCGCAACTTCGCCGTGGCCCGACGATGTGAGTTTTCGTGTAGACCAAACCGTGTATGATCTGGTCTACAATCCGCCGGAGACACGCTTGCTGCAAAAAGCCGCAGCCGAGGGCGCACAGACCATCGGCGGGCTGGGCATGTTGATCTGGCAGGGCGCGCTGGCCTTTGAACTGTGGACTGGGCAGGTGCCGCCAGTCAAGACGATGCGCGCCGCCGCCGAAGCCATTTTTGCCAAAAGGAGGACATGATGCTGAGTTCATGCGGTGAGTTAGATTTTCCGCATTTATTGAATGTACGTGATCTGGGCATCTACGCCACGCGTGGTGGCCGCCAATTGCGCACTCGTTCGCTGCTACGCGCCGATGATCTCTGCCGCTTGACGCCGGAGGGCGTGGATGCGTTGTTGGCCTATGGCGTGCGCACCGTGATCGACTTGCGCTTGCCGACCGACATCGAGCGGCAACCCAACGTTTTCTACCAATCGCCGGGCATGGTGAATCATGTGCATATCTCGTTGCTCGGTGCCAGCATTGAAGATTGGCAAGCGCGGCGCCCCCCCGGCCCCAAAGAGAGCTTTAATTGTCGCTTACTCGACTATGCCCAGGCTGAAAATGCGAACACGCTGCGCACCATTGCCTCCGCACCTGAAGGCGCTGTGCTCTTCCATTGCGTCTCTGGCAAAGACCGCACCGGTTTTATCGCGGCCTTGCTCTTGATATTGGCCGAGGTCGATGCCGATGTGGTCGCGCAGGATTACAGCCTATCCACCGAAAAGTTGCGTGATCCCTACCTGGCAAAATATCCCGCTGAGATGCGTGACGCCGTGCTCGAACGGGTACGCTGCCCCGCCGAGCAGATTCACAACATGATCGCTCATCTGGCCGACCGGTACGATGGCGTGGAAGGTTATCTGCACCAGATTGGCCTGACCAATGGCGAGATCGACGGGCTCAAGGCAAGGTTGTTGTAAGTGAAAACCAAGCGCTGGCATAATGAGGCCGGATTGCCCCTCCAAATCCGACGCCAGCGTGACACCCGCAGTGCAGGATGAATCCCATGCTTGACGCAGTTCTCTTCGATTTGGATGGTACACTCTTTGACCGCACGACCTCAGTCACGGCGGGGCTGCATCGCCAACACGCCCGGTTTGCCGAACAGTTGCAAGCCACGCCCCTGGCCGATTTTGTGGCGCGTTTCACTACACTGGAGGAGCGCGGCTATGTCAAAAAGGCGCTTGTCTATCCGCAACTGGCCGCGGAATTTGGCTGGCCGTCCGAATTGGCCCAAACTTTGTGTGATGATTATTATGCGCGCTATCATGAGGAATGTATCGGCTTTCCTGGGTTGCATCACATGCTGGCTGAATTGCGAGCCAGGGGCTTGAAACTGGGCATAATCACCAACGGCTGGGCGCAGGCGCAACTTGGTGTGATCCGCGCATTGGATTTGGAGCCATATTTCGATACGATCCTGGTTTCAGAGACCGAAGGCGTGCGCAAACCTGCCGCGGAGATTTTTGAACGAGCGTTGACCCGTCTGCAAACCAGCGCGGATCGGGCGATCTTTGTTGGTGACCATCCGCTCAACGATATAACCGGCGCGCAGGCCGTCGGGATGCGTGCTGTCTGGCTGCGCGATGACCATTGGGGCGAGTACGCCCATGCAGACTGGCGGATCAACGCGCTAAGTGAATTAGTGCCAATTGTGCTGGCTGAACATCACTCAATTTGAACTAGAGGAAAATGCAATGACCCAATCCACTGCCCCGCGCGTCAATTATCACGCCATGCCCGATGAGAGCGGCCATTTTGGCATTTATGGCGGCAAATTTGTCCCCGAAACCTTGATGCCCGCGCTCGAGGAGCTCGAAGAGATCTACTTACAGGCGCGCAATGACAAAGATTTCATGGCCGAGTTGGCCTACTATCAGCGCACCTTTGTGGGCCGCGCAACGCCGATCACCTATGCGCGGCGACTGAGTGAACATCTTGGCGGCGCGCAGATCTACCTCAAGCGCGAGGATCTCGCCCACACCGGCGCGCACAAGATCAACAACGCGCTGGGCCAGGCCCTGTTGATGAAGCGTAAGATGGGCAAGACGCGTGTCGTTGCCGAAACCGGGGCCGGTCAGCATGGCGTGGCCACGGCTACGGTGTGTGCGTTGCTCGGCCTGGAATGTATCGTCTATATGGGCACGGTGGATATGGCGCGTCAGGAGCCCAACGTTTTCCGGATGCGGCTGTTGGGGGCAGAGGTGCGCGGCGTGGAAAGTGGCAGCAAAACGCTCAAAGATGCGATCAACGACGCGATCCGCGACTGGGTGACGAACGTACGCACGACCCATTATCTGCTCGGCAGCGTGTTGGGGCCACACCCCTACCCGACCATTGTGCGCGATTTCCAAAGCGTGATCAGCCAGGAAGCGATGGCGCAAATGTTGGATCCAAACGACGGGCCGGGCCGCCTGCCCGATGTGATCGTCGCCTGTGTCGGCGGGGGCAGCAACGCGATTGGTGCCTTTTACGAGTTCCTGCCCCACGAGCAGATCCGGTTGATCGGTGTTGAGGCGGGCGGCTACGGCATCGAGGGCGGTCAACACGCGGCCCGCTTTGCCGATCCCAAGATTGGGCGGCTTGGGGTGTTGCAAGGCACCAAAAGCTACGTCTTGCAGAACGCCGACGGTCAGATCGCCGAGACACACAGCATCAGTGCCGGGTTGGATTATGCCAGCGTTGGGCCGGAACATGCATGGCTGCGCGATTTGGGCCGCACCGAATACACCTATTGCACAGACGAGCAGGCGCTCAAAGGCTTCAAGCTCCTCTGCGAACTCGAAGGCATCATCCCCGCCCTGGAAAGCTCACACGCCATTGGCCAGGTCCTTGAACTGGCCCCAACATTACCCAAAGATCAGATTATCCTCGTCAACCTGAGCGGCCGCGGCGATAAAGATCTGGGCACGGTGATGCAGAAACTTACTAATGGTTAATGCTCAACGGTAAATGAGTGTGGCGGAGAATCGGGGCAAAAGTATGGCTAAGGGAGATGATATTGAGGAACGGTTTTAATGGTTAATGCTCAACGGTTAATGCTCAACGGTAAATGAGTGTGGCGGAGAATCGGGGCAAAAGTATGGCTAAGGGAGATGATATTGAGGAACGATTGATTCGATTTGCGGTACGTATTTTGAAGCTGTGCGATACATTGCCGAAAACAGCGGCGGGTAAGCATGTTGCGGATCAATTGTTGCGATCTGGTACATCGCCAGCGCCGAATTATGCGGAAGGTCGCAATGCTGAAAGCAAACGGGACTTTATCCATAAGTTGCGTATTGCACTGAAAGAACTCAACGAGTCCAGAATTTGGTTGCGTATGGTGATCGAAGCGGGTATGATCGAAGAAGGTCGTTTGAGTGACCTGACAAGCGAGTGTGATGAGCTTTGCCGCATCCTCGGCAAAAGTATCCAGACTGCGCAGACTTCGCTCTCTACTCGAAAAACTTCAGCACCACCTGTGACGCAAGACCGTTGAGCATTTACCATTGAGCATTAACCATTAACCATTGAGGAGCCTTCATGACCGGTCTCGAACGAATTCAAGCGGTATTTGCCAAGGCGAAACAAGAAAAGCGTGCTGCGTTCATGCCCTATCATGCGATGGGCTACCCAAGCCGAGCAGCCACGTTGGAGATGATCACCGCGCTGGCCGAGGAAGGGGCCGATCTCTTTGAGATCGGCATCCCGCATAGCGATCCACTAGCCGACGGGCCGACGGTCCAAACCGCGACCTACACCGCGTTGACCCAAGGCACCACCGTGGCCGATTGTCTGGCCATGGTGCGCGAAGTGCGGGCCCGCGGCGTGACCGCGCCCTTCTGCGCCATGACCTATTACAACCCGCTCTTTGCCTATGGCCTGGATCGTTTCGTGCAAGACGCGGTGGCCGCGGGGATCGACGGACTGATCGTGCCCGACCTGCCGCCGGAAGAGGCCGACGAGCTCGAAGCATTCTGCCGAACGGCTGGGCTGGCCACGGTCTATCTCCTGGCCCCCACCAGCACCGAAGAGCGCATCAGGCAGGTTGCTGCGCGCGCCACTGGCTTTATCTATCTGGTCAGTGTGACGGGCATTACCGGCGCGCGCAGCGAATTGCCGCCTGATCTGGCCAGGTTTGTCGAGCGTGTACGGCGGCATACCGATCTCCCCTTGGCCGTCGGCTTTGGCATCGGCACCCGGGAACAGGCCGCGGCCGTAGCAGGTTTTGCCGACGGCGTGATCGTCGGCTCGGCGCTGGTTAAAGCCGCGGGCGAGGCAGACGGGCTCGCAGCAGTGCGCCAACTGGGGGCTGAGCTTGCCGCCGGGGCGCGCCGTTTATGATCCAAAATCTGCGCGATTTACCCCGTTCATTGGCGTTCTCGGCAATTATCTCGGCACTGGTTGCGGTCCTGGTGGGGTATACCGGGCCGCTCTTAATTGTGGTGCAGGCCGCCGAAAACGCCGGGCTGAGCCAGGCACAACTCTCCTCGTGGATCTGGGGAATTACCGTCGGTTCCGGCGTGAGCGCCATCATCATGAGCCTGTGGTATCGGCAGCCCATGTTGGCGGCCTGGCCGACGGCTGGGGCCGCCTTGCTGGTGACCAGCCTGGCGCAATATCGCTATCCCGAAGCGATTGGCGCATACATTCTGGCCGCGCTGGCCCTGGTGATCCTGGGTCTCTCGGGCTGGTTTGGTCGGGTGATCGACCGCGTGCCCCGGGCGGTGATCGCGGGTATGTTGGCCGGTGTGTTGCTGCGTTTTGGCATCAACATCTTCACCTCGCTGGGGCAGGCGCAACTGCTCGTCGGCGCGATGCTCATCACCTATTTGCTGCTGCGGCGTCTGGGCTATCGCGCACCCAGTATCGGCACCCTGGCCGTCGGGTTGCTCGTCGCTGGCCTGAGTGGGCAGCTGCGCTTACCCGAATTGACGCTCCAACTGACCACGCCCCTGTTCACCTGGCCGGAATTTACGCTGCGGGCATTTTTCGGGTTGAGCGTGCCGCTCTTTGTGTTGGCGAATGTCTCGCAGAATGCGCCGGGATTGGCCGTATTGCGGGCTTTTGACTACCGCGCCCCGGCGAATGGCCCGATCACCATCACCGGGCTGGTTTCGCTCCTGACCGCACCCTTCGGCGGGTCTGGCCTGGCCTTGTCGGCCATCACCGCGGCGATTTGCGTCAGCCCCGAAGCACACCCGGACAAGGATCGGCGCTACGCGGCCGGTGTAGCGTACGGCCTCTGGTATATCCTCTTTGGCGTGTTTGGCGCGACCGCGGTCATGCTTTTCACCGGCCTGCCGCGCGAATTGGTCGCGGCCGTGGCTGGCCTGGCCCTCACCGGCGCGCTGCTGACCGCGCTCAGCAATGCCATGGCCGAGCCGCAAGAGCGTGATGCTGCCCTCCTGGCCTTCCTCCTGACCGCGTCGGATATCACCTTGCTGGGCATCGGCGCACCCTTCTGGGGCTTGTTGATTGGTGTAGCCGCGAGTTATCTGTTGCGGGCCAGGCAATAATCGGTGGACGCGGGGAGCTGGATTCAGAATGTGAGAGGAGAGGGCGGCGCAGTAGGCTCTGCTAGTGCCGCCTGAACTGATTGCAGATGCAGCCGCTCTATCCTCTTGCCGTATCCTGCATCTGGAAGGCCAAACCCCGTGCCTACTCGCTACTTCATCACGGGTCGTAATTTGAGGGCGAATTGTAACGAAAAGCGCGCATCGGGATCGTCCAGATTGAGCTGCGTGATCTGGGCGATCTGTTCGAGGCGATAGGTGAGGGTGTTGCGATGGATGTGCAACCGGTGAGCGGTTTGGCTCAAGTTCCCGTGACAGGCAAAAAAGGCGTCGAGCGTCTCGACTAGTTCCGCATGTTTGGTGTTATCGTAGCTGAGCAGGCGATCCAACGTGCGTCGATAAAAGCGCGCTGCTTCCTGGTTGTTGCCAAGCGTAGTCAGCAATTGGTATAGCCCGAGGTCGCCAAAATAGGTGACGGGCGACCCCTTCCACTCTTTGCCCAGCCGCAAGCTTTCACGCGCCTGGCGTTGGCTTTGCAGCCAAAGTGCTGGGCTCGTCGCCGGGCGGCTGATGCTGATCATAATGTAGGCTTTGGGATACTGCGCCTGGATGCGCTCGGCAAATGAGAGCGCCACAGTCTTTAACTCGCGGCCACTTTTGGGGTTACTGGTCGGCCAGAAGAGGAGCACCCCTTCTTCGCGCCGACTGATTGGTGCATGGACCCCTTGCTCTTGAATAAGCTTGAGCAAGGGCCCCGGCCAGTCAGGGACATTGGCCGCCTCGACCAGCCAGGCGACATGTGGCCGGGTAAGGTCATAATTGAGCGAAGCCCCCCGTTGGATCCACGCTTGTTCATCCGCAACTTCCGAAGCGAGCAACTCGTCCACAAAGGCGGCGCGCATCCGCTCTTCGGCCAACCCCACCGCATTCTGTTTGGCCCATTCCAACGCCGCTGCCGAAACTGCCTGGCCGACCGCGATCTCCTCGACCGCGCTGATTTCCTCCCCGACGCTGCCGACAGGCCGCAGCAGCAAGCAGAAGCCGCGCACCGAGTCCGCCGCCACAATTGGGGCCAGAACAGCCTGGCTATACCCAGCGGTGTCGGCATGGGTGTTCAGCGGTAATACCCCAATGCTCTTTTTGCCCCCATGCAACACCGAATGAGTGGCCACCCAACTGCGCAAAGACATAATATTCGGTAAGCTGTGGAGAATCGCCTGGCGTCGAGCATCTGAGAGATGGTCTAGGCCAGCGTGAACAGCCATTTGTCCATCTTCGCGTAGCAGTAAAAAGGGTTGCTGCGCAAATTGGACAATATGACCAGCAATCTTGTTCAGCCCTCCGCCATCGAGGGCAATTTCATTGAGATCGCGCTGAAGATCCGCCGAACGTTGGGCAATGTACCCTGCCCGGTCCACGATCAGGCGGATGATCGCACGCTCCACCTGGACCAGGGGAATATTGGGGGGAAGCCGGAACAGGGCGATGCCATTGGCTGCCGCGGCATGGATAGCATTTTCGGAGACTTCGCCCAGCACGGCAATGGCAGAGATCCGGGCCGATTGCAGATTCCGCACCACCCGATCCAGCGTCATGCGCGCGTCCAGGCGGCGCAGATCGTCCAGATCGATCAACGCGAGCTCATTGCCATCCAGCTTGGGAAAGGCGGGCGGGCTGGGGCGTAGACTACAGGCCCAGGTAACAGCCCGGTTCAAAACCTCGGCCCCGGCCAGGAGTTCTGTCCCTGTTGGCAGCACCAAGTGATAAATGTCGTCGATTGTGGTTGTGCTTTTGTACATATTGCTGGAAATCTCGCTGCTACTTAGAGAAATAGGGATCAGTTGCCAGGGAATCGGAGGATTCAATTGTGCATTATTATACAGTCCCTGCCAGGCTCAGGCAACTTGTCTGGTGCCGACTGTGGAATTTCTATAAACAGTGCAAAAAAATCTGGTCTGAAACAAAAAAACAGCGAGCTTTCGAAAGCTCGCTGTGCAAAATGCTATAAGGTGTCTATTAGGTGATGGCAATGGCTTAGCTGCGCCAGGCGGTCATGATCGCACCCAAAGCGCCACCCCACACCGCGCTGTAGAGGGTGAAGGCTATGGGCAAGAAGCTAGGATCCTGACCCATCGCCGAAGCCACAATGAAGAAAGCGACCCAGCCCAGCACCACCGCGATGATCGCCCCGAGGATCAACTTGCCGATGGATTGACCGCGGGTGAGCGCGCCCACCAAAATCGGCCACAGCACAATGATCGGCAAGATCGAGCCCAGAATGCCCCCGATAATTGCCTTGAAATCCAACCCCTGGCCCGTTGCAAATTGATAGCCCAGGACCGGGCCAATACCGATCAGCAAAAAGGCCAAAATCCAACCGACGAGCACATTGGGAAAGAGAAAGGTGAATATCACCGCCACAACGGCAGAAATAATGCCGGCATAAACCGCAGCCAGCCACGGATTGCCAGACGGACGAGTTGCTGTAACCGTCGTCAGAGGAATCATAGCGGTTCACTCCTATGGATCTTCATGCTGTTTGTCGCCAAGTGGTGTGGACTGTACAAACAATAGGTGGCTCTGGGATGATAAGGATAATCATAGCAGATGCTTACGCATCTGGCAACTCGTCCCATTCTTCAATCAACCAGCCGCCAATTTCCAAATAGGCCAGCGGGGTTTGGTTGCGGGCCAGGACCAATACCAACTCGTCCCCTTCGTTGACAGCCACCTCTTCGAGCCACAGACCTTGCTTAACGTAAGCCTGTAAGTGGCGGGTGACCGTGTTCAGATCGGCCCAGGGTTCGCTATCGATGTCGGGGTAGCAGCGGGTTCCGTAGAGCTCAAAATAGACGCCATCTTCCAAATACAGATCGAGATCGAATTGCGCGTTTGGCTCGTCCTCTGGCTCGGTTTCGTTGAGCGCCGTGGCCAGCGAATCCTCCCAGATCTCGACATGAACGACCTTCTGCCCGGCCAATTCGCTGATTTCATCATACAATTCGTCATCAACACTTGTGGTGAGTGGTACTCCCGTGCTGTTGCGCATAGTCAGTTCCGTTGATTCCGCGATCTCTGTTTGTTTGCTCTGCAAGCTCCGGCCTGCTGATCATTATCGACAGGCTTTATCATGATAGGACTTTATTGTTCTTCGGTCTCGCTCTCAGCAACCCCGCTGACAATCATTCGGGTGGGAATGGTGGTGAGCTGCTCGAAAAATTGGCCGCCCGCTGAAAAGTGACTAAATTGTACAGGCAATCCCTGGTCAATGAACAAGTTGGGCCCTTGCATCAGATGAAAATGGAGATGGGGCCCCGGCGAGTGACCACTATTGCCGACCCGACCCAGCAGGGTGCCGCGGCGGATCAACTGGCCGTCATTGACCTGTAAACTGGCTTGCTGCAAATGGCCATAATAGCTAAACTCGCCGTTGCCGTGGCTGATGGCAACAGCATTGCCGAGCACGCGACGCACATCATCGCGGAAGAGCAGCGGATTGGGCGGGGTTCCCGGGGGCAAGTCTGGCATGTCGTAGGCGGCATAGGCAATCTTCCCACCGGCAGTGGCGTAAACTGGCTGATCCCAACTGTAATGATCTTCGAGCGCAAGCCCAGTGTTGCGGAAAAACTGGTTGTCCGGCCCCAGCTTGACAAAATCAATGGCGTAGGGCTGGCTGAAGATCTCTTGCTTATGTTGGTCGGTCCAATCACTGCCTTGGATGGCCCACCAGGTGCCGCGCAGGGGAAAATGCAGATCGCTCTTTTGGGCATGTTCGCGGACTGGGATCTGCAAGGTGGCCTGGAGGGATTGGCCATCACGCTGGCTGGTGCCGACCACTGTCACCACGATCGAAGTGAGCAATTCATAACCGGGCAATTGCAGCGTCAGGTTGCGCACCGCCAAACCGGTACCCGCGGGGATGGTCACATCCGGCTGGTGCGTGTGTTGCAGCAGGATGCGCGCCGGCCATCGTTCTTCCAGCAATTGCTGATGATCATGATAGCCTTGCACCACCAATCCTCCCACGTTGATCGTATCCCCATGCGCGGTGATGCCCAGATCGAAGGCAACTTCCTGGCGCGGGGCCAGCAGCGGGAAAGGCAAGGTGTCGTAGCGCGCAACGATTGGGTGAACGGGTCGGCTTTCCAGCGTCAAGCTGACCGGGCTGGCGGTTTGAGGGTCTTGGGTTGGGTTGGTAGAAGCAGACACAGCGCGCTTATCGTCCTTGTCGAATCTGATGGCTCAAAGGCGAGCGTTGAGCCAGAAATTGAAGAAATTGGGCCTGTTGCGCCGTCCGCTGACGACGTCCTGCGGGGTGCTCACCACCCTCCACCCCGTCGAGTACATGTAATAGGGCCTGGGCTTCGGCGGGGGCAAGGCGATAATATCGCTCTTCGGTTTCCAGGCTGTCCAACCGTACCCAGCGATCGATCCAATCATTCAGATAGGTGGTGAAGCAACTGCGGCAGCGCCAGATGCTATAGGTTTGGGTGTCACTATCTGCCGTTTCGACCGCCAACGCACCCAGATTGGCAATCCGCCCCTGACAGGCAAAACATGGTTCGGTGCCTGCGCCAACGCCACTGCGTTCCGCGAGTGTCTGCCTTTGCTGGGGGGATCGAGCGAGCCGCAACCAGCGCAATATCAGCCGCCAGACATGGGCCCAGCCCCACACTTTGCTCTCGGAGACCTCGGCGATCTTGTCCAGCGGGGCGACTGGATCAACCTGGACTGGCGCTACTTCTGCGTTACCCGCGGGTGCAGGTTCCCAATGCGGACAGGAGAGCGCCAGGCTGGATTGCAAGGCCAGGGGTGTTGCTTCTGCCACTTGACAAAGCCCTGCGGCCAGTCCGTCTGGCGTGGTAGCATTGCTCGGTTGCCACCAGCGGCAAGTCCCACAACCTGCGAGCTGCCAGCCCTGCTCTGCCAGGGCCGCGGTCAGGGCGAGATGCATCCTGTCGGCTTCGGCTTCGACCCGCACCACTGGTTCGCTGGCCCATTCTCCGGCTTCATTCTGGCAGAAAACCAGGCACGAACGCGGCTCCCTATACCAAAGAACCTGGGCCCAGATTGGGCCGCTCGTCTGCTGCCAAAGTGGCTGCAAGCGGACACGTTGATAGACCTGGGTGCGCGTGCCCGGGAAAACGCCGGACATGGTCGCTAAATTAAACCGTTGGCGAGAATTGTCTGCGGTCATCCATTCCTTCATGCTGAATCCCGCTGCGCGTCGTGGCGGGCCTAAGCGCACGCAGCCAGATTCGGATTGCCACGCGCGACTCAGCGGCCATTCTCTTCGTTGATCAGCGTCGTGGTCTCGGCCACAAGACTCGCTGGATCACCCACTTCGCCGAGGACCTTTACCAGCAGATCGCCCCCATACCCCCATACCGCGGCCATTTCGGGCGATGCTGGCAACGGTTCGGCAGAGGCTGCTTGTTGGGCAAACCCTTGCAGAAGCGGATCGCCCCCGACGTTGGCCGAGAGATTGGCCGATAGGCGGCCAGCAGTCTGGCTCAGAATTTCGCCAGCCGCGGGGCTGGTGAGAAAGCGGGCCAGCGCCAATGCCAATGTCTGTTGTTCGGCGGGATTGCGCGGGTTGAGAAAAACGCCATCCGCATTCAGCCAGGGTCGGGCCGGGCCAGCCGGGCCAGCGGGCAGTGGGGCTGTGGCCAGGTTTTCGCCGAGCGCGGCTCGCAACTCGCCGATGGCCCAGGGTCCATCCACAAAAAAGGCGAATTCACCCTTTTTGAAGCGATCCAACACCATACCGTAGTCAAGATCCACAAAGCTGCCCGGGGTTTTGCTCAGGGTGAGCAGCCAGTTGAGATAAGCAGCCGCGCCGTCGTTTTGATCCAGCAACACGCGGCCATTAGCGTCCAAAAGTTGCGAACCATACGCGGGCAGCCCCCAATAGAGATGATAGAGGCTGGCGTAGAGCCCGGCTCCCTGTTGTTCGTTTTGTTGGGCCAGGGCGAGCAGTGCATCACTGGTGGTTGGCACCTGTTCGGGCGCAACCAGCGCTCGATTGTAAAAGAGGGTCACCAACTCGACATGGGTGGGCAGACCATAGAGGCTGCCCCCCTGTTGCAGATTGGCGAGCGCGGCTGGCGAATACGCGGCCAGTTCATGCTCGCTGATCACACCATCCAATGGTTGCACCACATTGGCCGCGACCATCTCATCCAGCCACCAACTCGCCGCGAGGATCAGATCCGGCCCGGCGTCGGCCAGGACCGCATCGGTGTAACTTTGCGGCAGATCATTGTAGGCCACAAAGAGCGTATCAATCGTCACGTTGGGGTTGGCCTGCTGAAAGGCCGTCAAGTTGGCAAGAAGAGCGTCCCCATCCGCTTCGGCCCAGCTGTGCCAGAGCACCAGACGCCCGCTCAACACGGGGGGCGTTGGCGTGGCAGGTGCGGCATCACCAGCCCCTGGGGCAGTGGTTTCCCCCGCGGCCGCGGCACCCTCTCCTGCCTGGGTCACAATGTTCACCGGTGTGGCGGTCGGTGTTGGCGTGGGCTCTGGTTGATTACACGCGGCCAGCAGCCAGACCAGACCAATCAGCGACCACAACCTGAGCGTTCGCAAGCGTATCTTCATGTTAGCCTTGTTGGGTATCGCGCAAATGATCCACCAATGCTTGCAAGCCATGCAAATAACTGCGCCAGCCAAACCCGCAGATCTGACCGACTGCCACGGGCGCGATCACCGACGTATGGCGAAAGCTCTCGCGTGTGTGGATGTTGCTCAGGTGGACCTCGACCGTGGGCAGCTTCACCCCGCTGATCGCATCGCGCAGGGCATACGAATAGTGCGTAAACGCACCGGGGTTGATCAGGATGCCGTCGGCCCAGGTGCGCGCATCGTGGATAAAGTCGATCAGCACGCCTTCGTGGTTGCTCTGCAAGAAACGCAATTCATGCTCGCGCCCGGCCAGGGCGGAAAGCGCTTCTTCAATGCGGGCCAGGGTCATGTGCCCGTAGATGGTGGTTTCGCGTGTGCCCAACAAATTGAGATTGGGCCCATGAATCACAGCGATTTTGCTCACACAGCGTTCCTTATCGTTCAAAATACGCCAGCAAAACGATTGGCGTCCATAGATTACACGGATTATACAGATTTTTGATTTTTATCTGTGGAATCTGCGCAATCTGTGGAGAATGGTTCTGCAATTATCCCGTCAGCACGGCGCCGAGGGCATCCCGCACGTACGCGCTGCCTGGGTCGTTGATGATCTGCACGTCGCCGATGGCGTGGGGGATGATAAAGCGCAGGGTTTTGCCGGCCCGTTTTTTATCATGACCCATCGCGGCCACGACTTGATCCAGATCATACTCGGCGCGGGGCAGGCTCGTCGGCAAGCCGTGGCGCTCGACCACCGTGCGGATGCGCGACACCAGAGCCGCATCACAATGACCGAGGGCCGCTGCCATTTCCACCGCGGCCACCAGCCCAACGGCCACTGCTTCGCCGTGGCGCAGGCTAAACTCGCTGACCAATTCCAGGGCATGGCCAAAGGTATGGCCCAAATTGAGCAGGGCTCGCCGCCCATACTCGAACGGATCTTCTTCGACGATGGCGATTTTGACCTGCACCGCCGCGGCCACCAGATGCTTCAGATTGGCAGGCAAACCAACTTCGAGCGTGGCGAACAACTGCGGCGCGCTAATGATGCCATGTTTGATCGCTTCGGCCAACCCCGCGCTCAATTCGGCAGCGGGCAGGGTCGCCAACACCGCGCTGTCCATGATCACCAGCTCGGGTTGTTTGAAGGACCCGACCAGATTTTTGCCCTGGGGCAGATCCACGCCGGTTTTGCCCCCAACCGAGGAATCGACCATGGCCAGCAGCGAGGTGGGCATCTGTACATAGGGCAGGCCGCGCAGATAGGTGGCCGCGGCAAAACCCGCCATGTCGCCGACCACGCCGCCGCCCAGGCTGAGCACAGGGCTTTGGCGGTCGAGCCCGGCGGCGAGAAATTGCTCATACAGATTGGCGACGGTGGCTAATGTTTTGTGCTGTTCACCTTCCGGCACCAAACAGAGTGTCGGCTCAAAGCCCGCGGCTCGCAAGCTGGCCAGCACCGGCTCGGCGTGATGCTCGGCGATCATCTGGTTGCTCACGACTGCGGCTGGCCCTGGGCGCAAGCCCCGTTTGAGCAGCAATTGGCCGACATGCGCGAGCAGGCCATCTCCCAAACAAATGTCGTATTGTTCCTCAGGGGTGCGCACGGGCAAGCGGGTCATGCCGCTGACTTCGGCATCGCTCGCCACCGCAGCCAGGACACGCTCGACCACCTGCTCGCAGGAGATGCCGCTGGTCTCAATCTGGTGGGGAATTGCGCCATATGCCGCCTGGCGACTGGCCAGGAGCGTGGTAATGCGTTGGCGATAGTCGGTGCGCTCACCGAGCAAAGGGCGTTCGTCGTTGCTCTCCACCCGCCGCAGAATTTCCTCTGCATCCGCGGTCAGGCAGATCAAGGTGCCGTTTGCGCCGAAGGTGGCCCGGTTTTCAGCGTCAACCAGCGCGCCGCCACCCGTGCTGATGATCAACCCCTGTTCGCGGGCCAATCGCCGACAGAGTTCCCGTTCGGCCTGGCGAAAGGCTGGCTCGCCCAATTCGGCAAAGACCGTGGCGATTGGCTTGCCAAACTGGCGCGTCAACTCGTCATCCATGTCTACAAAGGGGCGCGCTAGTTGATCGGCCAGCAAGCGGCCAATTGTGGTTTTGCCGGTGCCCATAAAGCCTGTCAGAATGATATTTTTGTGCGTTGAAAAGGTCGTCATACTCAAATCAAGAAACCGCTTAGAAACCGCAGATTTGAAAGATTACACAGATTTTTAAGTAAAACTCAAAAAGCATTTAGAAACCACAGAAACCGCAGATTTTTATTTTTCATCTGTAAAATCTGTGTGAATCTGCGGTTCCAATTGCTTTTATTCTTCCTCTGGACCAAAGAGCCGAAAGGCGCTGGAGTCCACCAATCGCGATTGGCGCATCAGCACCGCGTTCATCAATTCGATGGCCAGCCGCGATTCGAGCGTCACCCCGGCCCGCACCCCGACACAGGGATCGTGGCGGCCTTTTTCCAGCAGAAAGTCGATCTCTTCCAGATTTTTGCGCACCGATTTCTGCGGCTTGACAATCGTCGAGGTCGGCTTGAAGCCAACGTTGCAGACCAGCGGCAAACCCGTGGTGATGCCCCCCAGCAAGCCGCCGTGGCTGTTGCGCTGGTAGCCATACTGGCGGATCGGGTCATTGTTTTCGCTGCCGCGGCGCTCGATCACCTGGCGGCCCGCGCCGATCTCGCAGGATTGCACGGCGTTCAGCCCGCCGAGTATGCCCATTAGCCGCCCCTTCAGGCTTTGATAGAGGGGATCGCCGACCAACGCGGGCACATTGACCGCCACTACCTCTACCAGCGCGCCGAGCGAATCGCCCTCAATGCGGGTGCGCTTGATCAACTGCCCCGCTTCGTGGGCAAAGTCGGGGTCGAGCGAATGGATCTCCGACTCGGCCAGAATTTCTTCGATCTCTTGAATTTCCCCGGCGGCAATCTGCGTATTCTGCGTCTGCTGAATGATCTCCTCAAAGTGGTCGGCCAGGCTGCGTTGGCTTTTGAGCGGCCCCACCTGGCTGATCGATGAGAGAATCACCGTGCCAAATTGTTTGGCCAGAAAGCAGCGGGCAATCGAGCCGCCGATCACATCGCTGATGGTGGAGCGATAGCTGGAGCGGCCACCGCCGCGCACATCCACAAAGCCGCCCGATTGGTGATATTTGACCAGGTCGGTGTGGCCGGGGCGGACTTCGCCGGTCGCGCCGCTGAACTGTGTATAATCGCCGGATTTTTGCGAGGTTGAAAGCACCAGCGCGGCGATTGGTTCGCCGGTGGTGAAGCCGACTTCGTAGCCATTGCTCTGGCTGACCTCGTCCCCATGCTCAATGCGGATCGTCTGGCCCGCGGTCAGCGCGGCGTGGTCTTCGCTATAGAGGCCGGAGAGCAGCACCACTTTGTCGCCTTCGCGACGCGGGGTGCCATGTTTGTTGCTGCCCGGTCGCCGCCGATCCAAATAGTGCTGGATGCGCGCTCGGT
This sequence comes from uncultured Caldilineaceae bacterium, assembly GCA_964541665.1. Lineage (GTDB taxonomy): Bacteria > Chloroflexota > Anaerolineae > Caldilineales > Caldilineaceae > CFX5. The sequence goes on along the minus strand of CAZIRP010000098.1, from coordinate 2,430 downwards.
CAAGTTTCAAGCCGGGCGGGCATCCAAAAACGATCGTGGTGATCGCGGGCCCATGCGATTCGCCAGCGCCGGCCACGGCATAGAGAGGGCCACCTAAAATTTCCATGAGTCAGTCCACAAAGATCAATAAGCCAGAAAGCAGATGAATATAGTGCGCCCAAAGTTGCTGGGATTTTTCAATTTATATCACCGTTTGTATGGCTTGGCAATAAAAGGTGGGAGACAACGGACGCAAGACGGTAGACGGTAGACGAGGGATGGCGAAACGATCCACCGGCTCTTGACAACGCTGGCTACTTTGGATAAGATGGCGCTGATTTGGTGGATAAACAGCTTGTTTGATGCCCAGAAAGGAGGTATGCACGTGGCAACGGTGAACAATCTATCCCGCGTACAGGGTAACGCACCAAGCCCATCTCTTTGCATACCTCTTGCTCCGGTTCCGCTGGCAGGCAGCGAACGCTGAAGCGCGTTGAGGGAAAGAGATTCTGGTCACAGGTGCGTTTGCCTGTGACCTTTTGTTTTTCGGTCCATGGGATAGCTGCGGCTTGCCCATGACCTTTTTGTTTGGATCGTTTGTGTTGGAGCGAAAATGGCCACGGGAAGGCGCACCCGTGGCCATTTTGTTTGGGCCTGTATCCAAAATCATGGAGACCTTTGTGAACGCTCGCACGCAAAAGTTTTTTTCTTATTACAAACCCTATCGCGGATTGCTGATCGCGGATCTGCTCTGCGCGCTCTTGCTTTCTGTCGTGACCTTGCTGTTGCCACTCTGCGCACGCTATATCACCAAGAATGTCCTGCAGGAGATCACGCCGGAGACGCTTAGCCAGATCTGGGGCATGGGCGCGATCATGGTGCTGCTGGTGGCGATCTATGTGCTCTGCAACTCGTTTGTGGATTATCAGGGCCACATGATGGGCGCGCTGATGGAGCGCGATATGCGCGCCGAATTGTTTGCGCACCTGCAAAAGCTGTCGTTTCGTTTCTACGACGAGCAACGCACCGGCCAGTTGATGGCGCGGCTGACCAACGACACCTTCGACATGTCCGAACTCTATCACCACGGCCCCGAGGACATCATCATTTCGCTGCTCAATTTCGTCGGCGCGTTTGTGATCATGCTGCAGATCAATGCTGGGCTGGCCTGGGTGATCTTTCTTTTCCTGCCGGTGATGGCGGTCTATGTCTATTATCTGAACATTCGGCTCAAACGCTCGTACCGCAAAAGCGCGGACCGGGTCGGTGACATCAACGCGCAGGTGGAGGATTCACTGGCCGGCATTCGCACGGTCAAGTCGTTTGCCAACGAGGGCACAGAAGCCCAGAAATTCGGCGACGCCAACGAGCGCTTTGTGCAGAGCCGACGCGATGTTTACCGCAGCGAAATGTACTATTACAGCGGGCTGATTGCCTTCACCCAACTGATGACCGTTGCGGTGATCATCTTTGGTGGCGTGGCGATTGTCCATGGCTCGCTCGATCTGGCTGATCTGGTGACGTTTTTGCTCTACGTCGGCATCTTGATCGAGCCGATCCGCCGTTTTGCCAATTTTACGCGGCTCTATCAGGAGGGCATCGCCGGGTTTGAGCGCTTTGTGGAAGTGCTGGAGGTGGCCCCCGACATTGAGGATGCCGCCGATGCGGTCGAGCTGACCGAGGCCCGAGGTCGGATCGAGTTTCGAGATGTCAGCTTCCACTATCAGGCAGAGCATACCAAGGTCCTCAGGCATATTTCGTTGCAGATTGAGGCTGGTGACTATGTGGCGTTTGTGGGCACATCGGGCGTGGGCAAAACCACCCTCTGCTCGCTGATCCCCCGCTTCTACGAGGTCTCTTGCGGCCAAATCCTGCTCGACGGCCACGACATCCGCCAGATCAGCCTGCGCTCGTTGCGGCGGGCCATTGGCATTGTCCAGCAGGATGTCTATCTCTTCGCCGGGACCGCGGCAGAGAATATCGGCTATGGCAAGCCGGGCGCAACCCGGGCGGAGATTATGGCCGCGGCCAAACAGGCAAACGCGCATGAGTTCATCATGGCATTGCCCAATGGGTATGACACGGATATTGGCCAGCGCGGGGTGAAATTGTCCGGCGGCCAGAAGCAGCGGCTGAGCATTGCTCGGGTCTTCCTGAAAGATCCGCCGATCCTGATTCTGGATGAGGCGACCAGTGCCCTGGACAATGAGAGCGAGCGCGCGGTGCAAGCCTCGCTGGAACGGCTGGCGGCCAATCGCACCACCCTGGTCATCGCCCATCGCTTATCCACCATCCGCAACGCCGGGCGGATCGTCGTGCTGACTGGCAGTGGCATCGAAGAAGAAGGCACGCACGCCGAGTTGCTCGCTTTGAATGGGGCGTATGCGAATTTGTACAATATGTATGAGGTGGGGTGATGGGGAGATAGGGAGCGGGGGTGCTCGAAACCCT
>CAZIRP010000097.1:0-21067 GCA_964541665.1 uncultured Caldilineaceae bacterium | reverse complement strand
TTGGTGTGAATAGAAATCATCTCAAAAATCGGTTGTGGCTCCTATGAACAAAGGTGGCCCAACCAGTGTGGTACAGAGGTTTTTGAGATAAGGACTAGTCTGTGGCGATGGATGGTTTGCTCTTGGGAGCTTGGGTACGCCACGCAGAGCAGCCTTATCATACCAAAAAAGCGCCCTTTGCATGCCCCTGGCCCGCTATCAGTGATCCCAGAAATTGGGCGATTACTCTACGGTGACTCAATGAAATCAAAACTAGTCCCAAAAAAGGCCGATAATCTTACATTTTTATAAGTTTTGTCGATTTCTGTATTGTTCTGTTAAGCTAATCGAAAGTAAAATTGTCCGGTAAGGGGCCGTACCGGCAAGCGGCCAATTAACAACGAGGACAATGCATGACGAGTGCGAAATTACAGAGTCGGCTAGTCTGGTGTTGGGGGCTTAGCGTGATTTTGAGCCTCTTGTGGTTTGGTCATGCGGAGGCAACGCCCAGCTCGACAGGGTGCGGCGGCCAAAATCTACCCATCACCAATGCGGCGTACGAACAACGTGTGGTCGAGTTAGTCAACGCAGCGCGAGCAACCTCAGGGTTACCCCCCCTCAAATTGAATAGTGATCTCAGTAATGCGGCGCGTTTTCATGCCGTTGACATGTACGAGGATGATTATTTCCAGCACGATACGTATGATCGGGCCGGTGGCACGTTGATGCTTACCTGCCGCTGGTATGAACGGATCCGCTCCTTCCTCGCGACGGGGGCAACCGCCGAAAACATTGCCTGGGGCTATCCCTCGCCAGAAGCGGTTGTCGAGGGCTGGCTGGCAAGTGAAGGCCATCGCCAGAACATCATGGGCGAGTATTGGGAGATCGGCGTTGGGTATTATGATTCGGTCTGGGTGCAGGATTTTTCCCGCCATCACCAGCGTTTCCCGCTGATCATCAATGGGGAAGCCGCGCTGGCTACCGAGCGCCAGGTGACGCTCTATCTGTATGGCGATTGGCAGGAGATGCGCCTGCGCAACGATGATGGCGAATGGGGTGCCTGGCAACCTTTCCAACATGAAATCAGTTGGCAACTGAACGCCGATGCTGGCCTGCGCCGGGTCGAGGCAGAAGTGCGCGACGCCACGGCCACCCATGCGAGCAGCGACGAGATCGAATTGCAACTGGACGATCCGCCCCCGCCGCCGCAGGATACCCCGGTGCCCACGCCGACCCCTGCGCCTTCCTGCAGCACTACCTGCCTGGAAGTCAAAATCAGGTGGGAAGGGCGCTCTCCTCCCCCCACAAACAGTTGGAGCGTCCCCATTTCATTGCAACTTTTCCCCCATCCCGCCGAGCCAGGCCAATCCCCCCTCGTTGATGTTGAAACAACGACCGATGTCTACGGCGTCGCGCTGCTCTCCGACCTCACCCCCGGCAGCTACCAGATGTTGATCCGCGGGACGCATACGCTGCAACATCGGCTGGAACTCAGTCTGACCGAGGGACACAATGTCGTCGAGGTTGGCCCGCTGATCGAAGGCGATATTCAGGTCAATAATCATGTCGATATTTTCGACTTTTCATTGCTCAGCTACTTGTATGAACAATGTGTGGGGGATGTCGATTTCAATCCGCAGGCCGATCTGAATCATGATGGTTGTATCAACGAGCCAGATCTGCAACTGCTGCAAGCCAACTTTGGGGCCCATGGCGACGAGGCGATGAGCCTCTCGGCCGCGGCGCTGACCAATGACCCCACGCTGGCGGTCAGCAACAAGGCGCAAGGCGAGCGCTTCTCGCTGATCCTGCAAGTCGATGCGGCTGTGGTGGACCCGATCAACGCCGCGGCGATCCATGTGGATTTTGACCCCGCGGTGCTGCGCGCTACCCAGATCGTCACCCACCGGCAATTTACGACCTTGCTGCTGCAAGAGGTCAATAACGAGTTGGGCCAGGTCAATTTTGCCGCGGGGGTTTTGCGGGAAGGGGTGGTTGCGCCATTTGATCTCGTGCAGGTGAATTTTGAGGTTTTGCAACCCTTTGAACAGACCGAGCTGCGGCTGGTGCGCCGCGGAACCCGCAATACCGAGCTGGCCACAGGTGGAGATTCGCTCCTGATGCGCGTGCCCGGCGGATTACAAACGCTCTTCACGCTGCAAGAAAGCGAACCAGCCACGCTCACTGCGCTCTTCTTGCCCCTCATTCGTAATTGACTTGTGGTCGGGAGACGGCGGGCGATAGGCTCTCTATCCATCGCCCATCGTTTCCCGTCTACCGTCTCTCCACGCGTGTACAGCCGCGCTGGCTTGTGATATACTCCTCGAAACTGCAGTATCTTCGCTTTTCAAAAAAATGAGGACAAAGGAAATTAGTTGATGACAACTCGAACTGCCGCCGCGGCTCAAATGATCCGCCTGACTGGGCTGGTCGCGATTATTCGCGGCAATTTTTCGCGCCAACAAGTGCTCGGTATCGCCGAAACGCTGCTGGCCAACCGGATTACCGTCGTCGAAGTGACGTTGAATACCACCGGCGCGCTCGAATCGATCAGCGCGTTGCGGGAACAATTCGCCAGCCAAATGCTGATCGGCGCGGGCACCGTGCGCACCGCCGAACAACTCCAGGCCGCCTTGGGCGCGGGTGCCCAATTCAGCGTCGCCCCGAACCTGGATCTGGCCACGGTGGACGCGGCCATTGCCAACGACGTGCTGCATCTGCCCGGTGTCTTTACCCCCACCGAAGTACAGACCGCCTTTTTGGCTGGCTGCAAAATGGTCAAACTTTTCCCGTCGGAAATTGTCGGCCCGCGCTATCTCAAAGCCTTGCGCGCGCCGCTGGATGATATTGATCTGGTGCCGACTGGTGGCATCAACCCCGACAATGTCGCGGATTATGTGGCCGCGGGCGCAGTGGCCGCGGGCATCGGCAGTGCCCTGGTCACCGGCCCCACACAGGATCTGACCGACCTGGCCGGGCGTGCGCAAGCGTTGCGGGCAGCGTGGGATGCCGCGGTGGGAGCATAAGCGAGCTGACCATGACGAATCCACAATTTGATGTCACGGCCATTGGCGAAGTGATGCTGCGCTACAGCGTCGGGGTCGGCGAGCGTCTGGAACGAGCACAAACATTGGCAATTCACCCCGGTGGCGCCGAGGCCAATCTGCTGGGCGCGTTGGCGAGCCTGGGGCGGCGCTGCGCCTGGGTGAGCGGTCTGCCCAAAAACCCGCTGGGCAAGATTATTGAGAACCATCTGCGCCTCTCCAATGTCGATACGCGCGGGATTGTCTGGTCGGACGAGGGCCGCGTCGGCACCTACTATCTGGAATTTGCCACGCCGCCCCGCGCCACGCAGGTCTATTACGACCGGGCCGATTCGTGCGCGGCTCGCTTGCAGCCCGCACAGATCGACTGGGATTACACCCTCGACACCCGCTTGATCCACCTGACCGGCATCACCGCGGCGATCTCGCCTGCCGGGCTGGCCACCACAGAGGCGGCGATCCGGCAGGCCAAGGCACGCGGGGTCGCGGTCAGCTTCGACATCAACTATCGCGCCAAACTATGGTCGGAAGCCGAAGCCCGCACCGTGCTCACCCCGTTGATCCAGGAGGTGGATATTCTCTCGTGTGGCCAGGGCGACGCCGCGCGGATCTTCGGAGCAACGGGCGAGCCCGAGCACATCTTGCGTCAATTGGCCGACCTCAGCCACGCCAAAGTCGTGATCACCTCGTTGGCCGACGAGGGCGTGATGGCCTGGGATGGCAAGCATTTCTATCATGCCCCGGCGCGGCCCGTGCAGATCATCGACCGGCTGGGCGCGGGCGATGCCCTGGCCGCTGGTGTGATCCACGGCTGGTTGGATGGCGATTTGCAACAGGGGTTGCACTATGGCACAGCGTTGGCCGCGCTCTGCCTCAGTATGCATGGCGATGTCGTGGTGACCACACCCGAAGAGGTCGCCGCGGTAATGACCAGTGGCGGTGGTGGCTTGAACCGCTGAGAGACGGCATAGGGGCAGCGATGATTACGATTCTTTGCCTGGCGAGTTATTTCAAAGGTGGTCGCTTTTTGCAGGCCTGCAAACGTGCGGGCTGTTATACCATCCTGGTCACGGTAGAGAAGCTGCAGGCTGAGGCCTGGCCGCGCGAGGCCATCGACGAGTTTTTCATGCTGCCTTTTGCCTCGCTCAATCATCAGCCGGATATTACCCACGCGATCTGTTACCTGGCGCGCGACCGCCAGATTGACCGCATCGTGGCGCTCGATGATTACGACGTCGAGATCGCGGCGGCCTTGCGCGAGCACATGCGCCTGCCCGGCATGGGGGAAAGCGCGGCGCGCTTCTTCCGCGATAAGTTGGCGATGCGGGTCCAGGCCCGTGCCCAGGGCATTCCTGTCCCCGACTTTGTGCCCGTGTTGAATTATGCACAAATTCGCGACTTTCTGGCGCGTGTGCCCGCGCCCTGGGTGCTCAAGCCCCGCTCCGAAGCCAGCGCCATGGGCATCAAAAAGTTGCATCATGCTGATGAGGTGTGGGCAATGCTGGCCGAATTGGGGGACCGCCAATCCTATTACGTGTTGGAACAATTCCTGCCGGGCGATGTCTATCACGTCGATTCGATCGTGATGGATGGGCAGATCCTCTTTGCCCGCAGCAGCAAATATGGCCTGCCCCCGATGACGGTGTATCAGGGCGGCGGCATTTTTGTCACCAGTACATTGCCGATTGAGGGCGAAGAAGATGCGGCGCTACAACGCTTCAACCGCCCGTTGCTCGCGGCCATGGGGATGCAGCGTGGGGTCACCCATGCCGAATTTATCCGCGGCCATGCTGACGGCCAATATTACTTTTTGGAGATCGCTGCCCGCGTTGGTGGCGCGGGGATCGATCTGATGGTCGAGCAGGCCAGCGGCATCAACCTGTGGGAAGCGTGGGCCAACCTGGAGGTTGCTCACTTGCAGGGGGAAGCGTATCGACTGCCCAGGACGCGTGATCACCACGCCGCGCTGATCGTCTCATTGGCGCGCCAGGAGTGGCCCGATACGAGCGCCTATAACGACCCCGAAGTTGTCTGGCGTATGCCCAAAGCGCACCATGTTGGGCTGATTCTCGCCTCGCCCGATCCGCTGCGCATCCAGGCATTGATACGCGCCTATATCCCGCGTATCACCGCCGACTTTGCCGCCAGCGCACCCCCGTTGGATCGTCCACCGGGCTGACTTTTGCTGAAGTATGGAAGTGCTTTTGACGAAAACGGAGAAATCTATGTCAGACCTCGCTGCCTTATTGCAACAAGATCAGGATCACCTGCTCCATCCTTTGCACCATCCCTCCGCCCACGATAACCCGCTGATTTTCGAGCGCGGCGAGGGGGTCTATCTCTATACTGCCGATGGCCGCCAGCTGATCGACGCTTTTGCGGGCTTGTGGAATGTGAATATCGGCTATGGCCGTAAAGAATTGGCCGAAGCTGCCTATACCCAACTTGCCCAACTCGGCTATTGCTCCAGCTATGTGGGTTCGAGCAACCGCCCGGCGATTGAATTGGCCACCAAACTGGCCGGTTTTGCCTATCCCGATCTCAACACGACCTTTTTCGCATCTGGTGGGGCAGAATCGAACGAAAGCGCGTTCAAAACGGTGCGCCACTATTGGAAGCGATTGGGCAAACCCGACAAAACCAAGATCATCGCCCGCACCAACGCCTATCACGGTATTACCCTGGCCGCCATGAGCGCCACGGGCCTGAGCGCGTACTGGCCGATGTTTGAGCCGCGCGTGCCCGGCTTTTCGCACATTCCCGCGCCCTATGAATATCGCTTCCAGGGCGAGATCAAAGCGGGCGAGACGCTCGGTCAGGCCGCGGCCCGCGCCCTGGAAGAGGCGATCCTGCGCGAGGGGCCAGACACGGTCGGCGGGTTCATTGCCGAGCCGGTGCAAGGGGCTGGCGGGGTGATTGTGCCGCCCGACGACTACTTCCCGCTGATCCGCCAGATCTGCGACAAGTATGATGTGCTGCTGATCGCGGACGAGGTGATCACCGGTTTTGGGCGCACAGGCGAATGGTTTGGCCTCAACCGTTGGGGCGTGCAGCCCGACATCATGTCCTTTGCCAAAGGCATCACCAGCGGCCATTTGCCGCTCGGCGGGATTCAGATCCACGACAAGATTCGTGATGTGATCATGAACGCGCCGGCCAACGAGCGCTGGATGCACGCTTACACCTATTCCGGCCACCCGACCTGTTGCGCGGTGGCGCTGGCCAACATTGCGATTCTGGAAAATGAAGGGCTGGTTGGCAATGCGGGGGCCATGGGTACCCGTTTGCTGGAAGGGCTCAAGGCGCTGCAAGCCGAGTTCGAGGTGATCGGTGATGTGCGCGGCATTGGCCTGATGGCTGCCATCGAGTTCACGAGTGATCGCGCCACCAAAGCCCCGGCCAATCTTGGCGAGAAAGTGCGCGCGGCTTCGCTCGAACGTGGCCTGTGGACGCGCGTCCTCGGCGATGTCTACATGTTCTCGCCGCCGCTCAACATCAACGCCGAGCAAATCGACACGGTCCTCAACATCGTGGGCGAATCCATTGCCGAAGTGACGAAATAAGCGCTTGCGTGTTCAGAGTTCCATGTGACTAACTCAGCACACGGAACTCTGAACCAGCGTTCACCAATTCGTCAGCGAGCCATCCAGACGGTAGAGATGGGGCAATTCGGCCATCTGGAAGGGATATTTCCTGGCTGCCTCGCGGTCAAATTCGATGCCCAGCCCGGGCCGCGTCGGTGCCAGCAGGTAGCCATCTTCCCATTCTGGCTGGACAGGCACAACATCGGTCAGCACGGTGCCGGTTTTGCGCGGCTGCTCTTGCACACCAAAATTTGATACGGCCAGATTGAGTTGCAGACAGGCCGCGGACGAGACCGGCCCCAGCGGATTGTGCGTCGCCATCTTGATATAGTGCGTCTCGCACCAGCCCGCGATCTTTCTGCTCTCGGTAATGCCGCCACAGATGCAGAGATCGACGCGCGCATAGTCGATCCACTCCTCTTCGATCAATTCGCGGAATTCCCACTTCGAGCTGAATTGTTCGCCCGCGGCAATGGGCACATGCACGCGCGGGCGCAGCGTCTTGAACGAATTGGGGTTTTCCGCGCGCAGTGGGTCTTCAATAAAGAAGGGCCGCGTTGATTCGATCTCCCGGCAGAGCCAAATAACATCGGGCAAGTCGAGGCGCGTGTGTACGTCGAACGTCAGCTCGATCTCGTCGCCCACGGCTTCGCGGATGGCATGAAATTGTTTGATCGCGGTCAGCACTGCCTGGCGGGGTTCGAGGATGCCATCAGCTTCCGGCAAGCCCCAGCGCACAAATTTCCAGCCCTCTTCCTTGGTCTGCAAACAGGAATCCACCAGGGATTGAATGTCATTGCCGCGCCCGCCATTGTGCGGATAGCAGACCACTTTGTCGCGCACTTTGCCGCCGAGCAGCTGATAGATGGGCACATTGAGCGCTTTGCCCAGAATGTCCCACAGGGCGATGTCGATGGCCGAGATGGCCGAACCGAGGATGCGCTGCGCGGGGAAGAAGCCACCGCGATAGAGCAGCTGCCAAATGTGCTCAATGCGCGTCGGGTCCTGGCCGATCAGCAGCGGCTTGAAGTGTTCAATTGCCCCCATAATCGCCAGTTCGCGCCCGGTAATGCCCGATTCGCCCACGCCGTAAATCCCCTCATCGGTGTCCACGACCACGAACAAAAAGTTGCGAAAGCCGCCCCAGACAGGGTAGCATTCAATATTGGTAATCTTCACTGGTTCCTCCACACGCTGTTTTTGGTAAAATAGAGCCTGGTGCGTGCTGAACGTTCAGCGCACGCACCGAGCGCATCATATCATACGGTGATTCAATTGCTGGACTCTCCACAATTTACTGATTGTGCAGGCTGCAGATTGACACCCATTGTAGTTGTCATACAGAGGATAGGAACAACATGGATTTAGGATTAGCAGGCAAAGTCGCGATTGTGACCGGCGGCGCGTCGGGGATGGGGGCATGTGTCGGGCGGATGTTGGCCGCGGAGGGTGTCCGGGTCGTCCTCGCTGATATTCAGGTGGAAAAAGGGCAGGCTGCTGCTCAAGCCATCGTAGAGAATGGGGGCAGCGCCCGTTTGGTGCAGGCCAATGTCTCGGTGCGCGCCCAGGTCGATGCCTTGATGAATGATGTGATCAGCACCGAGGGGCAGATCGACATCCTCTGCTGCATTGCCGGGCCGGGAGCCAGCAGCGGCCAACTGGACACCACCGAAGCGGAATATGATCGCCAGCTGGATGGACATCTGCGCGGCGTCTTTCATTGCGTGCAGGCGGTCTTGCCCCACATGATGGAGCGGCGCTACGGCAAGATCATCAATATGGGCTCGTTTACTGCCTACGGCGTGCTGCCGGTGATCCCTGCTTATAGCGCGGCGTTTGGCGGCATCATCAGCTATAGCAAGTCGGTGGCCCGGTTTGCCGCGCCCTACAACATCAACGTGAATACGGTCTCGCCGGGCAACATTTACACCCCAATGACCGCGGAGTGGCTGGATCAACCAGGCAAGCTCGAAGAACTTGCTGCCTCCATCCCGATCCGCCGGGTGGGCGAACCGGAAGATGTAGCCGCGCTCTATGTTTTCCTGGCTTCGGATCGTACCCGGCATCTGGTGGGTACGGACATCAACGTGAGCGGTGGACAACTGATTTATTAGGCTCTTTGGCCGATTCTGTGCATAATGGGGCAATCAGCCTGGCTTCTGAATTAAGTTTTTGACTCGGATCTCTTGCGCCTTACCTGGGCGGTTGAGCGAGTCGCAGCAGTTATTGTTCTCCCAAATTCAGCATCTGTCTTGACCATAGTTGCGGTATCCAAATCTGGCCCTACGCTGGGTTGGGCGCAGAATCTCAGGATAGAAACTAAGCGAAGGAATCCTTCAAAATGACCGAAACGATCGAACAGAATGTCAACACGGCCTCGCGCCCGTCCGACTTGCGCATCACCGACCTGCGCATCTGTAATCTGGCCGGCCTGCCCATGCGCGTCTCGCTGATCCGCATCGACACCAATCAGGGGATTGTCGGTTACGGTGAAGTGCGCGATGGGGCCAGTGCTACGTACGCACTGCTGCTCAAGAGCCGCCTGATCGGCGAGAACCCCTGCAACATCGACAAGGTTTTCCGCAAGATCAAACAATTCGGCTTCCACGCTCGCCAGGCTGGTGGGGTTTGCGGCGTTGAAATGGCCCTCTTTGATCTGGCTGGCAAGGCTTACGGCGTGCCCGCGTATCAATTGCTCGGTGGCAAATTCCGCGACGAGGTGCTCTGCTATTCCGACACCCCAACTGAGTTGGATGGCAAAGAGATGGGCAAGCGCCTCAAGGGGCGGATCGAACAGGGCTTCAAGTTCCTGAAGATGGACATCGGCATTGGCCTGGTACGCGATGTTCCGAATGCGTTGGTGGCCCCGCCCGGAATGCTCGCCAGCCGCAACATCATGCACCAGTTCACCGGCATCCAACTGACCGACGTGGGCATCGAGCACATCTGCCAATATGTGGAAGATGTGCGCAGCGTGATCGGCTACGACGTACCGCTGGCCGCGGATCACTTTGGCCACATCGGCCACAAATCGTGCATCCGCCTGGGCAAGGCGCTCGACAAATATACGCTGGCCTGGTACGAAGACCTGATCCCGTGGCAATTTGCCGAGCAGTGGGCCGAAATCACGCGGGCGGTCGATACACCCACCTGCACGGGCGAGGATATTTACCTGAAGGAAGGGTTTGTCCCGCTGCTGGAAAAACACGCGGTCGACATTATCCATCCCGACCTGGCTTCTTCCGGTGGCTTGCTGGAGACCAAGAAGATCGGCGACATGGCGCAGGATTATGGCATTTCCATGGCAATGCACATGGCCGGCTCGCCAATCTCGGCCCTGGCGAATGTCCACTGTGCAGCCGCGACCGAAAATTTCCTGGTCCTGGAGAATCACTCGGTCGACAACCCCGAATGGAACGAACTGGTGACTGGGCTGCCCAACCCGTTGATCCAGGATGGGCACATTGTTGTCCCCGAAAAACCCGGTCTGGGCTTCGACGATGTCAACGACGAGCTGCTGCGCAAATACCTCGACCCGCGCAGCCCGATCCACTTCGACCAGCCGACCGACGCCTGGGATAACGAATTCTCGAACGATCGCTTGTGGAGCTGATGGATGAGGACAAATGAGTGTGCGGGCCTCCAGGCACACTCATTTGCTTAAACGCATTTGGCGATAATGCGCAAGCGGGTCGTGATCGGTGTGATGTCCATTACGTAAAGTTCCTTTCCGAGCACGTTCCACAATCATTCGATCCTGGTAATCGATAAAGGGCTTGAAATCCAGGTAGCGACTCACAATATCAGCCTGAAAGAGGATGCGCCTTTGCTGGTCTCGGCTAAAGAGCACAACACCATCTCGGAAGACGCGATAGCTTAAGGCCAGCGGCGCTTGATTGAGGATGATCACATCGACAGCGCTGGTGCGCAATAAACCAATCAGGTCGTGGATCAGATCGAGCCGCAAATCAAAGCTCTGGTTTTCGTCCAGCGTGGGCTCGTGCAACACCGCAATATCCACATCGGACTGGGCGTGCCGCGGCCATGCGAGCCAAACAGATACGCAAACACGATGGCGGGCTGTTGCGCAAAATAAGCATGTAAGATTTCCCAATATTGGTTGATATCAAACATAAGTGAAGCCCTCGTCTTCTCGGAACATGTGTCACCATCATACCATGACCGCCAGCAGATACCAACCATCATCGTACAATCACAGGAGGAAGCAGCAATGAACTATACCAACCTGGGGCGCACCGGCCTGAAAGTCAGTCGACTTTGCCTGGGGACGATGAATTTTGGTACGCACACCAGCCCGGAAGATAGCTTTGCGATTATGGATCGGGCGCTGGAGACGGGTGTCCAATTTTTCGACACCGCCAACCGCTATGGCCGCGATGTACGCATGGGCTATACCGAAGAGATCATCGGCGACTGGCTCGCCCAGGGTGGCCGCCGCGAGCAGATCGTGCTGGCGACCAAAGCCTTCGGCGCGATGACCGACCGCGTCAATGATCGCGGGCTCTCGGCCTACCACATCCGCAAGGCCTGCGAAGATAGTTTGCGCCGTCTGCAAACCGACCACATCGATCTCTATCAAATGCATCATGTGGATCGCACCACGCCGATGGAAGAGATCTGGCAGGCGATGGAGCAGTTGGTGCGTGAGGGCAAGGTGCTCTACGTGGGTAGCAGCAACTTTGCCGGGCTGCACATCTCTGTGGCGCAGGCCGCAGCCGAAAAGCGCAACTTTTTGGGCCTCGTCTCCGAGCAGAGTCTCTACAACCTCAACGCCCGCACGATTGAGCTCGAATTGATCCCAACTTGTCGCCATTTTGGTCTCGGCCTGATCCCCTGGAGCCCGCTGGGTGGTGGGTTGCTCGGCGGCGTGCTGCAAAAGATTGCGGAGGGGCGCCGGTCGGGCGAAGCCATGCAGCAACGCATCGAGAAATTGCGGCCTCAACTGGAAGCCTACGAAGCGCTCTGTCGCGACCTGGGCGAATCGCCCGCTAATGTGGGCCTGGCCTGGTTGCTGCACAACCCCGTTGTCACCGCACCGATCATCGGCCCGCGCACAATTCAGCAATATGACGATACGTTGCGCGCAGTCGAGATTCAACTTTCTGCCGCCACCCTGGCCCGGCTGGATGAAATCTGGCCCGGCCCCGGCGGGGAAGCACCCGAAGCCTACGCCTGGTAATTGGCCCGTCAAGCCCGCCAGCTGTCTCAAAGGAGAACCGTCATGAGCCAACCTGCCCCACTCCGTGTTGCCATTATTGGCACAGGACGCCGTTCCGATTATCTCTACGGGCCGATCGTGCGCGGGCTGCCCGCGGATGTCGAGCTGGTCTCGGTTTGGGGCCGCAGCGCCGAATCGGCCAAACGCCTGGGCGAAAGTCTCGGTGTGCCCTGGTTTACCAATTTGGAACAACTGGTGCGCGAGACCGCCCCGGTGATCGGCATTGTCTCGGTGAATTATGGGGCAAATGGCCAGGCGGGCCTGATGGCGGTCGAAGCCGGGCTGCATGTGTTGCTGGAAACGCCGATTGCCCACAAGCTGAGCGAGGCGGACGCGATCATGGCCGCGGCTGCCCAGCGCGGGTTGCTGATCGAAGTGGCCGAGCAGTTCCACAAGCGCCCGCTCGAACAGATCAAGCTCAAGCTGATCGAAGCGGGGCTTTTTGGGCGGATCTATTCCTCGTTTAATGACTTTGCTGGCCATGGCTATCACGGCGTCAGCGTGATGCGCAGCTATCTGGGCTTTGATGCCAAACCCACCCAAGTCACGGGTACAGTGCGGCAATACGAACTGGCCAGCCACTATTCCCGATTGGCCGACAAAACCGGCCCCCGCACCGAAACTCAGGAACATGGGCTGATCGACTTCGAGGACGGCCGCGTGGGCATCTTCCACTGGACGAACATCGGCTATGATTCGCCGCTGCGCTGGTGGCGGAGCAGCCGTTTCCTGGCCGAAAAAGGCATGGGCATCACCGTGGGCGTCAATCTGGAGGTGCAGGAGTGGCTCAGCCTACTGGCCCCGGGTGGCGAAGCGCCCCGCTTTATCACGCTGGAGCGGCGCTGGGAACGTAATGATGGTGGTGCGCTGGTGGCGTTGGTTGCGCACACCGGCGATGCCGAACAACCGATTGTGCGCTGGGAGAACCCGTTCAAGCCCGCGCAGCGTGGTCATGGGGTGCAGTGGCACGACGACGAGATCGGCGTGGCCGGCTGCCTGATGAGCCTGGTCAATGCCGTGCGCACGGGCACACAGCCCACCTATGGCGCGCAACAAGCTCGGCTCGACCAGGAATTGATCCTGGCGATCCGCCAATCGTCGCTCGAAGGGGGCCGTCCGGTCGCTTTGCCGATCGACCCGGCGGCGCAAACGATCTAAAGCTTTCAGGAACCGCAGATTTCATAAGATTCTAAAGAATACACAGATTCTTGGTTTTTTCCCTGTGAAATCTGCGCAATTTGTGGATAAGGTTGTTGAAAAAATGTCACGAATTTGCCTGTTGTTCGTGTCATTTCGTGCAATTCGTGACAAAAAGTGGTTAACCGAATTGAGGCAGAAATAATGCAAGCAAATTCCTCGCTAACGCTCTTTGTGATGATCGACGGCTTGCGCCCCGACGCGCTCGCTCAAATCGATTGCCCGACGCTTACCGGGCTGCGGGCGCGCGGCTCATCGACCCTGGCCGCGCGCTCGGTGATGCCATCGATCACGCTGCCCTGCCACACGAGCATCTTTCACAGTGTACCGCCGACCCGGCATGGCATTGTCACCAACGATTGGCAGCCGATGGCGCGGCCATTGCCCGGCCTGATCGATCTCGTCAAGGGCGCGGGCAAGCGGGGCGCGGCGCTCTACAACTGGGAGCCGCTGCGCAATTTGGGGCAACCGCTCAGCCTTGACTTTGCCTGGTATCGCGATCTCTCGTATCTGCCAGAGGGGGATGACCTCACCGCGGATGCGGCGATTCAATACCTGCCCGAGTTGCAGCCCGATTTTGCTTTCCTCTACTTTGGGACGGTCGATACAGCAGGGCATCGCCACAGCTGGATGAGTGACGGGTATTTGCGCCAGGCCGAGCGGGTGGACCAACAATTGGGGCGAGTATTGGCCGCTTTGCCCGCGGACATTCATGTGATCGTCCAGGCCGATCATGGGGGGCACGACCGCACCCATGGGACCGAGATGGCCGAGGATATGACCATCCCCTGGATTGCGGCAGGCCCGTCGATCCGCCAGAATTATGCAATCGAATCCGCGGTTTCGCTGCTGGATACTGCGCCAACCCTCGCCCGCATGATCGGCGTGCCCACTCATCGCGATTGGGAAGGACGCTGCATCGACGAAATTTTTGTCGACTGAGAACCCATCCGTAACGTGGTTGCGGCCCCCGAAACCAGGTTTACCGGCATAGATTGGCGCAAACTGCAGGAGAAGCTATCTGGCCGCCTCAGAAAGAAGCCAGGCTCCTGGCAAAAGCCTGGCTTCTTTGCTGTCTTAAGTAAAATCCAAAAACGCTTTCAAAATCCCATCCACAGAGTACGTAGATTCTCCAGACGACAAACCAAAAATCTGTGTAATCTTTAAAATCTGTGGATTCTCAGGCAGTTTCTGTGTTCTACTTAGCCCTGGCGAGCGTTGTAGACCAGCGCACCGCTGTCGCGGAACGCGGTAAAAACCCGACAAGCCTCCTCGCTTAAGAGTCCGTCGATCACCTCGATGCCCCGGCGGCGCAATTCGCTCGCCCAATCTGGCGGCATGGGGCCTTCATCAAAGCCAGTAATGTCTTCCAATTCGGGGCCGCTGCTGGCAATGACCAGCGAGCGGATGCCCGACCAGATCACCGCCCCAAAACACATGATGCACGGCCGCCAATTGACGACCAACTGGTGCGCGGGCAGGCCCGGCGCGCCGAGATCCCAACTGCCGAGCAGTTGTTGCGCCATCGAAAGTGTGGTCACTTCGGCGTGGGCCGAGGAACAGTTAAGCGGCGTCACGCGGTTGACCCCAATCACCACGGGGCGTCCGCTATCACGTTCAAAGACCCCGGCAGCAAAGGGGCCACCCGTCTGGTGTTCAAAATTGAGCTGCGAAAAACGGATCACCGTGGCCATGCGTTCTTCCAGCGTCGGCATGGTGGCGGGTAACCGGGCCATTTCGTCCCAGGCCCAGCCGGGTAACGTAAGGTGAACTGTGGTCATTGTGGCGCTTTCCTGTTGATCTTGAGCAGCAATCCAGGGCAACGAATGGCCGGATTGAATTATGGATAGTGTCGAACTTGTGTCACAATGGAGCAGTAGATGGCTTCCCTTCCCCACTTGTTCGAGCCGTATCTTGCCAAACACTATATCATGGCTGAGCCTTTTCTTCAATCAGGTACGCGCTGGTGAGGCGCGTCCGCGAGTTGGAACATTCAGGATAGGAGTGAACCATGCGATTGCTTTCCCTGGTGGGTTTCCTGCTATTTATGCTGTCTGTCCCTTATTCAAGTGTGCAGGCGCAAGATCAACCAGAGCCACCCCTGATCCGCTTACAGACTGCGACAGTGGCTGCTGCCGCCCCGGATGCGGGCTCTTCGCCTGAAACTCTCTACTATTTGGTGCAGTTTGCGGGACCGGTCGAAGCCCTCTGGGTGCAGCAGATCGAGGCGCTGGGTGGCCACGTGCTGGGCTACATCCCTGACAATACCCACATTGTCCATTTGCCCGCTGATGCCCTGCCCAATGTGCGCAGCTTGCCCAGTGTCCACTGGGTTGGTCCTTATCTCCCCGCGTATAAAGTGTCGCCAGCATTGGCCTTGCAGGCTGCCCAGGCCGACCCCAATGGGGCGTTGATAGAAGTGCTGGTCTTGGGTTTTCAGGACCGCGCATTGGCCGAGCTGGAAGCGTTGCTCGCCGCCCACGGGGCCACAACTCAGGCTGCATCCCAATCACCCGTGGGGCCGCTGGTGCGCGCCGTGATGCCGGCTTCTGCCCTGGCGGCGCTGGCCCAAGAACCGCTGGTCAATTGGGTGGAGCTCTACCAGGAAGCAGAACTCGCCAATGCAGAAGGCCGCAAGATTATGGGTGCTGAAGCGGTCTGGCAAAATTATGGCTACTTTGGGGCTGGGCAAATTGTGGCAATTTCCGATTCGGGCCTCAGTGTCCAGAACAATTTGTCGCCCGATATTGGCAACCGGCTTGTGCGGGCTTTTGCGCCAAGCGAAATGAATCTGGCGACCGCTGAATGTACGGCCAAAACGAATTGGACCGATCTCCATGGGCATGGCACCCATGTGGCCGGCTCGGTGTTGGGGGGTGGCGTCCGTTCTGGCAGCAATCCTGGCGATCACCGCTATACGGGGTCACATGCTGGGGTTGCGCCTGAGGCCCAATTGGTCTTCATGTCGCTCAACACGGATGGCAGCTCTGGCATTCAATGTATTGACCTCAATGGCGATTTTATTGTCAAAGGCTATCAAACTGGTGCCCGCATCTCCACCAATAGCTGGAATATGGCCGATCAAGGCGGCTATAATATGTTCTCCAGCCTGGTGGATGATTTTATCTGGCGCCATAAAGATTATCTCGTGCTCTATTCTGCCGGGAATGCCGGGCCTGGCACGCAAACGGTCGGCTCGCCGGGTACCGCCAAGAATGTGTTGACGGTTGGCGCGACCGAAAATTATCGGCCGGACATAGACACAGATAGCGACAATCCCAACGCGGTGATTGGCTTCTCGGGCCGTGGCCCAACCGCGGATGGGCGTATCAAGCCCGATGTGGTGGCGCCCGGCACCTGGATCCTCTCCATGCGCGCGCCGCAAGCGCCCGATGGTAACTTTTGGGGCAACTTTAACAATGACTATGCCTTTATGGGCGGCACCTCGATGGCCACCCCATTAACAGCCGGTTCCGCGGCCCTTGTTCGCGAATGGCTGGGCAAAACGCGCGGCCTGACGAACCCCAGCGCGGCCTTGCTGAAAGCGTTGATCATCAACGGCGCGATTCAGTTACCGGGTGAACCTCGGCCCAGCATTCACAGCGGGAATGGTCGGGTGGATCTCAAAAATACGCTCGGCGCGCACTATGCGCTCATGGACGATCATGTGGCGGGTTTGACCACGGGCAACTCGGTGACCTACGAGATCGAGATTGTTGCGTCCTCGGCGTTTGGCAGTTTGCTTACGACCGAGCTGCCTGCCCTGGTTTCGGCAGAGGTGCAGGCAGCTGCGCTGGCGGCTTTCCAATTGACCGACACGACCCCAGCCGTGGCCGCGCCCCAATCATCGGCTGCCCCGGCCTTTACTGGTGAGCCGCTGCCCACCTTTGCCGCGGCCAGCCAGCAAAAGACAACGCCGATCGTTGATGGTGCAGATAAACAAGGCCTTGCCCCCTTGGTGAATGCGGTGCCAGCCCTGGAGACACGAACAGGCTCAAGCGGCGAAAGTCGTTTTGTGCCGCGCTCGCCAGAACAGCCAGTGATCCAAAGTTATCAGTACAACATGGTGGGCGGCGGCGATTTTGAAGACCCAGCCTGGGCCTTTTGGAGCTATGTCTGGCTGGGCGAGGGCATTCCGGTGCGCACGGCCAACCCCGCGTATGTGATCAGCGGCAACCACTCCATGTGGCTGGGCGGCACTGCATCGAATGACGCGCTCTTCTACCCTGTCCAGTTTCCCGATGCGATTGATAACGATTTCCCAAGCGGCATCGGCTTCGATGTGGGGATCATCGACAACGATCTGGATCAGCAGGGGAACGCCTTTGACCAATTCTGTGTCGCTTTGATCGATATATCGGGCAATTTTATCGGCCCCTACGCAGCCAGCGGGCCAGAATGTGTGGGCGTTAATGGTCTCTACAATTATGAGCATATCTTTAGCGCAGAGACAAAACAGGCCCTGGCTGATGTAGCCGCGTATGTCGTGGTCTACACCGAAGGCGACGGGTTCGAGCCGCACATGTCGGGGATTGTGGATAATGTGGGTGTCTGGGTCGATTTCCCCGATGTCACGCTCACGCCGTTGCCGGCGGAAGGCGTGCCCGGCACGACATTTTTGCTGACGGGCAAGTACAATCTCCCCTACAGCGAAGTCTTTATTTGTGACCATCCCTGTAGCGAAGCGACTTACATCACCAGCGCCTATGCCGATGCCCGGGGCGATATTGCGGTCTTTTTGTATTCGGATGCCACGACCGCGTCAGGGACCTATCCCATTCAAGCCTGGAATGTAGCAGGACGGGCCGCGACCACCAATCTCACGATCCTCGGGGAAGCCACGCCCACGCTCGCCGTGAACCCAGCTCGGGGCCCGGCTGGCACAAAGTTCCAATTTGCGGGCAGCCATTTCCTGCCCAACGATCGGCAAATCCAGGTTACCCTGAATGGGGAATCGCTCGGCACAGTGGGCAGCAATGACGCGGGGGAAGTTGCCTTCGATCTATCGACACCGACCAACGCGCCAGCCAGCAGCCATACGCTGCAACTCACGGATAGCGCCGGTCGTAGCGGGACGGTCACCTTTGTTGTGACGGCTGTCGCAGGAGGCGACCCGCTGCTGACCGTCACCCCAGCGGCTGGCCCACCTGGTACAACGTTTACCTTCCAGGCCAGCAACTTTGCTGAAGGAACTGCTGTAGTGGAACTCGAAGGGCAACTGTTGGGTGAGATCACCTTTGGGGCCTCGGGCGCTACTGAATTGACCCTCTCAACCAGCGGTGAGACTCCCCCGGGCACCTATACCTTGGCGGTCAGCCAGACTGGAAAACGTGCCACCGCACAATATGAAGTGACCAGCGGCGGCACAGCACCCCAGACCGGCACTGGCCTCTACCTGACCTTGGTCTGGGTCGATCCGCCTGCACAGGTGGCTGCCGCCCAAACCCTGGTCAACGATCTGGATTTGATCGTAGATACGCCGGATGGGACGCGACTCGTGGGCAATGGGTCGGCTGCCGATCGCCGCAATAATGTGGAAGTTGTGCGCTTAGAAAATCCCACACCTGGGAAGTATACCGTAACCGTGCAAGCGCAGCGCGTCAATGGCACCTTTGGCGCGCAACCGTTTGCTTTGGTGGCCACGACCAAGCAAAACTTTGATTCGCACAACAGCAATGCTGATTTAGATCAAAACCGCGTTGGTTCGCTCACCGGCGTGGTCTTTGCGGATCTCAACCGGAATGGTGTGCGGGATCAGGGGGAGACGGGGCTGGCGGGGATTCGGGTGGTTGTCCGCCAGGCCAATGGCGCGCTGAGCCAACAGAGCACAACCGATGCCACCGGTGCGTACCGATTTACGGACTTGCCCTTTGATACCTATACGCTGGAGGTGCAGTTGCCCGCAGGCTCGCGCATGACCACCGCCACCTCCCTCACGGCCCAGGTAAACCGTGATGCGGGCAGTGGCCCCACCATCGGGGTGGTGCATCAGCTATTCCTGCCGCTGACCAGAAATGGCCTGAAGTAGGGTTGGAACGTTGGCCGGTAGAAATAAATCTGGCATTGGGGTAAGCAGCCAGGCTTCGTGAAAAAGCCTGGCTGTTGTTTACTCAACCTGCGAGAAGGTGGTTATTACTGCTTCGGCGACTGATTGGCAGGCGGCTATGATTTCTTCGGAAGCTTCTTCTGGCCAGGTCAGCCTTACAAAAAAGGCGATGCCTTTGTCTGGCTGAGGCAAGATATACGTGGCAACATTGGGCTGAAATTGAGGTTCTCTGGAAACAAACCACGATAAGCCACCCAGTATTTTTTCGAAAACGGTAACATCAGTTGACTGACCACGAGCACCGTCGCGCAAAATCATCCGACACCCTTCCATGGCAAGATGAAGTAACTCAGGAGCTGCAGAGCCATCATGCCACGCGTCCATTTCTAGTTGCCATTCCTGTGGGGAATAGGCAAACTGATAGTGATACATACGCTCATAGGCATCTGCTACGATAATTTGTTCAGTTGGTGTTTCAAAGATAACCATTGTAGCAAGTACAGTTTCAGCAGCAAGTTGGCAGTTCTGTAGATTTGAGACATTGGGGTCATCATAGGGTAAGACTAATCGAAGGATAAAAGGTGGATAATCCCCGTTTTCACCCGATATATATAAGTTACCATTTATTACCTGCCATGAATAGCCGCCGAGGGTCTTCTCGACAACTGTTGCATCAGGAGCTACATCTCTGGGGCCAAACCGTAAATTTATGCGACAACCTTCGATGTCACGATGGATTAAGTCAGAAAGCTGGTACTCAGGGTTAGAGTCAAGCTCCAGACGCCATATCTCATTCGAGTAGTGAATTTGATAGTAACGTTCCCCCAGGTAGGGATCGGGCACGGTATGCTGTTGTAGATGGTCAACCGTGGCGAGCGGGGATATAAACGCTTGCGGTTGGTCGATATTTAAAGCCAACGGCGATGTAAAGACCGTTGAGGGGGTAATGGTCGAAGGAATAGCTGTGGCAGCCTGTTCGGCTACTGGATCATCGTTACAGCCACCGAGCATGATGGAAAACACAGTTAGTGGGATGAGAAAACTACTTAATTTCATTATGTGTTATCCTTCGCCTTTGTCCCATATTCCCATACACAAGCTGTTGTTGCTGTTGAAACGTCTTATAAGCCAAATAAGTTCACTGCACTTCGCCAGAAGTGCAGTGAACTTATGAGCAGATCCAACTAATTGTACAGTGCCGCAGCCGCACAGCGGACGCCAGCCGTAACCGGGTTATAGCTGACATCTCTAGTGAGTAAGATACGATCAATACGCAGGCCATTTTCCCGAGCATGTACACTAATATAATTGTATCCGCTCGGTGCATTAAGCAAGTAAGGCCTAGAGTAGTCCATTCTTTGACTAAACCATATCCAATTGGTCGAATTGTAGCCGTGCATATCAGTTGCAGTTGCCGATGGTGGACTGACTTGAGGAACAAAGACGCCATTGACGTAAGTGCCGAGACTCATATGAAGGGAATCGTCATCTGCACTGCCCCCCATGGCACAAACCCAAGCATAGTAGTTTCCAGCGACAGGTAGCCAAACCTGATAAGTTATCCGAGGCGTCTGGTTATAATTAGAACCATTAATAGGGGCAAGGCCCCAGTGCGGAGTGATAGGAGTTGCTGCGCGATAACAGGTGCCCGTATGGGTAGGAAGGTAAGTCGAACAAGTCCACGAATGACCGCTAGCAGGCTGCATCTGGACTTGAAATTCATTTGCCTCAATAATAATTGGCTCGTAGTTTGGATCTCGATTCGATCCACATAAGGCGCATTGTGCTGGATAGTCTAAATCGAGCCTCAATCCTTTCATAGGCGAAAGATCAACTGGCATGTAAACACCGCTCCAAAGAGTGCTGATGGCAAAATGTAGATGTGCAGGACAATTGCTGGGGAGGCCACTACATCCCGAAGTCGCTATTAATGAGAACTAGGTAAATATTTAATAATCATCAAGGCAAGCAAAGCAGG
>CAZIRP010000096.1:0-21107 GCA_964541665.1 uncultured Caldilineaceae bacterium | reverse complement strand
CGAGCTGGACGGTCAACACGGAACTGTCGAGGCTCAAGGCGTGCCTCAAGTGGGCCGTTGCCAACAAGCATCTATCGGAGATGACGGTGTGGTGGATCCCGTCACGGGGGCGGCCGCGGAGCCGGGTGCTGACGATCGAGGAAGCGCGGCGCCTGCTCGAGAGCGCGGCTCAGTATTCAGACCCGCACATCTACCTATTCATCGTGCTGGCGCTGAGCACCGCAGCGCGGCACACGGCCATTCTGGACCTCACGTGGGACCGGGTGAATTTCGTCACCGGCGAGGTCCAGTACGACACGAGCGAGCCCATCGAGCCCATGAGCAAGAAGTGGAAGAAGGGCCGGGCCACGGTGATCATGGGACGACTGCTCAGGGAAGCGCTCGAGCACGCCTATGAGGGCCGTCAGTCGGAGTACGTGATCGAGCACGGCGGGCGCCGGCTGAAGACGGTCAAGGAGGGATTTGCTGCGGCAGTGAAGCGGGCGGGGCTATCGAAGGACATCACGCCGCACACGCTGCGCCATACAGTTTCCACGTGGCTGAAGGCGGACGGGGTGGGGCTGGAGCTCAGGGCGCAGCTCCTAGGCCATGCCGACAGCCGGACGACAGACATCGTGTACAGCCATGCTGGGGCTGAGATCCTGAAGCCGGCGATCGAGAGCCTAGACGAAGCACTGCCACACGTGACGAGGGTGAGGCGATGAAGCTGCGCGTCCTCGACCTCTTCAGCGGCATCGGCGGATTCAGCCTCGGCCTTGAGAGGACGGGCGGCTTCGAGACTGTGGCGTTCTGTGAAATCGAAGAGTACCCGCGCCGGGTTCTGGCGAAGCACTGGCCAGGGGTGCCGATCTATCATGACGTCAGAGAGCTCACAGCCGACACTCTTCGACGGGATGGAATTGCCGTCGATGTCATATGCGGAGGGTTCCCGTGCCAGGACATCTCATTCGCTGGCGCAGGAGCTGGCCTCGAAGGTGAGCGCTCTGGTCTCTGGCGCGAGTATGCGCGGCTCATTGGCGAGCTTCGACCACGCTTCGTCGTCGTGGAGAACGTCGCAGCTCTGCTTGGTCGAGGGCTCGGCAGCGTTCTCGGAGACCTGGCCGCGCTCCGGTATGATGCGGTCTGGGACTGCATACCAGCTTCCGCCGTCGGCGCCCCTCACCAGAGGGACCGAGTCTGGATCGTGGCCTACGCCGACCGCTGTGGAGGGCAGGCGAGGCAATCAGCCGCCGCGGCCTTGGGATACGGGCGTTCCGCTAGCGCAGAAGGTCGCGCTCTGGCCGACGCCGCGATCGACGGACGGAAGTCACGGCGGGCGCGTGACGCCGCGCAAGAGCCGCGAGGGCGGCAATCTGATCGAAGCTGTATCGGCGCGGACGCAGTGGCGAACACCGAATTGTCAGGATGCGAATGGCGGGACGAGAAAGGGCGATGGTCAGGTTCAGCTCTGTCATCAGGTTGGTGGCTCACTGAACCCGACGTGGGTCGAGTGGCTCATGGGGTTCCCGCTCGAGTGGACCGCCTTAAAGGACTCGGAAACGCCGTCGTCCCGCCGATCCCGGAAATGATCGGCCGCGCTATACTAGAGACGCACTACCTCACTCACCCTGGAATCGGCGTTCAGTTGGAGAGTCAAGGGGTGCAATTGCGTTAAGCTTGTCCCATTGGGACAGAATGAGCAGAGGAAAGTGATTGTGGGGGATTTCCTCAAACAGCCGAATATGTGTTATGTTTCAATATGGTGCGGTCGAGAGGACTCGAACCTCCACGCCTTGTGAGCGCTACCACCTCAAGGTACGGCGCTCGTGTGAATGACTGGAATTGTTGAGTTATTTGTGCAGTCAAAGTGAATAGAAGTGCGCGTGTTGCCGAGGCGTTCACGCAAACCTGTCCCAGTGGGACAGGAAGATCTGGGACAGAGGAGAGAGAAAATGGGGATGGGTTACACGGCCGACTATGTGAAGGGCAAAAGCGCTCAGGAGATTGCCGACGAGATGACGGAGCTTTCCAATGCGCGCATCAAGTGGAGCAACCGCGCCGGTAAAGCCGAGAATGCGTGCCGCAGTGCCCTCGAGCTGTTTGAAATGACAGCGCGCGAACCGACTCGCGATCCGCTCTATTTCGACGAGGTTTCCATGCTAGGTGCCCGGATCGGGTACGGCGCGCTGATGTCCTGCGCTGTTCGCGCGTGGATGGATGATTTCGGCGATGCCGCTCATACCCACGGGCCAGCCCTCGCGACAGTCCAGAATATCATCAAAGAACTGAAGGCAGTGACTGCCTGACCCATCTGGGACAGCAGCGGTTGGGACAGAAGGAGAGGGAAATGAGCACACGATCTATGTTTGTTGTCTTCGACCTCGACGGCACTCTGGCTCTTAACGAGCACCGCGCCCACTTCGTCGAGCGGGGGCCGGGGGAAAAGAAGGATTGGCGGGGGTTCTTTGCAGCCTGCGACCGGGACGAACTGAATTGGCCGATCGCGCGCGTGCTGCAAGTTCTGGACGCCACAGGAAACCGTGTCGAAATCTGGTCCGGTCGCAGCAGCGAGGTGATCGACAAGACTCGTAAGTGGCTCGCCGATCATGGTCTCGGGCACATCCCCTTTCGGGGCCGTGACGAGGGCGATCATACACCCGATCACGAGCTGAAGAAGGCGTGGCTTGATCTCAGCAGCCAGAAGCCGGACCTGATCTTTGATGACCGCGCATCCGTGGTCCGCATGTGGCGCGAGGCCGGTATCGCGTGCGCTCAAGTTGCTGACGGCAACTTCTGACGCCTAATCCCATCTGGGACAGGAATGGTTGGGACAGCCAACACGACATGAGGAGAGAATGAGAAAATGGGAAATGATAATGTGTTGACGCCTTCGCCGGACGCCGGCTCGGCTCCTGCTGGCGGCAGCAGCCGAGAGCGAGAGGCTTTTGATCTGCTGAATGAAGTAAACACACGCATCTGGGAGTGCGGTCGAATTGATGAGCTTGACGATGAGGACCTTATTGAGCGCATAGACGCGTATCTTTCGCGCCCAGCTAACGGAGATGCGACGTGAGTGAATGGGAGCGATCCGACCACGACGTCAGGGCTCATTACCATCGATACGTCGTGGTCGGCCCTCTGTCTTTGAGCCTGTCAGTTTGGCCGACAGACAATGACTGCACCGAATGGACCTATGGTTTCCAAGGGCGCCCATCAGAGAAAGTCGCTCCATGTAAAACGCCTGAGAAAGCGATGGAGAGCGCCGCAGTCGTGCTGGCCAGCTACTTGCGGCGAGCTGCGCGCGCGTTGCGCGATCCCCCTAGAATCCAGCCGCGCGGCTTGAGCGCAGTCGAGGCGCCCGGCGCCGAAGACGTGAATAAGGAATAGAGAAGATGGCGACATTCCACGAGCATCAGCACGTGCGTAGCAGCGCTCTTTACGCTTCGCAGTTCCCACTGCACATCCGACAGAACGGCGGACGCCCCTTGAGGGGAAGAGTGCGCCGCATCACGAGGGACGGCCTCGTCGTGGTGAAGTTCGCCGAGCTTCAAACGGAGCTGAGACTGGCCCCGCAGTTCGTCGAGCCAGATGGCGGCAGCAAGAACGAGCCTCGATAGGCGAGTTCTGTCAGCCCCTACCCCCCCGCGTACCAGATGATAGCCCCGAGTCCTGAGCCTATGCCAGCCCATCCCATCCAGCATGCTACGGTCAGGGCCCTCTGAGTCCAGCGATCACGCCTCTGGTCATGGCTCCGATCACTGGCCCTACGATCGGAGCTGAGACGTGCATTCCCGCTGTAAGGGCGTAGAGCACGACCAGGAGGGCTCCACGTTCCGCCCAGGTCTTGAGCCGATCGGTCTCCGCCTTGTCCTTCTCGCGGTTCTCTTCGAGCTTGAGGATGCGTCTGTCCTGCTCGGCGTCCTTCGTCTCGAGGCGGCCGATCGCGTAATGCCAGCCCTCCGAGGGCTGCTGTAATGTCGTCGGCCGTGTATCCATTCTGCATTGCCCCGCCCCTTATGACTTCGCCCGGTTCTCTTTCGGATGACATCCCCAGGCAGGCCGAGCATCGTTGTTGCCTTGGATCTGCTCGGCGGTGCCCTGAGTGAGCTTGTCGTCCTTTGAGACCGATTGCACCCGCCAAGAGCGGCAGAGTTCGTCAGTCGCAATCACGGCATGCGTCCCGCCGCAGGCGGTCAGCAGCACCGGGAGCGCGAGCGCGCTCATGAGCCTTAGCGGCTTTGCGTTCATTGGCTTTGCCCTGTGTTTTGGAGCGCTCAATGACGCGAGCCTCGCCTTTCATCTTCTGGGACTCGTTGTAGTAAGCAACCCCGCCGACGAACGCCAAGACGAAGCTGCCGACGATCGCGCATCTCACAATTAGGCTGAATCCGTGGAAGGCTGCGATCATGCCTCCCTCCCGAACATGCTGGAAATCTGGGGCCAGAAGATCACGCCGGCGGCAACCACGAACACCGCCGCGCTCATTAGGGGGTAGGCAGCGATGCCAGATCCCATGGCGGCGACGGTCTTTCCGATGGACTGCCAGGCCCCGACGTTGGAGACGGTATCCGTCACAGCAGCAGGAGGCGCAGACACAACGGCAGTGCCGGCGGTTCCGCCCGTAACGCCGAGGCCGACCTTGGTCGATGCCGCCATCCTGTTCTTCTCGACGTCTGGCTTGCCCTTGCCGCCCCAGATCGCCCAGGCCTTCGCGAACCACTGCTCGCGCTCTTTCATGCCAACCGGGGTGACGTTCGAGCTCGCAGAGCCGACGTTGATCGCGCGTGAGACCTTCACCAAGGCGTTTTCGTCAGCCCAATCATTGCATCCGCTCTCGACCCACTCCACGCACGCGAAGCGCAACGTCATGGGGATATCGTCGAGAATGTCGGGACTGATGGGAACGCCGCAGGCCTTACAGTATTTCTCAACAGCGGACTTGCCCGTGGTCTGGAGGAAGCCGCCGCCGCGGTAGTTGTAGCCATCGCCGGGCATCGTATTGCCCATGCGATTCATATACACCGCGTCCCCGAGCGCCACGGGATTGCGGAGAAGGTGCGCGAGCTGGGCATCGGTCTTGTTGCGGAAGCGGGATGGCCAGACCGTGCGGAGGCGGGCCGCGGTCGTATAGGTCAGGCTCTCACGCACGACGGTAAAGCCGCCCGTCTCGGCCGCGCACTGAGCCATGAAATGCGCCGTGCGGAGCTCGCTGTCGAAGATGCCCGCCTCTTGGAGATGGTCCAGACCGTCGATCAGCGCATCCACGTATTCCGGCTTCGCCTTGGGGGCGAATTTCTTCATGTCCTCGCGGGTGATCATGCCGCCTCCAGCAGCTTGTGGACGCGGGACTTGTGGGCCTCGAATTCTTCAATGCTCCGGGCAGCCGTCGCCATGACAGCCGCAGCCGTAACGTCAGGCTCTACCTGATCAGGAATAGCCCCTTGGTCGTCCATGGCCTCTATGGAGCGCACGAGGGCCAGCTTGTGGTGATAGAGCGGGTCGTTGATGTCGAGGCCGTAGTGGGCCGCCTCGGCGCGCTCTGGGGCCTGCTGCTGGATGATGAGCGGCCTTGCTTCTGGCGCTGCCGGCGCGCTTGCGTTGATGACCGGGGCCACGTGGATGCTGATCGGCTGGCCGGAAACTGACGGAACACCCTGGAAATCGTGAACACGCTGCGGAATGTCCACCATGATCGGAGGCGTCGGCCAGTGACGGTCCTCCTTGTAGTCCACCGGCGCTTCATTCAGAAGCATGACCTCGGCCACCTTGTGGACTTCGGATAGGTAGCGGCTCATGGCCTTGGCGTTCTCGCCGCCCAAGGCTGTGATCTGGGCTCGGAAGCGCTCCGGGAAATAGGTCTCGATCCTGCGATGGCGCTCGTCTGCGACGGCCTCTGCTGGAATCCTCGGAGGCGGGCTCACAAACGCCTGCCCATCCCAACGCATCCCCACGACAACAGGCCCCGTCACCTCCATGAGAGTGCCGGGGTATTTTCCAGCGTCTAGCTGTGGAATCCGGGTGGCGTTGAAGACCTCCACAATATAGCCGTGGCGGTCGAGGTGGACGGTCGTTATCATGCCAAGTGATTTTCTATGGAGGGGTACTCATGGGATTGAGAACAGTGTTAGGACTGAAGAAGCACAAAAATCCTGAGCCGATTATAGCCGTATCCGGTGAGCCGGCGGCGTGGCGCCAAATGCCGTCGCCGGATGAGGAACGCGACTATTGGGAGAAGCGCCAGCAAATGGCGTACTACAAGGCGGTCCGTAAGCTCTGCGACGAACTCGTTCCAAACCCTGGCACCGTTCTCGACGTGGGCTCCAATGGATGCCCGCAGCTAGAGTGGTTCCCCGCTGCCCGACGCCGCGTCTCGATCGACATTCAAACGCCTTACGTGGCCGCCGGCGTCGAGAGCAAAACCGCCGATTTCGTCACCTACAATCCAGCGGAGCGATTCGACCTCGTGCTCTGCCTTCAGGTGCTTGAGCACATACCGAAACCCAAACCGTTCGCTCGCAACCTTCTAGCCGTCGCAAAAGAACTCATCGTCTCCGTTCCGTACCGCTGGCCGGAGGGTCACTGCGAGTGGCACTGCCAAGACCCGGTGGATGGCAGAAAGCTATTTGACTGGTTCGGTCGCGAGCCGAACGAAAGTATCTTGGTTGACGAACGCGAGGGCTGGGCAACGGATCGCCGCCTGATCTGCTATTATCGGGTTCATACGCCGAACCGGCCGCGCGTGGCCTGAAACAGCGCCTGGAGTTCGCCTTGGCTGAGGGCGCGGCCTTCCCACATCATCAGGGAAGCCAGCCGCGAATTGTTCGGCAGAATGCGCTGCGCGTTGCCGGCGGCACCGATCTGCATGGTATTTGAGGCGTTGCCAGATGCGGGAGACGTGTAGGTGGACGTGAACGTCGCAAACGATCCGTTGATCCCCATAATCCCGGTGGTGGCGCCTTCATTGACCGATACGGAGCACATGGACCAAGCGCTCGTGGCCATATTGGACAGCCCGAGATCAGAGCTGATGACGGCAAGAGCGGAACCGCCTGTGCCTTTCCGCACGCCAAGAACGAGCGTTGTCGCGGCTCCGCCTATGATCATGTCGGTGCCGATGCCCGTGTCTTGCGCTGTGCTCGTGCCGAAGATCGAGCCGCTAACCGCTGCGCAGTAGAACCATGCGACGGCCGTGAATATCGCGTTGTCCTTGTGCAGATTCTGCATCCAGGTTTCGTTGGTGGTATCGTAAGTGAAATAATCGCCACCATCGAATGACCAGAACTCGCCCGACGATCTCCGCCCGGCCGTGCCGTTGAACGTCGGGTCCGTCGCCGTAGCCGAGCCGTCAGCACCCCGGAAGAAGTCGTATCCATTGCCGCTCGTGTCGAGCCACGATTGCCCGCTCGAATAGGAAGCATCGTCTCCAGCATCAAGGCAGAGCCGGAGATTGTTGGCGAGGCCGAGACGTCGTGCCGCCACGATCATCGGCACGCCGCGCCAAGACGGTTTCAAGGCTGTGTGTCGGGCGCTCATGCGTCGGTCGCCGCGTCAGTCGTGAAGAAGATTTCCACGGCCTCTATCAGAGCATCGCCCGCAAGGTTGTCCGTCGAGACGTTGCGCTGGAGTTTCAGGAACACCTTGTCGGCCTTGGCCGGTGTGCCGGCGATGGTTACGGCCGTGCTCTCCGCGCTTATGTGAAGATCGCCGTTCGCGATCCACGTATCCGACACGACGACCGGCGTTCCGGGCGCTGCGTCTTCGGCGTCATCATCCGAGATCGCGACGCCAGAGAGCGCCATGTCAAGCGTCTGCGTGGAGCCGCCGCCCGTGACGCGCCAGCGCACGCGGAAGGTGATCGTGCTGGCATTCCAGCGCTTCGGCGGGAACCATTCAAAGGTCGCGAACTCTTGCGTCGTCGTGTCGAAGTCCAGCGTCTCGCTGATGAGATCGTTCGTCGCGAGTTCTGTATAAGAGCGGCCCGCGCCGTTGGTGATCGTCGGGCACCAGGCCGCCGCCGGTATGACGAGGGTCTGCTTGCCAATCGGGTTGATCGAGACGCCGCCCGCCTGGATCTGAAAACCATTCATATCCAGATTGCCGCCGAGCTGCGGGGTGGTGTCGTCCACCACGTCGGCTAGACCTGCCCCGGCCTGACCGCGCGGGAAGAACGAGACCAGAAGCTCATTGCCGTTCGTGAAGCTGCCGGCACCCGCCACATGCGTGACGCTGACCTTGCGGTAGCCCGTACCGTCAACGACGGAACCCGTCACCAGATAGATGCGGAATATCGTCGTTGGGTCTGCGGCATCCATGATGTGGAGATAGCCGCGACCGCCGGACGCTCCCGTGTCGTCGAACGTGTCGAGCCACGAGGATATATCGACGCCACTTCGATTGTTGTTATCAAAGTAGATCGTTGTCGCCGAGGCCGGCGTGGCATTGTTCAGGCGAAGATCGCCCGAGCCCGGATCGGCGTCCGTAGTCGAGTTGTCGAAATTGTAGTTGGTCGATCCCGTGGGACCAATCACGCCAGTGTCGCCCTGCGGGCCGATGGCGCCTTGGTCACCCTGATCGCCCTTCGGCCCTTCAAGAGCCGTCAGAGACGTGACGCAGACCGTCGCGTAGACCTCTGCTGTCCCGCCGAGAGATGTCGGAGAACCAAGGCCATGGTTCGCAAAGCCGCTCGATGGCGTCTCCGACACATGGTACTGGAGGACGAAATCCGTCGTCGTGTCGATGGTGATGACGGTTTTGACGGAGAGGACGCTGCCGGTTTCAGTGCGCCCATCCGAGTTGCTGTCATAGTCGCCGATATAGGCCGAGTTGCCATAGCGTATGATGTCGTTACTGTCCGCCGTCTTGAAGCGCAGGCGCGACAGCTTCGTCATGGTGAAGGTCTTCGTCGCGTCGATCAGATACGTTCCAGCAGGAAGCGTGATCTTGTTCGAGGCGAGGGACGCGCCATCGATCGTGTTGGTAATCGACGTATTGAGGACGGCAGTCGTCCAGGCGCTCGTCGTGGCATCACCGCCAGCCGTGCCGGATGACTTCTGATCCTGCACAACGAACGTCGAAAGCACGCTCGTTCCAGGATCAACCTGGAAGTTTTCCCACTGGTCATTGCGGAAGACGAGGCTCACTTCCTCGTCCACGTCGAATGCCTGCCAGCCGGGCTCGGGCGTGTGCCTGATCCACGAGCCATTGCCATCGGCTTCCGCGATGTCATGCTCGGCAAAGCCAAGCGTGGACCATGATCCGGTCGGCGTACCATTGACGAGATACCGGGCCCCCGCATCGGGGTTTGCCGGCGGCGCTGTCAGGCGATCGAGGACGATCCAGTAAGGCCCCGTGGCCTTGCGGAACGGCGGGCTGTAGCTGTCTACAATCCAGTCCGACCCGTCAGAGACGAGCCAGATGGCCTCGCCCATGCCGACAAGGGGGAAGGACTTGCCTACCCGCTGGCCCCGAATGTTCTGCGTGCCCGGCGCGAGGATGGCGACCTGATTGGCCGAGCCGGAGTGACGGAAACCGATCCTGAAATTATCCCCGGCCGTCACCGCGCTCGGGAGGGTCCTTGCGAAGCTCCCGCCAGTGGGATTGCAGTTGAAGAGCTTGCCGCGGTCGTCGACCGTATGCGTGCCGGAGGTCGTGAGGGACGACACGGGCGTCGTGGGGAGGCCGGTCGTCGCTGCCTCTACCTCCACGTCCTTTCCGGGGATGCCGTCAAAATCCATGCCCGGCACGAGCACGCCATCGGCATCGTAATACCGCACACGATAGGAGCCCGATCCCGGATACACGATCACCGGGACGTTGCTGCCGGAGACCGGGAGGCCTGCGGAGTTCAGGTTGACGATCGAGCCGAGGGAAACGCTCGCCGCGAAGTCGGAATAGACGGCCTTTGGCGTCGTAGTCCCAGCCGCATAGTATCGGGCGGTTCCACCAGCAAGCGGATTGTCGTCGGAGTCGGTCGCGCGAAATCCCGCGCCGAAGAAGGCTTTCGTCATGTGGATGCCCTTAGTCGAGGAGGCCGTATCTGCGGAGGATGTCCGTTACGCCAGAGTCTGAATCGCCCTGCGTGGCATTGGCAGCGAGGCCGGGAGACGATGTGTCCGAAAACAGAACCTTACCCGTGCGCGCATCGCGGACGTTGCCCGTGCCCATGGTCATGTATGATGGTTGCGCGCCCGCGCCCTCGACCTTGTTCGGGTATCGAACGACGTCGTAACCTTCGTCGGTTAGCCACTGGCGGACCGCGGCTGTCGCGTCGGCGTCGCGACCCGCTTTGACCATGCCTTGAACTTCGTCGTATTTCGATCGCGGCATATGCTCGTCGAGCAGTAGACGCAGCGATAAAAGGTCGCCACCGAAGCTGTTCGGATCTTCCTTGAGGTCGAGGATTTTCTTCGCTTCGATGTCGACCGGGATGGTGCGCTCTCTTGAGAGAGGCCAGGGAAGGCGGCGGCGACCTTCTTCAGCGGCCTTGTCCCTCAGTCTGGCCTCTGCCTGCTCTTTGGAGCCGAAGTGGAAACCCACTTCATCGGTGAAGGCTGGGTCGAACCGATCAAACTTCGCATCGGTGCCGTGATAGGCCCTTATCGTCTGCGGCTGTTCACCCATTGCATTGACAACAGTCCCCGGTACTGAGGAACGGGCGTTGTCGGCGAGGATTTGGCTGGACACAGGAGTGTCGTAGTCGAGCCAGGGAGGACGGGCCGCGCGCTGCTCGGGGGTAAGATCGCGGCGAGCTTGAACGGCTCGCGCCTCTACTTCGCCCGCAGAACGGCGATAGGCATCAAGAACTTTTGCCGTCGTGGGGCGGTGCGCCCTGAGAGCGTCTTGCTGTGCGCTCCAGGCGTCAGCCACTCTGTCATCCCACTTCATCCATGCGAAGGGGTTCAGCATGTTGATGCCGCCGGGGCGGCTGTTCTCAGCGTCTGCAAGCGCCTTTTCCGCAGCTCTGTACTGCGGCACCTGACGGTATGCCGCCTCGTTAGCTACATCCATATTCGAGCCGGGTGAAAAACCTTCCCGCTCCTGAATGAAGTGCTGAGCCTCATGCAAGGTGGATGATCGGGATTGCGCCTCGTCGGCAATGCCCTTCTTGAGTACAAACTCGCGCTTATCAGGGTCATACCCAGCGTATGCGTGCGCCTCTTCGCTCTTGGTGAGTGGGCGCGCTTTTTCCGTCGCGACGGCGGGATAGGCTTCGGCGAGCTTGGGGTGATCCAGGTACTTGTCGAACCGATCGCCCCTTCCGACGCCGCCCATATAGACAGCTTGGCTGTCATCGATCTCAAAGCGCCACTTCCCATCAGGACCTTGAAACCAGCCCGTGTCTTTCCAGATTGTCTCGCGTGGGGCGCCAGCGGCAGCCATCTTTTCGGCCGTGGCGAGTGCGTTATGATCGGCTGTCTGGGCGAGGCGACCGCCGAACACGCCGACCGCATTCTTCGGCGTCAGAGCCATGCCCATCGGGAACAGCCCTAGAGGCGCGATGGTATCCTCTCCGATACGGACTGCCTGCGGGTTATGTGTTCCCTCGAGCCAGTTCGCCATGGTCTCTAGTGCGCCACGTGGGAGAGCTGTTGCCGTCCTTCCAAGGCGTGAATAGATCCCGCTCATGGTCGACGTATCATCCGCCTGCACCTGGGGAATCATGTCCCTCAGAGACCGCAGCATGTTCGACGGATGCCCTGCCGGGAGCTGTGGCGCTAGGTGATTGACCACATCTCCTACGGGCATGGAGTACATGGCGAGGCGGTTGTATTCGTCGGCCATGGGCTACCTCGCGCCTGACTGAGATTCGATAGCACGCTGGCGACCGCCTTCCGCGACTTGGATCGCTATTCGAGTTATCGCCCGCCTCTGCGCTTGGCTGAGCGCTCGTGTCTGCGAGTAGGCGAACAGCGCATTGGCGACGTTATCGCGGGCCTGCCCTTGGGCAATCAGCATCTCTGCCGCGTCTCGAGCGATGCGCGCGCGGCGTTCGTTCATCGCCCCGCCACTGAGCGCGTTGGCGAGGCGATAGCCCGCTTCTACGGCCATGCCTGACAGAGACCGCTTGCCGAGCTCTGCGGGGAGTTCGGAGCGGGAAGCAGCGTTCGGAAACTCAGACTGCGCGGCCTGCCTTGCAGCGGTCGCACTGTTTCCCATGATGCCCTGCCGTGTCTGGTCGAACACCGTTTCCGCATCGAGGCGGCGCGTCAGCTGGCCGGCGGCCTGCGGACCGGCGATGATATCGAGCTTCTCGCGGGCATAGTCCGAGCCGAGTGCACGGCGGGCGCCTGTCGCTGCGTTCTCGCCGTGCGCCGTCGCAGCCGTGCCCATGATCGTGCGCACCTGATCACGAGCACCGATGCCATAGCCTGCGAGTTCTGGAGGCGTCATTCCACCACGTGGCGGCTGGCCTACGCCGTAGAGCTCGGCGCGCATCTGGTCGGGTGTCAGGTTGCGATTGAAGGCTCCCCTGCCGGCATCGACAGCATCGCGGATCTGGAAGTCTTCCGCCTCCAGCGCTCGAGCCCGCGCCCAAGGGCTCTGATCAGGGGCGCCGGGGCTCAGTGCATCATCAACCTGATTGCGGACGCGAGCCGCGAGGCCGCCATAGATGCGCCGGAGGTTGGCTTCCGGGCTGCGGCCAAGGTCATCCAGTGCGCGCTTGATGTAGTCCCACTCAGAGGCGTTCGGAACGCGCTCGATCTGGTATTGCCCGTTTGGCATCTGCCGCGCGAACCATTGCTGCGGCCCCGACCTGTTGTCCATGGCAGCCAGGCGCTCTGCTGAGCGGATGACTGCGGGCTCGTTCTGGGCAAGCAACTGCAATGTGTCGTCAAGCTGCTGTGTGAATGGGACGGGGCTGTTTTGGAATGCCTGACGGTGTGGCGCGGCCTGCTGCCTATAAAATTGCTGCGTGGCGTTGACCGTTTCAGGGATGTTCGCCGCCGGCCCGAGTGCCTGATCAACGTCTGCCGTTATGCGGCCTGCCGCTCCGGCGCGCCGCGCATCCAGCGCGTTCATGATCTGGCGCTGGCCTGCGCCGGGCTGATTGGCGATCGCGCCTGCCTGACCGCGAAGATTTGGCCCCATGTCGGCCAACATGCCTTCCGGGCCGAGATTCGCCGCTTGCTGCTGGTAGCGGGCGGCCAGATCATCGTCCGTCACAGCTCGAGCAACGCGATTTACCGCGCCGCGCTCGTACTGTTGCAATGCTGCCGGGCGGCCGCGCACGAGGTCGGCGGCATACCCCACAGCATTGCCGATGCCGCGAGCCACGGGGACAGCGGCGACACCGAGTCCGCCACCAATGGCCGCGCCCTTGCCCGTCTCCATGAGCCTGTTTGTGGCGGTATCCTCGCCCTGGCCTGCCCCGTAGAGAGCACCATAGCCAGCCCCAGTTATAAGGGCATTGCCCATCTGGGGCAGCATCGCGGCGCCACGGAAGACGTTGGCCACCGGCGCGACAGGCACTGAGGCGATGCCGCCGGCGATCTTGGTGAGGTCGGCGGTCGTGACGGGACCGGCAATCTTGGTCGATCCCCTATCAATCGCGCGATCGGTAGCGCGCTGGTATTCGATGGCCTCATCGTACGGCGTGCCCATGAGTGATGCCGTGGCTGCGTTGGCCTCATCGAGCCAGGAACCCACCGGCGTGCCGCGAGCGAGATTGCGCACTGTGTCGCCGACGCCCTGCATGATGCCGCCGCCCTTGCGCTCCTTGGCGACGAAGCTGTCGGCCCATTCCCTGAGCGCCTTCTTGCGGTCGGCCTCCGGCAGCTTCGCAATGTCAGCGCGGACCTGCTCAATAGGGCGGTTGAAGTCTATAGAGGCCTCAGAAACCACGGGAGCCGAAGCCCAAGCAGGCGGACCGCCGCCGCTGCCTTGATCGATGACAGGCGCGTCACGCCATCCCATTAGGGCTTCCTCCGGCGAGATCCATCAGGGGCGAGGAACTCAGAACCGGAAGGCAAGGATTCATAGTCGGAATCGTTGCGTATTGTGGGCAAGTTCGATCCACCCATGCCCGGCGCAGCAAACGCGCCGGCGCCACGAGGCGCCGAGCCGCCACTAAGCCGGCTGTCGAACTGCTTGGGAACGGCGGGCCCCGCAGCGGGACCGCTCTGCACACCGTACTGGACGCCCGTGCTCCGAGTGATCATGTCGCGCGTCTCCTTGGAGAGCGCAGCGCGGCCGGCTGCCCACGCCTGCATATGATCAGATAGGCCGGCAGTTGAACGATTCTTCTGCAGATAGCGATTGGCCTCTGTATTCTCCGCAACCTTGTGGCGTTCAAGGTCAAGCATCACGCGCGCCATGATCTGATTGCCGCCGCGCGTGTTTGTTAGGCCTGGCGTGCTCGATACGAGGAAGGCCAGGTCGCGATCCGATAGAGCGCCCGGCATTCCTTCACCGCCTGCGGGGTTGCGCAGAGCTAGCGCGAACTGCTGCGACACCATGCGGACGGCTTCTGAAGCTGGGATGCCTTCAAGATCAATGCCGAATATTGCTTGCGCGGCCTTCTTGAACTCGAGGACGGAATTGCCGCCCGTGCCCTGATAGACGTCCGGGCGATCAATGAGTTCAGACATGAGCTGCAGGCGCGGCATCTTCCCGCGAGATGCCTGGATAGCATCATTGCGAGCCTTGATGTCCGCCACGGCAGCCTCTGCATCCTTCTTGATGAAGGCCTCGCCTTGGATGGCACCTCCGACGTTGCGCCTCGGCTGTCCCGTCGCAATGTCGATCATCTCGTCGCCGACTTGCTTGGTGCCTCGAAACGGCGTGAGCGGCCCGCCGGGAGCCGCGCGACCGGGAACGCCCGCCTGCGGCTGTGGCGTCATTCCAGGGGCGGCACCAGGCTGTGGCACGCCTTGCGGAACACCGCCTCGCGGAACGACGAGCGGCGCAGATCCGGGGTTAGAGAGGTCGTGAAAAATGACGTCGCCGCGCGATCCTGCCTGAACGCCCCAAATCTTGCCGTCCGAAGTCTGATATGGCTTGATCTCCTTGCCATAGCCGCCGCCTGCTTCGGCAGCCTCGCGCTGCGCTTTGAGCGTCTGCGCCATCTTGTAGTCGATGTCCGCCTGATCTTTCTTCCCGATGAAGCCCTGAGCTTCCTGCATGAGCAGTTTCGGGCCTTGGATGGGATCGCGATAGATCGCGGGCAAATTCGCGGCCTGGGGATGCTGGGAAAGCAGGTTCGTCCAGGCAGCCTGACGCTGCGCGGGGTCCTGCATCTTGTCGATGCCCTGGGCGATGCCGGCGAACCGCTGGACAACCTGCGCCTGTTGCTGGGCGTCGAACTGCTGGCGCTCCATGCCGAGGCGCTCTTTCTGCATCCCAAGCTGCTGCTGCTGCATCCCAAGCTGGGCCTGGGCGAGCTTGTTCTCGCGCACCGAGTCGAGGCCCGAGTTCAGGCCGCGGAAGTCCAGCGCGTTGCCTACGTTGTAGGCTGGGAGCTGCATCATGTTGATCGCCATGGCGTCACCCGAATGCGCCGAAGGCCTTGGCGATCGTGCCGCCGAGGTTCAGCATGTTCTGAGGACCGATGTTCGCTGCTTGAGCGAGCGCATTGCCCTTGTTGATGGCATTCGACGCCTTGAGCTGGCCGAGCCCGAACGAGAGATTCCCGAGCGTGTTGCCCTGGTTCGCCGCTAGGGAAGCCGCGCCCATGCCCGCCTGCTGGCCTTGCCCGGCGAAGCCCGCAAGCTGGTTGATGCGGTCGTTATAGGCCTGACGTTGGAACTGCTGGCCGTATTCCTGCAGGCCCCGCATCGCCGCGCCTGAGTAAAGCCCGCCGCGCGCAGTCGCCGAGCGGTCCAGGGCATTCACGCCAGCGTTGAACTGTGCCTGATAGGCTGGATCGTTGGTGAAATTCGCGAAGGCCTGCTGCTGCGCCTCCGGGCCCGCCGCGCCGAGATGCGCCGCCAGCAGCGCATTCGCCTGCCCGCCGTACTGCGTGTACGGGGACAGAAACCCCTGCGCCTGATCGTAATACTGACCGAGCTCGGCGCGGGCCTGACCGGCGCCCGTGTCGAGATAGCCCATGGCTTCCGCCGAGGCCTTCTTGATCGCCTTGCGTTGATCACCGCCGAAGAACGAGTTGAAGAAACTCATCTTTGGGAACCTCCGACGTTTGCGAATTCGCCATGAAGGCGTTTGGCAGCAGCCTCGTAAGCGGCTGCTGCAGCTTCAACAGTGTAAAAGAGGCCTAGGAACTCTCGTTTCCTGTTGAAGCGGATCTCTGCGGCCCACTTCCCTGCAGCACGGTGCAGGTAGACTCCCTTGCGCCCTGAGCTGTTATTTCTCTGCTTTCCAGTATTGCAATTGTTCTGGGAGCGCGTGGCCTCTCGCAGATTGGAAAGTCTATTGTCCCCTGCATCACCATTTACATGGTCGATGTCGTCTTCCGGCCAAACGCCGTACGAATAGAACCATGCTAGCCGATGCGCTTTGTATAGCTTGCCATCGACCATGATCAGTCTGTAACCACCGCGGTCTAGGCATCCAGCTACGCATCCAGCGCGCGCCTTTGGCCTTGATATGCGCCACGTGAAAATTCCAGTTTCTGCGTCGTAGTTCAGAACATCTCTGACGCGCTCCGCAGTCAGCATTGATCTCTCCTATTCAGGACCGCGAACGGCGATGGTGAAGGGCATACCGCCCGTGTTGGAACTGAGCGTCCATGCGCCCGCGTCTTCCGTGGCTGCCTGCGCATTCCGGCGCGCGCTCGCCATGCGAGTCTCACCGTCTGTCGTGCCGATGGTGTTTGCGTACCCAGACGGCGCCGAACTCGTGTTGCTCGACCCGAACTTCCAAAGGCCCGCGATCCACGTCACATGCGGTTCAGCTCCCCACAGCGCGGGGACGGTCAGACTCGCTGGATTGGGCGCCGTGGTGC
This sequence comes from uncultured Caldilineaceae bacterium, assembly GCA_964541665.1. Taxonomy (GTDB): domain Bacteria; phylum Chloroflexota; class Anaerolineae; order Caldilineales; family Caldilineaceae; genus CFX5. The sequence continues at coordinate 4,228 of CAZIRP010000096.1, read as the reverse complement.
TCAACTGGATCGGGATCGAAGTGATCACCGGCGGGCGGGCGACAGTGTGAGAGTGTGCGCTAAACGTGTAAGCATTGCAGCGGGCCGTGAACGTATCTGCGCTCGGGTCTCGACTCAGCGTGACGCTTGACAGTGCGCCCGTGGCGATCGTCCACCACGCATTGATCTCGGCGGAGTCGTCGACGATGTTCGTATGCCCGAACTTCGTCCATCCAGAGGGCGTCAGAACATCGACGGTCTGAGTGCCGAGGCTTGCCGCGAACCCACCGAACAGGATGACGAGATCGCCTGTCGTGGTGCCGCTCGGCAGCGTGACGTTGTGCGAACTCTGAAACGTATTGTCCCGGTAGGTCGACGTCGCCCGGAGCGTCGGAAACGCGATCGTGCCGCCCTGCCCGAGAAGCGGAATCAGCGGCAGGCTCACGCGAAGGCCTTGGTGATGCTGCCGACGATCGCGCTCCCATCCGTAACGAACGTCAGCACATCGAGCGCGCCGGCGGCAGTGGAGAGCGTCGGGTCAGTGCCGTTCGGAAACAGGTACACGCTGTCATAGGAGAGCGTGTGGTTGCCTGAGCCGTCCTGTCGTACGAACAGGGCCCAAGTCCCCGCCTTGCCGTTTGTTCCTGTCGGCGCCGCGAGCGCGCGATTGTCCGTCAGCGTGACCTTGGCGATCGGTCCGAGTGACCAGTCCCAGGCGATCGAGGCGGCGTCCTCAAGTGTCACCACATCGAACGTCTGCGACTTGCTGAAGGTATTCGCGGTGTTCAGGAGCGGAACACTGCCCCCTGACGTTCCGATGTTCTTGAAGGCAGCCGTGCCGAGCTGGCCTTGGGCGTCGCCGAATGCTGCCTCTAGACGGTTGGCCTGATCAACAAGAGCCTTCAGCAAGCGGTACCATTGATCGTCCGGCCCTTCATGCGTGCGCGATTCCCACCGAACGGCCGGCTGCGGCAGAACGAGCGTCACGCTGCGAGCCTGTTGATGTCGATCGAGGCGCCCATGACCCCCTTGGCGACGGCTGCGGAGATGCTGAACCGGAACGTCCGGCCGCCACCGCCCCGCTTCGACTGGCCGAGGCGCGTGGTCTTCGCGCGCCGTGTCGTCTGGCCAGCCTGCCCGATCTTCAGAAAGCGTGGCGGCGTGAAGTTGATGCCGTCATCGCTCCACGAAACCATCATCTCCGGGTCCGTGTCCTCGGTGTCCCCGCTGACGAGGCCAACACCTGGGATCACGTCGATATAGAGCGCAAGGAACTCGATCGCCTCAGGGAACGAGTGCACCGGAGGCGTCTGGATCGTCATGATCAGCGGATCGCCCGCCTCGTCATAGTACGATCTGCCCATGCGATAGAGCTTGTTGGACGTGTAGTCGCCAGCAATGAGGCCATTGCCGAACGAGCGAACCGAGCGGATTTTCCAGCGATCGAGACCGTAAGACTGGCGCTCATTCCATTGGCCCGTGCGGCTGTTCCACTGCCACGAGAACGTGCTGCCAGAAATGCAATAGAAGGAATTGCCGCCCTCAGACCAGGCGCATGATGTGATGGACGACCTGAGCGGTTCAGCTTCAACCGCGCGATCAACGGACTGATGCGAGATCACGCGCGCCGCGCCATTCTCCACGAGGCAGATGGATGCATAGCCGCCGTCTCTATTCGTCGCGGCGAACGCTATAGAGTTGGTGGCCACAGTCGGCGTAAGAACGGGGATCTCGCTCACCGAGCCGGCCGCCCAACAGCCAACGTCAATGGTGTGCTGCCACGTAAAGGCTGAATTGCCCTCTCCGGTCAGGTTCCAGAACTCTATGGTTTTGGTGCCGAATGGGAGGAACTGCCGGCCAAGCACCTTCCCGATGACGATCTCGTCCGGCTGGGATTCCGCCGTCGCGAAGTCCAAGGCGTCGAACGAGTGCGCGTCGTCAATGCCACTCCATTGAAACTTGCCGCGCGCGCACGTGTGGATCTTGTAGCCGCCAAGCGAACACACCGATGTCGACGGCTCAAGGTTCGGGTTCGTGATATCCGTGACCGTTTCGCCCGTGATGACCTTGGCGATACCGTCGCAGACAACCGTGATTTCCTTGGCTCGGTTATAGGCCGAAGTGACCGTGCCGTCCGATGGCAGGCCGCCGATGGGGCTGGAACCGCCATCTCCCTCACCATCGACGCGGAAAATCGCTCGGCCGGCAGTGGTGTAGAGATAGCCGTCGAGCTCGATCATGTCGCGGACGACGCCGCCATCGGTGAGCGTAGCTAGATTGGCGAGCCCCGCGCTGCCATAGACGGGCACGGGGTGCTTGCCCTCTTTCCCCAGCTCTTCCGCGTGGCAGTTGATCAGCCGGGCCGCGCCGTCCTGGCCGTATCTGCCCGTGTTGGACTGAGTGCCGATCTCGAGAGGGATCGTGGTCATGAGCCAAGCAGCGTGCCGTCAGGGACGAACCGGCGCGAGGGCATGTGCACCAAGGCCGTGTCGATCGTGTCATTGAGCTTCGGCTTGACGAAACACGCCTGGATGTGCCGCCAGCCGGCAGCCTCACGCACGACCACGGCCGGCGGGTCTTTGCCGTGGTCAGAGGAGAGCTGGAAGGCCAGCATGGCGATTACAGTGCCCTCGAATGGACGACTCGAGCGGCCCTTGAGCCATTCGCCGCCCGTCGCGGAGCCACAATACAGCGCATAGTCGCCGACTGACCACGAGGTCACGTCGTTGAGAGTCGTAGAGCCCGCCGTCGTCACTTCGTAGACGTAGCCGTCCGTACCGGTGCTCGAGGCGAGGCTCGGGCTGTTGGCGTTCGCATCCCATGCCCCGCGGAATGACAGCGCCGTGATCGTGTCGGCGACGGCATCCACGGGCGGAACGAAGAAGTTGAACGTGTCGTCGAGCGTGTATTCTTCATGCCCGACGTCAACGCCCAGATGCTTCCAGCCGAACATCATGTCGTTGAGCTGGGCGAGCGCGTCCGCCATGTCCTCGCCAGATGCGACGTCATCGGGTGCATAAACCCGAGCCCGCATCAGCGCCCGCCGGCAGATCTCGCGAACAGTGCTCACTCGGCGGCCTCAATGGCGCGAGGACGGCCGGGGCCACGCTTGCTTTCGACCTTGGCGAGCAGCGCGCGTGCCGCCTCGATCTCGGCAGGCGTCGGCTCGCGGTTCGCGGCCATCTCCGCTCGCACCTTGGGCGGGATGAAACCCGAATACATCTTGCGGATCTGTTCCTCGGTCATCTTTGCGTAGTTCATGCCGCTTTTTCCTCTTGTGTAGCGCGGGACCGCAGCCAATCGCCGAAGTGCCCGACGAAGGCCTTGGTTCCGCTGTGAGACATCTTGATCTCTGGATCGCACCAAACTTGGCCGCCGATATCGCGCCAGCGCTGGCAAAATGCGTAATCGTCTTTGAGCTTGCCGCCGTTGGCGAGGCGATAGTCCTCAAAAAGCCCGCACAGCTTGCTGCGGGGCGATCGGTTCGTATTGAAATTAAGCTCCTTGTAGTGCGTCACCATGCGCTCCAGCATGGCGCGGCTCATCTTCGTGAAGCCTGCAGGCACGCCTGCGACCTCGAGCAGCCCCGTCTTGGGGTCCGAAACGAGTTCCTCGCGCTCAAGGATGTAGCGAACCGGGTACTCGATCGGATCGACGCGCTTTGGATAAATGCCGGCGACCAGATCGACCGGGTGATCGACGAGGCGCACGAGAGCGTTCGCCTGCCAGCATACGTCATGGTCGATCGTGACAAGAACGTCGGCAGGACTACTCAGGAACCTGTCGACGATCCCGGCCCTGGTGTCGTCAATGTAGGTGTCGCCGATATCATCGATCAGCGTCACCTTGTCTCCGCGCATGATCAGTGCGGCCATGTCGTGAAACAATGGCCGCACTGTCGCGAGATGGATCGTCCCGGTGTAAGCCGGGACGCCAATAACGATGTGCTTCATTAGCTGGCGATCAGGCCGAGAGCCTGGAGGCGATCGATGATCGCATTGACGGCCGCCTGCGTGGTCGTGGCGTCGGTCCCGTCAGTGACCGTTGCGCCCTGAGCAATCGGGGCTTTGCCATAGAACCCGACCTTATCGGTCGCGCTCTGACCCATGCAGACGCCCTCGGGGTTACCGTCAGAGAGTTGCTGTGCTGCCATGTGTGTGCTCCTATCAGGTGGTGCCAGAGACGCGGACAGCGAGGCGCGGATCGAGCACCGTGCGTCCATAGAGCATGTCGAGACGCCATTTGCTGA
>CAZIRP010000095.1:2365-21175 GCA_964541665.1 uncultured Caldilineaceae bacterium | reverse complement strand
CCCCCAGATTGGTCAGCGCCAGGTTGGCGGCCAGCGTCCAGCCATCGAGTTGATATTCGGCCACGGCGCGGAAGGGCCACGGCCAATTGACCGCTTCATAGGCGCGCGAATCAAAGGTGCAGCGCACCCGCTGTTCACTCTGGGCCTGGATGTTCCAGGCGCGCGTGCGCACATCCCCGTGGATCGCGTGGCGCTCGCCATGCGCCAAGGTGTAGGGTTGCCCCGCAAAGGTGAAACGCCCGCCCTCAATCCGGTTCGAATAAGGCACCATCAGAAAACTGCTCTGGGCCAACTCGCTTTTACCACTCTGCACATCGGGCATAATCGGCAACCACTCACCGTCACGCTGCGCGCTGAAGGCGAGAATATCCACCCCTTGATCTGTATTGACCACCAGGCGCAACTGCCGGTTATCCAACGTTACAATGTTCATGCATACTCTCCACGATGCAGCTAGATTTATGCCGACAGATGGCCAAGCCGGGCGGCCATTGCCTGTGCCTTGAGCGCCAGTTCGGAGGCGGAGAAACAGTGGGCTTGCGCCATGGCGGTCTCAGTCCGATTGATAACATCGTTGATCAAGCGGGGGCCATAGGGCAATTCGAGGTTGGAACAATCGATATACTCGGTCTTGTCATTGTTGACCCAGAAAAGATGATCCGTACCAGGCCGACCCGCGATGTCGATATATTTGCGCAACTCGATATAGCCCTCGGTACCCATGATGATCGTGCGGCCATCGCCCCAGGTTGCCAGGCCGTCCGGCGTGAACCAATCCACCCGCACATAGCCGGTGCAGCCCTCGGCCCGCACGACCATATCCCCAAAATCCTCAAGCTCGGGATGTTGCGGATGGGCATAATTCGCGACTTGGGCATGCACAATTTCCGCTTCGGTGGCACCGGTGTAAAAGAGGAATTGGTCCATCTGGTGCGAGGCAATATCGCAGAGGATGCCGCCATATTGAGCGCGCTTGAAGAACCATGGCGGGCGTTGATGCAGCCGCGGGCGGTGTGGCCCCAGGCCGACGGTTTGCAGCACGCGGCCAATCGCGCCGCCGTGGACCAACTCCGCGGCTTTGACCGAAGCCCGCGTCTCGAAGCGCTCGCTATAATCGACCGAATAGATGCGCCCGGTTTCGGCCTGCACGCGCCGCACTTCGGCCAATTGCTCCAGCGAAGTGAAGCCGGGCTTATCGCTCATGAAATCCTTGCCATGCTGCATCACGCGGATGCCCAACGGGGCCCGCTCGTTCGGGATCGCCGCGCTGATCACCAGGTGGATCGACTCATCCTCCAGGATTTCGGCCTCGCTGCTGGCCAGGGTTGCCTGCGGGTAATCTTTGCCATAGAGCGCGATCAGATCCGGCTCGGTCGCATAAAATTTCACCAGTTCGGCACCCGCCTTCAGCAACAAATTGGTCTGCCCATAAATATGAAAATGATTCAAGCCAATCGCGGCAAAGCGAATGGTCGGTTGTGTGGCCATCGAATGCTCCTTCTTGATGAGAGACGGCGGACGAAAGGCGACAGACGAGTGAAGAATGATGATTCAAGACGTGCATGACGTTTGACGCATGACGTTTCACGCATCACGCATCACGGTTCTCCCCACGCCCCCATTCCTGATACCAACGTTCACGGTTGCGGATGCCAACATTGAAGAGTTCAAATGCATCGTCTTGGGGCTGATAGCCGACCAGGTCACGCGTTGCGCTGATGTCCAGCCGCTTGAAACGGTTATCCGAAACCGCGTGCAGCACCGCATATTGCAGATCCGCGATCTCGATGCAGCGCGCAAAAAGCTGGTTCAGATCGCGCGCGCTCAAATAGGCGCTGAGGTTGCGGCCATCAATGGTATTCGGGTCCTGGTTGCCGGGGTTGTTGCCATAGGCCGCGACGCGCACACCAATGCACGACAAGCCCTCAGCATAGGCGAAATAATGGCCCATCAACTCGGCGAAGCCTTTGGCCGCGCCATAGAGATTCATCGGCTTCATCGGCATCTCGGGACGCACTTGCGTATCCAGCGGATAGCCCTCGACCGCCTGCACACTGCTGGCAAAGATCACCCGACGGCAGCCCTGGTCTTTGGCCGCCCGGAAGATGTTGTAGACCGCTTTGATGTTGTTATCGAGCAGCGAACCATAAAAATCCGCAGCTGGGGAAGGATCCGCGGCCAGATGCAACACCGTGTCGATGCCCGCGCACAATTGCTGGCATGTTTCCAGATCAGCCACGTTGGCTTCGATCAGCTCCACCCCGGCGGGTGCCTCGATCTTAGCAATGTCGCGATCGACCAGCCGCAAATCGTACTGCGCGCCCATCTCTTCCCGAAAGGCCCGACCAATCCGCCCGCCCGCACCGGTTAACAGGATCTTGCGCATGGTCATGCCTGCCCTTCTGCCACAGCGCGCACACCCTTCACCGCCTCTTGCATGGCCGCAGCATAGACAAAAAAGTCAGCGCTATACGAAATCACATTAAAGCCCAGCTTTATCCATTCTTCAGCCTGCGCCAGATTCCCCGGCTGGATGCCCGCGGCCAGGCCATGTTTGCGGCAAGTCGCCACCACTTGCTCAAGCGCGTCGATGAATTGCGGGTTGTGAAACTGGCCGGGGATGCCCTGCGAATTGGTCAAGTCGAAATGACCGACCCAGAGCACATCCACCCCGGGTGTGGTGGCAATGGCTTCGAGATTTTCCATGCCTTCCACACTTTCGATCTGGCAGATGATCGTCGTGTTGCGATTGGCATAGTCCATCTGCTCCGCGGGGTTGACGCTCTTGAAATCGGTGTGCGCGTTGCCCATGATCACGCCGCGCTTGCCCGCGGGCAGATATTTGGCCGCGTCGACAATGGCGCGCGCTTCGGCGCCGGTCTTGACATTGGGCACCATGATGCCGAGCGCGCCTTGATCGAGCGTGCGCGCGATCCAGTGATAGTCAATCTGCGGAATGCGCACAAACGGGGCAATGGTGGTCGTTTTGAACCAACTGACCAGATCGGCAATGTCGGCAATGGAAAAAGCCGCGTGTTCGCTGTCGATTATCACAAAATCCAGGTCGGTGGTCGCCAGAATTTCGGCGATCCCCCGCGTGCCAAACTCAAAGAGCATGTGGCCGACCGGCGTTTTACCAGCGGCGAGGACTTCTTGAAAGCGATTCGGTTTCATCGTAGCTTCTCTATGAAATCCACAGATTCATCTATGGCGTTTTTTTGGGATTACCAGCGAGCACGCAGCGCGGCGAGTTTGGCCTGGAAGCCCGGTTGTTCGATTACCGCTCGGTTGACGGTGTGCTGGGGTACCTCGCCGCGCAACACCGTCAGAATATTCTCGCAGGCGTGCACACTATTCAACTCGTAGAGTTCGTCGGTCCAGGCCAGCGCGTGGGGGGCGAGAATCACATTTTCAAAGCCGATCAACTCGTGGTCGGTGGGCAGCGGCTCGGGGTCAACAACGTCCAATCCAGCCCCGGCGATGCGTCCTTCGCGCAGGGCATCGACCAGGGCAGCCTGCTGCACGATTGGCCCGCGCGCGGTGTTGATCAGGTAACTCGTTGGCTTCATCAGGCCAATCAACTCGGCGTTGACCAGTCCTTCGGTCTCGGCAGTCAACGGACAGTTGATGGTGAGAAAATCGGCCTCGCGGAAGAGCGTGGGCAGATCCACCAAGGTTACGCCCAGTTCAGCGGCGCGGCCCGGCGGCGGTACAGGATCAAACGCCAGCTTGCCCCCTAAGCCAAAGGGATCGAGCAGGCGGAACATCTCCGAGGCGATGTTGCCAAGCCCAATCGATGCCACGGTTTTGCCGCGCAGCCCCACACTCGGCACCGCGGCTTTGGCAGCCCAATTCCCAGTGCGCACCAGGCGGTCTTTGTCATAGAGGCGCATCCCCAGCGCGTGGATCAAGGTGACAATCGCTTCGGCCACCGGACGGCGCACAGCGTTGGGTGTGATCGCCAGCAACACATCACCCGCGGTGCAGGCGGGCACGTCGATCATGTCGTAGCCGACGCCCCAGCGCGCCAACACGGCCAGGCGGCTGTCTGGGCTAAAGGCCGCGGCGGGGAAGCGCACCCCAAAGGCCAGGACGGCATCATACGTGGCCACATCGGCAGCGGCCACATGGGGGCCACGCGCATCCTGGCCACTGAAGTCGAAATATTCGTACTCAATGTTGGGCCAGGGCGCAAAGAATTCGGCCAAAAGCGGTTCCAAACGCCCAGCAATCCCCACCTTAAAATCAGCCGTCACGCCAATGCGGAAGTTGCTCATTTAGCCCCGCCCAACGTATGGCATATTGGTCGCCATGACCGTAACAAATTGAATATTGGCCTCCAGCGGCAGCGTTGCCATCAGCACGACGGTGCGCGCCACATTATCCACGCCCATGCGCGGCTCTACCGCCAGCGTGCCATTGGCTTGGGGAACGCCATTCTGCATCCGCTCGGTCATGTTGGTGGCCGCGTTGCCGATGTCGATCTGCCCGCAGGCGATGTCATATTTGCGCCCATCGAGCGAGGTCGATTTGGTCAGGCCGGTGATGGCATGTTTGGTGGCGGTGTAGGGTGCGGAATTGGGCCGCGGCGCATAGGCCGAGATCGAGCCATTGTTGATGATCCGCCCCCCGCGCGGCGATTGATCTTTCATGATCTTGAAGGCTTCTTGCGTACACAAAAACGAGCCGGTGAGATTCACATCGACCACGGCTTTCCACTGTTCGTAGGTGAGCTCTTCCAGCAGCACGCCCGGCGCGCCCATGCCCGCGTTGTTGAACAAAATATCCAGCCGGCCAAAGCGTTCAACGGTTTTGGCAAAGAGCGCCTTGACCGCGGCCGGGTCGCCCACATCGGTGGGGACGGCCAACATGCGGGAGCCAGCCTCGCCCGCTTCAGCAATGGTGCGCTCCAATGGTTCTACTCGCCGTCCGGCCAGCACCACCGAACAACCTTCGGCCAGCAAAGCCAGCGCTGAAGATTTGCCAATACCTGTGCCCGCGCCGGTGATGACAGCGACCTGATTCTCTAGTTGCCCCATGGTTTGTCTCCTGTAGAGTGGTGAATGCGATAGGAGCCAGGCTTCTTGCAGCAGCCCGACCCCTGGTGAAGATTAGGCCGCGCTCGCGTGGCCCTGTTCGCGCAGCCAGACGCGCAACGGGACATCAGCATCGGTGGGCGAATAGAAGCCATTGGCGTTGACACCCCAGCCCAGCAACTGACGGCGGATCGGGTCGCTCTGCTCCCACAGGGTCTGCACGGTCATGTCATCCTTTGTACGGATCCAGCGGTAGCCATAGCCATAGAAGAGGACTTTGCGCGTAACATCAGACCAGTTCGGTGTGGCGGTGTGCCATAAACGGCGGTCAAAGAAGACCGCGGTACCCGGTTTGGCCAGGACGGGGGTGGCCCCTGCTGGTTGGCCGACCCCGCTGCTGGGGCGCTCCAAAGTATCCTGCAGATGGCTGCCGGGGATCACCCAGAAGTTGCCGCGCCCCGCTTCGCTGGTATCCGACAGGAAATATGCAACTTTCAGCGAGAGCCGCGGTCGCGGGTGCGATTCCATCTCCACATTGGTGCGGCCGCTGTCCTGATGCCAGCCGAAAGTTTTGTCGGTGGGTTGTTCACCCGTGGGCGGGGTGACGATCAAGTGGGTGTGATAGAGATAGATATTCCAGCCCAGGATGTCCCATACTTTGGGCAAAATTCGTTCATAATCGACCAAATCCTGATAGAGCTTGTGGTCGGGGATAAAGTTGGGGTAGAAGAGGGCCTTTTTGTTGTCATGCCCGGCAGCGACTTTCTGTGCATAGATGCCATCGGTCACCTCGGTGAGGGTGCTTACTTGCTGGGGGGAGAGAGCATCCTCGACCATAAAATAGCCGAGTTCGTCAAACTGCCGCCGCTCGTCTTCGGTCAGAGCGTACTGCAGGCAGGATGCATCGCGGATCGACATAATTCCTCCTGAATTTGGCAAACTTGGGGCAGCGGGGAAGCGCTGATTAAAGCCTTTGGCTTGTTGTGTACGCGGTGCAATGCGCAGCCGATCCAGAGACGATTTCGAGGCCACGCAAAGCTGTCTGGCTTAGTATCCATCATAAAACGGGAATGACGATGTGTCAAACCTTTTGATTTAGACGGCAGACGACGGACGGGAGACGATGGCCAATGGAAGGCCAAGCTACCGTCAATCGTCTATCGTCGCTCGTCAACCTTGGGCAAAGTCTTGCAATTTACGCATCAAGACCGGTGGGCTTGGCTCGGTGAGGACAGAGCCATCGGGGAAGATCAAGGTTGGCACACTGCGATAGCCGCGATTGAGTTGCATCACGCGCTCGGCGGCTTCTTCATCATGAGAGATGTCGATCTCGGTGTAGGCGACCTTCATCTGGGCCATCACCTGTTTGGCGCTCCAGCACGAAGGGCACCAGTCGGTGGTATACATCACGATCTTGTCTGTACTCGGTTGGGTCATGCAAACTTTATCCTTCCTGAACTTGTTGGCGCGAGCCTGAAAGCCCGCTCAAAATTCCTGCGGCGCATGGCAGCCTGCTCGACACAAGCAATGCGGCCCAGAATTTTGAGATGGGTTTTAAGGTGGTCATTGTTTTATGATGAGTTCCAGGTGGCAACTCGCCATAGCCAGCCGTCAGTATAATCGGCGAAGACTTACAGGAGCAAGTGAGGTTGCGCACAAGTTTGTAGGCCGCTATACTAACTCCTGGCCGGAATCTATGTTACGGAGCTGTGAACCACAGATTTCGTCACTGCATACACAAGGAGTAAAACGAATGGTTTCTACAAAATCATTACTATCAAGTATCCTGTTTGTGGGGGTAGCCTTGGGGCTGGCCGCCTGCCCGGCGCCAACACCAGCTGGGACCTTGCCACCGACCCCCACGACGCTGCCCGCCGATCCTGCGACGCCACCGCCCGCAAGCGAGCCGACCACCGAAACCGAAGCAACGCCCCTACCGGCAGATTCGCCCTTGAGTGAACTCGAAACTTTGGTCGAAGCTTCGCTGGGGATCACCGTCAGCGATACAATGACTTACAGCATGGGGCTGGAAGGTGTGCACGCCATCCCCCTGACCCCGACCGACGCGGTCGATACGCCGCTCTGGTTGGTCTACACCTATGGCCTGCGCAACTTTAACGAGCTCCAAAATCATCACTTGTTGCTATACACGCAGCAAGCAGATGAATGGCAGGAAGTGACTCGCATCGAACTGGCCGACACTGGCGACCCCGATAATCCGGGGCTGGCTCCCGATTATGTCAGCGAGGGCGCGGTGACTCAAGTGGCCATCGAGCCCAGTAGCCTGTGGATCCAGGTCGAAGGTGGCGTTGGTGCGCACAGTGGCGTTTATAGCCTCTTTAACTTTGATGGCACCGCGCTCAACTTGCAGGTCTCGGGCTTTAGCTCCAGCCCCGGGGTGGCTGAATTGCGCGATCTGGATGGCGATGGCACGCAGGAAGTGCTGATCGACGCCTCGGAGTATTATGTCTTTTGTTATGCCTGCGGCGTTCGCCGGGTCGATTACCAGGTCTGGCACTGGGATGGCAGCCAGATGAGCCCAGTGACGCTGGCCCCCTTACCCGCGGACGCGCCCGCCGCTCTGCAGACAGCGAACGACCAGGCCGTGGCCCTGGCGGATGCTGGCCTGTGGAAGGATGCCCTGGCCACGCTGGACGAAGCGCTTGCCCTGGGCGAGAGCGACCCCAGTGACACTTTCCACTGGAACGAGATTGCCATTCGCCTCAATGCCACGGCCAAACAGGCAGAGATCAGCGAAGACCCAATGGCCTATCCGCTGCTCAGCCATGTCTTTTACGGCGATTTTGCCGCCGCGGTGGATCTGATGCGGGCGGTCGGGGCCGAGGCGATCTTTGGGCCCGAGAGTCCGCTGGTCATCGGCACGGTGGCGGAAGGGTGGGAGCCCACTCTGGCCGACTGGTTGATCGGCGCAACCGAGCCTGCATTGGCGCTTCAGCCCGACCTGGCCGCGGCCCACTTCCTGCATGGCTGGGCCCTCTATCTGCAAACTGGCGATCCAGCCGCGGCCTTGCCAGACGTTCAACAGGCCGCGGAACTCGCCCCGGACGATCTGCTCTACAGCCAAAGTGTCGAGGCATTGGGAGGCGAATGAACAGAACTGAGCCGATCACCTATAAGCTGGACCTCATCGGCGTCGATTGGGCAGAGATGAAGCGCCTGGTCGCCCAGGATAATTTCGACAACGGCCGGTCGCCCGAGCAATTGCAACGCTCATTCGAAAACAGCGCGGTCACCTGTATTGCCTATGCCAGCGAGCGGATGGTTGGGACGGTGCGGGCGCTGGCCGATGGTGTCTGTAATGCCTACATCGTTGATGTCTGGACCTACACGCCCTACCGACGGCGCGGGATTGCCCGCACGATGATCGAGCACGTCTGCGAGCAATTGCCCGGCCAGCATGTTTATCTCTTCACCGATGATGCCGTGCCCTTTTACCAAAAACTGGGCTTCGAAAGTCAAGGGGTTGGCATGGGCAAGGTGATCGGCGAATGGTTGGTGAATCAACCAGGTTCCTAGGGTCTGGATCCACATCCCGTTCCATTGGCCAACTTCCCGCTGGGCTTTGATTCACCGCAAGTTATGCGATCTACGGCACGAATTGGGCAGGCACCCTGCTACACTGGTGTCTGCCCACTCCCCATTCACAAGGAGCGCATCATGTCTCAACAATTTGTCTATGCAGCCCCGTTGGCTGCGCTGCAAAAACGTGGCTACCTCACAGTCCAACTCGACGGCCACACCGTCGCCCTCTTTCAACATCAAGACAAAATTTATGGCGTGGATAACCGCTGCCCACACATGGGTTTCCCACTCGACAAGGGCTCGGTGAACGATGGTATTCTCACGTGCTACTGGCATTATGCCCGCTTTGATCTGGAAACCGGCGGCGCGTTCGATCAATTCGCCGATGATGTGCGTGCCTTCCCGGTCGAAGTACGCGATCACGAAATTTGGGTGGATATTGCCCCGCGCGCCGATGCCCGCAACCATCAGCGCGACCGGTTGCAGGTAGGGCTCGAACGCGATCTCCCGCTGGTGATCGGCAAAGCCGTGCTCACGCTGATAGAAGGCGGCGATGCAATCGAACCATTCCGCAGCGGTTTACAGTTTGGCGCAACTTATCGATCACGCGGCTGGGGCCAGGGGTTGACCATGCTCGTCTGCATGATGAACATGTTGCCCAGGCTCGATGCCGAAGATCGACCGCGGGCGCTCTATCATGGGCTGGCCGCGGTGGCGCGTGATAGTGCTGGTTCGCCGCCCCGCTTTGGGGTGCGCCCATTGCCCGGCTCCTCGACCGATCTGCCAACGCTCAAACGTTGGTTCCGCCAATTCATTGCCGTGCGCGATGACGAAGGCGCTGAACGGTGTATCGTGTCGGCCATCCGCAGCGGCGCGGATCATCGCCAGATGGCCGACATGCTCTTTAGCGCGGTCACCGATTTCCGCTATATTGATGTCGGTCACCCCGCGGATTTCACCAACAAAGCCTTCGAAGCGCTGGATCTGGCGGGCTGGGAGTTGGCCGAACCAGTGTTGACCAGTTTGGTCAGCGGCTATGCCAACGCGGCGCGCATGGAAGAATCCAACGCGTGGCGCAACCCGGTGGATCTGGTAGCGCTGCTCGAAGCGACCTTCCCCCACTTGAGCGATGCGCTGAACGACGGCGCAGGCAAGGCGTATGATGACGCGAGCAACGAAACGCTGATCACCACCCTGCTTGGCGACGACCCGCAAGCGACGGTGGATGCGCTTTTGGCGGCCCTGCGCCAGGGTTGCAGCGCGGTGGCGCTGGCCGAAGTGGTCACGCACGCGGCTGCCTTGCGGATTGCCCGCTTCCACACCAGCAACGAATTTGGCGATTGGGACACCGCGCTGCACACCTTCACCTTCGCCAATGCCATCCAACAGGGGTTGCGGCGCGCGCCCTCGGCGGAATTGTTGCGCGGCGTCTTTGATGCGGCCATGAGCATCTATCTGGATCGCTTCCTGAACATTCCCGCGGCGCGCTTGCCCAGCCGCAATGGCGCGTCCGCGAATGGCGAGTTGAAGAAGCTGACGAGCTTGTTGGATCAACAGCAGCAGGTCAATCAAGCCGGGGAGCAAGTTGCCCATTTTCTCTATGGCGGCGGTGAACCCAACCGCCTTCTGGCCCAATTGGGCAAATTGTTGCTGCGCGAGGATCGAGACTTCCATACCATCCAAAGCATAGAGGCGGCTTTCCGGCAGGCGAACTTGTTTGCCGGTCGCCCCGAAGCGATCCATGCGCTGATTGCCGCGGGGCGTTATCTGGCGGCCCATTCGCCCACCGTGCGCGCCCAGGGCCAAACCTACCAGATCGCGCAACGCCTGCATCGGGGTGATCGGCTTTTTGAAGAGGAATAAGGGCCCATCCGCTCTGGGTCGCGGTGCCCGATTTTGTCCTGCGATCCCCAGAGCGGCGCAAAATTTCAGGCTGGAAACCAGGCACAGAATGGTTGTTTCTGATGAAGATTGGCATTAACGGGCGATTCTTCCCCGCGAATTGGCGACCGGCGCGCGCTGAACTTGCCTTTGCGCATCGACATGGCTTCGAAGCGATCCAAATTCCGGGTAAGGAGCTGGGATTGCAACCGGCGGATCTGGACGATGAGTTTGCCACGGTGGCGGGCCTGTTGCGCGCGGCCCAGATGATCGCGGTGATGGAGATCGTGGTGCGGGTGGATCGAACAGGCCGCACACGGACGGGTCAACGCCCCATCGACGTTTTGCAGCACAATCTGCCCGCGATCCTCGCCTTGCCTTGCCCATTCGTGCATTGGCACCTGGCGCTCAATGAATGGGCCACAGAAGCCGAGGTGCGTGCCCTCGAACGCTCGCTGATACCCCAATTCAGCGAAGCCGTACACCTCGCTCAGCAGCACGATGTTCATTTTGGTCTGGAACACAACGAGCCCGAATTGCTGCTCTTTGGCACACCGGAGGCTTGCCAGGCCATGGTAGACGCGGTTCCTGGGTTGAACTTTGTCTGGGATCTGAACCACACTGAGTCCGCGCAGTTGGCGGCCTTTCTGGCGCTCGCCCCGCGCATGAGCATGATCCATGTGGCTGATACGCCCTTGCCCGAAGTGAATTATCATCTACCTTTGGGGCAGGGGAATATTGATTTTGTGTTCTATATGGCTGAATTACGGCGCCGCGGCTTTGCTGGCCCGGCCATTCTGGAGATTGGCGGCTTGCCCAAGTCCGGTGGTTATGGGCGCGATACAGATGCGGCGCTGCTCGATTCGCAACAACGGCTGCAAACCGCGATCAACGCGGCGGGCGAGGGTTCATAAGGGAATCTTCCCGGAGGTGAGCAGCAGGTATGCCTGAGCGCACCTGTTGTGCTCACCGCTGGGAAGTTATTTTTTAGCGAGCGAAAAAACCGCGGTCGTTGCCAGCAGATTTTTGAACTTCCACACCTGGATCGGCTGCCCGTGGGCCAGGTACACCTCTTCGCAGATGTGAATGCCAATCGCCGCGCAGAAATGGGAAAAATCGGTGATGGTAAAACTCTGCATGCGTGGGCTGTCGTACCAACGGTGGGGCAGATCCTGCGTTTCAGGCGTGCAGCCGGTCAGCAAAAATTGCAACCGATAGCGCCAATAGCCCCAGTTGGGAAAGCTCACCACCGCACGCCGCCCGACCCGCAACATCTCGCCAATGATTTTGGTGGGATCATCCAAAAAGGGCAGCGTCTGGCTGAGGATCACATAATCGAAGCTGGCGTCTGGATAATCTGCCAGGCCCTCGTTCAGGTTGCCCTGGCGCACGCTCAGGCCGCGACGCACACAGGCCAACACCCCTTCTTCGCTCAACTCGACACCACGCCCCGTCACCCGGCAATGTTGGGTGAGGTGCGCCAACAGATCCCCGTTGCCACAACCAAGATCCAGTACTCGCGTCTCAGCGGGGATCAACTCGGCGATCACTTTGAGATCGGGGCGCAAGCCACTGGCAGCGTGGGGATTGTTCGCGGCTACCCGCTGGGTTCGTTGTAGGCTGGTCACGCCAGGGCCTTGACCTCCTGAAGCAAGGGGTCGTCATCCGCCAGGACGGTGACGGGCGATTCTGTTCGGCTCGGCTCGGTGGGCAAGCGGATCCCCTCTTCGTTCACCAGGCGCTCTAAGAAGCTGCCAAGCAGGGAGGTCATCGTATCGACCTCGAGCAAAAAGGCATCATGGCCCCAACTGCTTTGGATGTCGAGATAGGTTGCGTCCGCGCCCACGGTCATCAGCGCGCTGACCAAGCGTTTGCTGTGATAGCTTGGATAAAGCCAGTCGCTGGTAAAACTGACAACCAAAAATTTCAGGTGGCTTGCGTCGGCAAATGAAGCTGCCAGGGAACCGCTGGGCTGGCTAAGGTCAAAATAATCCATCGCCTTGGTGACATAGAGATAGCTGTTGGCATCAAAGCGGCGGGTAAAGGCATTACCATTATATTTCAGGTAACTTTCCACCTCGAACTCGGTGTTAAATTCGTACCCATAGCGTTCGAGATGGCGCAAACGACGACCAAATTTCTGGTGCATCGATTCTTCGCTCAAATAGGTGATGTGGCCGACCATGCGGGCCACGGCCAGCCCTGCGTCGGGCTTGACCCCACTCTCGTAATATTCACCTTGTTGCCAGGCAGGGTCAGCATAAATGGCCTGGCGCCCGACTTCGCCAAAGGCGATCAACATCGGGCTGTGATAGGCGGTGGCTGCCAGCGGGATGGCCGATTTCAGCCGTTGCGGATGATGCGCCGCCCACTCCAGGACCTGCATCCCCCCCATCGAGCCACCGACCACGCAGAGCAATTGTTCAATCCCCAGATGGTCGATCAACTTGACCTGGGCACGCACCATATCGCCGATAGTCACCACGGGGAAGCCCAGCCCATAGGGTTTGCCCGTTGCCGGGTTGGTGCTCATGGGGCCGGTGGAGCCATAACAACTACCCAACACATTGCTGCAGATCACAAAAAAGCGATTGGTGTCAAAAGCTTTCCCAGGGCCGATACATTCATCCCACCAGCCAGGCTTTTTATCTTCATCGCAATGATACCCTGCAGCATGGGCGCTGCCACTGAGGGCATGGCAGACCAGAATCGCGTTCGAGCGATCAGCGTTCAATTGGCCGTATGTCTCATACGCGATAGTAACGGGGCCGAGACTAGCACCACTCTCCAAACAGAAGGGGTCGTCTTCGGCAAAGGTGAAAGTCTTGGTTTCAACAATGCCAACGGAGTTACTGCTGCTCATGTTTCCTCGCAAGGGGTACGAATCGGAGAGAGGCAAACAGGCAGATCAGCCGCGGGTCGGCAACTTATCTACCTGTTTCCCTGCTTACCTGTCTACCACAACCATTTCGTCACGACTGGATGGCAGCAGCCAGCGCCTGCTCCAGATCCCACAAAATATCTTCAATGTCTTCCAGCCCAATGCTGAGGCGGATAAAGTCGGGGGTGACCCCGGCGCTCGCCATCTCCGCTTCGCTGAGCTGGCTGTGCGTGGTGGTGGCGGGATGGATGGCCAGGCTCTTGGCATCCCCGACATTGGCCAGGTGGCTGAACAGCTTCAGGCTATCGATAAACTTCTGGCCGGCAGCCACACCACCCTTGATGCCAAAGCCCAGGAGCGCGCCCTGACCTTTGGGCAGATATTGCTTGGCAGCCGCATGGTCGCGGTGGCTGGCCAGGCCGGGATAGGTCACCCAACTGACCGCGCTGTGCGCCTCAAGATATTCAGCGACCTTTTGGGCATTGCTGCTGTGGCGCTCCATCCGCAGGCTCAGGGTTTCGATCCCGTGCAGCGTTATCCAGCTATTGAAGGGGGTCTGGCTGGCCCCAATATCGCGCAGGACTTGCACCCGCGCCTTGATGATAAAGGGCGGCAGGCCCATCCCCAGCAGATCAGCATATTTCAAGCCATGATAGCTTGGGTCGGGCGTCGTGAAGTTGTCAAAGCGACCGCTCGTCCAATCAAAATTGCCACCATCCACGATGATCCCACCGATTGTTGTGCCATGACCTTCGATAAATTTGGTCGTGCTATGCACCACAATATTCGCCCCCAGTTCGAATGGGCGGCAGAGGTAGGGGGTGGCAAAGGTGTTGTCGATCACCAAGGGGATGTTGTGCGCCTGAGCAATTTTGCTGACTTCAGCAAAGGGAAAGACCGTGATGTCGGGGTTGCCCAGCGTCTCGCCGTAGATGATTTTGGTGTTGGGGCGGATCGCCTTTTCAAAATTGCTGGGATCGGTCGGGTCGACAAAGGTCACCTCGATGCCGAGGCGCGGGAAGGTGTAATGGAATTGGTTGAAGGTCCCCCCATACAGGCGACTACTGCTGACAATATGATCACCCGCGCTGCAAAGCGTGAAGATCGCCATCGTTTGGGCGGCATGCCCACTGCTGGCGGCCAACGCTCCGACCCCACCTTCCAACGCGGCCACACGCTGCTCCAACACATCGGTGGTCGGGTTCATGATGCGGGTGTAGATATTGCCCAATTCGCGCAACGCAAAGAGGTTGGCCGCATGTTCCGTATTGCGGAATTGGTAGCTCGTCGTTTGGTAGATAGGCACGGCGCGGCTTCCAGTGGTCGGGTCGGGGGTTTGCCCGGCGTGAAGCTGCTGCGTGGTAAAGCCATATTTACGTTCGGTGGTCATGCGACCTTCTCCTTGATACAGTGGTGTCGGGGGCAGATGGCCGAGAGTAGTGGCCCAGACCGCCTGCCTGCGACAAAAGAGCATAAATGGAATGACAAAAAAAATAGCAAAAAAAACTCTCATCAGCTTGATGAGAGGGTGTTACTATCCAGGTTTCCCACTTATTGGCGAGGGTAAGAGCAGGCAGGAAACAGAATCACTCCTCTCATCTTCCAGAACACGTCTGCCGGAATTGGCACCCTTCATGCAGCGGTTGGCATCTTTGCCTGCGCCACACCGGGTTGCCGAGGTTTTATCGGGCCGGTCCCTCCACCTCTCTGGATAAGAGCCATCATGTAAGGTTGTGCGGGCACTATAGCAGGTTGGTTGTGGATTGTCAAACAATATTGGCAGATAAATCCTTGAACCCTGCGTAGGGAATTCGTATGAAAAGTCCGCCCGTATCGAAGGATTTGGCCCAATTCAGCGATAAATAGAGTGTCACGCCTTTCTTACATACTTGGGGGATGATCATGGGGTTTCGCTTCTTTTTAGCCTATTTTTTTATGACGATTGCGTGTTTACTGGCCTTTGCCTATGGCAATGCGCACCTGCATTCAGTGGCCCAAACTCAAAACGTCCCAATTGTTGCTGAACAAGCCAGCTCACTCCTCCTGTATTCAGTAGGGCGCTGAGCACATTGATCCACAGTTGGGGGCCAAGTTGGCGATTTGGGGGTGCCAAATGGCCATTTATTGACGTTCCCGCGCACCTGTGCTACGCTAGACATTCCAAAATTTCAGATGAGATCTTCTGTCGTTGACATAATTGGAATGTACCACCATGAGTACAACAACACCGGCTCGCGTTCGTTTTGCCCCTAGCCCAACCGGCTTTCTGCACTTAGGCGGTTTGCGCACCGCCCTCTTCGACTGGCTCTATGCCCGCCATACCGGCGGCCAATTTATCCTGCGGATTGAGGACACCGATCAATCGCGGTTTAACCCCGAGAGCCTGAACGACATCATCCGCGGATTGCGATGGTTGGGCTTGGATTGGGATGAGGGGCCCGATATTGGGGGGCCTTATGGGCCCTATGTGCAAAGCCAGCGCAAAGCACTCTATCGCCAGTATGCCGAGCAATTGGTAGAGAATGGCTACGCTTATCGTTGTTACACACCGGTGGAAGAATGGGAAGCAGCCAGCCCCGAAGAAGAAAGCGAGCTGGGCGCGAACCAACCACAGCGCAAGCCATATGATCGGCGGGATCGCTACCTCAGCGCCGAGCAACAGGCAGCCCTAGCCGCCGAAGGACGGCCCTACGCCATTCGCTTCGCCGCACCATTGGACGGTGTCACCACGGTTCATGACCTGATCCGCGGGGAGATCGCCTTTCCCAACCGCACCTTGGTGGATCAAGTACTGCTCAAGACCGATGGCATGCCCACCTACCATTTGGCCATGGTGGTCGATGATCATCTGATGGCCATCACTCATGTGATCCGCGCCGAAGAGTGGTTGCCCTCGGCACCGATCCACAAATTGCTCTTTGACGCTTTTGGTTGGACCATGCCCACGCTGATCCACGCGCCGATCATCCTCAACCCGGATGGCAGCAAGATGAGCAAACGCGACCAGGGCGCGCACGTGCGCGATTATATCGAAGCGGGCTATCTGCCGGAAGCACTCTTCAACTTTCTCTGCAACATCGGCTGGAATTATGACGCCGAACAAGAGGTTTTTTCGCGCGAACAGGCCATCGAGCGCTTTGATGTGGCCGACATCAATCCAAAATCGGCAGCGCTCAATTACGAAAAGCTCAAGTGGCTCAGTGGGCTCTACATGCGCAACCTCGACTCGACTGAGCTGCACCGCCGACTGGCCCCCTATTTGGCCAAACAACTCGGGCGGGATGAAGCAGAGATGCAGCAGAGTGAACAACTCTCGCAATTGATTCCACTGGTCCAGGAGCGCATCAAATTGTTGACCGATGCCGCGCAATATGTGGATTGGGCATTCCAGGCGGCAGACGACTTGGTCTATAGCGACCCAGCTATGTTTACGGCCAAACGCAAATTAACCCTGAGCCAGGCCGCGGATCTTTTGCAGCGCGGCAGCGACCTGGTCGCCACGCTGGATGACTTCTCCACGCCGCGGCTTGAAGCCGCGTTCCGGGAATTTGCCGAAAAAGAGGGCTTGAAGATCGGCCCGCTCCTGACGCCTTTCCGGGTCGCTTTGACAGCCAAAGAGGTCGCGCCGCCCTTGTTTGAGAGCATGGTGGTGTTGGGCCGCGAGGAAACCTTGCAGCGACTCCAGAACGCCAGCAAGATGCTACAAGCAGCAGCGCTGCAACCTGCCTGAAAGTCTATCCGTACACTCTGCGCCAAAGAGATCGGGGCAGCCCAGCTTCGGGGGCCGCAACCAGGTTACGGGTAGATTCTGAGCGATATACGGGACAGCACCTTGCAGACCCCACAAATTTGCCGAGAATACAGTCCTTGTGGTATATTTCCTGCTCGATAGTGCAGAACACTACTGGCTGCAGGTTATGGTTTGCACACACTCAATGGGGAATAGTTTAATCGGCAGAACAGTTGACTCTGGATCAACCAGTTGGGGTTCGAATCCCTGTTCCCCAGCCTAACATCTTACAGCTGAACACCAATTCAGTTGTTAAGGTGCTTTTGTAAGCGGTTCCGGGCTCATCCGCCAAGAAGATGCCGGGACCGCTTTCTTATTGGTTACCACCAATTTTATCAAACTGCAAAGTAAGCTGCTGACGCTCCGCATAAGCTATCAAATCATCTTTTGCGATTCGATAACGACCCCGCGGACGAAGCTTTTCACCACGAAGCTGCCCACTGTGAATCATACGCAATACGGTATCATGACTCGTGCTTAACATGGTAGCAACCTGGGTGACGCTCAAAAATTCCATTCGTCCCCCTTCATTTTAATCAAAATGCGTAATATGCGACATCCTAACTGCAAAGCTTATACTCTGTCAACTTTAATTTTAGGCTTGAACAGGGATTATGAACGCCACGCGTCATCATACTTCAATGGTTCACAGAGAGAAAACGTGATTGTTATACAAATTCCATACGACATTTGATCAATTACTTGGTTGAAAGATACAACAAAACACATAGAATCATCTGTTAAACAAAAATGCCGCTCGATTTATCTCGGGCGGCATTTTGATTCAGCTCAACAATTAACGTTCAATGCGTTTCGCAGGGTTCCAACCCCTCCGGGATCGGAGTTACCCCCACGTTCGGCAGAGTTGCGGTCAGTGACGGTGGCACAATCGGCGACGGGAGCGCTGTCGGCGGTACCCCACCACTGGGTAGGCGCGTCACACGGTGCAGTGGCGATTCAGTCAATATCGGAATCAACGTGCTGGTTGGTAAGGGCGAGGATTGGGTCGGGATCTCTCGGCTTGGCAAGGGCGAGAGCGGCGAAAGCGCTGGCACGGTCTGCCCAGCAGCCACATTCACCCACAGCAGCACCGCCAAAATGAGATTGATCAGCAGCATGAGCACCAGCCCGGTCAGCACGGTTTGGCGCATCCCCTTCAGCTCGCCTTGCATGCCAACCAGCGACGCCACCAGCGGCTCAACCGCTCGCTCAACATACCCCGCCCCGGCAAACCAAGCCAACGAACCATCACACGGGCCCACCTTCTCAAAAGCGCGGCGATAGTCCATGCCCAACGCAACAAGTTCTTCATAATAGTAGCTGGCCGTGCGCAACGCGTTGCGGTCTAGCGTCGGCATCGTGTATGCCACCACCGCTGGCACCCCCTGGCATGCCAGATACTGACCCAGCGCCGCGGAGCGACAGGCATTGAGAAAGACCAGATCTGCCCGCACATGGCGGGCAATCTGCGCCAGCTCTTCCTTGGTCAGCTGCTCATCATCACTCAGCCATACACCATTGTCATCCCCATGCGCGGCCACATGCAGAATGGTAAAACGTTCGCCCTGGGTTGCCCGCGTCAGTCGCTCACTCGATACGCTGCCCGTCAGCGGCACCGCGTGGATCGCCTGGCCCAGCAGCTCCACTTCTGCCGACCAGCTCAGGTTCGTGTCTGGGGC
>CAZIRP010000095.1:0-2265 GCA_964541665.1 uncultured Caldilineaceae bacterium | reverse complement strand
CTCCCTATCACCCTATCATCCGACCGCCCTACCGCTGTTCGAGCAAAGTCGCCAGCACGGTACTCGCTTCAGATTCCAACTGGGCACCGAGCGGATCAGCCACCAACGCGCGCACTCGCACACTGCCCAGCGCGCTCAACTCTACCTGCACCAATGCCTGTTGCTCGCTGCGGCCGTTACGCACCGTTGTGCGCACCATACTTGGCAACGCATAGATCGCTCGCCCTGCCTCGGCCAACGCCTGGCGGCCTACCAATACCTCAACCATCGTCGCTTCGCTCCTTTTTAGTCCAGAGTCCGGAGTCCAAAGTCCTAAGTCCAGAGTCCAGAGTCCGGAGTCGAGGTATAGCTCGATTTTAGACTGTTGTTGACTCAGGACTTTGGACTGCTGTTGACTCCCACCTATGTGCCCTCGACATACTCAGCGGCAATCGAAACCGTGTTGACTAACATGCCACTGGGGCAGGTCGTCATCAATGCTACTTGCACGATGTCGCCAACGCTGCGCGGTGATACCGGCGCATCCACATCTGCCCCGCCCACCATGCCAGCCACCACCGGCGCGGTCACCGTGCGCACAAAGCCACCAGTACCCACCACGACCATGCGCACCAGCAGCACCCCATCACTGTCCGACTCCACCTGTGCATGTACGTTCAGATTGAAGTGTCCATTGCGCGGGATCAGCAGCCGATCGTCCGGACTGACAGGAGCCATCTGGTTGCCCGTCGTGTCAATCACAATCTGCTCCAAGCCCGCAATCGGCACCCACACCTGCTCAGGCACAAAGATGCCCAATGCCAACTGCTGGCGTCTCGCCACAATCGCTGGCGGCAGGTTCAACACGCCGGTCGTCTCGTCATACGTCGCTCGCCCATTGACATCCTGCGTCTTGGTCAAGGTCAGGCAGCTATAATCACATTCACATTCACAATTGCCCATCGGCATCACCCCACATCCCGCCATCAGCGGCAGCTTGTTCATCCTTTACTCCTTCTTCGTCCAAAGTCCACAGTCTGGCGTCCTGAGTCGTTGACTGCGGACCCTGGACTGCTGTTGACTCCAGACTCATAACCGATACGCCCGCAACCGTCGCCGCGACTTGAGATAGCGCCACAGCTGCACGCCGGCCTGGGTATGGCCAAATGGACTCTGATAGTCGTTCGGGTTCTGGGGCAAGCGTTGCTCACGAGTGTTGGTCTGCCAACGTTCGGTCTCGGTGTAGTCGTCCAGATTCATCTGGCTACCATAGATCGTCTCTTCGCTGCGTTCGTACTCGGTGTCGGTTAGCGTGTAGCTGCTCCAGTCGTCGCAACGCAAATCCACCCCGCACAGATAGGGTGAGCAGAGCAGCGTAGCGGCATAACGAGCCAGCAAGCCCCGAAAACGTACGGGCTGACCTGTCCCCACATCACCACTCACATAGCGGATGCGCACGCGCTCAATCTGGTTCGGCCAGCGACAGCCCGCCGCGCTGCGCACGTCCAGTTCCACCGAACCATAGCGGCTATCGGTCAGGCAGACCGCACCAGGCTCGGCGCTGTAACAGGCGTCGCCCTCGGTGCAACTCCCCGGTCGCCGCAAAAACTCCACAGCTTCCACTGCTTGCACTTTGCCAAAACGCAATGTCACCCAGCGGCTCAACCCGGCGCGGGCAAAAAAGCAGCCCCCATACTGCACCGCCACTGGAATTTCTTCACACACCTGCCGCGCCGTTGGCCACCAGCCAGCATAGAGCGCCACATCTTCGTCCGCCTGGTGGATGGCCGCGGCCACATCCTCGGCTTGCGCGGGCGTCAGGTCGCAATCGGTGGGCAATCCCATCGTCGTGCGCCATTCGTTCACGCTCAGGCTGGCTGTGCCCAGCACGCTATACTCGCACGCTGCCATCACTCACCCACCCACAAAAACACCACCACACCCAAGCCGAAACCACCCAGCCAAATCAGAAGCATCATCAGCCAGCTATCGGATTGGGCCGGGGAGGCCAGGATCAATAGTGTGCCCAGGGCCGTTGTCCAAAACAGCCAGCAAAACACACATTCCACCCCGCGCTGTAACCAACTCGGGACCCACCGCGCATTCAGGATCCGCTCCTTCAGCCATGTTGCCAGGCCGAATGGTCCATCCAGCTTGGCACCGGTGTAAGCCAGTCCCACACCGATCAGCGCCACCACCACCATTTGTTCAATCATGGCTCATTTACCACTCCCTATCCGCCCAGGCTGTAGATCCACTCCGTGCCCGTGCTCACCATCCACACAT
>CAZIRP010000094.1:0-21208 GCA_964541665.1 uncultured Caldilineaceae bacterium | reverse complement strand
CACCTACTTGCTCGCTATTTGTGCGATCTCTATTTAATTTCTCTATCAGAAACTGTTTGAGAATCCCCAGATTTTTGGTTTGTCGTCCAGAGAATCTGCGTACTCTGTGGATGAGTTTTTGAAAGCGTTTTTGGATTCTGAGTCAAGCCAAGCAAGATTTTAGAAATCACAGCTAACACGGAGGTAGTGATCAAAGATAGTTGATGATCGACTACATTTTTTACCACGAAGGACACGAAATACATGAAGTGTTTCTTCGTGTCCTTCGTGCTCTTCGTGGTTCAATTAAGCTGTTTCACTAGCTATCCACTCTACACTGACACTAGCCACGGATTCACAGATTTTGTTTTTTCATCCCTGCCACCAACGATAGGATTGTATGATCGTCACCCTCCTGCGCAATCGTGGTTTCCTCGCCCTGTGGCTGGCCCAAATTGCGGCCACGCTGGGCAATGAATTATACAATATTGGGGTTATGGTCGCCATCTACGAGCGGACTGGGTCGGCCTTGCAAGCCACCGGCGTTCTGCTCGCCCGCATGTTGCCCGGTTTCCTCTTTGGGCCCCTGGCCGGCGCACTGGTCGACCGCTATGATCGGCGCTGGGTGTTGATCAGCATGAATCTGCTGCGGACCGCGCTGATCGCCATTGTGGCGTTGACGACCAGTGGCATCGTCAGCAATGTCTGGCTGGTCTATTTGATCGTCTTTGGCATTGCCCTGGCTGATATTTTCTACAAGCCCGCGCAGATGGCGCTGATTCCCTCGCTGGTGCCGCGCTCCGCCTTACTCTCGGCCAATAGCCTGGCCATGAGCACCAATCTGGCGGCCTATGCGCTCGCCTATGGCGCGGGCGGCTGGATCTTGATCCAGTTTGGCATCAGCACGTTGATCGGCCTCAACCTGGGCTGCTTTCTCTTTGCAGCGCTCGCGGCCTGGCAGATCCAACCACTGCGTGCTGAGGGCGACGGTGACCAGACAAGAGCGCAGGTGCCCATCCTGCGCATGATTGGCGATGGGCTGCACTATTTGCGCCACCATCAATTGGCCCGTTCGCTGGTAGTGATGGAAACATTGGAGCATTGGCCGCACGGCATCTGGACTGCGTCGATCATGCTGGTCTTTGCCGAGCGCGCCTTGCAGGCCACACCTCAGGCGTGGGGCAACCAACTGGCGGTCTTTTGGGGCAGCAACGCGGTGGGGGCCATCCTGGCCCTGCTGCTGGCCAATCAACTGGCGAAACGCCCGGGCCGCATGATCATCATCAATGCCTTTGTCAATGGTCTGTTGACCGTGGCCTACGCGCTCAGCCCGAATGTCCTCTTTGCGCTGATCGTCTGTGCCGCCTATGGCTTGCCCGGGGCATTTCGGGACGTGGCCCAAGATACGCTCCTGCAATCTTCGGTTGATCAACGATTGTTGGGGCGAATTTATGCGACTCGCCAGATGTTGGTCAATATTAGCTTCCTGGGCGCGAGCCTGATCCTGGCCTGGATGGCCGACCATGCCCCGGTGCGCTGGGTCTATCTATTGGGCAGCGGGCTCTATTTGCTCACCGCGTTTTATGCGCTGAGCCAGCGAGCATTGCGCACGGCTACCCTGAGCAAGCCAACGGTAACGCCGCCGTACGCCAACCCAGGCGACGACCCATTCCATTCAGCTAAATCCGCGGGGTGAGTCAGCGGACAGGGAGAGGAGCGAGCGTTACGAGTCGATGGTGATCTCGCGCAGGCCGAGCACGGTTTGGCGGCTGCTGGCAATCCATGGATGCTCGCGCCCCTTGGTCCAGGGCTTGAGGATCCAGCGCCAGACTCGGTCGGCCCAGAGATTGCTGGCCCGCACAGCCTGGCTGTAGGGGCGACCATGCAACCATTGCCAGAGGAAGATCGACAAGCTGGGTTCTGGGAACCAATTTACGCCGACCGCGCCGTTGACCACCTCTGCGCCCAGGGCCAACCAGGTCGTGCTCAGGGTGACGCCATAACAATTCAGGCCATAGACCATGCGCAGATCCAGCAACGTTGGCTCTTGCTCGTAGGCTGTGCGCAGGGGGGTAAAGGTCTCCAGACCGACCAAAGTCTGATTTTTGTAGCCCACCAAACAATGCCGATGCCCGTGGACGAGCAGCAGCAGATCCACCCGATGGCTGCGGCTGAGCGTGGTGAGCGCCTCGACCAGATGGGGGCCGGTGGCGCGCTCATCTTCCAGAATTTCGACCCGGTCATACCGGCGATGGGCGCCATACAAACGCAGGAGCAGCTTGGCATATTCTTCGGTCAGCCAATCAATAGCAGCCATTCCCCACGTGGGCAATGGCACACCATGAATATGGCCAACATTTTCGAGAAAGACCACCAGCGCAAGCGGCTTGGGTGACATAGAGGCTAATTGATGCTAAATTGATCGTCGCGGCTCTTGACAATCCGCACCTGGAAATTATCGGTGAGGAGAGTCATGCCCTGGGCCAGTTGCGCCCACGAGTCCGACTGGAAGATACGCTGCGCCTGCTCAAAATCTTCGATCAACCCGCCGCTGAGGATCTGCGGTGAGCTTCCCCAGATCGTATACCAGACATCGGCGATGCGAAAACCCAACCGAGCCAGCCCAGGCGCTAATTTGTTAATAAGATATTCCTGGCATTCCTGTTCTTTGCCAGCCTGCATATCATAACTGATCAAAATTTTATACATTCGAAACCATACCTCAATACTTGCTAAACGTTGAGCCTGAGCCAAGTGTAACATACTCCTCTAAATCGGCTGCAAGCTTGCTTCCCGTCAACTCATCGGCAGGATTTGCCCCGCCCGCTCGCCACTATGGCGGGATTCCGCAGCTTCGCGAGGGCGCAGCCACCCCGCGCCAACCTTGGGCTGGCCGAGTTGCTCTGTCATGTCCAGATGTTTACCATCTTCCTCTTTTCTATTGTAAACTAGTTGGAGATCAGACAAGGATCTCATCCCCCTTTCAGACAGGATTACAGCGGCTGAGGCATGCGCTGTAAGAGATGCCCGCTATGGTTCAAATGGTTCAACCCTGGATTTGTTGAAAGGTTATCAGTTATGCAGACAAACGGACATACAAATGGGTTTCAGGCCAAATTCCCTGCGCTGACACCTGCGCAGCGCTACCATCTGGATGTCAATGGGTATGTCGTCGTGCCAAACACGCTTACTGCCGACGAAATCAGCCGGATGCTCGAAGCCATGTATCGGCTGAAGCGGGATTTTCTGGCCACGGGCGACCCGGCGAAAGCACGGGTGCGCAACGCCTGGCTTTCCAGCTGTAGGCCCAATCACATGCACTTTGCCCACATTCTGGAGACTGACCCAGCAATTTTCGAATACTTAACCCATCCCCATCTGGTGGGCATGGCCGAAGAATTGGTCGGCGGTAAGGTGCGCTTAGAAGAATCCGAGGCGATCATCAACTCGCGCCCGCCAGATTATGATGCCAACGCCCCCGCGCGCTATGGCTTCCATACCGGCACCCGGCCCGAATTTGGCACCTACACGGAAAATGGGCTTTTCCATTGCAATTTTGTCAAAACCCTGACAAATCTGACCGACCTGGGCCCAGACGACGGCGGGACGGTGGTCATTGCTGGCAGCCATAAAATCAACGCCCCACAGGAGCAGATCATCGCCTGTGCTTACGAAGACCCCTCGCTGATCCACCAGGTGATCGCGCCGGCTGGCTCCACGCTACTCTTTGCCGAATCGCTGATCCACGCCACGGGGCAATTGCGCAGCGAGCGCGAGCGCGTCATTTTGATCGGTGGGTACACCCCGCCCATGTTCCGCGCCTGGCCCGGCCAGGAACCCAGCCAGGCCTTTATCGACAACCTGCCAGAGGTATTCCGACCGCTGATTGCTGCGAGCGACAGTTGGCATTGGCAGCAGCGCTATCGCACGTTAGAGACACCTGTTCAAGCCTGAAAACGTCGGGAGAAGAGAGGGGAGTGGCAACGACTCCCCTCGTGATCATGAGTCATCATCTTTCACCTAAACGCATCGTCGTGAAACTGGGCACCAGCGTATTGACTGGCGGCACGCGCCAGTTGGATCATCCCCGCCTGGTGGAGTTGGTGCGCCAGTGCGCCGAGTTGCACAGCAGCGGCCATGATATTGTGGTGGTCAGTTCCGGCGCCCAGGCCGTGGGCCGGGCCCGGCTCAACTTTGCCGAGCTGCCCCCAACCATTGCCAATAAACAGCTCTTTGCCGCGGTGGGGCAAAGCCGATTGATGTTGACCTGGGAACGCTATTTTGAGATCTATGGCATTCACGTCGGACAGATCTTGCTGACGCGTGCCGATGTCGAAAACCGGCAGCGCTACCTGAATGCGCGCGATGCCTTCATGGCCTTGCTCGACCTGCGCATCGTCCCGATTGTCAACGAGAACGACGCGGTGGCTACCGAAGAGATCAAAGTCGGCGATAACGATAATTTATCGGCCCTGGTCGCCACGCTGATCGGTGCGGATCTGCTGTTGTTGCTCACCGATCTGCCTGGCCTTTACACCGCGGATCCCCGCACCAACGCGGACGCGCAGTTGATCCGCGAAGTGCGCCGGATCGATGATCAGGTGCGCAGTTTGGCGGGTGGGAGCAAAAGCGGCCTCGGCACCGGTGGCATGGCCACTAAGATCGAAGCTGCGGACAAAGCCCGCCGCGCCGGGGTCGATGTGGTGATCGCCGCGGGACGCGAGCCGAATGTGATCGGGCGGATCGTGGCCGGGGAAGCCCTGGGCACTCGTTTCCCCGCGCTGGATAATCCGCTCGAAAATCGTAAGCTCTGGATTCTGGCCGGTCACAAACCCGCGGGCAAGCTGGTCGTTGATGATGGCGCGACAAAGGCGCTCACCCAACAGGGGCGCAGCTTGTTACCCGCGGGCATCCACCGAGTGGAGGGGGAATTTCTGCGCGGCGACACCATCTCGATCTACGATCTGCACAGCCACGAATTGGCACGTGGCATCGCGGCCTATCATAGCAGCGACCTGCGGCAGATCGCTGGTTGCCATTCCGAGCAGATCAGCGAACGCCTGGGCTACACCTATGGCTCCGTGGCGGTGCATCGCAACGACCTGGTGCTGCTGGCAGATTGACAATTGCTCGCTGAACGTTGCCCATTGGCAATGGCCCGATGCCCGGTGTTGCGATTCTGAATCATGCAGGCGACACCTGCTAAACCTGTGCCTTCGTTGACAGGGAAGGATGCTCTGGTTACAATAAACCTATGACAATACCCGTTCCTGGCACGAATCCTGATCTGGCACATCCAGTCTGCTGGCCGGATGTGCTCCCCCCTTTACCAGCCGACGCAGCCGGGCTGCTGCGCTGAATTATCCACCCTCATCAGAATTTTGAGACCGGCGTTGGAACCAATTATCCGCATTGAACAGCTTGAGCACACCTACACCCGCGAAGGTGCAACCCCGGTGTCGGCGTTGCAGGGTCTCAATCTCACCATTCATAAAGGTGAATATGTCGCTATTGTGGGGCACAACGGTTCGGGCAAGTCGACGCTTGCACGTCATTTGAATGGCCTGCTGCAACCTACCCAGGGCGATGTGTGGGTCAAGGAGTGGAACACCAAAGACCGGGCTCATACCCTGGATATTCGGGCGACGGTCGGGATGGTGTTTCAATCGCCCGACAATCAGATCGTCGCGACTATTGTGGAAGAGGACGTTGCCTTTGGGCCAGAGAACCTGGGGCTGGCCCACGGCGAGATCGTGCAGCGGGTTGATTGGTCGCTGGAACAGGTGGCGATGCAGCCCTTTCGCCAGCGCGCACCGCATCGGCTTTCCGGCGGGCAGAAACAGCGCATCTGCATTGCCGGGGTGTTGGCCATGCACCCGGAAGTGATCGTGCTGGATGAGGCCACGGCCATGCTCGACCCAGTGGGGCGCAAGGAGGTGCTGGCCATTGCCCGGCGGCTCCATCGCGAACAAGGCGTAACCGTGGTGACGATTACGCACTTTATGGAGGAAGCGCTCGACGCAGACCGCATTGTGGTCATGGCTGACGGGCAGATTGCGCTCACCGGCTCGCCGCGTGAACTCTTCCGCCAACCCGCGCAACTGCGCACGCTGCACCTGGCGCTGCCACCAATTGCGGAGCTGGCGCATCGTCTGCAGCAGCGGATTCCCGACTTCCCAGCGGATGTGCTCACCATGGATGAGCTGGTGGCGGCATTGCGCGAGCGGCTAGCTACGGGCGAATGGCGTGCCGAGCATGGGCGCCAGGGTGCGGAAACTGAGCCTCTGGCCGCCAATCATCAGCCGCCAACCGCCGAGGTGCTTATCTCCACCCACAACCTTGCGCACTATTACATGCGCGGCACGCCGCTCGAAGTCAAGGCGATTACCGACATCGACATGGCGATCCACAGCGGGGAGATCCTTGGCATTATCGGCCATACCGGGTCGGGAAAATCGACGGTGGTGCAACATTTTAATGGCTTGATGCGCCCGCACGAAGGGACGGTTACCCTCTTTGGGCAGGATCTGAGCAACCCCGATCTGGCGTTGCAGCCGATCCGGCGGCGAGTAGGGCTGCTCTTTCAATTTCCCGAAGCCCAATTGTTTGAGCAATTTGTCGGTGATGACATTGCCTATGGCCCGCGCAACCTCAACGTAAGCCGCGAAGAGGTGCGGGCGCGGGTGCGCAAAGCCATGGAAGCAGTGGGCCTGGGCTTTGAGGACTATAAGGATCGGCTGACCTTTTCGCTCAGCGGTGGGGAAAAGCGGCGGGTAGCGTTGGCCGGGGTGTTGGCCCTGGAACCCGACGTGCTGGTGCTGGATGAACCCACAGCCGGGCTGGATCCCGAAGGTCGGCGGCAGTTGCTCGACCACATCCTGGCGCTGCACCAGCAAGGCGTTACGTTGGTGCTGATCTCTCACAATATGGAAGAGTTGGCCGAAGTCTGCCACCGGCTCTATGTGATCGCCGACGGTCACACCGTGGCGCAGGGCACGCCAGCCGAAGTTTTTGCCCAGCCCGCGCGGTTGAACAAAATGGGGCTGGATGTTCCAGTCGCAACCCAAGTGATGGCAGCCCTGAACCCGAATGGCACAAACCAGGATAGCACCAGCACAATCTATACCCTGGCGCAGGCCGTGGACCGATTATCCAGCATGTTAGGCGCATCAGCCTGATCAGACCCAGCCGGACGGTGGATCGATAGCGTATGGATTTTGAACTCTCGCGCAACATCACCATTGGTCAGTATATTCCAACCGGTTCGGTGGTTCACCAACTGGATCCGCGCACCAAGCTGTTGGTTGCGTTCTTTCTGATTGTGACCATCTCATTTAGCCGCTCGCTGATTGCCAATAGCTTGCTGATGGGGATCATCCTCGTAGTGGCGCGCAGCTCGCAGATTCCCTTTCGCTATATTCTGCGCGGTTTTCTGCTAGGGCTGCCGGTGTTGATCTTTGTCTTTACGTTGCAATTCCTGTTTCAGGGCTGGGCCGAGCCAGCGGAGCGGATCTACTGGGAGTGGGGCTGGATTCGAGTTACGCGCTACAGTGTCCATTTGATGTTGCTCAGCCTCTTTCGGATCACTTCGTTTGTCTTCCTGACCAGTCTGGTTACGATGACCGCGACGACGACCGAACTCACCCATGGGCTGGAACGATTGCTGCGCCCGTTGCGCCGGTTTGGCGTGCCAGGCCATGAGATTGCCCTGATCTTTACCATTGCCTTTCGGTTTGTCCCGATTATTGCCGACGAGGCAGAGCGCATTCTCAAGGCGCAGGTGAGCCGTGGCGCGGATCTAACCCCACGATTCTGGCGACCGGACAAATTGGCGCGCGTCCTGCTCCCGTTGATGGTGCCGCTCTTTCTGAGCGCGTTGCGGCGCGCCGAGGATCTGATTCTGGCGATGGAGGCCCGGTGTTATGTGAGTGGACAGGGGCGTACCAATCTGGTTGTGCTCCAGAGCAGTCAGCTAGACCGCTGGCTTGTGTTCGCTTTTCTGCTCTTTTGCCTGTTGGTGATCTTTGTGCCCTGGGTATCGTTGGTGGATGTGGCGGCTCGTTTTGGCTGGACAGGGCTTTAAGAGCCTGTCACCGTATTCAAAAATGCAGTATAATCAGCTGATGCAGAGACGCAACGCCCTGTACCCATAGTGCACTGGTGGTCTCGGCCAGCTTCAAGCAGATGAAGGAGAGATTGTTATGCAGCTTTCTGTTCGCCAGATTGTGATTGCCGGTGTGTTTGGCGCGCTGGTGATTGTCCTCGGGTCGATCCAAGTACTGGGCTTCCCCCCCATCCCGATCCCGCCGGGCAACGCCACCACATTGCACATCCCGGTCAGCATCGGCAGCATCCTGGGGGGGCCACTTGTCGGGGCGATTTTGGGGCTATTCTATGGTTTGTTCAGCTTCTTCCAGGCCGTTGACCCCATGTTTAAGGATCCGCTGGTCTCGATCCTGCCGCGCATCATTGTCGGGGTCGTCCCTTTCCTGGTTTATGCTGCGCTCCAAAATGGCAATAAGGTCGTGGCCGCAGGGCTCGGGGGCGCGGCTGGCGCACTGACCAACAGCGTGCTGGTGATCCTGATGCTGGTGGTGCGGGGCTATCTGCCCGCTTCCATCGCCGCGGGCTTGATCCCGGTGATCATCATCGAGATGGTCGCGGCTGCCGTGTTGGCGGCTGCGGTGATCAGCGCCTGGACTGCCACCCAGAGTGGCCGCGCTGGCTCGTCGATTTAGCATCTGTCCTGAAAATGGTGGTGGTGTCCGAAGGGTTCCCGCGGAACACAGATCGACGCAGAATTTCAGGATAAGGACCTACTGATGCGCATTCTTACCTATAACATCCACGGCTGGTTGACGGCGGATCGTCAGCCAAATCTGGCTGGCGTCGCTCGGGTGATCGCCCAGAGTGGAGCCGATATTGTCGGGCTGAACGAGGTCTATCATCCGAGCAGCCTGCCCGATACGGCTGGCGCGGCTTTGGATTGGCTCGCCCGCCAGTTGGGCATGCACGTCGTCTTTGGGCCTTGTCTGCGCTGGCCCGCGCAAAACGACATGCCCGCCAACGCCTATGGCAATGCCTTGCTCAGCCGCTGGCCGATCATTGCCAGCGCCAGCCATCAGCTCACGCCCAAAGAAGAGGACGCGCAAAATCTGCTGGCCGATAAGGAACAACGGGGGCTGCTGGAAGGGCGAATTTTGTTGCCCAGCGGCGAGACCTTCACCGTCTATGTGACCCATCTCGACCATACGGATGAAGATGCGCGTTTGGTGCAGCTGCGCGTGGCCCGCACGTGGCTCAGCCGCGACCGCCACCGGCCTCACGTGGTGCTGGGCGATTTTAATGCCATCACCCCGTGGGATTTCAGCGACCGCCCGGATGATTGGGCGACCATGACTGCCCACGAAAAGGGACAGAATCTCGTCTCTGCCCCCGCTGGGCCACGCGTGGTTGCACAGATGGAAAAGGCCGGGTATGTCGACAGCTTCCGGCAATTCAACCAGCCGGGCGCGCGCTCCTACCTCAACTCCGAATATGCGATCCGCATCGACTACATCTTTGCCAGCGCGCCTCTGGCCGACCAGGTAAAGTCATGCGGCTTGATCATCTCCGAGGACGAGCCATCGGATCATCGACCCGTGCTGGCAGAAATTGAGTACACTTAGCCCTTCAGACCGCTCAAGGCCACGCCCCGCACAATGTGGCGCTGCAACAAGATAAAGAGCAGGAGCACAGGGATCACAGAGAGCGTCGAGCCTGCCATCTGATATTCAAATTGGTTGCCAACCTGCGCGCGCAGGTTGGCAATCGCCACCGGCAAAGTCCACATTTCCCGGTCGGTCAGAATCATAATACCCCACAGCAGATCATCCCAGGCCCATTCGAAGACAAAGATAGCCAGCACGGCCACGATCGGCTTGCTGAGCGGTAAGATGATCCGCCAGTAGACGCCGAAAGCCGAGCAGCCATCAACCGTGGCGGCATCGACCAGGTCGTTGGGGATCCCGCTCATAAACTGTTTGGTGAGAAAGATCCCGAAGGTGCCGGTCAGGAAGGGGATGATCATTCCGCCATAGGTGTTGAGCAGACCGAGCTTGGCAACCAGGACATAGCGCGGGATGAGCGTCAGAAAGCCCGGAATCATCATGGTCGAGAGCAGGAGCATAAATACCAGATCCCGACCGGGCCAGCGGAGTTTGCCAAAGGTGTAGCCACCCCAGGTGCAGGTTAAGACGTTGGCCACGGTAATCGTAATCGTGATGATCAGGCTGTTGAGAAATACCTGCGGGAACTTTGTGTACTCGATCGCCCGTGCATAATTTTCGAAGCGCAGGGTTTCGGGCAGCAATTGCATCGGCACAGCTTGGATCTCGGCGCGGGTTTTGAAGCTGGCAAGCACCATCCAGATCCCAGGAGTGATCATAAAGATCAACCCCAAGATAATGATGGCCCACAACCAAGTTTGACGAAGGAATGTCCGCACTGCACGTCGGCGTCGGATGGCAGCGGTCTGGCTGCTGATCACCAGCCGTTGTTCGATTGTACCTGTCGACATGGCATTGATCCCCTAATAATGCGATGTAAGTCCGCCCTCACGGAAGAGACGCAGCTGGATCATGGTGAT
The DNA here is from genome assembly GCA_964541665.1 of uncultured Caldilineaceae bacterium. Taxonomy (GTDB): domain Bacteria; phylum Chloroflexota; class Anaerolineae; order Caldilineales; family Caldilineaceae; genus CFX5. The sequence continues at coordinate 10,602 of CAZIRP010000094.1, read as the reverse complement.
GACCATGATGACCAGGAACAGGAAAACAGCTTGAGCCGTAGCATAGCCAAATCGGAGGAATTGGAAGGCTGTAATGTAGACCCAATAGACAACCACATTGGTGGCATTTGCTGGCCCACCCTGGGTCATAATGAAGATTGGGCTAAAGACTTGCAAGCTGCCAATGATGGTGACTACAAGCACAAAGAGCAACGTTGGCCGGAGCAACGGTAGCGTGATCTTCCAAAACTGTTGCCAGCTATTTGCCCCATCCACCCGGGCAGCCTCGTAGAACTCCTCGGGGATCGCCTTCAGGCCTGCCAGGAAGATCACCATGTACCAGCCCAATCCCTTCCAAACCACCATCAGGCTGATCGACAAGATCGCAATATTGGGGTTGATCAGCCAGCCGACGGGGGCAAGGTCGAACCAGTTGAGGATTTGGTTGAAGAAGCCATAACGCGTCTGAAACATCAGGCCCCACAAGAGCGACATCGCGGTGATGGGCAGCATCACCGGCAGATAGTAGGTGGCGCGGATAAACCCCACAAACCGCGTAACACCATTGAGTACCAGAGCCAACAGTAATCCTAAAATAACGCCACTGGCGACGACCACAATGGCGTAGATAAACGTGTTGTAAAATGAGCCCAGAAACTTCTGGTCGCGGAACAACTCTTGCGCATTCCCCAAACCAACCCACTTTGCCTGCATTAATGGGCCAAAGCCGTTCCAGTCGAAGAACATCATGACCAGGGAGGCCAGAATCGGCCCAAAGACAAAGATAGTAAAGTAGATTAAGATCGGCGCGGCAAAGAGCCAGCCGGTCAATCCACGGCGGAAACCAGCACGATGCCAAAATGGGATCGTTGTCGCGCTACGTGGTGATGCAATCGCAGTGGCCAATAGTCCCTCCTTTTGAACAATGTTTCTGCCTCGCCCCACTTTCGAGCCCCATTCACCCTGGGAAGTAAAGGCAATAGATCGGGGCTGGTTGAGTAGTGTGAGGCAGAAACAGAGTAGCCTGCTCAACTCCAGAATGCGCAACTTCACGGTTGGCTTCGCTCAGCGAAGTTGAGCCTTACATTGTCCGAGCACCATCCGTGCGTTCCAGGATCTCATCCAGCAAGGGTTGTAATTCGGCTAATGCCGGTGCGACATCCTTTTGTTGCAACATCACAGCTTGCACCGTCTCGTTGATCGCGGTTGCAATCTCGCCGCTGCCCAATACCTTCAGGTTGGGATCAGCCCGCGTGATCGGGGATGTTTCCGTGGCATACCCAGTAATCATCGCTTCCGACCAACCAGGGATCGGCGTCGGGTAGTTGATCGGCGCGGGCAGCGAACCGACGATCTCGACGATGAAGTGCGAGAAGGGCATCTCTGGCCCATGCATCATCCACGACATTAACACTTGGCCCTCATCCGGGTGTTCGGAAGAGCGGTCGGCGATCAGCTCCCAGCCGCCGGACTGAATAACCGGGTCGACACCAGTGGCAGGGCGCACATAGGTTACGCCGAGATCCTCATAGATGTCTTCCACGCCAGCATCGCGCAGGTTGATGAAGGGGAACCAGGGTTCGATCTCACCCATAATGGCGAGGCCATTTTGCCAGGCATCGACAAAGGGCATTTCACCCACCTGGGTTGAGCCATCATCGACCATGCCACGCCACCAGCCGAGGGCCGCGTTACATTCTTCCGTATCGACCATGATCCTGCGCGGAATGTCACCCTCGAACTCGAACATTTCGCCGCCGTGGCGCCAGATAATCCCCGGGAAGTGGAAGGTAGCAGGGTAATTGTCATACCACTGGGTAAACCCGTAGTATTTCTGGCCGCCTTCTTCGCGGGTCAGTTCCTGGGCCAGTGCGCGGATCTCCTCGGCAGTCCCCGGGATCTCGCTGATGCCTGCTGCTTCGAGCACCGAACGGCGGTAGATCAACGCCGGGGCCTGGTGTTCGGTCGGGTAGCCCCAAATCTTCCCCTGGAAGGTCATGCGTTCGACGGCGGCTGGGATATAGTTCTCGCGCACATACGCGCTCTCTTCATCGGGCAATTCGCGGGCGATCTCGTTGCTTGCCAATTCCAGAATGGGGATCGAGGTATGGTAGACATCAGCCGCGGTGCCGGCCATGCGCGAGGCGGTCAGCTTTTGACGGTACTCGCCACCGGGGACGGTTTCAATCGTCACATTGATATTATTCTCGGCTCCGGCGCTTTGGTTGAACTGGTCAATGAATTCTTGGGCTCGCTCACCGGTGTCACCACCCCAGTGGAACCAGATGACCAGCTCGGTGGCTGCTCCGGCTGGGGCTGCGGCTTCACCCGACTCGGCGGGCGTGCTTGGTGCCCCAGCTGGGGCAGGCGAACAGGCAGCAACAACGGCCCCGGCACCAGCAATTCCCAGGGCTTTGAGCATCTGTCTTCGCGAGAGTAGCATGGATATTCTCCTTTGTTGCAGCGGGAAGCTTGGATAGAACTGAAGCAGTAGGTGTTAAAAGTCGAGATGAGGGGAGGTCATCTCGATTGTTACAGATGGCAGATATGGCAGATCTACCAGAGATCAGCACCGAGCAATTTGCGCCCTAATTCGGTCAGCTCTGGGGGACCATAGTGCGCTGATTCCCAACCGCGTGGATCGCCGGGGAAGGCTGTACCACTGGGGGGGCGTAGATTTTGCCAGGACTGAACCCGATATTGGCGCTCTTCTTCGTCGCGTGGGGGATACATGGTGATATATTGGGCCAATCGGGGTTTGTTGCTGCGATTGCGGCTGTTGCCGTGGGCGAGCAAACTATGCCAGATCAGGAGATCCCCAGCCTTACCGGGAATAGTCTTGATCTCCAGCCCGGTCGGGTCGGGGCGGCGAGGATGGCGGTCCGCTGGTTGAGTCTTGACCCATTCATAGAAGTGCCGGTGCATTCCCGGCGTGCATTGGAACCCGCCTTGATCCTCCGCTGTGTCTGCCAAATATAAGACACCCTGCACCTTAAAAGGAATCGGATCAACCGAAGTGTCAAGATCCCAGTGGTACATGCCCTGATAATCCCAATCGGGCCGGGCGGGTGGATTCATATTGGCGCGGTCAAAGCTGACCCAGAGTTCCTTTGTGCCCCAAATTTCGGTAAACGCTTCGTATACCCTGGGGTATTGCCGATTGTTCCAAAGCGCCTGATGGTGATACATCTCCAACATGCCAGCTTTGCTAATGGGGGACTTGTACCAGGACTCAGGATCGTTGCGATCCACTTCCAGAAAACTCCAAATTGCGTCAATGACAGCCGCCAAATTCTCCTTGGGTACGGCATCATGGATAATCACGTATCCATGCTCCTCCCAAAAGGCGCGGTCTTCCGGACTGAGGACAGCCATATTCTCTCCTTCATTACTTCAACGGGTAGTCGTTGACCTACGAAGGGTGTGTTTGGATCTGGAACGCCAACACTTTGCTGGCTGTCGACGAGGAGTGCCGACAAACCCAATACCCACCATTCAATCAGATCAAAAGAGGATTCACATAATTGATTATAGCGAACGTAAAATGGGGTGTCAAATGACTTTTTGAGGGCTCCTTAAGGGCTGGGGCATCCACACCGGACGATAGCGGCCCCACCACTGTAACTTCTGATCGATTTTACGGACAACGAGGGTTTTATTCCCTGGTTGACAGTCGTATGTATCTTGGTATACAATATATAATATACAAGAATGGACGGTGATTTGATGTCCGACTCTCTCGATTTACAGCCAGTTGAACAACGTACTCTGAGTGATGAAGCCGCAGACCGGATCCGGGCGGCCATCCGCAATGGCACCCTGGCCCCGGGCACGCGCCTGATTGAGCGCGACCTGGCCGAACGAATGGGCATGAGCCGCATTCCCGTGCGCGAGGCGATCCAGCGGTTGGTGGAAGAAGGGGTAATTCGCAAGTTGCCCCACCGCGGGGCCGTGGTTTATATCCCCACCCGCGAAGAGATCGAGGAGATCTCCTCGTTGCGCGTCGTGTTGGAGCGCTTTGTCGCCGAACGGGTGATCAGCCGTTGGTCCGGGGGCCATGAGCAGGTGCTGCGGCAAATCGTGGCCGAGATGCGCCAGGCCGCCCTCGCGCGCGATCTCCAGCAAGTGGGCGCGCTGGACTATCGCTTTCACCTGACCATGTGGCAGATTGCCGACCACAGCCTGTTGCTTGAGGTGATCTCAGGCCTGCGGTCGCGCATCAATCGCTTTTTGTATGAAGCCAATGGCGCCTTGACCATGGCCGAACTGGATATGCACATCAATGGGCACGATAAGTTGATCGATGTTGTCAAAAGTGGCGATCTTGCCGCGGCGCAAGCTGCCTTTGTGGAGCATGTATCGGGTGCCAAAGATCGTATTTTGACCTATTGCAATTTACCTGTATCTGGAGAACCTCATGACTGAACCAGCGTTCCAATTGACCGAGCAACATGTTACCTCTTTCCAGACTTTTGGCTTTCTCAGCTTCCCGGGCTTGCTGGCCGACCGTGCAGCAGAGATTGAGCGCGCCTTTGAGGCTGTCTGGGATGGACGGGGCAGGGGCCACAATGGCCAGGCCCACGATGGAACGGCGCGCTCCTGTATTGTCCCCTTTATCGACCAGAGCGAAAGCCTCTCCTCGTTGCTGGATGACCCCCGCATCCACGCGATTGCGGCTGGTCTGCTCGGTGATGATTTCAACTATATGGGCAGCGATGGCAACTATTACGTCGGGGATACGCGCTGGCACTCCGATGGCTGGCACAAGGAGATTCTGCACATCAAGCTGGCCTTTTACCTCGACCCGCTGACCGCCCAAACCGGCGCGCTGCGTGTCATTCCGGGCAGCCATCGCATTGGGGATGCCTTTGCCGACGATCTGCAAAGCCAGATCCGCAAGAGCAGTGAATTGTGGGGGCAAGAAGGGAATGCTGTGCCAGCCATTGCCCTCGAAACGCAACCGGGCGATCTGGTCTGCTTTAACCACAACACCAAACACGCTGCGTTTGGGGGCAATACTCATCGCCGTATGTTTACCATCAACCTCTGCCAGCGCTATCCAGAGGCAAAGCTGCAGGATCTGCGCGATTATATCGGCGGCGCGGCCCGTTTTTGGATCGACCGGGCCTATGGTGAGGCCATGGTGCGCACGGCTGGCCCGCAGCGCCGTCGCCACCTGGAGCAAGTGATGGCCAACGATGGTCACCTGGCGGAATTGTCGCGCAAGGCTCGGGAGACAATGCCGGAACCAGCACGCGGATAAAACAGACGATGGACGGTAGACGACGGACGACGAATCACTGGCCATCGAACAAGGTAGAGAGCACAAATAACCATGCAACTGACACAAGCGCAAGTAAATCACTTCAATACATTTGGCTACCTGATCATTCGCCAACTCTTTTCCCCAGCCGAAATCCAGCGCATTACCGAGGGCTTCGAGTGGTCGATCCAAAACGCGGGTGGTGGCCAAGGGCACGATGGCTCGAAGCGCACCATGTTTGGCGGGCCCATTGAGCACACACCAGAGATGTGCGCGATTCTGGATCATCCCTCAATCCAGGGGTTGATTGGTGGTGTGATCGGCGAGGATTTTAACTATTGCAGTGGCGATGGCAATTATTACACCGGCGACACCCGCTGGCACCCGGATGGGAACTGGGGGCAACTTTTTGCGGTCAAGGTGGCTTTTTATCTCGACCCACTGACCGCCGACACGGGCGCGCTGCGCGTGATTCCGGGTAGCCAGGACCCCGATCATTACATCCGCCACGAGAAGATCAATGTCAACCAGGCTGAGGAATTGTTTGGGGTGGCCCCGCGCGATTTCCCAGGGAGTATCGCGCTGGAGACCCAGCCCGGCGATATTGTGATCTTCAACCACGATCTGTACCATGCCGCGTATGGGGGAAGCCACCGACGGCGAATGTTCACGATGAACTGCACGCGCCGCGCCAAAACCGACGAGGATTTCGCCCTGGCGCACCGCTACCTGAGCGTGCATTCGGCAGGCGGCGGCAATGTCAACACCGGCGCGGGCATGTTTTATCCGCTGATGATCGATACCGCGGATGCGCAACGGATGAAACATCTGGAGCAGCCGATTGCCATCCACGATGAGCTCTTTCCGCACCTGGCTCGGCGATAAGGTGTTTGATCCGCTGGCTGAAGTTGCGCAGCGGGTCCTGAACAGCGAATAAACTTGCCTGATTGGTGATCAGACGTAGTTGATCAGATGTAGTTGCTAAGCTTCCCGCTCTCATTGCGATCTGAATTGAACAAAATAACCTTGTTTGGAAGGAACTCTGATGAGCACTATCTACTCGATGCCCATCACCTCCATGGCCGACATGGAAAAACTGCAGGCCTGGTTAGCGCCTTTGCTTGCCCGCGCCTCCGAACTCCCGATCACATTTACCCTGAATGGTGAAACGATTCGCGGCATTGCCATGACCGGCCTCAAGGCGTGATCAGGAAGTGGCGCGCAGACAGAAAGGCAGCTGCTATTCGCCGCGTGCGCGCAAGGGGAAACGGGGCACAACCGTCGGGTTGACAATGTTCTCTGGTAATGGCCAGCGTCCGCTCAGGATGTCAACCGTGTTTTGGATACCCATTGTGCGCATGTCTTCGCTGGCCTGCACCGACCCGGCAGCCACATGCGGAGTGAGGATCACATTTTCCAGCCCGGTGAGGGGGTGTAGGCGCGGCGGGATGCGGTCAGAGAAGATATCGATCTCGGCAAAGGTGTCGATCCCTGCCCCCGCCAAACGCCCGTGGTGCAGCGCGTCGATCAAGGCGGCTTCGTCCACCAGCGCCCCACGCGAGGTGTTGATCAGGCAGGCGGTCGGCTTCATCTGCGCCAGGGCCGCCCGGTCGATCAAATGATGGGTGGCCTTGTTCAGCGGCAAATGCAGCGACACATAGTCGGCCTCGCGCAGCACGGTTGTGAGATCGGTCATGGTTACGCCCAGCGCATCGGCTTGATCCGTGGGGGCTCGCTGGTTGTTGCGGGTTGCCAGCACCCGCATACCAAACCCACGGGCTCGCTGGGCCATGTGGATGGCGCTGCGGCCAAAGCCAACCAGGCCCAAGGTGGCGCGGCTCACTCGCTGATTGGTGCTGACTGCTCGCCGGGCCCGCAGAAGATCGCCCTCGGCCATGGCATTTTGGGTCACCGTCAGTTTGCGCGCTAGGCTCAACACCATCGCCATTGCATGATCGGCCTGTTCTTCCACGCAAAAATAGGGCGTGTTGGCCACGACAATGCCCAAGGCCGTGGCGCGGGCAACATCGATCTTGTCGGTGCCTGCGCCCATGCGCACAATCGCCCGGCAATGGCTCAGCGCCTCGATCACGCTGCCGGGCAATTGGGTGCCGATCAGGGTGATGATAGCTGCATCTGCCACCTGAGGGATCAGCGCCGCGGGCTCTTCAGCATCGACCACGGTCACAGTCAGCCCCTGGGCGGCAAAAGCTGCTAATTCTGTCTCGCTTGCAGCGAAGATGGGCGCGGTCAAACGGACAATTTTGTGTTGAGCGAACATGCGCGATCCCCCCTATGGATTATAGAACTGGGTTTGCTGCATTCTAATGAAAAAATTAGCAGCCCGTCAAGTCTCGGTATACAATATACAATACACGATACAACAGGATAGCTATCTGATGAAGCCCGTCCTGGGCAATGATACCCACCAGGATAGCTGCTTTCTTTTACCCCAATTAGCGAAGGAACTCTGTCGATGAAACCCAATGTTGTCATCGCTTATTCAGGATTTGGCGATCTGGAAGTCGAGACCGAGGTGCTGCGCGCCATCGATGCGCAGATCGTCCACACTGGCGAGTTGACCTCGTCTGCCGCGTTGGCCGCGGTTGCCCAGGCCGATGCCCTGATGGTCGCGCTGGAAAAAGTCACCGCCGAAGTGATCGCGGCCATGCCCCGCTGCCGGGTGATCAGCCGGGCTGGCACCGGGCTGGACAGTATCAACATTCCCGCCGCGACGGCCCAGGGCATTTGGGTCGCCTATGTGCCCGACTATTCGATCGATGAGGTCTCGACCCACGCCATCGCTCTGTTGCTGGCGCAGGCGCGGGGCATCCCCACCCAAGTTCAATCCACCCGCACTGGTCAGTGGGCCAGCCAGGTCTCCGCCCCGCTCTATCGACTCAAAGATAAAACGCTCGGTGTTGTCGGTTTTGGCCGCATTGGCCAGGCCACAGCCGAGAAAGGCAAGGGGCTGGGGCTGAAGGTGATCGTCCACGACCCCTATGCGGACCACGCAGCCGCGGCCCGGCTCGGCGTCGAGGTGATCGGCCTGGAGCAACTGACCCGACAATCGGACTTTATTTCGCTGCACACGCCCTTGAACGATGCGACGCATCACCTGGTCAACGCTGAGTTTTTGGCCCGCATGAAGCCAACGGCCTACCTGATCAACGCGGCGCGCGGCCCGCTGATCGACGAAGCGGCCCTATTGCAGGCTGTGCGCGGCGGGCAGATCGCCGGGGCTGGGCTGGATGTGTTAACTGTCGAGCCGCCCGCGCCTGATCACCCCCTGTTGCAGGAGCCGCGTATTTTGGTCACCCCGCATAGTGCCTGGTATTCTGAAGAGGCAAAGATCGACCTGCGCACGCGCTGTGCCGAAGAAGTGGTGCGTGTGCTGAGTGGTCAGCCCCCTCGTTTTCCTGCCAACCAAATCAACCAAGATGCACGCAACGCCTGAGCGGTATCGGGAGAACCAATTGCGCTCCGCCAATCAGCTTTCAGGCAAGGCTTGCGTCAGCTTTCTAAAAAGGATAGACGTTTATGACCCACTCGTTGTTTGATCTCAGCGGTCGCGTGGCGCTGGTCTCTGGTGCGGCCAGCGGCATGGGCCGCGCCATGGCGATTGGTTTTGCTGAAGTGGGCGCAGACCTGGTTCTGGCCGATATTAACTTGCCCGGCGCGCAAGAGACCGCGGGGGAGATCGAAAAGTTGGGGCGGCGGGCGCTGCCGTTGCATTGTGATGTGTCGCAGCCCGACCAGATCCGGGCCATGTACGACCAGGTGGATCGCACCTTTGGGCGCATCGACATTCTGGGCAATGTGGCTGGCGAAGGCGTGCGCGCGGACCCGCTCGAACTGAATGATGCTCAAATTCAACTGGCAATGCAAAATCTGGTGGTGGGGCGATATATTTCTACCCAAGAAGCGGCCAAACGCATGATCAGGCAAGGCAAGGGCAGCATCATGAGCATCGTCTCGATCGCTGGGATCAATGCGCTGGGCCGCAGCCACGTTGCCTATAGCATGGCCATGGCCGCGGGCGGCCAAATGACGCGGGAACTCAGCACCGAATGGGCCAGCCAAGGCGTACGGGTCAACGCGATTGTCTGCGCGCAGATCACCAACAAAGGCCTGGAAGAGCGCATGGCCGCCGACCCCAATCTGCGCGATGCCTATCTGCGGGGCATCCCGATTGGGCGCTTGGGCAACCCGGAAGAGATCAAGGGCCTGGCGATCTTCCTGGCGTCGGATGCCTCTTCCTTCACCACCGGCGCGTTGATCCCGCTGGATGGGGGCAACCTGGCGAAAAATGCGGGCGGCTCGCACCCGGGCATGCCTGGCGCGACATCGGGCTAATCCAGCGCGGTACCCCACAGAATCAGAAACAGGGAGCGCACAAAGATGACCGTTACGCTAGAAGAGACTCGTGTTGATGAGTTGCGTTGTCTGGTGATTGAGACAGCGCACCTAAAGCTGGCTGTGTTGCCCGAATTGGGGGCCAAGGTGATTTCGTTACGCTGGAAGGAGACGGGGCACGAATTCCTCTGGCGGTATCCTGGTCGCCATTTTCAGCGGGCCGACTATGCCGCGGATTACACCCGCTATGATCTCAGCGGTTGGGATGAATGCTTCCCGACCATCTTTGCCGTGCCCTATCCGGACGCGCCATGGCAAGGCATCCACGTGCCCGATCATGGCGAATTGTGGACATTGCCCTGGCAGTGGGATTTTGTTGATAACCAACTGCGCATGTGGACGCACAGCGTGCGCTTTGCCTATCGCTTTGAGCGCACCTTTCACTTTGCCGAAAATGGCAGCGTGCAGATCGACTACGCCGTCCACAATCCTACCGCGTTCCCCTTCAAGGCGCTCTGGTCGATGCACCCATTTTTGAACGCGACCCCAGCCAGCCGCATTTTGATCCCTGAAGCGCGGGTACGGGTGGAGCTCTCTCTGCACGAGCGTTTGGGCGCATTTCTGAGCGAACACCCCTGGCCCGTGGCCGAATTGCGCAATGGCGAACGTGTAGATATGAGCGTGATGGGGCCGCGCGGCCAGAATGCCCTCGAAAAACTCTTCACTACGCCCTTGGCGGAAGGTTGGGCCGCTTTGTTTGACGAAGGCGATGATCATTTCCTGGCCTTTACCTTTGACCCAGCCACGGTGCCCTTTGTCGGCATTTGCTTGATCCGCGACAGCCAACTCGGCGATTCGTCCGTTTACACGGCCATTTTGGAGCCCTGTACCGGCTGGCCCGACCGGCTGGACCTGGCAGCAACACGCGGCGCGGGGATGGTGATCCCGCCGCAGGGAGACGCACGCTGGTCGGTGACTCTGCACCTGGGCCAGGGCAAAACCGC
>CAZIRP010000093.1:1408-21221 GCA_964541665.1 uncultured Caldilineaceae bacterium | reverse complement strand
GTACGTGAATTTTCAACAAATTTGTGACCTTTTTCAAACTAGCACCAAAGGTTACATAAAGGCTTCAAAAATCGTGACTCCATTGCGCGCCGCGGCCGCGGCAACCTGATCCAACTCAGCCAGGGTGATGACCAGGGGTTTTTCGCATAGCACATGTTTACCCGCATCAGCCGCTTTGACTGTCCATTCGCAATGCAGCGTATTGGGCAGGGGATTATAGATCACGTCGACCTGGGGATCCGCCAGCAGCGCTTCGTAGCTGCCATGCGCGGTGGGGATGTTGTGTTCCCGGGCGTATGCCGCGGCTTTGGCCTGATCGCGGCTGGCAACTGCGACCAATTCGCTGCGCGGCGATTGGCGCAACGGGCCCAGCAAGGCTTTATTGATATTGGCGGTTGAAAGGAGACCCCAGCGAATCTTTTTGGACATGGTTGGTTTATCCTGGTTTTGGGTGAATGATGATCTGTATGCCGAATCCCGTATGCCGGCTAATCGTGATTGCGCCAGTAGCGCCCATCACGCGCCAGCAGCTCGTCGGCTTCGAGTGGCCCCCAGCTCCCCGTGGGGTAGTCGGGCAGGCGAAACGGAGCCTCATGGCGGCTGGCTGCAATCGCTTCCTGGTGCCAGCCATCCAAAATGCGGGTGATCCGCTCCCAGGCGGTCTCAGTCTCATCACGCCGGATAAAGAGGGTGCTATCGCCGAGCAGGGCATCCAACAAGAGCCGCTCATAGGCATCGGCGGAGGGCTGGCCGAAACTGCTGTAGAGAAAGTCCATATTCACCGACGCGGCCTGGATCACCGGGCCGGGTGATTTGGCGTCGAAGCTCAACGAGATGCCTTCATCGGGTTGGATGCGCAAGGTCAGGACATTGCTGTGGACATTCAGCCGGTCATTCAGGCCCTCAAAGAGGCGCATGGGCGGCTTGCGAAAGATGATATTGATTTCGGTGGATTTGGTGGCCATTGCCTTGCCTGTGCGCAAGTAAAAGGGCACGCCATTCCAGCGCCAGTTGTCGATCTCCAGCTTCCAGGCCACGTAGGTATCGGTGATCGAATTGCCGGGGATGCCTTTGCTTTCCAGATAGCCAGGAATGGTTGTGTCCCCGATCTGGCCTGCGGTATATTGGGCACGCACCACGCGGCGGGGGACCTCGGCGGGCTCCAGCGGGCGGATCGATTGCATGACGTTGACTTTTTGGTCGCGCACCGCCTTGCCATCGATCGCTACCGGCGGTTCCATCGCGGTGAGCGCAACCAATTGCAGCACATGGTTCTGCATCATGTCGCGCAGCGCGCCCGACTGATCGTAATACCCACCGCGGTCGCCGATCCCCAGGCTCTCGGCCACCGTAATCTGCACATGATCGATAAAATTACGATTCCAGATCGGCTCGAAGATGCCATTGCCAAAGCGGAAAACCAGGATATTCTGCACGGTCTCTTTGCCGAGATAGTGGTCGATCCGATAGATTTGGTCTTCTTCAAACAGCCCCGCGAGGTGATCGTTGAGATCCTTCGCGCTCGCGAGGTCGTGGCCAAAGGGCTTCTCGATAATCAGCCGTGCCCAGTGTTCGTTGGGCTCGCTAGTGGACAATTGGGCCAATTGATGTTCGTGGATCAACTCGGTGACCGACTTGAAGACTTCTGGAGGGGTGGCCAGATAAAAGAGACGACTCCACTCCTTGCCCCGCTCCGCCTCAAATTCGGCAATCCGCTGCCCGAGCCGGGCAAAACTGGCGCTGTCATCATAATTGCCTGCCTGGTAATAGAGATGCTCGGCAAAGGTTGTCCATTCATCTTCGGCAAAGGCAGTGTCTGGATGCTCATCGGCCATGTGTGCGCGTAAACCATCCATCATCAACTCGCGGAATTGCTCGTCGTTGTATTCGGTGCGCGCAAATCCCAGGACCGCAAAGCCGTGGGGCAACAGATCCTGGTGATAGAGGTGAAAGAGGGCGGGGATCAATTTTCGTTTGGCGAGATCTCCCGAAGCGCCAAAGACGACGATCAAGACGGGTTGAGCTACGCGCTTCATGACGTGTTCCTCGTCAGTGGTGAATCACTGGTAAATGAGCGTGGGCCATTGGGGCAGAAGGTGACTGGCGCGCTGGCTTAGCGCTGAGCCGCGGCCTCCAAGTGGTTGATTTTATCCAATCGGCGTTGAAAGCGGTCGACCTGCTCGAACTTTGCTTGCACAAAGGCGCGCACCAGTTCGCGGGCCACCGCCTCACCAATCACGCGGCTGCCCAGGCACAAGACATTCATGCTGTCATGCTCCACGCCTTGGTGCGCGCTGTAGATGTCGTGAGCCACCGAGGCACGCACACCGCGCAGCTTGTTGGCGGCAATCGCCATGCCCACCCCGCTGCCACAGAGGAGAATCCCTCGTTCGGCCTGGTTTTGCTGGAGCGCGTGACCGACGCGCGCGGCGTAGTCGGGGAAATCGACCGAGTCGGGGCTATCGACCCCAAAGTCCAATATGGTGACGCCCAGCGCGGTTAACTCGTCGAGAACTGTAGATTTCAACGGAAAACCAGCGTGATCACAAGCAACTGCAATCGTTTGAGTTGACATAAATTATTCTACAACCATCGTGATTCATGTTAGTTTGCGAGCGGACAAATTCTTCCTCGAAGCCTGATTGTAGTATGAACGGGGCTGGCATCCAAATGGGCGCGTAAAGAAACGACGCTGCATGGCAATAGGGGCGCAGCGTCCGTGGAGAGGGGCAAGGGGTTCCGCAGGCGCATCAGACGATCAAATGCAGGGCGCTGCTTTCGTCGGGCTTGGCGTGGACATACATACTGGTGACGGCCAGGCTGCTGTGGCCGAGGGTATCGCGCACCAACGCGACCGTCGCGCCGCGATCCAATGCGTGCGTGGCGTGGCTGTGGCGAAACCAGTGGGGCGACACATTGCCCTCGATACCCGCGCGAATGGCCGCGGCCCGCACGATCCGCCAGGCCTGGCTGGGGTCAAGATGGCCGCCGCGCCGACTGCGAAAGACCGGATCGTCCATACTGTCATTTTTTCGCATAGCACCCAAGGCTTTCCAGGTTTCGACCGAGAGCTTTACCGCACGGGTCTTTTCGCCTTTGCCGAAGAGAGTCACCTGGCCAGAGTTGCCATTGGGCTGCACGTCGCGCCACTTGAGCGCGCAGACCTCGCTGATCCGCCCGGCGCTGGCATAGAGCAGCCGCAACAGCAGCTTATCGCGTTCATTCTGGGTCAGCGCAATCATCGTCAGCACCTCGGACTCGGTCAACATCCGCTCCGCCAGCGTATTTTTGACCCTGGGGGCTTTCAGCGCGGCTGCCACATTAAAGGTCAGATAGCCAAGCTTTTGCCCGAAGGTGAAGAGACTCTTAACGCTGTTGATCGCTCGCTTGCGCGTGTTGGGGCTCAGGCCGTCCAGAGAATCCAGATACGTCTGCAGATCTTGCAGCGTGACTTGCTGGAGCGGCTTGGCCACAAACGCACAGAACCGCTCGATATCCGCGCTATACGCGCGCTGCGTGTGTTCGCTCTTGCCATAGAGCCACAAGTCGATCAACTGCAGATCGCTATGAGCTTGCGTCAGTGCTGTATTCGTGCGGGCCAACTGAGTCGCCATGACCGATATCCATTTTTTTCAGAAAATTTATTATACAAGATAAGAAAAGTTATCTTGCATTCAAGGATATAACGAAAATAGCGAACTGTCAAGCCCCTGGCAAGACTTAACGTTTGGTTTAGTCAACCCTGGGTGTCTTTACTGAGGGGGCTTTACCGGTTTGATTTACGCAACTGTGGCATACCAAATACCGGCGAGAATCCCCGTACCGATTGCCCAGAAAGCGATGCGGATGTACCTACCTCGTTATCTTTAGTGCTGAATACGGACAGTCCACTGACACAGCGCGTTCACAACTCCGCAAAGGCTCGGGCCGCGGCGACAATCGTGGCTTCGATCTCGTCCGCGCCGTGGGCCACGGAGAGAAAACCGGCTTCGAATTGCGAGGGGGCCAGGTAAACACCCTGCTGAAGCATGGCCTGGTGGAATTGGGCAAATCGGGCGGTGTCGGCCTGTTTGGCCGTGCTCCAGTTGATCACTGGCTCCTCGGTGAAGAAGAAGCCAAACATCGTGCCCACAATACTATGCGAAATCTTGATGTGGGACTCAGCCGCGGCCAACGCCAGGCCTTCGAGCAGCTTGGAGCCCGCCAGCGTGATCAGATCCCACACTTTCGGGTCCTGCAAGACACGCAGCGTCTCGATGCCCGCCACCATGGCCAGCGGATTGCCCGACAAGGTGCCAGCCTGATACATCGGCCCTACTGGTGCAACCGATTGCATAATGTCGCGGCGGCCCCCATAGGCCCCAACTGGCAAGCCCCCCCCAATCACCTTGCCCAAGGTGGTCAAATCCGGCTGGATGCCGTACAGGGTCTGCGCGCCCCCAGGATGCACCCGGAAGCCGGTCATCACTTCGTCGAAGATCAACAACGCGCCATCAGTGGCGGTTAAGGCGCGCAGGCCCGGCAGAAAGTCGGGCAATGGCGGCACCAATCCCATGTTGCCCACCACTGGCTCGACAATTACCGCGGCAATCTGGCCCGGAAATTGCTCGAATAATTGCTGAACAGCCGCCAAGTCGTTAAATGGCGCGGTGAGGGTATCGGCCACGGTGGCTGGCGGCACACCGGGCGAATCGGGCAGGCCCAACGTGGCAACGCCGGAACCGGCTTGCACCAGGAGCATGTCGGCGTGACCGTGATAATTGCCCTCGAATTTGACGATCTTGCTGCGCCCGGTGAAGGCCCGCGCCAGCCGCAAGGCGCTCATGGTCGCTTCGGTGCCCGAGTTAACAAACCGGATCATCTCGATGGTGGGCATAAACTCCATCACCAACCTGGCCAAGGTCACTTCGTGCGGATTGGGCGCGCCATAACTTGTGCCCCGCTCAACCGCTTGCTGCAAGGCGCTCACAATGCGCGGGTGCGCATGGCCCAGGATCAGCGGCCCCCACGAGAGCACATAATCCACGTAGCGATTGCCATCGACATCGAGCAGATAGGCACCCTCACCCCGATCGATAAAGAGGGGTTGCCCGCCCACGGCTTTGAAGGCCCGCACCGGCGAATTGACCCCGCCCGGCAACAACTGGCTGGCTTCGGCAAACAAGGCTTGCGATTGTTCAATGTTTAGCATCTATGCTTCCTATCTACGCATTGGGCCACGAAAATGCCGAAGCTATCGAAGAAAAAACTTCGCACTTTTCGTGTTCTTCGTGGTAAAAACCAAAATCAGCTTATCTATGTTCAACTTCAGACGAACGCGCGTGCACTGGGTCGGATAAGCCACATTGTTCATCCAGCTTGAAGAGCGTGCGGAAAGTAACAACAATGTCGTCTACATCGGGCTCGGCAGCCAGCGCCTTTAGATTAACCGTGGGCTCGTGCAAGAGGCTGTTGACCAGGGATTGGGTCAGGTGCTCCAATTGATCCCGCGTCTGCGGGTCCACATCCCCCAGGAAGCGTAAGGAGCGCGCCAATTCCCGCTGGCGAATGTGCTCGGCTTTTTGGCGCAGGGCCACAATATGGGGCTTGACAGCCAGGGTCTGCACCTGTTGCTGCCACTCGGCTACTTCTTCGGCAATGATGGCCTCGACCCGCGGCACCGCCTGCTGGCGCAGCTTGAGTGCATCATCCAAATTTGCGCGCAGATCATCCATGTCGAAACGGCGCACGCCGGGCAATGTCGCCACCGCGGGCGCAATGTCGCGCGGCACGGCCAGGTCGATCAATGCGAGCGGGGCCTGGTTGCGCAAGACCATCACATCAGCCAGCAGCGCCGGTGTGATGAGCGGCTGCCCAGCACTGGTGGCGCTAAAGACGAGATCGGCCTCGGCCAGCGCAACCGGCAACTCGGCCAGGCTGAAGCCCTGCCCGCCCCACGCCGCCGCCCGATTTGTTGCTTTGCTCGCCGTACGATTCACCAGATTGAGCTGGGTGACGCCACGCGCGCGCAAGGCTTTGATCGCCAATTCGCCCATCTCGCCCAAACCGATGACCAGGACGCGCTGTTGTTGCAGATCGCCGGTGACTTTTTGCGCGAGCGCGACTGCCACCGAGCTGATGCTTGCCGGATTGGTGCTGATCGGCGTTTCGCTGCGCGCCCGTTTGCCCGCCCGGATCGCGGCCTGGAACAACCGAGTGAGCAATGGGCCACCGGTTTGCGCGGCCAGGGCTTGCTCATAGGCCGCGGTCACCTGGCCCAGAATCTGTGGCTCGCCCAGAATTTGCGAATCCAGCCCAGCAGCCACCCGACAAAGATGATTGGTTACCTCATCCCCACTGAGAAAATAGGTGTGGCTCAGAAAGTTAGCAGGGTGCGTATGGTGAACACGGCTCAAAAAGTGGACCATCAATTCCTGTGCATTGTGCTCGGCATCGACTTCGGCATACAACTCGACCCGGTTGCAGGTGGCGAGCACCGCCAATGCGCGCAACGCTGAATCGTGCTGATGCTGCAGCACCGGGCCACTGAGATATTCGCGCAACTCGACCGATGCGGTATGGTGGCTGATGCCGAGACAAACCAACTGTGTCATCACAAACCTCAATTGAATCCGTTTTCGGTTGACAACGCTGCAACTGCCTGGGTTGCGGCTCGCTCCCCCGATTCAATACAATCGGGAATGCCCACCCCTCGATAGGCCGCGCCGGCCAAAAAGAGCCCAGGAACCGCCGCGACCGCCTGGTCAATCTTGCTGAGTCGTTCGGGGTGGCCGAGCAGATATTGGGGCATTGCCTGCGGCCAGCGCTGCACCCAATGGCGCTGCGGCGGCGTCTGGATGGCCAGGGTATGTTCTATCTCAGCCTGGGCCATTGCCAGCAATTCGGCATCGCTCAGTTCGGTCACATCGCGGCGACCATAGCGCCCGGCATAGACCCGCAGCAACGTATGCCCGTCCGGCGCTCGCCCGTGCCACTTGTTGGAGGTCCACGTGCAGGCCAGCAGATCGCTCTCCTCTACCCGCGGGATGACATAGCCATAGCCGGTCAGCGTATTGGGCAAGGATGCTGTCTCAAAGGCCAGGGTAATGATCGCCGCCGACGCATAGGGGATCTCGCGATGCAGGGCTGCTAATTCCGGCGCGACCGTGGCCAGCAGATCCGCGGTGACAAACGCGGGCGTCGCCAGGATCACAGCATCGGCGTGCCATGCCGTACCATCCACTATGCGAACCGAATAGCCGCCCGCCTGGCGTTGCAATGAGTGCACGGCCTGGCCAGGAACCACTTCCGTGCGTTTCAGCGCGGCCGTCAAAGCCTCGACCAAGGTCACCATACCACCGGGCAGCGAGACAAAGGGCGGATAGGCAGACGCCGCCGGGGCAGCCGCGGCTGTGCTCTGCTGCAAACCATTCAGCAAGCTGCCATGTTTCAATTCAAGCTGGCGCAATTGCGGAAACGTAGCCGCCAAACTGAGTTGCGCACCATCCCCAGCATAGATGCCGCTCATCAGCGGTTCGACCAGGGCTTCGTAGACTTCGGGCCCCAAGCGCCGCGTGACAAAATTGGCGATCGATTCGTCGCCATCGAGCGCTGCCGGGGGGATCGTTGCCTCCTCGGCCAAACGAGCTTGCCCCGCGGGCGAAATCAACGGGTTTTCGCGCAAGGCAGCCAGGTTGGTTGGGATCATGCCGGTCAGCCCCGTGGGCAGGGGATGCAATTGGCCGTGACGGCGCACATAGGTGTGTGTGTTGTGGGGTCGGCGTCCGTGAAGCTGATCAGCAATGCCCAGTTCAGCGCACAGCCCCACCCCGCGCGGTTTGCGTGAAAGAAAACTGTCGGGCGCGGCCTCGATCACAAAGCCATCCACCCGTTCGGTCTGCAATTTACCGCCGAGTTGGGGCGAACGCTCAATGAGCGTGATCGCCACATCGTCGCGCAATTGTTCGAGTCGATAGGCAGCAGCCAGTCCGGTAATCCCGCCGCCGATGATCACAATTCGTTTCATGAGAGGAACTTTGCCGCCTGGGCCTCAATCGCCGTCACTAAGGTTTCGATATAAAGCGGGTCGTCGTTGAGCGCGGGTGGGCGTTCGAGCCGCACCCCCAATGAGCGGGCCACAGTCTGCGCTTCGATGTCAATATCATACAGGATTTCGACATGGTCCGAAACAAACCCAATCGGCACACTGATCAACTGGGTGATACCGCGTGCGGCCAGGGCCGGAATGTGCTCTTCCAGTTGCGGCCCCAGCCATGGCTCCGGGCTGCGTCCGGCGGACTGATAGCTCCATGACCATTGGTCGGCGGTCAGCCCAACCTCATTGGCCACCAGTTGCGCCGTCTCGCGCAATTGCCGATCATACGGATCGCCCATTTTGAGAATCCGTTCGGGCAAACTGTGTGCGCTGAAGACCACATGGACCTGGTCACGTTGATCCGCGGGCCAACGCTGTAAGCCATCCCGCACCCGCTGGGCCAACGCCGCAATATAGGGGAGCGCATCGTGATAGCTGGGGACGTGGGCGAATCGGATCTGGCCGTGAACCATGGCCAGGCCGTCGGCAATTTTTTCCTGATATTTGGCCACGCTCAATTTACTAAAGTGGGGGGCCAGGGCTATGCTCACCGCGTGGGTGATGCCATCGTCGACCATTTGGCCGACCACCTCTTCGATCCACGGTGACCAGTGGCGCATCCCCAAATAGACGCGATACTTTGCTGGGTCCAGACGAGCCTGTACCGCGTCGGCCTGCCGCTGCGAAATCTCCAATAGGGGCGATTTGCCACCAATCTGCTGATAGTTGTGGGTGATCTCAGCCAACACAGCAGGCGTAGTCGGGCGCCCGGCGCGGATATCTGCCAGATAGCCGGGAATATCTGCCAGCGAGTTGGGGCCACCATAGGCCATGATCAAGACGCCGATGGGGTAGCGGATCGCGTCGCTCATGCGGCGCCTGCCTGCGTACCGCGGCTGCTCTGTTCGCGCACATGCTCCACGAGCCGTTGCACATTATCATTCGGGGTGCTGGGCAAAATCCCATGACCCAGATTGAAGATATGACCAGGGCGACCCGCGGCTTGCGCCAACACATCATCGATGCGATGTTTTAACTCGCGCCAGGGGGCCAACAAGGCAATGGGCTCCAGGTTGCCCTGCACCGGCTTGTCATGGCCGATCTGTTGCCAGGCCCAGTCCAGCCGCATCCGCCAGTCGATCCCAAAAACGTCACCGCCACACGAGACAGCATCTTGCAGGTAGAGCCCGGTGCCGGGGCTGAAGTTGATCACCGGTACGCCGGCCTGGCGCACTGCCTGGAAGAGCTGCGTATTGTACGGCTGCACAAAGCGCTGATAATCGGCCTGATTCAAGGCCTGGCCCGCCCAGGAATCAAAAACCTGAAGGGCCGCGGCCCCCGCCTTGACTTGCTTGAGCAGATAATCGACCTGCACCGTGACCAGTTTGGTCATCAAGCGTTTCCACGCGGCTGGTTCGCGATACATAAAGGCTTTGACCTTGCTGTAATTGCTGGTACTGCCCCCTTCGATCGCATAACTGGCCAGGGTAAAGGGCGCACCGGCAAACCCAATCAGCGGGATGTCGCGTGCCGCCAGTTCTTTGGTGACCAGGCCAATCGCGGCCAGCGTGCCGGGCATGGTTTCGTCGGCGGGGGGCGTGGCCAGTCGATCCACATCGTGCGGTGATTGAATCGGGTTTTCGATGTGCGGCCCTTCGCCTTTGATGAAGTCCAGCTTCAGGCCCATCCCAATCAGCGGCGGCAGGATGTCGGCAAAGATGATGGCCGCGTCAAAGCCAAACCGGTCGATCGGTTGCAGCGTCACTTCGGTCGCCAACTCGGGCGTGCGGATGATCTCCAACATGCCGTAGCGTGCGCGCAACGCCCGATAATCGGCCATATAGCGGCCGGCCTGGCGCATCAACCAGATTGGGGTGCGTTCGGTGGGCTGGCCGCGACAAGCGCGCAGAAAGAGCGCGGTAGGTTGTGTATCGGTCATTATTCACCCCCCTTGCCACTGCCCTGCCAGATCACTTTGCCGATAAAGAATGGCCCAAGCCGTTCCAGGTGCAGCGATGTCTGTTTGGTTTTGCGCATACGCTGCACAATTGCCGAAAGTGGCATCAACTTTGGCCCGACCAAACCGACAATAAAATCGTTATCGTATTTGTCCAGCCCATGACAGGCCAGCCGGATGTCGTGGCCCAGACCGGCGCGGCCAAACGCCCGGCCAATGCCGCCATGCTCTTGCAGGATCACGTTTTGCTCCTGCGCGCTGAGTTGCTCGAAGGAGCCTGCCCGCCGCAAGGGGTACCAGATCACCCAGGGCAGCGTTGGATCCAGCAGACGCCGCAGTGGCCGCTCGATCAGCGCATCGACCAGGTCGGGTTCGTAGCCAATCGCATAGGTGCGGCCAAAGAGGGTGTGTTCAGGCTTGGGCGTCAGCTCAGAAAAAGGCGCGCGGCGCAAAAAGCCGTGAAAGGTGTCGATAAAATAATCGGGCTCTTCGCTATAGGTTACCAGTGCCACACCGGTGGGATCATTCAGATCCGCATAGAGCGCGCCGGGAATTTGCGCGGCCTCCAGCGCTTCGATCAGCGTTTCGCTGCGGTCAACACCAGCAAAGGCCAGCATTTGCATATAGAGCCGCCGCTCGCTGACAATGGTTTCGCCATTTGCAGCGCGGCCAGTCTCGCGGATTTCAATCGTTTCTTGCGTTGAGTGCCCCATTTCAAACCCTTTATAAACTAATGATCATCCACAGATGACCCAGATTAGACAGATTTTTTGTTTTTCAATCTGCGCAATCTGTGGATAAATTTATTCGGCCAACCAGCGGGCCGCATCTTTAGCAAAATAAGTGATGATCAGGTCTGCCCCGGCCCGTTTGATGCCAATCAGCACCTCCAGCGCGGCCTGCCGTTCGTCGATCCAGCCATTGGCCGCCGCCGCTTTGATCATGCTGTATTCGCCGCTGACGTTGTAAGCTGTGAGCGGCAATTCGGGGAAATGCGCTCGCACCTGCTGGATGACATCCAGATACGCGAGCGCGGGTTTGACCATCAGGAAGTCGGCCCCTTCCTCCACATCCAGCGCGGCTTCGCGCAAGGCTTCGCGGCGATTGGCCGGGTCCATCTGATGGGTCTTGCGGTCGCCAAATTTGGGCGCGCCGTCGGCAGCCTCGCGGAATGGGCCATAAAAGGCCGAGGCATACTTCACCGCATAGGACATGATCGGAATGTGCGTAAAGTCATGCTCGTCCAGCGCGGCGCGGATCGTCGCCACCATGCCGTCGATCATGCCGCTGGGCGCGACAATATCGGCTCCGGCCTGAGCGTGCGAGACCACCACCTGCGCCAGCACGGCCAATGTTTCATCATTGAGCACATAGCCCGCTTCCAGATGGACATGCCCCTGAGCTGGATCATTCAGCAAGCCACAATGGCCGTGATCCGTATATTCGCACAGGCAGACGTCGGTAATGACGATCAACTCGGGCACGGCAGCCTTGATCGCTCGGATCGCCTGCTGCACAATGCCATCGTCGGCGAAATTCTCCAGGCCGATGGGGTCTTTGTGTGCGGGGATGCCAAAGAGCAGCACCGCGGGAATGCCCAGACGATGGATCTCCTCGGCTTCAGCCGCCAGTTGGTCGATTGAAAGCTGAAAAACGCCTGGCATCGAGCCGATTGCCTGGCGCAGATTTTGGCCATGCGCCACAAAGAGCGGATAGATCAAATCTGCTGGATCGAGGCTGGTTTCACGCACCATGGCGCGCAACAAAGGCGAATGGCGCAAGCGGCGCGGGCGCAAAAGCTGGCTGGCGGCCTGGGTCGGCGTGCTCGTGGTTGCGGCAGCATGACCATTGGTGAGCGGCTTGATCATCGGTTGACTCCCATCAGGGTAACTACGGCTTGGACAAGTCCTTCATCGGTCGCGCTCGGTGCCTGGACAAGCTCGCGGAAGCCTAGCTCGCGAGCGGTATCCGCGGTCACCGGCCCGATACAAAGTGGCCGCGCAGCCTGGACTTGTGGCCAGAGTTCGGGGTCATCTTGCACAGCCGCCAGTAAATTGCGTACGGTCGAGCCACTGGTGAAGATCAAAACATCGACGCCCTGGGCCAGTTCGGCCCGCGCCAGCGGCGTCAAGGGCACGGCCAGCGTATCGTAGATCGCAAGGGCAGCGACCGTTGCGCCTTGGGCCCGCAATTGGTCGGCCAGCACCGTTCTCGCGGCCCGAGCCTGGGGTAAGAGCACGCGTTGGCCTGTTAGATCGCCCAGGCGCTCGGCCAAAGCTTCAGCCACGAAAGTAGCAGGCATGACCGTTGCTTCCAACCCGATCGCCCGCAGCGCATCCGCGGTCGCAGGGCCAATCGCGGCAATGTGCAGATGTGCAAGATCGGCCAGAGGACGACCGCTCATTTGCCACTGGGTCTGCCAAATCGTCACCGCGTTGGCGCTGGTAAAGACCAGCCAATCATACTGGGCAATCTGGGCAATGGCCTGCGCCAGCGGTTGTTGATCCGCAACAGGCTCGATGGTGATCATCGGCAGCAGAATGGGTTGTGCGCCGAGCGCCTGCAATTGGGCAGCCAATTCCTGGGCTTGCGCTTGCGGGCGAGTGATGCCAATCCGTCGGCCTTGCAGGGGCAGCGGTTGAGATGTTGCGGTTGTCTGGCTGCGGTCTGGTCGCGCTTCGAGCAAGCTGGCTGCACCAGCCGCAAAGGCCTGAGCCGCCAAAGCATCTGCGAGATCTGTGGTGGCACCCTGCCCCTGTACACGGATCACGCGTTGCCCGTCGAGCGAGCTAACCAGCGTGGTCAGCTCGACCTGATTGGTGGCCACGTCAATAACATGGGCGTACGCTGCAATCGGTGCCGAACAGCCCCCGCCCAGGACGCGCAGAAATTCGCGCTCAGCATTGACCGCAAGACGAGTGGCCTGATCTTCCAGAGGGGCCAATAACCGGTGGATCGGCTCATCATCCGCCCGACATTGGACGGCCAATGCGCCTTGCCCCGGCGCGGGCAACATGATGGTCAATGGTAGCCATTCGTTCACGTGTTCGGTCAATGCCAACCGCTCCACGCCCGCCGCGGCCAGGACAGTGGCATCATAATCGCCACTTTGCACCTTGCGCAACCGCGTTCCGACATTGCCGCGGATCGAGCGAATGGTCAGATCAGGACGTACAGCCAAAAGTTGCGCGGCCCGGCGGGGGCTACTCGTGCCCACAACCGCGCCAGCAGGCAACGTTGCCAACGTCAGGCCATCCCGAGCGATCAGCACATCTTCGACCGGGGCACGCTGCGGAATCGCCCCAATCGTCAGGCCGGGCGCGTTCTCCACCGGCAGATCTTTCAACGAGTGAACCGCTAAGTCAATCTCGCCCTGGCGCAACGCTTCTTCCAGTTCCAATGTAAAGAGCCCCTTGCCCCCAATTTCGGGCAAAGGACGATTTTGGGCCTGGGTTTGGTCGCCCTGGGTAGTCATGTGGCGGATGGTACAGGTTAGGCCCGGCCACGCCGCCTGGAGCTGAGCAATGATATGCTGGGTTTGCCAGAGGGCTAGAGCTGAAGTGCGGGTTCCAATAGTGAGCGTTGGCAAAGTAGACGAGTGCATAACACAGATCCATGGTGAATCTGATAGTTAACCAAGGCTAATATCAGATTTAATTCTATGTAAATCTCAGCAAATCTTACTAAGGATTGAGGGTTTCGTCAAATTCTCACTCCAGTAAAACCCGCTACACCGGAAAAACGGCGCGGGGAATCTGACTTTTGACAGGGTTGAATGCTGCCAAAAGTCAGATTCTCAGTTCCATTGATTGCGGGTTGCGAATAGCGAGGGCAAAGTGATGGCTGCGGCGAGCAGTCGCTATGCGCCACCAGTTGCTGGATCAGCGGATGGCAGCCAGCTCGTTAACCAGGCAGCAATCTGGTCGCGCACCGCGGTTGATCGTCGAGGGCTGCGCCCGCCCGTCCCGACCGCGACGACCAGATCCGCCTGGCGATGCACGGCGGGCGCATGGAAATCCCCTTCAGCGGGAGCGTCGGCCACATTACAGAGGATGTGCGCCAGGCGGGCCGCGAGCGCGATCTCGGCATTCACGGCTCGTTGATTGGTGGCAGCAAAGACCAGGGTCGCGTCGGCCAGGTCGCCCTGCTGGTAGGCGCGGGATAGCCATTCGAGCTGCCCAGCCGCGGCCCAATCCTGCAGGCGGGGCGTGGCTGTCGGGCTGATCAGACGAGTCGGCACACCCGCGGCCAGCAAGCCGCTGACCTTGCGCTCACCGACAATGCCACCGCCAATCACCACAGCCTGTAAATTTTCCAGATTGGTCAGATAGAGGGGATAGACCGCGGTCATGTTTGGTATTACCCGCCAGCTTGCTGAAAAGACGGCGCGAATAGCGGCACGTGCGCAAATGAATCTGTGTCCGCTGATTCCGCCACCCAGGTGGCAGAGATGTCCTCGATGTGGGCCCACGCCAGTTCTTGATGCAGCGCGGCCACTTCGCCGATCACAATGACCGCGGGCGCGCTCAGGCCGGCGTGGTGGATTGCCTGGGCAATGGTGGCGAGGGTCGCGCTGACCACTTGTTGCCTGGCGGTGCTGCCCCACTGGATGGCTGCGGCTGGTGTGTCCGCGGCGCGGCCAGCCTGTTGCAGGGCTTCGACAATCTCGCCAATCTGCGCCACGCCCATCAAGATGACCAGGGTGGGGATACGTGCCAGCGCGGCCCAATCGGTGGTGCTGGCGGTTTGATCGCAGCGTTCATGGCCGGTGACCACGGCAAAGCTGGTGGCGATCCCGCGGTGCGTCACGGGGATACCGGCATAGGCAGGCGCGGCGATTGCCGACGAGATGCCTGGCACGATCTCGTACGGTAAACCCGCGGCCCGCAAAGCCAGCGCTTCTTCCCCGCCGCGGCCAAACACAAACGGATCGCCCCCTTTGAGGCGCACCACCTGCAAACCAGCGCGCACATACCTTACCAGCAGGCAATTGATCTCTTCCTGGCTGGCAACGTGATGGCCCGGCCCCTTGCCGACATAGATCTGCTGGGCATCGGCGCGGCACTCGGTCAACAATTCATGCGCAATCAGCCGGTCGTAGATCACCACGTCTGCTGCTTGCAGCAAACGCAACCCTCGTACCGTGATCAGATCGGCCCGGCCTGGGCCAGCCCCGACCAGATAGGCTTTACCGGGATGGGGCATCTCACCAGCCAACGATTGAATGATAGTCATACGGTGTTGCTTCCTTTGTAAGCTGAATGGCAGCCGCCTGGACAGCTGCAATCCGGGTAGCGACCACATCGGCCAACAGCGGATCATCTGCCAGATGCTGGGCGATGCAGATGCTGATCGCTTCGTGACGGGTGGTGGCGTCCGTGAACAAGGTTGGCAGATCGTGGCGTACATGGCGGCCCAAATGCAAAAAATAGGGCAACACCGCGATCCGCTCGACGCCCTGCGCGGCCAAATGGGCAAACGCTTCTGGGATCGACGGCTGATTACAATCCAGATAGCCGATGCAGGCAGGTCCATAACCGAGTTGGGCCTGAACAGCGGCCAGCACAGCCTGGATTGGTTGGTTTGCCGCCTCGATTGGGGTGCCGTGGGCCACAAACAACAACCCCGTGCTGGGTGCTGGGTGGGGATCAACGGCCCGCAGGCGCGTCTTTGCCAGCGTTACCAGCGCAGGATGTTCGCCCATCACCTCGGCGATTTCAAAGCGCAACGCCGGGAAATCACCAGCCACGCGTGCGACCAGCGCGGGCAATTCCTCGGCCACATAATAGCCACGGATCAAAAAATAGGGCTGAACAATGATCCGTGTGGCACCCTGGGCCGCGACTTTCGCAACGGCTGTAGCGAATGTTGGCTCGCTATAATTCAGAAAACCCGCTTCGACCAACGCGGTGCCGGGGCGGGTGCGCAGACGCTCGGCGGTCTGCAGCATTGCCAGACCACTCGCCGCCAAAACGCTGCCATGCCCGACCAGCACCGTGGCTGAACGGGCGGGCGGCGCCATGATCGGCGGCACAGGCGCGGATAGCACAAAATCAGAGACCAGAGAATTGGGCAGAGTCATAGGATGCAGCGCCTGTTGATAGCCTGGCTAGGCAGGCACACCGGCCAACGGCGGCTCGACCAACTCCCAATGCAGGCCGCACTCTTTCTTTTCTGTGCCCTGCCAGCGCCCGGCCCGCAGATCGTCCCCCGCCTGCACCGGTTTGGTGCAGGGCCAGCAACCAATGCTGGGGTAATTTTGATCATGCAGGGGGTTATAGGGCAGCTTGTATTCGTGGATGTGCTGCCAGATGTCCTCTTCTGTCCAGTATACTAGCGGCGCAATCTTCACCACATGATAGCGTTCGTTCCACTGGATCATGCTCACATCTTTGCGCGTCGATGATTGATCGCGGCGCAAGGCCGTGACCCAGGCGGTGCTATCGGCCAACGCTTGTTTGAGCGGCGCGACCTTGCGCAATTGGCAGCACAGGTTGGGATCGTTGGCATACAATTGCGGGCCGAACCGTTTATCTTGTTGCTCAATTGAGCCAGCCGAAACCCGGCGCAGATTGCGTTGATAATGCTGTTCCAGGCGCTCGACCAAATTTAATGTTTCGGGGAAAAAGTAACTCGTATCGATATAAAAAATATCCACATCGGGGTTGATCTGTAGCGCCAGATCAATCAAAACAATGCCGCTGGCTCCCAAGCCTGTGCCAATGCTCAGGCCATTGCCAAAAGTTTCAACCGCCCACGCGAGCAGATCAATCCCCGACCCATTTTGGAAGCGATGGCTCAAGCGGCTAAAGACCAGTCGCGACCAATCGGATACGGTGATGTCGGTACTAGCTTGGTTGCGGACGACGTTCATCAGAGTTGCTCCTTATAACAGACCGAGTCATTGGTGCACACACTCGGGATTTTGTTTATGGATTCAACCACCGCATGGCAAACGCAAAGGCCGAAGCGCTCAAATTCACAGCACTGTGAACTGGCACCAATCCTGAGCGGATTTACCGAGAGCAGGTCCAACTGACAACACAGCAGAGACAAGCGTTCGATAGTTGGTTATTAACTTAAGTGTGGTGATAATAGCTACCGGGACCCATTACTGGGCATATCATGCAAGAATGCTACCTGTATCGGTATAGAATCAGCAACAGGTGTAGCAAGTACAGGAGCAACAACAGGGGGTACAACAGGAGGCGACAACCGAGCGGAGAAGGAGAAAGCCTGACGTATTGGCTAACGGAAGCAACGATCTCTGTTGCCGAGATGGCAAAATACGACTATTCATAACGCAATCTCCGGTCGGCTGACTGTTCGCTCACTTTGATCCTGAGCGTCGGTCGTTTACACATAAAAATAAGCACAAGGCCCACTGCGTCATCTGGACGCAACTGTTGCAGTGTAGTGGCTTGTCTACGAATTGTCAAATGGAGATTTGGCACCGAATCACTTTGTGGGTTATAACCTTTGAGGCTATTTGCCGCACCAAAGTAGCATAATCATCCAGCATCAGGCTGAGGAGAAGGAAGTAAGTAGATGAGTGATTATCGCCCGACCTTTCTGGCTTCCGACCTGGAAGGGGTTTTGATTCCAGAAATATGGGTAGCAGTCAGCGAAAAGATGGGCATTCAGGAACTTTCGTTGACAACCCGCGAGATTTCCGATTACGATGAGTTGATGCGTATGCGGTTGCAAACAATTGCCGACCATGGCCTTACCATCAACGATCTCCAGGAGGTTATCAGCACCATGGAACCGTTGCCGGGGGCCGTGGAGCTGATCAACTGGATCCGCGAGCGCACCCGGTTTGTGATTATTACTGATAGTTTTTACGAATTTTTGGAGCCATTTAATGCCAAGTTGGGCTTCCCGACCATTTTTGCCCATTCTCTGAAAATTGATCGCCATGGTTCGTTGATTGGCTACCAGTTGCGCCTGGAACATGGCAAACGCAAGGCCGTGCGTGCCCTCAAAGAGATCGGCTTCCGGGTGATGGCTTTTGGCGACTCGTACAACGACACAGCCATGCTCGACGAAGCCGATTTAGGTGTGCTCTACAAACCCCCGGTCAATGTCACCGACGATTTCCCCCAATTCCCCGTTGTGAACGATTACACGGGACTCAAAGCCATTGCCAATGAGTTTCTGCGGATGCCGACTGCCATCTAAAGCGCATATCAAATCGAAGCATAGGTGGCGCCAATGAAGAGTATTGGGCTATTTTATGGCAGCACCAATGGCACCACTGCGCAAGTAGCAGGCCTGATTGGGCAAGCCTTTACTCGCCTCGGGGTCACCTGTGAGCTCTTTGATATTGCTGACTACTATCTGGACGAGATGCTGACCTTCGATTGTCTGATTCTGGGCATTCCAACCTGGAATATTGGCCAATTACAAGCTGATTGGGAAGCAATTTTCGATGAGTTTGACGAGTTGGATCTAACGGGTAAACAGGTGGCTCTCTTCGGCCTGGGCGATCAGTTCGGCTACCCGGACACGTTTGTGGATGCAATGGCCTTTTTGGCCGACAAAGTGCGCGAACGCGGCGCCGAGCTGGTGGGAGCCTGGCCAACAGAGGAGTACTCGTTCCGCCAGTCCTGGGCGGCGACCGGTGACCAGTTTGTTGGTTTGGTGCTCGATGAGCATCACCAGGCCGAGCAAACGCTTCTGCGCATTGCCCAGTGGGTCCAACAGCTGTGGGGTGAGTTTCGGCTGTAGTTGCAACCTATCTCATATCTGAAACGGAAGGCAGGTTCTTACTAAAGGGCCTGCCTTCCGTTTGTTTTGTGGTTGTTTTGTCGAATGATTGGTTTGAGTCTGTTTACCACTTGATATGACTACACGAATTACCGTGCGTTAGATCAAAAAAGGTGGCTGAATGCTTGATACGGCCACCTTTTTCGTTCCCATTTTAGCCAGCGAAACCGGTGCCTCGCCTTATCGCTGGTCGCGTTTACGTTGGAAGATCGTAACCCCGGCCAGGGCCACAATCAAAGCCACAGGCAACAAGATGTTATAGATCCCCAGTTGATCCATCGCAATGCCTGTGCTCGGCAATTCAGGGGGCTGTTGCATGGCAATGGCCGCGGTTTCGGTTAGCGGGATGCTCTCGGCGAGTGCATCAATTGTGGCGGTAGGCGTAACTGCCGCGCTGCTGACAACCGTCGGCGTGAGGATCACGCTGCTGGTGGGGCTGGCGACCACAACGGCAGCGGCCTCAGCAGGCGCAGGCTCACTGACCGAGAACGGGATCGGCTCGCTAACGCTCAAGACCTCGCCGCTTTCATCCACAACTTGCAGCGTCACAAAGTTCTCGCCCGGTTGCGCAAAGCCAATCGTCGCCCGGAAGGCCCCGCTATCCCCGGCAATGGCGGTGGCGGCCAGTTGATCGTTCACCAGGACTTGGACCGTATTCCCCGGTGCGGCCTGGCCACGCAGCCGGAGCGAATCTCCCGGCAAAATTTCGGCGGGCAGCGACGCGAGATCAATGCTTGGGGGCACCAGCACCACTTCGGTTGCGGTTGGCTCGGGTGTGTTCGTCGCTGTCGGTGCTGTCGTGTTGGTTGCGGTCGGCTCGGGTGTATTCGTGGCCGTCGGTGCTGTTGTATTGGTTGCGGTTGGCTCCGGCGTATTCGTAGCCGTCGGTGCTGTTGTATTGGTAGCGGTCGGCTCCGGCGTGTTCGTAGCCGTCGGTGCTGTCGTATTGGTTGCGGTCGGCTCGGGTGTGTTCGTCGCTGTCGGTGCTGTCGTGTTGGTTGCGGTCGGCTCGG
>CAZIRP010000093.1:0-1308 GCA_964541665.1 uncultured Caldilineaceae bacterium | reverse complement strand
GTGTATTCGTGGCCGTCGGTACCGGCGTATTGGTCGCGGTTGGCTCGGGTGTATTCGTGGCTGTGGGTACCGGTGTATTGGTCGCGGTTGGTGCGGGGGTCGGCGTATCGGTGGCTACCGGCGTTGGTTCAATCACGGTCAGCACAACTGGGTCAGAGACAACCAAAACCTCATCATCCTCATTGATCAATTGTAACGTAACCGTGTAGACACCGGGTTGCCCAAAACCCACAGTGGTACGGAAATCGCCAACATCCCCAGCAACAGCGCTCCCCACCACAGCATCATTCACTGCGACGCGTACGGTTGCGCCCGCGTCGGCCTGCCCAAAGAGCCGTACCGAATCCCCAGGCAAAATCTCTGGCGGAATCCGTTGCAGATCCAACTGGGGGGCAACAGGTGCTGACGTGGCAGTTGGCTCAGAGGTGGCCGTATTGGTCGATGTCGGCACTGGTGTCTGGGTCGCGGTCGGCGTTGGGATTGGGGTCGCTGTATTGGTGGCGGTCGGCGCGGCGGTTGGCTCTGGCGTCGCGGTGGGCGGCGGGGTTGGTGTATCGGGCATGACTGGCGGCGCTTCGGCCACGGTGATCGCCAGCGGCTCGGAGACGGCCAAGACCTCATCGTCTTCATCGACCAGACTGGCGGTGACGGTATAGGTTCCAGCCTGGCCAAAACCGACCGTCGCCCGGAAGGTGCCCGTATCCCCGGCAATGGCACTGGCCACGACTGCATCATTCACCGCAACCCGGACTGTGGATCCGGGTTCTGCTTCCCCGCGCAGCCGGAACGAATCACCCGGCAGCAGTTCCGTGGGGATGCTGGTGGTATCCAGGATCGGGCCTGTAGCCGCCGCAGCAGCCACGGTGGATTCGGTCGCGGTTTCAGTTGGCGCAGGCGTCGGCGTGTCGGTGGCGGCTGCGGTCGGTGTATCAGTCGGCTCAGAAGTGGCCGTATTGGTCGATGTCGGAGCCGTCGTATTCGTGGCAGTCGGCGCGGGCGTTGGCGTGTCGGTAGCGGCTGTGGTCGGCGTATCAGTCGGCTCAGAAGTGGCCGTATTGGTCGATGTCGGAGCCGTCGTATTCGTGGCAGTCGGCGCGGGCGTTGGCGTGTCGGTAGCGGCTGTGGTCGGCGTATCAGTCGGCTCGGAAGTGGCCGTATTGGTCGATGTCGGAGCCGTCGTATTGGTGGCAGTCGGCGCAGGCGTTGGCGTGTCGGTAGCGGCTGCGGTCGGTGTATCAGTCGGCTCAGAGGTAGCCGTATTGGTCGATGTCGATGCTCTCGTATTGGTGGCGGTCGACGCGGATGTTG
>CAZIRP010000092.1:0-21277 GCA_964541665.1 uncultured Caldilineaceae bacterium | reverse complement strand
CTTTTCCTCGCCCAGAGCCGCTGTGACCCAGAGGAAGCACTGAGCAACTCTTTTTCTATGCGTCGTCAAACGCATCGTTTGGCTCAAAGTGTATCACACAGGCCGATCAATGGGCGATTCATTTGCTAACGATTCATTTGCTAACCATGGATCGACATGGCATACTGGGCAAAATTAGAGAAGCGTTCTCATCAATCAAGTGTCTAGGGTTCCGCAGACTATCCCACGGATAGCCTGGCTGGTCCGAGCGTCACAGGCGTCGATCGACGCCCACCCAAGGGAGAAAAGCCTGGAGGGGTAGGTTGATGCACGATTGTGCATGCCTATTTTCTACGGTTTGAGTCACACCTGGGAGGTGATGTGATGCTTTTTCTGTTGCTACTGCGCTCGTTTTCCTCACGATTTGCTCAGCTTTCATTCTTCCAATCCGCGCACCGCCGAGCGATTGGCCAGGCGCTTTTGGTCACCTTTTTGTGGTCTACCTCGTGGGTTCTGATCAAAACTGGCCTGGCTGAGATCCCCGCATTGACTTTCGCGGGCTTGCGGTATACGGTGGCCTTTTTCTGCTTGCTGCCGCTGATGCTGCGCCCGGCCAACCGTCAGCTTGTGCGCGGGCTTTCGATGGCGGATTGGGTGCGCCTCTGCCTGCTCGGTGTGATCCTGTACGGGGTGACGCAGGGTGCCCAATTTATGGCGTTGGTCTATCTCCCCGCGATCACCACCAGCTTGCTGCTGAATTTCACGCCGATCTGTGTGGCGCTGCTCAGCCTGTTTTTGTTCGCGGAACGCCCCCGGCCTTGGCAATGGCTGGGCATTGGCCTCAACATTGTCGGGATCTTGCTCTTTTTCTACCCGATCGATCTGCCCACCCGCGAGCTGATTGGGCTGAGCATCGCGCTGATTGGCGTCCTGGCGAACGCTGGTTCAGCCTTGCTCGGGCGGCTGGTGAATCGGAGCGGAACCCTTTCCCCGGTCGTGGTGACGACGATCAGTATGGGCATTGGCGCGATTTTGCTGCTGGGCAGTGGCTTGATCTGGCAACCCTGGCCCACGCTCACGCTGAGCAACTGGCTGGCGATTGGCTGGCTGGCCGTTGTCAACACCGCTTTTGCGTTCACCCTCTGGAACCAGACATTGCGCACCCTGTCCGCGGTCGAGTCCAGCATGATCAACAGCACCATGCTGATTCAGATCAGCCTGCTGGCCTGGTTTGTGCTTGGCGAGCGCATCAACGGCCAGGAGATGCTCGGGTTGATCATCGCGGGCGTGGGGATCTTTGTGGTGCAATGGCGACCGAAGCGGTCATGAGCTATCAGCGGATTTTTGGAACAGATTCGTGCTATTCCACTATTGGCCGAGTCCGCTATCCTGAATGTGCGTGGGCTTATGTGGGTTGTTCGCTGGGTTGGGTGGGAAAGAGGCGCCGGAGGGGGCCCAGCGGCAGCGCCCGCCCGACGAGTGCCAAATCGTCGCCCCGCAACGCCCCGGTCAGCAGCAAGGCCGCGCCATAGACCAACGTTCCGGCGGCCACGCTGAGCCACACATTGAGCCCGAGATTGACCAAGCCATAGGTTGCCGCGCCCATGATCAAAACGGCCAGCAGGGGTGCGGCAAAAAGCTGGAGCCACGGTACACGGCCAACATGGCGACGTACACTGTAATAAAAGGGCAGCAACAGGCTGAACTCGCTAAAGATGGTCGAAATCGCCGCGCCAACATAGCCAAAGGTGGGAATCAGCAAAAAATTGCCCGCAATGTTGAGGATCACGCCGAGGATAAAGGCCCGCGTGAGATAGTGTTGCTGGTTGACCGCAATCAGCACATATTGGGTGACGCTATTGACAAAGCCAATCGGAATGCTCCAGATGATCACCCGCAGCGCCAGATCCGAGCCGCCGCTATAATGGAATTCGCGACCAAAAATGCGCACGCTTTCATCGATATTCAAAAATTGGGCCCCACCCACCAGAAAGACCAGGGGCGCGGCCAGAAACGAGATCGCCATCGCAATCGGCAAGCTGATCATGATCAACAGGCGTATGCTCAACACGTACGAACGCAGCAGATGGTTGCTGTCGCTGCGCGCGTAGCGGCTCATCAGCGGGAAGATGGCCATGGTGAAAATGCTGGGGATAATGTTGAGGCCATCCAGATATTTGAGGCCGACGCTGTACAACCCCACACTGGCCTCGCCCACCAGCGGGCGTAGGATCCAGACATCGATGCGCCAAAAGATCGTCGCCAGAAGATGGTTGATCATCAGCGGGCCGCTGACACTGAACATCCAGCGTTGCAACGCCCAATCCCAGTGCCATTCTGGACGGAACAAGGTGCTGCGCAGCAGGCGATAGAACCAGATCACCTGGATGATGTTCACCAGCAAGCTGATCGCGGCCAGGCCGACAAAGCCGCCGCCGAGGAGCAAAACCAATGGGCCGAGAATGATCTTGATCAAATTGGCCGCGGTGCTCAAACCGGCGGGATATTCCATCTTTTCAAAGGCGTTGAAGCTGCTACTGAGTGCATCGGCCCAGTTGGCAAAGAGCATCGAGAGGGCCAGAATGGCGAGCGCCTGCACTTCGGCCCAGCCGATCCGCTCCAGCGAGAGCGAGAAGAGGCCGCCCAGCGAAAGCCCATCGAGCGACCAGTAGCCGTACGTCACCAGGGCGTAGATGGGCAGGGTGCAGAACCAAAGCAAGGTGCGCAGGGCCAGGACGTTGGTCAAATAGCGGCTGGATTCGCGTTTGTCGGCGCTGACATCGCGCGTCAATAAGGTGCCCAACCCGTAGCGGCTGATGATCTCGAACAGGCCATAGACTGCCACCACGAAATACCAGGCACCCGTGCCTTCTGGCCCCAGGAGGCGCACATAGAGCATGGCATAGGCAAAATCCAGCCCCCGGTTGAGCAGGTTGAGCACCATCGGGGCCAGCGAATTGCGGGCAACCGTGCGCACCTCGCGCTGGCGATTGTCGCTGTCGTACAGATCCTCACTGGCGCTGGCTGCCTGGCGCTGGGTGTAACGCCCCCACAGCCAATAGAGCAACAACAGACCAGCCGTCATCAAGGCCACAAAACTGGTGTACAACCCCAGCTTGAAGCTCATTGGCGTGTAGACAAAGCGCACCGTCCATTGCCCCGGGTCGGGCAGATAGACCGCCCGAAAGGCGCCATTCGCCCGCTCTATAGGCAGCTCAGTCTCGTCGTTCTCGTCGCCACCAAAGGGGCGAATATAGGCTTTCCAACCGGGGAAATAGGCGTCGGTCAGCAGCAACCAGCCGCGGTCGCTCAGGTTGACATCCACGAAGAGATCGTTGGCGGTGTAGCGGCTGATGCGCGCCTCGCGCACTTGTGGGCTGGCCGGGATCAACGCGCTGGCTTCCGCCGGTGCCTGTTCCAGCCAGAGCGTCTCGTGCAGATCGCTCGTGGTCAATGGTTGTTGGTCGAGCGGGCTGACCTGGGCGGTGGGGATGATCTGCACACGTGGCAGCACTTCGAGATTTTCATAGGCCGCGATCGCCTCATCTCGGTAGACTTCGCGCCAACTCGGGTTGGGCAAATAATGGGTCGTGAGCACATAGTTTACGCCGAGCAGATCGAGCAGCGGATTGTCGAGCACAGCATACGGCTCGGCGCTGACATTGCTGTAAAGCGGCGCAATCTTGTTGTAGAGCAGCTCATTGGCCTGCGGCGCGATCCGCTCCATAAACTCGGTATATTGTCTGGGGATGATCGAATCGTAGCCGCGCACATCCTGCCAGCCGTAATACATCCCCACATTGGCGTTGAAGGTTTTCTCGTCGGGCAGGTTGAAGGTTGTGAAGCGCCACGGCGTTGACAATTGCGCATCGCTGACATTTTCACGCTCGTTGAGAAAACGCACAACCGGCGGAATATTTTCGGGTACGAGCGGCGATAAGGCTGGATCACTCGCTGGGTTAAAGCGGCCATGCGCCGCATAAAGATCGACCAGGGTGAGCAGGATCAACGCGCCGATGGGGATGGTGACGCGCCGCCTGGTGCGCAAGGCCCCCAGCACCAAGAGCCCGGCAAGGGTGGCAATCACCCCAAAGCGCATCAAATTAGCGGCTTGATAGGCCCAGAACATGCGGCCATCGGCAAAGGCCATACGCGCCAGATCGCTACCATCCAGAATGCGTTGGCCGAGATTCAGAAAGGGCTCAGGCTGGACAAGGCTGATCAGCACGAGCAGCAAGACGCCACCCCCGCCGAGCAATGCCAATCCGCCAAGCGTTGTGTAGAGCGCGCGCAGCGAAAGCCGGACGCGGCCAATGGTCAGTTGCCAGACCCGCCCACTCGGCAGATCGAGCAGCGTCTGCACGCCAATGCCCGCCAGGACCGCCAGACAGAGGGTCAGCGGAAAGACCCAGCGGAACGGGCTGTGCAATTGATTCCAACCGGGCAGGCCGTAATAGAGCAGCGCATAAAGGGGCGTGCCAAAGGCAAAGAGCAACGAGAGGATCGCCAGCGCGAGAAAAAACCACCCATAGATCGCGCGGACGCTGAGCCGGAACGATGCTGGGCGCAGGGCGCTTGCCAGGTGTGCCACAACCGCAATGGCCACAAAGAGCCAGGTGGCAATACCGACATAATTGCCGCCTTCGACATAATTTTTGATGCCCCAAAAGATCGTGTCGGTCGGTTCGCCCAGTGCATTGACCGTGGCCGGAATCCATTGGCGCGTCCACCAATCAAACCACCAGTGATGGCTCGGGTTGCCAAACACATCGGGCAGGAAGAAGGTCAACACATGGCGGCTCGGCCACGCCCAATCCAACACCTGTTGCAACGTGGCCGACCCCTCGCGAAAATTGAGCGGCAACAGTTCGACCAGCGGCAACAGTTGGATGCCACCCGCGGCAATGCCCAGCAGGGCCATTGCCAGGATCCAGCCAGCCAGTTTGAATATACGGGGCAGAGCCTGGGGCGCGCTGTCTTTCTCCACGCCCCGCCGTAAAAGCTGCCACGCAACCACCAGGCGAAACGCGGTGTAGAGGCCAGCCACCAACAGGGTGTAATAGATCAACTCCGGGTGACCGGCCAGGATCGTCAGGCCAATCACCAGGACGCCCACCACCAGGTAGGGGATCGGGTGGAAGCTGGAGATGCCCTTTTCCTCTTGCTTGCGGATGATCGTCTCGATGATGGCCAGGAGCAAGGGCAGCCAGACAACTGCCGCAATAAACATGGTAAAGACCACGCTGACGATCAGAAAGCCGCTGAACATAAAAACGAGACCGGCAAAAAAAGCGGCAAGCGCTCGCAGGCGCAATACCCGGCCAAAAATATAGAGATTGGCCCCGGCCAGGCCAATTTGCAGCGCGGTAAACCAGCCGTAGGCAGCGTCAAGCGGCAGCAGGTAAAAGAGCACCGTGAGCGGATAGAAGGTGCTCGCCTGGCCCGCGGCCAGAAAGGGCAACCCAGTGAAGATCTGCGGGTTCCACAGCGGCAATTGACCATCAGCCAGCGTGCGGTTGATGTGCAGCTTCCAAACCGCGTTCTCCAGGACGAGATCGCTCAGCAGATTGTTGTGCGGAATCAACCCGGGCCGCAACGAGCGCCACGGTTCAAAGGTGTAGAGGTTGTCGTAGGGAAGTAAGGTTGCGCCGGTGAGGCTCGGCCACAAAACAGGGGCAAACCAGGTGAGCGCCAGCAGAAAGAGCAGCGAGATCGCCAACAGATCGCGGCGGTAGGGGCGCAGGCGTGTCATAAATAGCGTTTAGGCTCGGGCATCCAACGCGGGCTTCTCGGGTGAATGGCTCCGCTGGCGACCCAAATGCCGATAACGCCAGCGGATCTGCCAGGTGCGCCAGGCAGATTCGAGCTTGACCGGCACATCCAATTTGCTCTGGCCAATGCGGCGGTCTTCAAAATGAATGGGGATTTCGATCAGGCGGTAGCCCATTTTTTCACACAGGTAGGCCATCTCGACTTGAAAGCTGTAGCCATTGCTGCGAATGTGTTCCAGGCCAATATCCAACAGGGCCGACCGTTTCCACAATTTGAAGCCAGCGGTCATGTCGCGGATGCGCAGGCCCAGGATGAGGCGGCTATAAAAATTGGCCCACGCGCTCAACCAGCGTCGCCACCAGCCCCAGCCTTCATCCAGGCTGCCACCGGGCACATAACGACTGCCAATCACCACATCGGCATCGGTTGCCAACATCACCCCGACCATTTGCGGAATATAACTGGGCGAGTGGCTGAAATCCGCGTCCATCTGCACGAGCAGATCCGCGCCGTCGGCCAGGGCCCGCTTCATACCGGCCAGGTAAGCCGTTCCCAGCCCACTTTTGCCCGTCCGATGGATCACCTGGATCGGTGGGCGGGGCGGGTTGCCTGCTGCGTCATTGTAGCGAGCCGCCAATTGATCCGCCACCTGGCCGGTGCCATCGGGCGAATTGTCATCGACGATCAACAATTGCAGGCCGGGCAGGGGTAAACGCAACAGTGCTTCAGCCAGGCCGGTCAAGTTGGCCGCTTCATTATAAGTGGGAACAACCACGGTCAAGCGCAAGGGCTGGCCGAGCAAGCTATTCGTTTCTAACACGGACGAATCCAGAGCCATTTTGTCTATTCGAAAGTCATGCGGCTAGCTGGGATTGGGTCGATCATGCAGCCAGCGCAACGCGCGGCGGATTGTACCACGGGCAGCAAGCCTGGTCAAAGCGCTGCGCGGTGGACGATTGACCGCGGACGAGTTTATATCACCCAAAAGATTGCGTCTGGGGGCCAGCGCATGTACAATGAGGGATGGTTCTATCCTGACAAGCACGAGACGACGATCTTGAGATAATCCTTATGAATAAAGCCAAGCTGCGCAAACAGCATTCGGTTCAGTGGCCGCGGCCCCAGCATCGGAGTATCTACAACCAGGCGGTGGATCCCCTCGGCGCGCCGGTGATCGAGCCGCCCCCGACCCCAGTTGAAGCCCCCGACATTGACCGCGAGCAGGACGAGGGCGAGGATATCCGCCGCGAGCCCCTCTACAGTGTGCTGATCCACAATGATGATGTCACACCGTACGAGTATGTTGTGCGGATTTTGCAGCGGATCTTTCTGCTCTCGGAAGAGTTGGCCGAGCATGTGGCCTGGACTGCCCATCACGAAGAGGTGGCCGTGGTTGTGGTGCGGCCACGCGCCGAGGCCGAAAAGTTGGTCAAAGTGGCCCGTGCCCATGCTCGGGTAGATGGGTTTCCGCTGACCTTCACGCTGGAGCGCGCCAATTGAGTGAGCAGAATTCGGCGCTTCCCCCAGCCGATTGGCGTCACGGCCATGCCCACGAGCCGAATCCGACGCCCCCTACCGAGGATGCGAGTTTTGTCGTGCAGCAACCGGCCCACGCCGCGCGGCGTGTTACACTGGCCGAATTTGCCACCTTACCCCACCAAACCATTGCCGATTGTACCATTGTCAGCACCGGTCACGGCACCTCTGGCCCGTTTCGCTTTGGCGGTGTGCGCCTGGCCGCGCTATTGCGCCACTATTGTCAACCCGCGGACTTGGCGCGCTATCAGGCCGATCATGTAGTCGAGGTGATCAGCGCCGACGATTTTGGCACCCGCCTGTTACTGAGCGAAATCTTCGCGCCCGCCCCGCGCCCCATTCTGCTCAGCGATACACTCGATGGCCAAGCGATGACGCGCGCCCAGGGGTTGATCCGGCTGATTGTGCCGAGCGAAACCGAAGATGCGTTGCGTCAAGTCAAGTGGGTAGCGCGGATCCAGATTGTGCTCGCTTGAATCAGCCCGGGTATTGCAGGGCCTGCACCCTGCACTCTGTTACAAATCTTCTTCGCCACCGCCAGCAGGCATTTGCAGATTCACCACGGTGCCCTGGAAGTCGATCACAATCTTGAAGCCGAGCATGCCCAGCCACTGTTTGGCCTCATCGGGCAGGGGCTGGCCCACATTCTGGTCAATATTGTTGATCGACGATTCCAAGGCGGCTTTGGTGAAGATGTCATCTTTGCCGAGCATGTCCAGCATCGTTTGGACCGCCAGATCGCGCTGGCCCTCGACCTGTTCACGCATAAAACGCAACACCTGCCGGTCTACAAGTTCAGCGTCGATGTGCCGCTTGAAATCATCATCCAGCACGACATAACAGGCATTCTCGCCCACGTGGGTCACGGTGGCGGGCTGGCCTGTTTCATCAACCACCAGGCCAGCAAACATCGCGGTACGAGCCATTCCTTACTCCTATAGATACACCTTTGGGGCTTTCCCCACCCACTACACTACTTTGTCTTGCAGAAACTCAAAGCTGCGGCGGATGCTCTCCAGCGGGCTTTTGGGCAGATCGTGCTCGACGATATACCATTCCGCGCCCGCGGCCTTGGCTGCAGGCAGCAGATTGGCCCAATCCAGCACGCCATAGCCCACGTCGGCAAAGCCCATCTCGTCTTGATTCTGCCCTTCCGGGGCCAGATCTTTACAGTGCACGCGTGGGCAGCGCCCGCGATAGCGTTCCAATAGCTCTACGCCATTTTGGTCGCCCCGTTGCACCCAGGCCAGATCAATCTCAAAGCCCAGATTTTCGGCTCCTGCACCATCCATCAGCCAGTCGATGGCCAATTTGCCTTCGAGCTTAGCCATCTCAAATGCGTGATTGTGATACATCAATTGCAGCCCAGCATCGCGCACCCGTTGCCCCAATTCGCCCAGTTGTCGGCCCAGCTGGAACCAACCCTCGGCTTCGGGCGAACGCGCGGCTTCGGGGATCCACGGAATCACGACGATCGGATTGCCGATGGCTGTGTGAAATTCGATCACCGCGTCAAAATCGGCATCCAGTTTGGCCAAAGCCACATGGGCCGAGCAGACTTGCAGCCCATGTTTCTGCAGCAGATCGCTCATCTCATTGGCCGAAATCCCATGATCGCCAATGGCTTCGACACCAGTGTAGCCAATCGCGGCTACCTCGCCAAGTAATTCATCAAAGGGCATTTGTACGTGGCGCAACGAATAGAGTTGCGCTGCAATCGGGAGCGAAGCTGCCATGATTCTTTTCCTTATTGTCCAATTGATTCATTCGAGTAGGTTGATCACCCAGCGGGGAAGGCCAAGGTGTGTACTAAACGTTCGCGCAAGCCCGTGAAGCGAGCGGTGACCTCGTTGTTGCGCACGGCCAACGCAATCGCCCGCGGCTGGCCAACCAACACGACCAAACGCCGAGCACGAGTGACGGCAGTATACAACAAGTTACGCTGTAACATCATGTAATGGCTGGTCAGAATTGGAATCACCACCGCGGGGAATTCGCTCCCCTGGCTTTTGTGGACACTCACCGCATAAGCGTGGACGAGCTCATCCAGCTCCAGAAAATCATAAGTCACCGGACGACCATCGATCACCACGACCAACTTTTGTAACTCAAGATCTACCTGCTCGACCAAGCCCATGTCGCCATTGTAGACTTCTTTGTCGTAATTGTTGCGGATCTGCATCACCCGGTCGCCGCTGCGATAGACCCGGTTGCCAACCTGACGCTGGGCTTTGCTGGCCGCGGGCGGGTTGAGCGCGGCCTGAAGCGCTTCGTTGAGGGCACCCACCCCCACCAGGCCGCGATGCATGGGGCTCAGCACCTGGATGTCGGCAGCGGGAATGCCAAAGCGCCGCGGGATGCGTGTCTGCAATAATTCCACACACATGCGCGCCGCGGCTTCTGGTTCTTCCACCTTGAAGAGAAAAAAGTCGGTGGTGTTGGCATTGTCAATCGTTGGCATTTGCCCCTGATTGATGCGGTGCGCATTGGTGATGATCAAGCTGCCCGCTTCCTGGCGAAAGATCGTGCGCAAGCGGATCACCGCGGCGTGCTCGGTGACCGCGGCTGGTAAACCCGAGTCGCCCGCCAGCGCGGCGATCACATCCTTCAGCACATTGCCCGCGCCCACGCTGGGCAATTGATCCACATCCCCCACCAGCAGCAGGTGCATCCCCGGCGGAATGGCCTTGAGCAGATGATTCGTCAGGACAAGATCCAACATTGAGGCTTCGTCAACGATCAACAACTCGCCCTCGAGTGGATTTTCCTCGGTGCGCTGAAAGGCCATGCCTTCGGTCGGCTTGAACTCCAGCAAGCGGTGAATGGTTTTGGCCTCGCGGCCTGTGGTCTCGCTGAGCCGTTTGGCCGCCCGTCCCGTTGGCGCAGCCAGCAAAATGCGCAGACCCGCGCGTTCACCCAGTTCCAATATCGTGCGGATCGAGGTTGTTTTGCCCGTGCCCGGCCCGCCCGTCAACACGGTGATGCGATGGGTCAGCGCGGCGCGCACGGCTTGTTGCTGTTGCTCGGCCAACCGCAGGCCACTGGTGCGCTCTACCGCGCTGAAAGCTGTGGCCCAATCAAACTGGAGACTTTGGAACTGGCCCAGGCGGCTCAGACCTTCACTCAACAAGCGCCGCAGCCGATTCGCTACCCCGACTTCGGTATAATAGAGCGGCGTCAGGTAGATAGCCTCTTCGCTTTTTAGCAACTGTTGCGCCTGATCAACCGTGGCCGCGGCGTAGAGTTGGCCGGGTTCGGCCAGCAATTGGGGGATCGCCAGCGGCTCCGCGGGGGCTGGTGTGGGCAGCTGATCCCGGGCCGCGCTTCCCGGCGTGGGCGCGATCTTGACCTGATCTTCGCGCTGCAATCGTAAAATGCCGAGCGCGGCTTGTTCGGGGGGGACTGAGAGCAATTCAGCCGCTTGTTGCACCAATTCGCCGGTGGGCAAAAAGACGTGCCCCTCATCGCTGCCCTGGTTGAGGGCATACGCCACCCCCGCGGCTATCCGCTGCGGCGAATCCGGGGCCAGACCCATTGCCTGAGCGATCTTGTCGGCGGTCAGAAAGCCGATGCCAAAAATGTCGCGGGCCAACCGGTAGGGATCTTCCTGCACGGTGGCAATGGCCTCATCCCCATAAAATTTATAAATTTTGGTCGCCAGGCTGGTGCTGACCCCGTGGCTCTGCAAAAAGAGCATCACTTCTTTGATCGCCCGTTGCTCGGCCCAGGCCTGGATGATCAGCTCGACCCGTTTGCGGCCAACGCCGGGCACCTCTTGCAGGCGTTCCGGTGTCTCCTCGATGATCGCCAGC
This sequence comes from uncultured Caldilineaceae bacterium, assembly GCA_964541665.1. GTDB lineage: Bacteria > Chloroflexota > Anaerolineae > Caldilineales > Caldilineaceae > CFX5. The sequence continues at coordinate 10,178 of CAZIRP010000092.1, read as the reverse complement.
GTCTCCAGGCCAAATTGTTTGACGATCCGCCTGGCTGTGACCGGGCCCACACCTTTGATCAACCCGCTGCCCAGGTATTTCTCCAGGCCAGCGATGGTTGCGGGCAGCACGGTGCGCATGGTCTCGACCGCAAACTGTTTGCCATAGTCGCCATGGATCGTCCAGCGGCCCGTCAGCTCGACGCTTTCGCCCACGGTGACGCCCGCCATGTTGCCCACAATCGCCACTTCGCGATCATACCCGGTCAACTGGCGCGGCGGTCGTTCCGGCAGCAGCTTGGCGACGGTGTAGCCATTTTCCTCATTATGATAGGTGATGCGCTCGATCACCCCGCGTAACGTATCCATTGCCGACCTATTATAGCGCATTTTGTGGACGGGAGACGAAGGATGGTGGATGGCTGCCAACCCATCAACGGCGAACCACGCATCACATTTTACGCATTACGTTTCAGCCCCTGCCCCCGTCTCCCGTCCTTCTCCCATCGTAGCCCCATCGTCAGGCAGCCGCAGTCTGTTCATCAGCCGCCAGCGTGTATCAGCAGCTTCTGACCGGGCGCAGGCCTGGGAAGTGGGGCACCATTCGGGCAGATTCTGCGGCAAAAGGGAGAAAAATTACAATCGGGAAATGGATTTGCAGACTTTCTAAAAACGTGGTAAGGGTGAGAATTTGTAAAAAAGACACTTAGTGTGGTATCATACTGAAATTGATTGTGCTGGGGCATTCGCCGGGTACAGCGGTGACCTGGCCGTCAGCCGCGCAGTGGGCTGCACTGTGATAGTTCAGAAAGGACACAAAGTACCAGGATGGCTATCTCCAAGGTAGATAAAGCTCAGCTTATTTCGGAGTTCCGTCTCACGAACCAGGACACTGGTTCGCCCGAAGTTCAGGTAGCGCTGCTTACCACTCGCATCAACGCTTTGATCGACCATTTGAACGATCATAAGCACGATGAGAGTTCTCGGCGGGGGTTATTGAAACTCGTCGGTCAGCGCAGGCGTCACCTTGCCTACCTGAAGTATAAAGATACTTCTCGTTATCAGCAGCTCATTGAACGGTTAGGTTTACGCAAATGATAAAAAAGGGGTGAGCCTAGCATTTGGTGCTCGCCCCTTTTTTATCTGGCCATTTGATAGCCCAGGTGCCGGTAAAGCGACCCCGAGCCTGGCGTACGGTAGCAATGCTGCTGATAGATGGCTGATTACAAGTTATTTCTTTCGTGTTTGGGAACACAGTGGATTTGTGAGTAGGATACCATAAGCCTTAGACCGTGCCCGTAAACTGGCTGCGGCTCCCGAACCTGGGTTTTCCAGTATAGGGCGGCGCAGAACTTACGGGTGATTCTTATGGTCTAGCGTGAATGAGGTCCGGCATTGGAGAGTGAGACGAAAGTCTCCGCGGCGTTCGCCCCACTCTCCAGTTCCGCACCTCACACGAATCCTCACCTCGCGATCTCCTGTGCTGCCAACTTTTTTCTGTTGTAGGAGATTTTATGCAAATTTTTCAGGGTGCGCAGACATTCACCACCGAATTTGGTGGCCGCACGCTCAGTATCGAGACTGGAGCCCTCGGGGCCCAGGCTGGTGGCGCGGTGACAGTCCGCTATGGTGACACAGTTTTGCTGGCCACCGCTACCATGTCCAAAGATGTACGCAGCGGCATCGATTTCTTCCCGCTGACGGTTGAGTTTGAAGAACGGCTCTACGCGGCCGGGCGGATTCCCGGCAGCTTTCAGCGCCGCGAAGGTCGCCCCAGCGATCAAGCCGTGTTGGTTGCTCGGTTGGTCGACCGGCCCCTTCGCCCGCTCTTCCCCAAAGGCTTTATCAACGAAGTCCAGGTGATCATCACCGCGCTCAGCGTGGATGGTGAAAATCTGCTGGAGCCGCTGGCGATCATCGGCGCGTCGGCCGCGGTCGCGATCAGCGACATTCCGTGGAGTGGCCCGGTGGCGGGGGTGACCATCGGCTTTGTGGATGGTGAGTTTATTGTCAATCCCACCGCGCAGCAGATGGAGATCAGCGGGCTGAACCTGACCGTCGCTGGCACCGAGGACAACATCCTCATGGTCGAGGCCGGAGCCAATGAATTGCCCGAAGATATGGTGCTGGACGCTCTGGGGCTGGCCCACGAGTCGATGGGCGAAGTGATCACGCTGATCAACGAGATGCGGGCCCAAGTGGGCAAAGAAAAGTACACCAACTATCAGGTTGCGCTGCCCGGCGAGGAGACCCAAACGCTGGTGCGGGATTTGGCCTACGACAAGGTCGTGGCCGCCCTGGCCAGTGGCCTGAGCAAGCATGATCTGAGCGACGCGCTGGCCGCAGTCCGCAACGAAGTCAAACAGACGCTGGAAGCCCGCGTGGTGGCCGGTGAGATCGAAGAAGCTCATGTGGCAAGCAGCCTCGAGAGTGTGATCAAAAACGCGGTGCGCCAACGGATTTTGGACCAGGGTCTGCGCCCCGATGGCCGCGACACCACCACCATCCGCCCGATCAGTGTGCAGGTGGGTAAGTTGCCGCGGGTTCACGGCTCGGGTTTCTTCCAGCGCGGTGAGACGCACGTCTTGTCGATTGCAACCCTCGGCACGCCCGGCGATGCCCAACGGCTGGATTCGCTGCAGGCTACCGAGGACAAGAAATATATGCACCATTATAACTTCCCTCCCTTCAGCACCGGCGAAGTGGGGCGTGTGGGTGGCCCGCGGCGCCGCGAAATTGGCCATGGTGCCCTGGCCGAACGCGCACTGTTGCCCGTGATCCCCGATGATTTCCCGTATACCCTGCGCGTGGTCAGCGAAGTGGTCAGCAGCAATGGCTCGACCAGCATGGGGTCGGTCTGCGGCAGCACCCTGGCGTTGATGGATGCTGGTGTGCCGATCAAAGAGGCGGTGGCTGGTATCGCCATGGGGCTGGTGCAGGACATGGAAAGCGGCGCTTATCGCATCCTTAGCGACATTCAAGGGATGGAAGACGCGCTGGGCGATATGGACTTCAAAGTCGCTGGCACGCAACATGGCATCACCGCGTTACAGATGGACCTGAAGATCAAGGGGTTGGACTTTAACATCCTGCGCGAGGCCTTAGACCAGGCACGTGTTGGGCGTCTGCATATCATGAGCAAGATGCTCGAAGTGCTGCCAAGCCCGCGCACCGCAATGAGCGAATTTGCGCCTCGTATCCTGTCCATTCAGATCGACCCTGAAAAGATCGGCAAATTGATCGGCCCCGGTGGCAAGATGATCCGTGGGTTGCAGGAGCAATACAGCGTTAAGATCGATGTCGAAGAAGATGGTACGGTCTTTATTTCGGGCGAAGGTGTGCAAGCCGAGCAGGCACTCGACGAGATTGCCCGCATGACCGAAAACATCGAACTGGGCAAGATTTACACAGGCACCGTTGTTCGGGTCGAGCCCTATGGGGCTTTTGTCAACATTCTGCCTGGGATCGACGGATTGGTGCATATCAGCCAGTTGGCTGATTATCGCGTCGATAAGGTGGAAGATGTCGCCAACATCGGCGATGAATTGACCGCCATGGTGGTCGATGTCGATGCCCAGGGCAAGGTTCGCCTGAGCCGTCAGGCCGTGCTCGAAGGCTGGAGTGTCGAAGAAGCCCAAGCCCGCGATCGGGGTGGTCGCGGCGGCGGTGGCGACCGTGGGGGCCGGGGTGGGGATCGCCGCTCCGACCGCAACGGTGGTGGCCGTGGCGGTGACCGTAACTTCCGGCGTGATCGAAATTAACTTTGCACCTGGAGTTTATCCGTACCCTGGTTGCGGCTCCGAAACTGGGCTTACCAGCCTGGAGCGGCGCCGGGTTTACGGATACTCCCCTTTGTGCAAAGCTGGTGTGCAATCTTCCGGGAATCGGCCAGCCTGGGCTCGCTGGTAGAACCCCGGAAGATTGGGCTAAGAACACTGGTAAGGCACCAGGTAAGTCAAGGTCGTAACATGGTTACGGCCTTTCTTTTTCTACCCCCACCAGTTCGCTTTTTTGCCTGTTTTGTGGTACACTTGTTCTGATCATCCAGCGACAATCGTTGCTGATTTTACGAAGGAATGTTTGCTTTGGGGATCATCGATAGCTTATCAGCGGGTTACCGTTTGTTGAGCAGGCGCCTGGAATTATTGTTAATTCCGCTCGTGCTGGATCTCTTTTTATGGCTGGCACCTCGGCTCAGCGTGGCCCCGCTTTTTGAGCGGCTGGCCAGTTTTTATACCGATACGGCAACCCTGGCCGAATTACCGAGCGAAATGAGTCTTATGGCTCAGCAGGTGGCCGAATTGTTAAGTGAGGCCGGCAGCAGCTCAAATCTACTCACGTTGCTGGTGCGGCTGAGTGGCTCGCTGCTGCATCTGCCGAGTTTGCTCTTAGCGGTGCGTGTGCCCGATGTGGGGCGCACCTATGAGATCGCCAATACCACTACGGTCTTTGCGCTGGGTGGTGGGCTGACTTTGCTTGGCCTGGTGATTGGTACGCTTTACTTGCTGCTGTTGGCGCGGCAGTTGCCGATTGGGGCGGCCAGCAAAACCTGGCGATGGCGCGAATTGCCCAGGCTGACCGTTACTTATACCTTGCGGGTATTGGTATTCGCCCTGTTGTTGGGGTTGTTGATTGTGGCGCTGCTGGTGCCGATCAGCATCGGTATGGCGCTGGTCGCCCTGGTCGTTCCGGGGGCAGTGCCGATTGTCGCGGTTCTGTTTAGCGCACTCTTGCCGATCTTATGGCTCTATTTGTATTTTGTCCCAATCGGCTTGATTGTAGACGATCTGCGTCTACCCAAAGGGATTGCCCAAAGCTTCCGGCTGGTGCGTGACAACTTCTGGGCAACGTTGGGTTTCATCTTACTCAGTGCGCTGATCAGCCTGGGTTTTAGCTTGATTTTGAGTTCGCTGGTTGGCTATCAACCGCTCGGGCCAGTGATCGCCATGGTGGTCAACGCCTTTATTGGGGGCGGTCTGGCACTCGGGCTGATGGTCTTCTACCGCTCGCGAATCTTGCTGGCGCAAGGTGAGCAATTGGAAGTGTAATGTAGGAGGAAATGTGGCAAACGAATTGGATAAAACCCTCGGCTATGGGGCCGAACAGATCCAGGTGTTGGAAGGGTTGGAGCATGTCCGCCGCCGCCCTGGTATGTATGTCGGTGGCACCGATATTAAAGCGCTCCACCACATGGTTCACGAAGTGGTTGATAACTCAATCGACGAGGCGATGCAAGGTCGTTGTGACCAGATTCGCATCGTTATTCACAAAGACAATAGCGTCACCGTGTCGGATAATGGCGCTGGCATCCCTGTAGATGTGCAAAAGCAGACCGGTCTGCCCGCGGTTACTGTCGTGATGACCAAGTTGGGGGCCGGTGGTAAATTTGGCGGTGGTGGCTATAAGGTCAGCGGTGGTTTGCACGGTGTTGGGGTCAGCGCGGTCAACGCCCTCAGCGAGTGGATGGAGACCAAGGTCAAGCGCAATGGCAAATTATATCGCCAACGCTTTGAGCGCGGGGTTCCGGTTACGCCGGTAGAGGAAATTGGCGTTGTCGATGCTGGTGATACGGGCACAGCCCAAACTTTTCTGGCCGACCAAACCATTTTACAGACCGTTGATTATAGCTATGAGACGCTCGCCACACGTTTCCGCGAAATGGCCTTCCTAACCCGCGGGGTGGATATTACTTTTATCGATGAACGGCCCGAGCTCCCACACGAAATGAATTTTTATTTCGAGGGGGGGGTCAAAGCCTTTGTGCGCTATCTGAACAAAAATCGCACCACCCTTCATCAGCCCATCTATGTGGATATGGATGTGGAAACGACCCATGTGGAAGCCGCGGTGCAATATACCGATGGCTTTGCGGATTCGGTCATTGCTTTTGCCAACACCATCAACACGCCGGACGGCGGCACGCACCTGACTGGGTTGCGCGCGGCCGTTACCCGCCTGATCAATGACTATGCGCGCAAGCAGGGCATGCTCAAAGAGAATGACGACAACTTCACCGGCGACGATACCCGCCAGGGCATGACCGCCATTGTCAGCGTGAAGGTGCTCGAGCCGCAGTTTGAGGGGCAGAACAAGCTGAAGCTGCTCAACAATGAAGTGCGCTACCATGTTGAGACGGCCATTTCAGAGGCCTTCAGCAAATGGATGGAAGAGAATCCGCGCGATGCCAAAGCGATTGTCGAGAAATGTCGCCTGGCCTATCGCGCCCGTGAAGCCGCCCGCCAGGCGCGCGACCTGGTGATCCGCAAGAGCGCGCTGGAAAGTCTGACCTTACCGGGTAAGCTGGCCGACTGTTCGAGCCGCGACCCCAAGGATTGCGAACTGTACATTGTCGAAGGCGACAGCGCCGGTGGGACCGCCAAACAGGGCCGCGACCGGCGCTTCCAGGCGATTTTGCCGCTACGGGGCAAGATTCTCAACATTGAGAAGACGAGCCTCGATAAGGCGTTGGGCAACAAAGAGATTCAGGCGCTGATCACCGCCCTGGGCACCAACATTGGTGAAAACTTCAGCCTCGACGGGTTGCGCTACCACCGTATTATGCTGATGACCGATGCGGATGTCGATGGCGCGCACATTCGCACATTGCTGCTGACCTTCTTCTTCCGCTACATGGAACCGCTGATCGCGCAGGGGCATCTCTATATTGCCCAGCCGCCGCTCTACCGCGTAACGGTGATGCAGCAAGAGAATGGCAAGACCAGGCGCACCAGCCAATATGTCTATGATGACAACGCGCTCGAAGCATTGCGCAAGGAGCTGGGCCCCGATAATGTACGGATCGATCAGCGCTACAAAGGGCTGGGCGAAATGAACGAAGAGCAGCTCTGGGTCACGACCATGAATCCCGAAAACCGGACTGTGCTGCAAGTTAGCATCGAAGACGCTGCCGAGGCTGACCGCACGTTCGACATGCTGATGGGCAGCGAGGTCGCGCCGCGTCGCCGCTTTATCACCACCCACGCCAATCAGGCCCGGTTGGACGTGTAAGCCCGGCGAGCTGCTTGCCAACAAAAATCCCGATGCCACTCAAGGCGTCGGGATTTTTTGTGTGATTTGTTCGCTACCCAGTGCCTGGGTAAGGGGCAGGCTTATTGCACGGGTTGCAGCAACACCACCTGGGTTTCTTCGGGTAGCGAAGAGCGGGAAACTTTGAAGAGCTCTTGCGGTTCGGGAGCCGTTGCCCCAAACTCTTTCAGGAATTTCTCCACTGGTTCCAGCGTATCGGCCAGGGCCTCCTTGAGGCCAGCATGGCGATAGTGCATTGGGATCACAATCTTCGGCTCGAAGAGGCCAATCACCTCGACGGCGCGGGTGGGGTCCAGCGTTTCGCCGCCCCCAACCGGCACCAATAACACATCCACCGTGCCGATGTTCAGATCTTCGATCTCGGCCTGGGTGGGCAGTTCGCCCAGATCCCCGAGGTGGCCCACATTAAAATCACCAAAATCGAAGAAGAAGATCACGTTGCGTTCGTTGGCCGCGTCTGTGCCTTTGCGATGATAAGTCGTTGCACCAGTGATGAAGATGTTTTTCACTTCATATTCACCTGGCCCACGCAATATTTTGGCCTCTCCCTGGATCCGATCCGCCGCGTTATGCCCGCCGCGATCGTGGCTAATGGTGATGAGATCAGCGCGCAGCTTGGGCAATGTCAACCCGACTGAGCGGTCATACGGGTCGCAGATGATGGTGTAACCACCTTCGCGTAAGCGGAAACAGGAGAGCCCGTACCAGGTAATGTCCATAACGATTCCTTACTTCACAGGGTTAATACTAGAACGCACGTTCTGTTGATCCTACGCCAGATCAGGTGAATCAGCAAATTGAGCGGCTATCTATTGGCCGTTATTATTTTGCATACTCGACAGCGCGCGTTTCCCGCACAACCGTCACACGAATCTGCCCCGGATATTGCAAGTTGTCTTCGATCTTCTTGGCAATGTCCTTGCTCAGATTGATGGCGGCCAGATCGTCCACATCTTCCGGGCGGACGATCACGCGGATCTCGCGCCCGGCTTGGATGGCAAAGGTCTGGCTGACGCCGGTGAAACTGTTGCCGATCTCTTCCAGTTCCGAGACCCGCTTGATGTAGGTCTCCAGACTTTCGCGGCGGGCACCGGGCCGCGCCCCGCTGATCGCATCCGCGGCAGCCACGATCACCGCTTCGATCGATTGCGGCTCTACTTCGCCATGATGGCTGGCGATGCAATTGATCACCGCTTCGTTGACCCCAAAGCGCTTGGCGATCTCCGCGCCCACAATCGCGTGCGGGCCGTCGATCTCATGGCTGACCGCCTTGCCGATATCGTGCAGGAGGCCACCCAGCCGCGCCATTTTGACATTGGCGTGCAGCTCGCTTGCGATCACCCCGGCGATGTGCGAGGTTTCGATGGCGTGGAATAGTTGGTTCTGCCCATAACTGGTGCGGAATTTGAGCCGCCCCAGCAACTTTTGGATCTCGCGGTGGAGACCCTGGGCCCCGACTTCGATAATCGCCTGCTCGCCGGCCTCCATGATCACCCGGTCGATCTCTTGTTGGGCCTTTTCGACCTCTTTCTCGATGCGGGCTGGGTGAATGCGGCCATCGGCCACCAGTTTGCTCAAGGTCATGCGCGCCACTTCGCGGCGCACTGGGTCGAAGCTGCTGATAATGATCGCTTCGGGCGTATCATCCACCACCAGATCCACCCCGAGCGCCTGTTCGATGGCCCGAATGTTGCGCCCTTGCCGCCCGATGATCCGCCCTTTCATCTCGTCTGAGGGCAGGTCGACACTGCTGACGGCATATTCGGCCACATGGTCGCTGGCGACGCGTTCGATGGCCATGGTGATGATCTCGCGGGCGCGGCGGTCGGCCTCTTCCGCGGTTTGCCCTTCCACCTCGCGGATGACCCGGGCCATCTCGTGGCGCGAATTCTTTTCCACTTCGGCGAGCAATGTCTGGCGGGCCTCTTCAGGAGTCATCTGCGCGACTCGCTGCAATTCGGCACTCCACTCCTCTTCCATTTTTTCTAACTTAGACGTACGTTGATCGAGTTGGCTCTGCCGCTGATTCAGCTTGCGTTCGCGCACTTCGATCTGTTCCAGGCGGCGTTCAGCGCTATCGAGCCGGTTTTGCAGGCGTTCTTCGATCCGCTCCAATTCTTTGCGGCGACGACTCACTTCGGCTTCCAGCTCGTTGCGCTTTTGAACCTCCTCTTCTTTCGCGGCAAGCCGCGTGGCTTTTGCTTCGGTTTCGGCATTGGCAAGAATATGAGTAACCTGGTCTTGCGCATCTTGCAATAGCCTGTTCTGGCGATCCTGTTCGGCCTGTTGCCCGGCTTGACGGCCGCGGCCAAAGGCAAGATAGCCAGCCACGCTAGCGCTGATTGCCGCGACTAGCACAACAATGACCAGCACAACAATTATGTCCATACGTAAAGATCCTCTAGCTGTTCGTCAGTCTGGTTCTAGCTGATTGATGGATCGACGAATGATAGAAACAAAAAGCGCTGTAGCCAAAGCCACAGCGCAGACGAGCAATCGTTCCTTATTAACAACCAGCGGTTGGAAAAGTGACGATGCTAATTCAGAACCAAGACAGTTGCAAATACAGATGCCCGAAGGTGACGGGTGTCATCTTCAGACAAGCTGTTTATCTGGCTGCTTGGCGGTGCATTGGAACAGAATATTCACAAAGTAAGTTTCGCTGGTACAACCGAGCAAGCTCAGCCTGAGTTCAAATGGCTAATGCCACCGATTCACCAGCCTCACCATTCAGCGGCGGAGGGACATCTGCGACAGCTAACCCAGCTTTACTCCGGACCAGATAATCCACCTGTTGGGCAAGGTGCGGGTTCAAACGCAGGTGGTTTTTTGCTGCTTCGCGGCCCTGGCCGATAATCTCGTCCTGGAAGCGGAAATAAGCGCCTCGTTTGGTCAGAATATCGAGCTCGACACCCAGATCCAGAATATCGCCTACGGTGCTGATGCCTTCGTTGTACATGATGTCAAACTCGGCCACCTTGAAAGGTGCTGCCACCTTGTTCTTGCGTACCGTGACACGTGTCCGATTCCCAATGATCTGGTCGGCTTGCTTGAGCGACTCGATCCGGCGCACATCCAGCCGTAAGCTGGCATAAAATCGTAAAGCCATGCCCCCGGATGTCGTCTCTGGGTTGCCAAACATCACGCCGATCT
>CAZIRP010000091.1:0-21476 GCA_964541665.1 uncultured Caldilineaceae bacterium | reverse complement strand
CAATTTGCTTGTGCCCATATCCTTTTCGATATGGCATTTTTCGGATAGATACTAAGTAGAATCTAAAAACTCTTTCAAAATCTCATCCACAGATTACGCAGATTTGCACAGATTCTCCAGACGACAAACCAAAAATCTGTGTAATCTTTAAAATCTGTGGATTCTCAGGCAGTTTCTGTATTGAGCCACGAAGCGCACCGAGGGCACGAAGAAAAACTTCGTGTCCTTCGTGGTAAAAAATGTAGTCAATCATCAACCAGCTTTTATCACTACCTCTGTGTACTCTGTGGTTTCTAAAATCTTGTTTGGTTCGGCTTAATACTGTTTCGGATCAAAAAACGACCGGCATCGCCGGTCGTTTTTTTGTTGGAACAGAGTTGGAGGGCCGTGCTAGTCAAGATCCGGCGGCAGCAATGAAGCCAAATCTGCCGGACGTTCGATTTCGATGTTATTCTTTTGCTCCTGCAGCCACGTTTGGAACGCAGTGAATTGCTCTTGCTGCAGCTGATTCTCATCCTTTGGTCGCGCATCATCGCGCTCCACAACCTCAAGGATGTGATAACCGAACTGGGTCTTGATCGGTTCGCTGATTTCGTTGACGGCCAGGCTAAAGGCCGCACCATCGAATTCGGGAACCATGGCCCCGCGGCCAAACCAACCGAGATCGCCACCGGTGAGGCTATTGCTGGTGTCGCTGCTGTAGAGCGCGGCGAGCGTAGCAAAATCTTCGCCGTCGAGCAGGCGTTGACGGATCTCCTGGGCCAGGGCGAGCGCTTCGGCATCGCTGCGTGGCGCGGTTGGGTCACTGGCGAGGCTGTCGCTGACCAATTCGCTGGTCGTGATCGCCGGCGTCGCACTGAGTTCGCTGGTAGCAGTAAGCGCAGCCGTCGTGGTGAGCGAGGTCACTGCACTCACTGGCTCGGTCGCGGTGATGGTTGCACTCGCATCCACCTCAGCGCCGGCTTCGGTCAGTTCTTCCGTCGCGGTGACTGTTGCAGTTTCTGTCAGCGTGTCCGTTGCGGTGAGTGGATTGCCGGTGAGCAACCCCGTCAGGTCGGTCAGGGGTGTTGTCTCTGTGATCGACAGGCTGCTGATGTCTGCATCGGTTGCCAGTGGCTCATCCATGCTGATGAGAATGTGGCGAGCGTGCACTTGCTCTTCCGTGGCTGACACACTATCTGCCGTGACCTCGGCTTGCAGCTTTTCACTCAACAAACGAATTCGAATCAGCTCGCGATATTCTGCCAGCGAACTTTGGGCACCAGCAGCCAGATTCTGGCCGAGGATTTCCGCGCCTTCGCTGTAGCCAGTTTCGGAGATCAACGGGCGGGTGGCAAGCGGCTGCGGCGTTGGGATGGCGGTTGCAGTCGCTGTCACGGTGCTGCTGACATCCAGCGTGGGCGCCGGTGTCGGTGTCCACCCGGCGGCAGTAGCGGTTGCATCTGCCCCAGCCACAGCGGTTTCGGTGGCCTGCGGCTCGGTGAGCGCACCCCGACTATTGGCAACCTCCTGGCGCAGCACCTCGTCGATCTCTTCTTCACTCACCGTGATGCCACGCGCCGCGGCTTCTTGTTTGATCACCTCATCATCGATCATCTGATCCAGCACTTGCACGCCAAACCCAAAGGGATTGGCCAATGTGCTTTGGATCTGGCCGATCTGTGCGCCAAAGATGCTCTGGCCGAATTGCCCCTCCAATTGCTGCATCTGGAAGAGCTGATTTTGGAGTTGCCAGCGTTCAAAGCGCATTCGTTGCCAGAAATCACGAGTGATGATCTGTTGATCGCCAACGCTGGCGATGGCACGGTTGGGGCGAATGGCAAATTGCATGACAGCCCCGGCGAGCACCAAAATCAAGGCCAGGCCAATGGCGATCCCCGTACCAATATAGAGACGGCGGTTGCGCTCCCGATCGCGAGCACGCAGCCGACTTTCTTTCCGAGTCAACTCACGTTCTTCTTCGACACGTTGTTTGCGCTTAGCCATACGCTACCTGCGCTTTCGCACAACCCGAGTCTGGTCTGCCGTGTAAGGAAGCAGGGCTAAATGACGTGCCAATTTGATTGCTTTCACCACCCGGCGCTGCATGACCGCACTCACGCGTGTCTTGCGGCGAGAGAGGATGCGGCCGCGCTGGTCAATAAAACGGGCCAGCAAGGGCACATTCTTGTAATGAATATCGTTGATGTCGGCGTTGATACTGGTGCGGCGGGAGCGGCCACCCGCGTGCGGGTCGGGCACATATTCGCTCGGGCCGAGTGGCACATTGCCTTCGGCAGGTGCACTGCTTGCGGGCGCTGCTTCCGGTTGGGCAGGGGCTGCTGCTGCCACGGGGGCCTCTGCCTCGGCGGAAACTTCTGCTGGCGCTTCGTTTGCGTTCTCCGTTGCCGGAGTCTCGCTGGCTGCTGCCACGGGGGCCTCTGCCTCGGCAGAAACTTCTGCTGGCGCTTCGCTTGCGTTCTCCGTTGCCGGAGTTTCGCTGGCTGCCACGTCGGTTGAGGTGGTTTCCTCTGTGCTGGGGTTCAATTCTTCGCTCATGATAATCCTCTTTTCCCTGATTTACTCGTCGCGCATCAACAGATAGCGCATCACATTCTCGTTAAACCGCAACAGCCGATCCAGCTCTTCGGTGCCATCCGGGTTCATCTTGAACCGATTCAGCACATAATAGCCGGTGCCGCGTTTGCGGATCGAGTAAGCCAGGTTGCGCTTCCCCCACACTTCAGTGGCTGTCACTTCGCCTTGCTGGTTGGCAATGGCCTGGGTCAGGCGTTCTTGAAACTCGGTAATCCCTGCCTGGTCTAGATCCGGGTGCAGGATGTAGACCAGCTCATAATGATGAAAGTCTGTACTGCTCATCTGACAAATGCTCCTTGCATCTTCCTCTGGAGGTGCCCGCGAGACCGCCCCGCGAACAGAAAGAACGAGGGATCGACCTGGTCTGATCCCTCGCCACAGACAATCAGCTATTCTACCACAGGCCCGAGGCTGACTCAAATTCACACCTGTGTGGTAGTGTACTAACGCCCTTGCCAGGTGGGGGCACGCTTTTCCTGAAAAGCCCTCATCCCTTCTTTTTGATCTTCACTGGCGAAGAGCAGATAGAAGAGTTTCTGTTCGTATGCCAACCCTTCGCTCAAATGCAGTTCAAAGGCTTTGTTGACTGCCTCTTTGCCCAGTTTAACCGCCAACGGTGCCCGCTGCGCGATCTGCTCGGCCAGGGCAATGGCTTCGGCCAGATAGCGATCGACTGGCACGACTCGGCTGACCAGACCAACCTGGTGCGCCTCTTCGGCAGTCAGGCGTCGATCATTCAGGACCATTTCCATGGCCAAGGATTTGCCCACGGCACGCGTCAAGCGCTGAGTACCGCCTGCCCCTGGGATCACCCCGATGTTGATCTCGGGCTGGCCAAACCGGGCCGTGGTCGAAGCCACAATGATGTCGCACGCCAGGGCCAGTTCGCAGCCGCCGCCCAAACAATGACCACTGACCGCGGCGAGGATCGGCTTGCTGATCTGCCGGACCTGGGCCCAGCGATCAGTCAGCCCGCGGGCGAGCATGGCCGTCGCGCTGGCCTCGCTCATCTCGCGGATGTCTGCTCCAGCCGAGAAAGCCCGCTCATTCCCCGTCAGCACGATTGCGCGGATGGCCGCATCTTGCTCGAATTGCTGCAAGGCATCGAGCAATTCTGCCATCAATTGGGCACGTAGCGCATTGAATACCTGTGGGCGATTGAGGCGGATCAAACCAACGCCTGGGGCTGGTCGCTCGACCAGGATATCGACCCAAGGCGGTGTGCTGCTGTCAGTCATGGTGTTTTCCTCTCGCGGTTGCGGCTCAGAGGATAGGGGCGAGACGCAGGTCATGGCAAATAGTTTATTATCCCCATTTTTGCGTTCGCCTGCAAGCTGCCCAATAATGCAATTGACATCAAGGATGACGAAGGTATAATGAGCGCATGAATTTGGTCCGAAAGTTGTCGGTTTCCTCTGCTCAATGGATGGCTCAGCAACGAAAAAGCAGGCGCTTTTGGTTGATGAGTGCTGTGGTGGCCACGGCCTTGGGGCTCTTGTTCTACTACGGGCCAATACTCTGGGAGATTGCGCAGGATGAGGCAAAATTGCAGGCTTTCGTTGCCTGGTTGGGCTGGTTTGGCCCGCTCGCGCTGATCCTGCTCAACATTTTGCAGATTGTGGTCGCGCCGATTCCCGGCTATGTGGTGCAAGCTGTTTCTGGTCTGCTCTTTGGGCCATTTTGGGGCGGGCTGTGGGGGGCAATCGGTTTACTGCTCGGCGCAATGCTTGCCATGTGGTTGGCGCGCACGTTTGGCCGGTTTTGGGTCGAACGGTTGCTCGGCCCCGATCGGCTCGACCAATGGCTGTCGCGGGTGAGCGGCGACAATGCGGGGCTTTGGCTGCTGTTATTAGCCGTCCCCACAGGAGATCTCCCTTATTTTTTGGCCGGGTTGGCAACGGTCAGCTATGTCCGGATTTTGCTGCTGACGCTTATCATTCGGGTCCCCTCTACCTTCGTGGTCGCGGCAATGGGGGCCGGTGTTGTCGGCCTGCAGGGGTGGCAACTCGCCTTGCTGGGGATAGTGCTCGCTGGATTGTTGGCGCTTTTCTTGCGCTATCAGACCCCACTGATGGCCTGGATCGACCAAAGGCTGCAAGTACATATCGCGCAGAATGCCAGGCTGACGCAACCGGAGAAGGGGCGCACCACCGGTCAGGATAATGTGTTACCTGAACTATAACTGACGCGCTGGCCGATGATTGTATTGGGATGATTGTACGGCATGAAAAGGTTGTTGTCAGGTTGATCCGCTTTGGGATTGCGCAGGGATGAGGAGAAAAAGATGACGATTGTGGAACAAATAGACGCAGATTTGACCCAAGCGATCCGCGCGAAAGAGGAACGGGCTAAGCAGGCATTGCGGGCGGCCAAAACCGCGCTGACCCAGGCGCGCACCGCAACGGCCAATCACAACCTGACCGACGAGGAAGCGATCACGGTGTTGCAAAAGTTGGCAAAACAACGGCGCGATACCGCGGCAGAATACGAAAAATTGGGCTATACCGAACGGGCACAGCATGAATTGGCCGATGTTGAGATTTTTGACCGCTATCTGCCCAAAGCCTTGAGCGAAGCCGAAGTCGAGGAGATTGCCCGCGCGGTGATCGCCCAGGTCGGAGCCACGTCGCCGCGCGATTTGGGTGCAGTCATGGGCCCTACCATCTCTAAAGTTGCGGGGCGCGCCGATGGCAAGCTTGTCAGCCAGGTTGTGCGCCGCTTATTGAGTTAAGGTTCATCTGCAACTTGGTTAGGGGATGTGGCGTGGCCTACCCAGTTAGTTGCAGGGTTGGGAGTAGTCTATGGACCGAGATCCGTCCATGTTGGCTCGGCTTCAGGCATTGCTGCGACGCAGCGGCAACGAATGGTTTGGTCTGAATATGGCCACAAAAGTAAATCCAGCGCACTGGTTCAACCAGGTGATCCTCTTAACCATGGTTGGCTCGGCATGTATTTTGACCATTGCTTTGCTGACGTGGCAGCGTCCCTTGGGTGGGCAGCTCCAACTGAATGTCGGTGAGGTTGCCCCGTATGATATTGTCGCTCCGACCGAGTTGCGCTACGAGAGCGTCTTTCTGACCGAGCGTGCCCGTGAGCGCGCGGCCCAAGCGGTTCCCGACCAATTTGATTTTGTGGAAGGGCGACTGCGCCGTCAGCAGGTGAGTCGCTCGCGCGAGATCCTCGAATTTATCAACATTGCCCGCAACGATCCCTTTGCGACGGCTGAGCTGCGCAACGATTACCTGCTCGCCCTCGCCGATTTGAACCTGACGCAAGACAGCATTCTGAATATCATGCAGTTGCCCGCAGCCGATTGGGATGATGTGCTGGTCGAAGTGCCACTGGCGTTGGATCGGGCCATGCGCGAGGAGATCCGTGAGTCTAATCTGGCATCGGTCAGGCGCCGCGTGCCTTCGGTGATCAGCGCCGAGTTGAGCGAGTCCGCCAGTACGGTGACAGCCGATTTGGTCGGCGGGCTGATCCGCCCGAATAGCACCTTCAACGAAGCCCGCACGTTGGAGTTGCGCGAACAGGCGCGTGCGGCAGTGCAACCCCAGGTTGTCTCCCTGGCGCGCGGCGAAACCATCCTGCGAGCGGGGGATTTGGCCTCGGGTGATGATGTAGAGGCGCTGCAACAAGTTGTTCGGCTGCAAAGCGAATGGGATCGCTGGGCATTTGTGCGAGCCGCAGCCCTGACCGCGATCGTGCTGGTTGTGATCGTCGGCGCGCTCTATCGGTTGCGCCCCCAAACCTTGCAGAATTATCAGGAAATGGCCGTCCTGGTGGTGATCGCTGTGATCTGGCTATTGGCCGCCAAATTTTTGATCATCCCCCATGAATGGTTGCCTTTGCTCTATCCGCTCGCGGCCTTGGGAATGGTGATCACCGCGCTGATCCACGTCCGCGTGGCCATTATCTTCACCATCGGCTTTGCGCTGATCATCAACTTTTTGGGGAGCAATAATCCCACCCTGGTGACCTATATGTGCGCGGGTTCGATCATCGGCTCGTTGGTGCTGGGGCGGCCCGAGCGGCTCAGCGCCTTTCTGTGGGCCGGGGTAGCGGTGATGGGCAGCAACTTGCTGACCTATATTGCGCACCGCGCTACCTTTTTGGAATTCGAAGCCGCGGCAATCAATTTGACGATGTTTCAGGGCTATCTGGTCACTGTCCTGAGCGCGGCGATCTCGGTGAGTGTGGCTGTGCTGAGCTATTTTGTGCTGGGCAATCTGTTTAACATCACCACTGGGTTGCAATTGACCGAATTGAGCCGACCAACCCATCCACTCTTGCGCCAATTGTTGCTTAAGGCACCGGGCACCTATCACCATACAATCGTGGTGAGCAATCTGGCCGAACGGGCCGCGGCTGCCATCGGGGCAGATGCCTTCCTGGCTCGGGTCGGTTCCTATTACCACGATATTGGCAAGACCGTGCGCCCTTATTTCTTTACCGAAAATATCGCGGATGGTTCCTCGCCGCATGATAAATTGGACCCCTACACCAGCGCGCAGATCATCATCAGCCATGTGAGCGATGGGGTGGATCTGGCGCAGAAATATCGGTTGCCGCTCCGCCTGCAAGATTTTATTCGGGAACACCATGGCCGCATGTTGACCCAATACTTTTATACGCAGGCCCAGCGGATGGCGGCCAGCGGCGAGACGGTCAACGAGGCGGACTTCCGCTATGCTGGCCCGCGCCCGCGCAGCAAAGAGACCGCGATCCTGCTCTTGGCCGATACCTGCGAAGCCGCGGTGCGTTCGATCCGCCCGGCCACACGGGAGGATCTCGAACGCCTGGTGCGCAAGCTGATCGACGAGCGGATCAGCGAGGGTGAATTAAACGAAAGTAACCTGACTTTTAAGGATCTGGAAACGATTCGCGAGATCTTTTTGCAAGTCTTGCAGGGCGTCCATCACCCGCGCATCAGTTACCCAGCGCCGATCATCCCCAGTGAAACGGACAAGGAACGCAAAATAACGCCAGCGGCCAATGGCGAGAAAGAGGGCAGCCCCAAATCGTCCCCAACCCCGGCTGGGGTTGAAGAAGAAGCCATTCTCACTGTGACCTCGCGCGGCCTTGGGGCCATCGAAGGTCATCGTTAAGCAACAGCACGGGCGCGCCATCCATGAGCACAACCTACGAGATTTATTGGGAAATTGATGAAGCGTTTGCAGCGCAGGTCAACACGACGGATCTGGCCGCGGCCATTGAGCAGACGCTGCACCTGGAAGCGATCGCGGCTGCCGAACTGACCGTGGTGATCACCACCGATGAGGCGGTGCGCACCCTCAATCGCACCTATCGCGGGGTCGATGCCCCGACGGACGTCTTGAGTTTTGCCAGCGAACCCGCCGAGGAGGATGGCCCAGCCCTGGTGGTTCCGACTGAACTGGCCGACAGCCTCGCCACCTACTTGGGCGACATCATCATCGCCTTCCCCTATGCCGAGCACCAGGCTGCTCATTTCCAAAACAGTGTTGCTGCTGAATTGCGCCTCCTGGCGGTGCATGGCACCCTGCATTTATTGGGGTATGATCATGCCACGCCTGAAGAACGGGCGGCAATGTGGGCGCAACAAAATGCGGTTTTGCAGCAATTTGGCGATGCCGCGCTCTCCGACCGAGTCTATTCGTGATGAAGTTGGCTCCGGATTCCACACCCGATACCCCCGAACACCGCCACTTGACCGGGCGAGATCGCTCGTTTTGGTATGGCCGCTGGTTCAGCCTGCGCGCGGCGATCGCGGGCGCAGGCCACACCTTGCGCTCGCAACCAAGCGCGTGGATCGAACTGGTTGTGGCGGTCGTGGTCAGTCTGGCCGGGTGGTGGTTTGGGCTGAGCCCAGTAGAATGGGCAATTCTGGCACTCACGATCTTCCTGGTCTTGGCGCTGGAAGCGGTCAACACCGCCATCGAAGCCACGGTGGATCTGCTCTCGCCCGGCTATCATCCCTTGGCCAAGCATGCCAAAGATGCCGCGGCCGGGGCCGTACTCCTGATGGCACTGGGCAGCATTGGCGTGGCACTGGCAATTTTTGGCCCCCGTTTCTGGGCCTTGTTGTTTCCTGGAGCGTAAGTTGTATCAGATAATTGTGGTGGGCTCGCACAACCCCGTCAAGCTCGCGGCGGTGCGCAATGTGGCAGATCAGCTTTGGGCGGGCGTTACGGTGATCGGTGCCACGGTGGACCCGGGGATTGCGGTGCAGCCGCTCAGCGACGACGAGGCGATCCTGGGGGCGACCAATCGGGCACAACTGGCGCTGGCCGAAACCGCCGCCGACCTGGCAGTTGGGCTTGAGGGCAATACCATCGAGACCCCATATGGCCTCTTCAGCACAGGGTGGGCCGTGGTGATCGACCGGCAGGGGCGCAGCGGCCTGGGTTCCAGCGGGCGCTTGCCTTTGCCCGGTGTCGTGGCTAGGGCGATCCGCCAGGGGCGCGAACTTGGCCCATTGATGGATGAACTGATCGGCGAGGAAAATATCAAACAGCGCCAGGGCGTGGTCGGTGTCCTCACGCAAGGGCTGATGAACCGCACCAAAGCGCTGGAATGTGCGGTGCTCTACGCCTTTGCCCCCTTCCTCCACCCGCTCTACGCGCCTCCACTGTCCCGCGAGTGACTGGCTCACTCAACTTGGTTCACTCCGTAAGCGTTGGGAAGTGGACGACCAATTCCAGGCGCGTGGCTTGCAACATGGGCAAAAGTGCATCCAGCGCGGGCAAGAGCTGATCCCCCCCCCGCACGAGGCCAATTTGTTCGAACACATCTGCCTGCTCGGTTAGGGCAAGCAGATGCTGCATCGCGCCTTCGTTCCAGATCACATGGGGTAAGGGGCGACCATTGATGGCAAAAAAGATCCCTTCGGGTTGTGTGGTGATCGCAAAGGTCTGGATACCCAATTCGCCCACCCGCCGCACCGTGCCGGGGGCCAGGGTCAGCAGCGCCTGCAAGCGCAGCCCCATGCGGGTAAATTGAGCCCCGGTTAACCCGGCCAGCGCAAAATCCCCATCCGCTCGGTAATGGAGATGGGCGCGCAGGTGTGGAGGTTCCCCGACCGTAGCCAGAAAGTCGGCCAGGGCTGCTTCGGCGCGCCGGGCAGTCGAGACTTCTGTGGCGATCTCCAAAGGGATTGCTGCCCTCTCTGGGTGCCGCGGCAGATAGATCACCACGCGCATACGCGCACTTTCGAGCAGCGGCAAGAGGCGCTCGTCCAGAATCTCGACCTGTGCGCCCATTGTGGCTAAGGTGGCGACCAGACCTTGCAGCGATTGTTCGCTCCACCCAAGCGAGGGCACAAGCTCGCCATTGACGCGGATCAACAACCCGTGTGGCGTATTGGCAAGCTGGATGTGCTGGATGTTGGCTTCGCTCAGCGCTGCAACCAGGGCTGGCTGGATGCGGAGCGCGGCCAGGTCGGGCCCCAGCAAAGGCGCGTACGTGCTGAGGGGCAGGCCCCCGACGGTCGGGGTGCCATCCGCAGCCAATTCCACCATCACCGCTGGCAGATCTGCCCACAATGTCGGTGGCGGCTCATCTGTCTGCGCCAGCGCCGTACCACCGGACCAGCCGAGCCCAAGCCCAATCAAAATGCCGAGCAGAAATTTGCAGATGCGAAATGACAGCAAAATGATGATCCTTTCCCAAGGGAAGCCCCTTCGGCTTGAGGAGCAGGCAATAGCGGCGGCAGGGTATCCGGGCTGGATTGTAGCAGTTTGCCGCGCTGTGGGCAAAGCGTTGAAGTGATGGGCGCTCGTTGGTGCGGGGAGAAGCTGTCAACGGATGTTCAGAGCGGACTGAACGGACTTGGCCGCTACGAATCTGCTCAATCCGTTGACAGCTGTGTGGGTGCAGCGGAAAGTGCTGGCTTCGGCAACAAATTATTCTTTGACCGGGGTCGATACCAGGGCGCGGGTCTGTTGCTGGCGCGACATATCCAGGCCGATCAAGACCCGGCCGCGCAGATCCGCGCCGCGAAAGTCGCCGTGGTCAAAGTTCACCCCGATGATGGTGGAGCCGCTCAGGTCGGCACCGGTAAAATCGGCATAATCGAGATTGCTGCCCACGAGCTTGACATTGCGCAGGTTGGCCCCTTCGAGCTTGGCATGGTTGAGGTTGAGCCCAAGCACCCAGGCATCGGTGAGGTCGGCATTGCGCAGATTGGCCCCGTCGAGGTTGCAAAACCAGACATGCGCGCCGTCCAGGTGGGTGTTTTCGAAACGGGCGTTGCCTACATTGCTGGCAAAAACATTCTTCAGCGACCACGCGCCCAAGTTGGTCTGTGCTTGTGACGTTTCCACTTGTGGCGTTTCCTGCAGCTCGTTGACAATCTTGACTGGGGTGGCGCTTGGCGTCTGCCGCTGCAAAGTTTCGATCAACTGTGCGGCCTCGTCAACGGTTAACTTGCCTTCCTGCAACATTTTTAGGATTTGCATCCGTTCTGCATTCATCTTTGTTCCTCCGGAAAAATAGTTGTCAATTTGGCGAAACTTGCCCCAGACTTGTCCGTACTGTTTGGCAGATCAGCGGAGTTGCGCCAGCCGTTCGGTGGCCTCTCCGACTGCGATCTCGCCCCGATCCAATTGATCCAAAATTTCTTTGCGGCGGGTTTTGGTGTCGCCCTCCTCTTCGATGGGCGTTTCAACTTCAAACCCGAGCGCCTTGATCAGCTCGTTGAGTTGGTTGCGGATCAGCCAATAGGAGATGCCGAGCTCGCGTTCCATCTCTTTGACATTGCCGCGGCTTTTGACAAAGGCTTCGAGAAAAGTTTGATGCTCCGGGGTGAGTTTACAAAAACGACACGGTTGATAGCGACCGGTGATCACGGTCTCGCACTGTGTGCAGTTGAGCCGGGTTACTTCAAGATCCCCGCCACAGGACGGGCATTTTTCGATGATTTTGCGCATGATTCTCTCCTTTTTGTTGATTATACAAAAATTTTGATAAATGTCAATAGTTTTTTGAAAATTCGTCAAATTCTTTGATAAATTTATAAAATCAAAAAGGCCGAGGATCTAAATCCTCGGCCTTTTTGATTATTGGCGACATGGATGCGGGGGGAAGAGCCGAGTTCAGACTGCTCTTTTCTGAACCCTGTAGGCCGTGTCCCGCACGCTATGCTTAGAGCTGGCTCAAAAACTGATAGATCGCATCTGGGTTGCCGGGCAAATTCTCATGCCCAAAGTCGGGATAGAGCAGATACGATTTCTTGGCAGTGATCTTGTTGTACGCGGCAAATTGAGTCGAGGGCGGGCAAACTGTATCCGAAAGCCCAACCGAGAGCAGGACTTCCCCGCGGATGCGCGCGGCCAGATGCTGCACATCCACATAGCCCAGCTGGGTCCAGATTTCCTCGGCGCGCTCGTGGCGCGGGTCAAAACGGCGGAAATATTCCTTCAGTTCCGCGTACGCATCCTTGGCCTGATCGATCTCCCACGTGCGTTTGTAGTCGGTCAAAAAGGGAAAGACCGGCGCAACCAGCTTGATGCGCGGTTCGAGCGAGGCGCAGGCCAGTGTCAGACCGCCACCCTGGCTGCGGCCCGTGGCCCCGACCCGATCGGGATCCACGCCGGGCAAATTCATGACGATCCGCGCCAGTTGGGCGGTGTCCAGATAGACCTGGCGGTAGTAGAGTTTCTCCGGTGCGTCATCCAGCCCGCGCACGATATGACCGCGCAACGTCCAGCCCTGGACCGCGCCATTGTCTTCGGAGCGCCCGCCCTGCCCGCGACAATCCAGCGCGGCCACTGTGTAGCCTTGCGCCACGTAAGCCAGATGATCGATCCATTCACCAGAGTTGCCCGAATAGCCATGAAAGACGACCACTGCCGGGTGCGGTTCGGGGGCGTTGCGGGGCTGCAACAGTTTGGCATACACCCGGGCGCCGCCAACCCCGGTAAAATAGAGATCGCTACATTCGGCAAACGAGGTTTGAAACGCCGCCGGGCGCAGTTCGATCTGCGGGTCGAGCGCGTGCATCTCGGCCAGTGATTTGTCCCAGTATTCATCAAAATCCGCCGGACGTGGATTGCGCCCTTCGTAGGTGAGCAAACGCTCGAAGGGCATATCGAACAGTAAAGGCATGTAACGCTCCTTTGTCACAACAGGGTGAGGTAATGAAATGCTGATGATAAGATAAATCGGTAATCAGGTAGACAAGGAAACAGGTGGCTTTGTCTTGTCTACCTGTATCCTTATTTCCCATCACTCATCGAACAGGATGATCACTCGTGTATTGTCGTCGGTTTGCCGGCATATCGCATCAGCAAGGCAAAGACGCTGATCCCCAGGAAAAGCGAAATCAGCACCGTATACATCGTAATGCGCGGGCCGGTGGATTCAAAGAACTGGCCGATAAACCAGGGGAAGAACATGCCCCCGGCGCTGGCCCCGATAAAAAACCAGCTGGTGACAAACCCGGTGATCTTCATCCGGCGGCCTGCCCAGGTCAGCATGACTGGGAAGATGGCCGCCATCGAGAGCCCTGTGCCGATCACACCAATCGAGAGCAGCGTGCTCGACTGCGGCCAGAACAAGATCAACAGGGCGCAGACTAATTCCCCAAAGAGCCCGCCCCACAGAATGACGCGGGGGCGCACACGCGCGGTGATCGGGATCGAAATCAAGCGCCCCACGGTAAAGGCGAACCAGAAAAGCGAGGTCCAATAGGCCGCGGTCAATTCGGTGGCGTGACCCAGCGCCAGCGCGTACTTGTCGATCCACCCCGAAAAGCTGCCTTCCACCCCGACATACAAAAAGAGAAAGAAGGCGACCAGACCGGTTAAGAGATAATTCACCTTGAGCCCGCTGGTTTGCTCTTCTGCACTTTCGGCGGGCGGACTGGGCAGACGTGCAACCCAGATGATCATGGGCAGGAGCAGGCCACCGAGCACCCAATAGGCCCATGTGATGTCACCCGTCAGCCCGATGGCCTGCGCCACCACCAGCGGCGCGATCACCGTGCCGATGCCAAAAAAGAAATGGAGCGCATTCATGTAGGGCCCGACGTTGGCGCGGCGCAACCAGACGATCAGCGTATTGATGCCCACATCCATCGTGCCTTCGCCCACGCCCAAAAGCAGGATGATCGCAGCCAGCAGCCAGAGTGACGAGACAATCGGAATCGCGATCATCGTGATCAGCATAAGGCCCAGCATCGCCGCGATGATCGGGTGCCCGGCGTAGCGATCATAGAGCCGGCCACCGATAAATGAGCCCAGCATATAACCGAGCGCTCGCATGGTGAAGAGCCAACTGATCGCATTCAAGGGTGAGCTGGTGTTGGCCGCCAACCCGCTGAGTGTAGGGCCAAGTGAGGCCGTGACCATGCCCAGGCCGATAAAAGTGGCGTAGTAGGCGAAGGTGATGGCATTTTGGCGCTGATGAGCCGCACCGACAGTGAGTGCCGAGGCAGTTGTACTCATAACTGTTCGACACGCGCCCCGGCCGCGGCCCGACTGGTATACACTTCGGGCCAGACGTTGGTGGCTTTGCCATATTTTTCGTAGATGGCGTCGGCCACGCTCTGTTCGCTGCCCGGCTCCACCAAAGCCACGGCACAGCCACCAAACCCCGCGCCGGTCAGACGGGCACCATAACAGCCGGGCGCGGCCCGCATGGCCTCGACCATGATGTCGAGCGCCGCGCTGCTCACTTCATAATCAACCTTCAGGCTTTCGTGGCTGGCGTCCATCAACGCCCCAACTTTGGCAAGATCCCCCGCTTGCAGCGCGGCGACGGTTTGCAGCACGCGCTCATTTTCGCTCACCACGTGGTGACAGCGCCGAAAGACCGTTTCGGACAGTAAATCTCGGTGCGCGAGCAATTGTGCGCTGGTCACATCGCGCAGGGCGCGGATGTCGGGCAAGACCGCTTGCAGCGCGGCAACACCGGTTTCGCATTCCTGACGGCGCTGGTTATAGGCGCTGCTTGCCAAGGAGCGGCTGGCTTTGGTATTGCCGATCACCAGCGCGGCGTTGGACGGAAAGGGCACGCGCTCATACTCAAGGCTGCGGCAATCGATCAGCAAGGCATGGTCTTCGGCCCCCAACATGCTGATAAATTGATCCATAATGCCGCAGTTGACGCCGACAAAGTGATTTTCGGCACGTTGCGCAGCTTGCGCAATTTGGGGCCCACTCAGGCGATCGTGCTGATTGCTCGCGGTGATGAAGCCCATGGCCGCGGCAATTTCCAGCGCGGCCGAACTGCTGAGCCCGCTGCCCCGCGGCACATTGCCACCGATCACGCCGTCGAGGCCGGTGAGGGTCAAGCCCTGCTCCTGCAGCGCCCAAGCCACGCCTTGCACATAGTTGACCCACAACTTTTCTTTGTGATAGCGCAACTCGTCCAGCTCAAACTCATGGCTCTCGTCATAATCTGCCGAATACAGGCGCACACGTCGGTCGCTGCGTGGGCGCATGACCAGCCGCACATCGCGTTTCAACGCTACCGGCAACACAAAGCCATCATTATAATCGGTGTGCTCGCCGATCAGGTTGACCCGGCCCGGCCCAATTGCGATATGCGTGGCCGGTTCGCCATAACGCTGCGCAAAGGCCTCAAGCAGCGGCTGATTTCGATCTCCCATAGGGTTTTCCTCAGAAATAGTGAAACGTGATGAGCGAAACGTGATAGTGATCCTTGGCACCTTACGCATCACGTTTCACGGTTCACTCCTCACGTTTGGCGTCTACAGACAGAATAGAGATTCAAACGGCCATTTTTACCATCGGCGTAGAAGTGTGTGCAAACTTTGAGCCCCGCCGCGGATACGATTGTCCTGACCTCGGCTTCGTCGAGTTGATGCACATAGCGCACCGCCTGAACGCCTTGTTGCCAGGGCAAAAGCGCATCGCCCGGCTCGACCTCGTCTGGCTGCACCCCAATCGTCGCCCATGCGATCTGCTTGCTCGCCAGGCGCGGGCTGGTGAAAAATTGCCAGTTGGAGAGGATCAACACCCCGTTGGGCGCGAGTGTGTCTGCCAGCTCGCGCACTACTTGTTGGCGCAAGGATTGCCCGGGCAGATGATGCAACACCGCCAGACAGACGACCAGATCAAACGGGGCGTGCTTGCTCAATCCCGTCGCCCACCCCGGCGATGCCAGATCGACCTGAGTAAAGCGGGGATGGATCTGCGCCAGTGTTTGCGTTTGCTCAGCAGCCAATTGCAGCAAGGTCGGCTCGCCATCCACCCCAAGATACTCGCTCGCATAGCCAATGTGGTCGAGGAAACGCGCAAAACGCCCATTGCCGCAGCCGACATCCAGGACAGCAGCGGGTCGATTCAACCCTGGGGGCAGCCAGGGGATCAGTTGATCCCACCCCACTGGGAAGCCCGCGCGTGTCTGGTCGAATTCGCTGGCAACGGTGGCGTAAAAGGTGCGGTTGAGTGCCAGCAACCTGGCCTGGAGCGTTGGATTCATTGGAAACGAAAGCACTCAACAATCCTGGAACGTATGGTATAATGAGCCCATGAAACGAATTTTGTTGCTGGACGAAATTCCGGCTGATGTACTGGAAAAAAACCAAGAATGGCTCGACAAACGCCGCAATTATGATCCGGCCCAGCATAGCGCCGCGCTCTATGCCATCTTCCAGCAGATCCAGCAAGTGCCCGATGCAGAATGGGATTATCGCAAGAGCTTAACACCTATTTTAGCCCGCTTTCCCAAGGAGGGCAAAGGGCTCTACTCCAAGGCAAATCTAATTGCTGGCTATCGGCATCTGGTAGCCGAGGGCGATCTGGAAGCCGACCCGCTGCTCGAAAAGCGCATCACCATGAAGCCGATGCGCACGCAAAGCGGGGTCGCGCCGGTAACGGTGCTCACCGCGCCCGCGGGCTGCCCGGGGAAGTGCATCTTCTGCCCGGACGATTGGCGCATGCCCAAAAGCTATATCTACGACGAGCCGGGCTGCCAGCGCGCCGAACGGGATGGCTTTGACCCCTACAAGCAGACGTTGGGGCGCATCACCGCTTTTGAGAGCATCGGCCACACCGCGGACAAGGTCGAGTTGCTGATCCTGGGGGGGACGTGGAGCGCGTATAGCCGCAATTATCGCGAATGGTTTGTGCAGCGCTGTTTTGATGCCATGAACGCGGCGGGCAATCCCGATTATCGCGATTCTGCATCGTTGGCCGAGGCCCAGGCCCACAATGTCAACGCTACCCATCGCAACGTGGGCCTGGTGATCGAAACCCGGCCCGACTGGATCACGCCCGACGAGATCCGCCATCTGCGCCAGCTCGGCGTGACCAAAGTGCAGATCGGCGTGCAGAGCCTGGATGACGAGATCCTCACGCTCAACCAGCGTGGGCACGATGTTGACTCGGTGCGTCAGGCGCTGGGGCTGCTGCGTACGGCTGGCTTCAAGCTGCATCTGCACTGGATGCCCAATTTGTATGGGGCGACGCCAGAAAAAGATCGCGCGGACTTTGCCCGTTTCTTCGACGACCCGGCCATCCGCCCGGACGAACTGAAGATCTACCCCTGTTCGCTGATCGCGGACACGGGCTTGTATGAGCTCTGGCAGGCGGGCAAGTACCATCCCTATTCGCTGGACGAGATGGTTGATCTGCTGGCCGATGTCAAACCGACGATCCCGCCCTATACACGGGTGAACCGGCTCTTCCGCGACATTCCGGCGCATCACATCCAGGCTGGGGTCAGGTTGAGCAATCTGCGCCAGGTGGTGCACGACGAATTGGCGCGGCGCGGGCAACCATGTGGCTGCATTCGCTGCCACGAGATCAAGCGCCGCCAGGTGGACGCTGATGATCTGGTTTTGCGCACCTACACCTATGACACTGACCTGACGCGCGAACACTTTTTGTATTTTGCCACACACGAACAGAGCAGCCAGTCGGGGTTGATCGCTGGCTTTTTGCGGCTGAGTTTGCCCCTTGCGCCGAACGCAGGCAGCCGCGCCTTTTTGCCCGAAATTGTGGAGAGCGCCATGATCCGCGAGGTGCATGTCTATGGGCCAGCTTTGAACATCGGCAAAGAGAACGACGGCGAGGGCCCCCTGGGCGCGCAGCACGTGGGGTTGGGCACGCGGCTGCTCGAAGAAGCGCGGCGCATCAGTCGGGCCGCGGGCTTCCGCCAGATCAGCGTGATCGCGGCTACGGGTACGCGTGGATATTACGCGGCTCGCGGCTTTGAGCAAGGCGAGCTCTATATGAACGCCCCATTGTGAGGCGCAAAAAAATCGCCGGAGTGTAGCTTAGCCACACTCCGGCGATTTTGAATGGTTTATTCCCCAGCAATATCAGGGCTTTGATTCAAAGCCAGGCCAATCAAGCAACTCAACCCCAAAACGCTCACATTGCTCCTGGATATCTGGCCCGGCTTCGGGAGCGATAAAGACACCACGAACCTGTTTGTCAGGATTTTGGGCGGCCAGCAACCTTACTTTCATCGCAAAGTGCCATACCTCATCCGACCGTCCCGTTGACTTAACTTCAAATACAATCAATTCTCCATTGCTGGCAATGATATCCACTTCGGATTCGTATGGCAATGGATAGATCAGCCCTTCGCGATCGGCGATCTTTTGGCGGAGTAAAATTTGCTCCGGCTGAATGTTGGGGTTGCTAAACCCGTAGCGTAATCCCGCGGCCACAGCCGACTCTAAGGATTCCCCCTTTTGGTTGCGGACTGTGCCTGTAATAAATCGACTCCAGGCTTCTACGCCGGTCATGCGGTGGAGCAGTGATTCTTGGCTTGATTGTAACTTTGCCATATCGCGCCGCAAACCAAGCTGACCTTTTTCCAGGTTGTCTAAACGTCCAGTGACTTGCTCGAAGCGCTGATCGACTTGTTCGAAGCGCTGATCGGTCTCTTGGCGAAAATCTCGCACTTCGTCCAGCAGACGCGCAAATTCATCGCGCCGCGGAAATTGCTGGGCCAGAATCCCCTCAATCGTCGTGGCGATTGCCGGATCAGAACGCAACAGATCGGGCAGAATTTTGATGACGTATTCGCGCACTTGAGTCAATTCTTTTTCGTCTAACATCGCTCTACCATCGACTACACTATACACTATCCCTGCCTGACCAACTCACCCTCCTATGGTACTGGATCTCACTGGGCAAGTCAATACGTCAAACGATAGACTAACAGAGCGCATGCGTAGATCATACGGCTGAGGAGTACGCTGGAAACAAGAAATTATCGCTTTGATCTGACGGGATACGAAGCGCTCATTACTTGGGGAAAGGGAGAATCTATGCGTTTGGACAAATATACACAAAAGGCGCAGGCCGCTTTGCTGGAAGCACAAAGCATGGCCGAGCATGATGGTCACGCCACAGTAGACCCGGAGCACCTGCTGGCCGCGCTGTTGCGTCAGGAAGGGGGCGTGGTGCCCGCGGTGATCAACAAGATCGGCGCGGAGCTGCCAACGATCGAGCGCGCTGTTGAGGGGGCGTTGAATGCCAAACCGCGCGCCAGCGGGGCCGCCATGCAAGTTGGGCTGGGCCGTGAGACCAATACCCTCGTTAAAGAGGCCGAGACAATCGCCAAAAATATGAAGGACGAGTTTGTCTCGACCGAGCATTTGCTGATGGCCATTGCCTCGACGAGTGGCAAAATGCGCGATCTGTTGGCGCGTTATGGGGTGGATTACAACACAATTTTGCAGGCGCTGGCCAGTGTGCGCGGCAGCCAGCGGGTGACGAGTGACAATCCGGAGTCTCAATACGAGGCCCTCACCAAATATGGCCGCGACCTGACTGCTGACGCGCGCAAAGGCAAGCTCGACCCGGTCATCGGCCGCGATGAAGAGATCCGCCGCGTGATCCAGATTTTGAGCCGCCGCACCAAAAACAATCCAGTGTTGATTGGTGAGCCTGGCGTTGGGAAAACCGCCATCGCCGAGGGCCTGGCGCAGCGGATTGTCAATGGCGATGTGCCAACTGGTCTGCGCGACAAACAACTCGTCTCGCTGGATCTGGGCGCGCTCGTGGCTGGGGCCAAATATCGGGGTGAATTTGAGGAGCGGCTCAAGGCTGTGCTCAAAGAAGTCACCGACGCCGAAGGCAAGATCATCCTCTTTATTGATGAGATGCACACCTTGGTCGGGGCCGGGGCTGCCGAAGGGTCGATGGATGCCAGCAACATGCTCAAGCCGATGCTGGCCCGCGGGGAATTGCACGCCATCGGCGCGACCACACTGGACGAATATCGCAAGCACATCGAAAAGGATGCGGCGCTGGAGCGGCGCTTCCAGCCGGTGTATGTGGATCAACCCAGCGTGGAAGATGCGATCAGCATTTTGCGCGGGCTGAAGGAACGTTACGAAGTGCACCATGGCGTGCGTATCACTGACGGCGCGGTGATTGCCGCGGCTACCTTGAGCCATCGTTACATCACCGACCGCTTCCTGCCCGACAAGGCGATCGACCTGATCGACGAGGCTGCCAGCCGTTTGAAGATGCAGATCGACTCCAAGCCGCAAGCGCTGGACGAGATCGACCGCGAGGTGATGCAGTTGGAGATTGAGCGGGAGGCACTCAAGAAGGAGAAAGATGACGCCAGCAAGGCGCGTTTGAGCGAGCTGGAAGATCAACTGGCTAACTTGAAGGAAAAGAGCGCCGAACTGGCCACGCGCTGGCAATCCGAACGAGAGTCGATCACCGCGGTGCGGGCTTTAAAGGAGCAGATCGACAGCGTGCGCACGCAGATCGAACAGGCCGAACGGGCCTACGATCTGCAAAAGGCGGCTGAGTTGAAATATGGCAAAATGCGCCAGTTGGAGGCGGAGTTAGCCAGCGCGGAAGAGCGTGTGCGCCAGTTGCAAAGCCAGGGTGCCTTGCTCAAAGAAGAAGTGGACGCCGACGAGATCGCGGCCATTGTCAGCAAGTGGACGGGCATTCCCGTAAGCAAGCTGCTTGAAGGCGAGCGCGCCAAGCTGGTGCGGATGGAAAGTGTGCTGCATGATCGTGTGATCGGCCAGGATGAAGCAGTGCGGGCCGTATCCGCGGCCATTCGGCGCAGTCGAGCCGGTTTGCAAGATCCGAATCGCCCGATTGGCAGCTTTATCTTCCTGGGGCCGACGGGTGTTGGCAAGACTGAGCTGGCGCGGGCGGTGGCCGAGTTCCTCTTCGATGACGAGCAGAACATTGTGCGCATCGACATGAGCGAATACCAGGAGCGCCACACCGTTGCCCGGTTGATCGGTGCGCCGCCCGGCTATGTGGGCTATGACGAAGGGGGCCAATTGACCGAGGCTGTGCGCCGTCGCCCCTATTCGGTGGTGCTCTTCGACGAGATCGAAAAGGCCCACCCCGAGGTCTTTAATGTCTTGCTGCAAGTGCTGGATGATGGCCGTCTGACCGACAGCCAGGGCCGCACCGTGGACTTCAAGAATACGGTGATCATCATGACCAGCAACCTGGGCAGCCAATACATTTTGGATGTGGCCGGGATCGACGAGGAAGTGGAGCGGCGCGTGCGTGAAGTGCTGCGCCAGCATTTCCGCCCGGAATTCCTGAACCGTGTGGATGAAATTGTGATCTTCCACGCGCTGCACCAGGAACAATTGACCTCGATCATCGAGATTCAACTGGGCCGCATTCGCGCCTTGCTCAAAGATCGGGGCATTACGCTGGATCTGACCACCAAGGCCAAAGAGATCCTGGTGCAAGAGGGCTATGATCCGGCCTTTGGAGCCCGCCCGCTCAAGCGGGTCTTGCAGCAGCGCATTGCCGACCCGTTGGCGATTCAATTGCTCGAAGGCAAGATCGAGAATGGCGAACACATTCTGGTCGATGCGCTGGGTAACGAGCTGACCTTTACGGTACTGGAATCGCTGGAAGCGTAAAAGCTTCTGCGCGATTACGGATAGTAATGTGAGATTATCTCACACCTGCCGGGGATAGACTGGAGTGAGAAGA
>CAZIRP010000090.1:0-22486 GCA_964541665.1 uncultured Caldilineaceae bacterium | reverse complement strand
GATCGAGCACCGTGCGTCCATAGAGCATGTCGAGACGCCATTTGCTGACGTCGTTAACGCCGTCATAGACCGGGATGACGCGAACGCTCAGACCCTTGTAGGACTGGCGCGAGCCGTTCACGGCGCCCTGCGGCATCTCGAGGGGCACAACCGCCATGCCCATCGCGTTCTTGTGGTACATGATGTTTTGCTTGTAGGCCTGGCTTGCCGCCGCCACGAGCGTGATGGCGTTGTCGTTGATCGACGACGTGAGCACGACCGTCTGGTGCGGACCCGACGTGATGATCGGGGGCGAGATGGTGAGCTCGGTATCGCTCGCAGCGTTGGCGTTGGTCGTCGCCGCTGCCGTCACCACGAACTGCTGCAGGATGCCCGTATTCGCCTTGGTCTTCGGATTGACCATGTAGCAGTCGGCAATCGTAAACACCGTGCCAACCGGGATGGCCGTCGATGTCGGGTCCCAGCCGTCCGTCACGAGCGTCTGCGACCACGTGTTCTTCGCGGTGTCATAGGACACCGTGTTCACGCTCTCGTCACCATCAACGAGCGGCGTGGTGTTGTCGGAAGCGCCTGCAACGAAGGTCGGGACAACCTGCGACATCATCGTCTTGACGCCGGCAATCATGCCGACCGTGCCCTCGCGATAGGCCGAGCCGGTGATGCTCTGGTTGAACAGAGCCACCTGCGAACCGAGCAGAGCGCCCTCGTCCTCGGGAGAGAGCACGCAGGCTCGATCCGAGGTCGGGATAGCCATCTCGTTCATGCGCTGGACGCCCTTATAGAAGTCCGCGAACGAGTTGATGCCAACGCCCGTGCTGGCGACGGTCGGCGTGCCAACCCAATTGTAGACGCCTTTGTAGAAGGTATCGAGGACGTCGGCCGACACGTGGTTGATCAGGCTCGACATGGCCGGCTTGATCACGCGCTCGGAAAGGTCGTTGACGTTCAGGGTCAGATCGGCGCTCGTGAACTGGAAGTCCACACCAACCTGCTTGTCGACCGTCATGGTAAGACGGCCTTCGATGACGTCCTGGACGTCCATTACGGCGCCGCTGCGGACCGTGAAGTCGGCCGGACGACGAATGCGGATGGTGGCGCCCGGCTTGTAGCCGTTGACCTCCTTGCCGAACTCATCCTCGTGAGCACGGTGGATGGTCTTCATGAAGCCGAGTTCGTTCTCGAGGATCATCAGGGCCTCTTTGGCCACGATGTCCGCAGTCAGTGTCGTGTTGCTCATAGCCTGCGCTCTTTAAGGTCAGCGCCCTGCCTGCGCCTGTGCTGACCGCCATTTGACGTACTCCGACATGCTCATGGACGCGGGGTCCTTGGCACCGGCAGCCGTCTGGCCGTTCAGAACAGGTGGAGGGGATGGCGCGTTGCTGGTTTTGCGGGTCGAGACCGTGGAAACACGAGCCTCTATCCGCGCGATCTCTGCGCCCTGCATGTGTGGAGGTAGGTGCGCGATCCTGGCCGCTTCCTGCGGATTCTTCCCGAGCCAATAAGCAATCTCGGCCGCCTTATCGCTCTCAGCGATCAGGTCCGCCGCGTGCTCCGTTACCGGCACGCCCCAAAACACCTGATCAAAGTCAGGCATCTTCTCGCGTGCGGCATCGACTTTGGCTTTGAAAGCCTCCGCTCGCCTGTTCGCCAACTCCTCACGTTCGACCTGGGCCCGCCTGTCAGCATCCTCGAGGCGTTCCGACTTCATGACCTCTTGCATTCGCAGGCGTTCGGCCTGCTCCAGCGTGAGGTTGTCGGTCGGCGTCTGTCGGAGCTTGGCGAGATCGGCGCGCAGTTGCTCGGCTTCTCGCTGATAAGCGATGGCGCGGGCCTCTGCGGTTTTCTTCTCGGCAAACAGTTGTGCGATGCGACCAGTTGCGGACTTCCTCGTGTCCTGCTCGGGCTTACTTTCGGGCTCTTTGCCCTGATCGGACTCAGCACGTTCAGCACTAGGCTGCTGACCTTCGGCGGGCTTCGCCTCGGGCGTCGAGGTAGGGCTGGGCGTCGTCGACTCGGGTACATTCGGTGCAGCCTCGGGGGCCGCAGCCGGGATGGCTTCGGTTGTCATGATGGTGCCTCTGGGGAAAGCGGTTACATTCGCGCTGATGCGCGGGGGTTACGCTTTACTCTCGGCCGACTTGGCGGCGCGATCCTTCTGGGCGAGCGTGAAGTCGCGATCGGACTGCAGTTCTGCCTGAGCTGCGTTGCGCTCATCCATGTTCGCCTGGTGAACCATTTTCTCGTGTTCGAGATCGGCGCGCATCCGCTCAATGTCGAGCCTCTGCTTCTCGATCCATATCTCCATTGCGCCCTTGCGCTCTTCGAGGTCCAGCCTTTGCGTCTCAAGCGCAGCGTCGTTGCGGTCTTTGTTGATTTGAGCATTGATTTGAGAGTTGACGCGGTCGATCTCTGCGCGGATCTTCTCCAGTTCACCCTGCCCTTTCTCGACTTCGAGCTCCATCTTGCGCAATTCGAGCATAGCTGCCTGCTCAGCAGCCTGAGCAGCAGGATTGGGCTGTGGAGGCGGCGCGTTCGGGTCGTCGGGATCGTTCAGGATCTCGGGCGGCACCATGCGGCGCAGCCTCTTGGCCATCTCGTCGGCCTCGGGAACGTCGATGTTCTTGGCGATGAGATCGACCACGGCGGCCTGATGCTGCGGGGGCAACGCCTTGGCGAACTCAAACAGCCCTTCCGCGGCCTCCATGCGGCGCGTCGCATAGGCCTTGCCGATCGTAACGCGGATGTCGAACGAGCCTGCGGACAGGTCGTGCATCATCATGGGCTGGCCATCCATCGCCATGATCATCGTATTGATGCGCACGGCTTCCTCGTCGCCCTCGCCACCGTGCTCGGGCATCAGTCGGATGACGCGCTCGTTGTCGTAGACCTTGGGAATGAGGTCGATCAGGATGCGCCCGCAATGCTCGAGCGAGCGCTGCAGGTTGTCTATGAAATTGTAGTTGGCCGTGTCCGATTCCTGCTGCCGGCGGCCGATCGCAACGCCTGACGTCTCATTGCTGCGCTGTCCGAGGGCCGCGTCATAGACGCCCGTCGTCGCCTTCATATCCTCGGCGGCCAACTGCCCCTCGTTGACCATGGCCACAGAGGGCTGCGGCGGCGCGAGGCGCTCGGGCTTGTTGCCACTCTCCGTGCGGAGATAAGGCAGGTATGGCAGGTTCTTCTTGCCCGCCATGTCCCAGATCTTTTTGACATCGGGATCGCCGAGCATCTCCGTCTCGACGAGGTACGGGGCTTTCGGCTGCAGAGCGAGCAGCTCGGCGTGCGCCGTGCGGTAGTAGTTGTACAACTGCGCCGGATCGCGCGCGAAGCGGATCACGCCGTAGCGATAAACCTTCTCCTCGAGCGGGAATTCCGCGCCAATCACCGGGATAAGCGGGATATCACGGCCGGCCCACTCGTGCGGGCCATCGAGGATCTCGGCGCCGCTCACGCGGTACATCTCGACCTTGTAGGTGTCGCAGTCGCGCTCCTTGACGATCGGCGGGAGCATCTGGCGCTTGAACTCGTCGAAGTCGGTGATGTCGACCGTCGAGCCGTCTTGGAACAGCGCCAGCCGGCGCTTCTCCGGCACCTTGCGCCAGAACTCGGCTATGCGGACCGTTTCGTCCGTGCTCCAGAAGAACGGCCGCGTTTCCATCACGTTGGATGGTAACTCGACGTCGACGTCCTTAGCCTTCGGCCAGCGCTCCTTGAACGCCTCTTTCGGGATCATCTCCGTCACGGCGATCCACATGGCATCGGATCGGTCAGGCTCGACCGCGGCAGGGTCGCAGTACACGCTCAAGGGGTTGCGGATGCCCTTGATCAGTATTTCCTGATCAAATGCCATGTCGTCGACGTATTCGGTCGTGACACGAAACCAGCCGATGCCGCAGGCGGCCTGGTGCTCCGCAGCCTGGCTATAGACGTGCTTGGCGCTCGAGCGATACTGAATCTGACGGATGAGCCCGTCATAGATCTTCGCGAGCTCGGGGTCCGTGTCGTCATCCTCCGGGCGGACCTTGATCGCAATATCCGCCTGTCGGATGTCGTTCGTCACCTGCTTCACGAACTGCGGGAGCCGGTTGACCGTGATCATCGGCCGACCGTCGCGCTCGCGCTCGGCCTTTACCGCGTCCGGCCAGTGGTTACCGGCCAGGAAATTGAGGTCCGTCGCCGCCTCTTCGCGGTTCACCTTGTCATGGTCGTAGGACTGCTCGATGCAGTCCCGGACCATCTTGGCGATGTTCTTGGAGTTCCGCGCTGTCGACGGTTTCCGCTCGGTTTCCATCATGTCCTGCGGTGTCGCCGGTCAAACCAGCGATAGACGGGAGCCGCTAATGGCGTGGTGATGTAGAGCTTGCGATAGCGCCACGTGAGCATGATCTGATCGGGCGCCACGGCGTAGCGGAGTTTCCACGGGTGGACGAACTTGTTTGCTGGATGCAGGCGCACAAGCTGGAATGTCATCGTCATGCCCCGAGCTATTCGCCCAGCAGATACGCTTCGATCTTTTTGGCTGCAGCCAATAGATCCTCCACGTTGCCGTGATGGGCGGTGCCCGCCGCAATTTGCAATGCCAGCTTCCTAGCTTCACTCATGTCTATCTCCCGTTGCTGATCGTCATGCACCCAACCACGATCCCGAGCCGCCAACGCCCTCGCTCCAGTTGACGGCCGACTTCTTGTTGATCATGGAGGGGAAGAGCTGCGACAGCGCCCACACCAGCGCGTCAACCCGGTCCCCCGTTGTATCGCCGGCGATGCCGAGCGGCGTGAATAGGACCATCTGGTCCTCGAGATCCGCGAACTGGCCGACGTGCGACACGCGGCCCTGCTCATAGAGCGCGGCAACCGGCTCGGCCCGCGTGACCTTGCCGCGGGAAGCGTGCACCTCGACGACGTTTGCCGTGGGGCGAACAGACTTGATGGTCTGCTTGACCATATCGCCGCCCTGGTTTGTCTCGACGACCACACAGTCAGCCGAATAGAGGTCATAGCCAGAGAGCGCACGGCGGGCCCAGCCGTTGGGGCTCAGCGAGCACGTCAGATCATCCAGCACATAGCCGCGGCCATCGACGCCGAGCCCTGCCACGATGATGCCTGTCTCTGCCGTACCGTCGCTGATGGCCGTCTCCTGGGATTTGCCGGCGGGATCGATTGCAACCACAACGCGCTGCATGTCGGGCAGCTTGTCTTTCTTGCCGAGGCGACGCTTGTCGAGGATCTCGCGTGTCCAGAGCGAGCCCGGAACGTCGTCGAGAACCTCGGCGTTGAGTTCCTGCCGGCCGAGGCGCGTGCCCTCGTACTTGGCGCGGATGTTCTCAAGGAACGGCTTGGCGAGGTTCGCCGAGTTCTCATAGGTAGACCCGCGCGTTATGACGGTGCGCGGGTCTTTCATGATGTTGCGCAGCAGCACGATCGGCCGCGGCGTGGTGGTGATCAATTGCCTTGGGTCATCGCCGAGACGCAGGCCGAACTGCAGCATGTCCCACGTCTCTTGCGCGTACTGCCATTTGGCGAGCTCGTCACACCATCCTAGGTCGTGCTGCGGGCCGCGAAGCTGATCTGGCTCAGTGGCGTTGAACAACGTGGCAACCGCGCCATTGGGCCAGGTGATGCGGCGCTTCGACGGCTCGTAGATGGGCCGGAAGTCCTTCGGGTGCACGGACAGAAGCCCGCTGTCACCCTCCACCATGACGTCTCGAGCATCTGCCGCTGTCTCGGCGACCAGCGCCACCCGGTGCGCCCTGCCTTTGGTGAGCGGCGTTGGCCCGCAGACCATGGACCGCACCCATTCAGAGCCGCAGCGCGTCTTACCGAAGCCTCGGCCGGCGTTGATGATCCACGTCAGCCACTTACCCTCGGGCGCGAGCTGATTGGGCCTCGCCCAGAATGGCCAGTGATAGTTGAGCCGGGCTTTGGCTTCAGTGCTCAGTTTCGCCAGCTCCGCTGCCCGTTCCGACTCGGGGAGCGATGCCAGCAATTCGGCGGGTGAACGCATCTGCCTCGTCTACGTAGCGAATGGGCGCGTCGTCTTCGCTGCCGCCCACATGGGCGATCTTGTCGCCGTAGCGCTTGGGCTGCTCTTTGCTGGCGAGCCACTTCTCGCCATCGATCAGAACGCGGGCCGCATCCGGCTTCAGCTCGTCTCTAAGTAGCTTCTGCAAGTGTCCGTCTATGCGGGCGGCGCGATAGTCGGCCCGGTCCTCGCGCGCGCGCGCGTACAACGCAGAAAAGTCGGGGTGCTTATTGCGCCACTGCCTGATTGTCTCGGCGCGAGGAAAGCCGGGCATCTTCTCGATGGTGTAGTCGTTCTCGCCTTGGGCCACGAGATCGCAGATGCGCTCGGCCATCTCCTTGCTGTAGAGAGGGGGGCGTCCTGTCTTCTTCTTAGCCATTGCGGACCTTCACGACCCTCATAGGCTTGCCTTTGATGGTGACGAGATCGCCGACCTTGAGAGCGCGGAGCGCTCGGGGCTTGGACGCTTTCTTGGGTGTCTTCTTCTTGGTCACGCTGCTAGTCCCTCGGATATCGCGGCCAGCGCTTTGTGCCGTAGATCGACGCAAGAGCGAACCAAAAGACCCCATACGCTACGGCGCCGGAAAGCAAGCCGACAAGAACGCTCAACATCAGGTGTGACCAATCCATCAGGACCTCACGCTGCTACCGGAGCGATCCCCATGGTGTTGCACTGAGCGGCGTATATGTCGCGCCATTTACGGCGAGGGTGTGCAACCATGGTGCGGATGGGTGTGGGCGCGGGCTCGGAGGCCTCCGGCCGCCCTGGGGTAAAGTCTTCGTGCTCTTCACGGCGATAGAGGCCGGCGATGAACAGGGCGAAGGCCGGGAGACCCGTACCAGCGATGGCCATGGCCAAGTTGACGGACTGCTGAGCGCCCTCGGTGAGAAGCTCAGAGGGCTCCAGGCTGCCAGACGAGACGAGGGCCACGGCTTTGGCGAGGAACTGGTTCTGATGGTCAACGGCCGAGTGCTTGAACTCGGTGGTTGCGGCCTTCTCGCGGCGCTCTGCGAGGATCCTCTGCGTGGCCTCGATCTTCTTAGTGAGGTCGGCCTTCTCTTCGGCAAGAGCGATCTTGGTCGCTATGTCGTCGCGCTCCTTGGTGCGGGCGAGGCACTTGGGCCCGCAGCCGCCGCGCTTTGACTCCTGCTCAATGGCGAGGTTGGCACTGGCGAGCTGGGCGCGGAGGGCATCGGCGGTCACCGTCGCAGCCCAGGCGTGCTCACCTTCCAGCTTCTGGAGGCGCTCGGTCCACATCTTCAGGCTTGCGCGATTGTCGGCAACCTCATCGCCGGCCATGGAATATTTGACGTTCTGGACCTTGGCGTCGGTGATGTTGTGACCGCGGAGGCCTGCGGTGTATCCCGCATGCGAGTAGAACTCGATGGCGAAGAGCGGGGCGCAGACGGCGATGATGGCGAACGCCGGCCCCTTGAGGCCACGCTGCCACTGGCGATATGCGGCTTCCGGGGCGAATGCCGTGATGACCGAGAGCAGGGCGAGGAAGAGGGCGTGCTTCCAGCTCACGGACCAGCCGAAGTCGAAAGACATGAGTGCCGCGGCGACGAGCGTCAGGAGACCGACGTAGAGCCAGAACTTCCCGAATGCGGAAAGCTCGCCGAACATCTCTTTGATGACGTGCTTCATGGGTTCCTCCGGTGCGGGGGAGCTGGGGGAACGCGGGGAACGTGGGTGAATGGAGTAACGCAGCGGCGCCGGTGCGCTTTACGAGGGCAGTTTCGGACTTGTCCGCCGTAGACCGGCCGGCGCCCGCCCTCACGCTGCGTGTCCTAAGCCCGCGAGCCTAGGGAAAGAATTTTGGTCGTTCTACGGGCGGTCGCTGAGTGCCATGTGCATCAGCAAGGCGGGGCCGCGGCTCGATCAATCGCTGCACAAGCGAAGATTGCTCGACGGTCTCGGGTGAAACTCGACCCCTGTCGCCCCTAGTCGAATCAGAGAATTAACTTATTCGCGCACGCGAGGCTGTGATTCGAGAGTCACACACGAGAGGAAATCATTCGGACAGCGATACGCGAGGCGGTTGCGGCGGTATGAGCCCGAGCCGCGCAAGTCTAACGTCGATCAGCGTCTCAACGACGTCGAGCAACGCCTGCTCGTCCTTCTTCTCCAAGCCGGCGAAAAAGCGCAGCTTGTCTAATGCCAGTCTCTGGCACTCAGCCAGATAACCTTCTGCGTCGTCGCTCATTTCGTCTTCCTTCGGCCAATCCGCCTCGATGTCGAACTCTTCGCCCTTGGACGATCGGACACGCCATACGCCGCGGGGAATGCTGATCTTGCTCATTTCGTCTTCCCCTTGGCTGGCTTGTGGGACGGTTAGGCGGGAATGATCTTGTAGCGCTTCCCGGCCAGCACAACGCCTTCCTTGAGTGCGCGATCGCGTTCGGCCTCGGCCTTAGCCTTACGGGCGGCTTCCTCTTCGGCCTTCCGTCGTTCGCTGTACGCGGCGGCGGCGGCGTACCAACGTTTCTTAGCGTCTTCCAGCCAAGGGATGCGACCGCCGTAGTCTAGATGGTCCGTGAACATGCTCAGGTCGCCATCGTACGGCACCAGCGTCAGCTTCGGATATTCGTCCCATCGGTCGAACTCGATGCCAACGCCATGCTTCTTGAGAACCGCGTCGAGGTCATCGAGGAAGGCATCCAGCTCCGGGCATTCGACATTCACGTCGCAGGGATAGTCGCCAAAGTTCCACTTGGTCATTTGCGGCGCTCCGCTCGCTCGTGTGCTTTCTCGATGAGCCTGCGGACCATCTCAGATCGCGACGGCAGATCGGGCTCCAAACGCCTAAGGTCATCCAGCTTATCGCGGATTTCCTCGGCAATCCTCATGTGAAGGATGGTGTCCTGTGTCATGCGCTGTGGATACACCGCAGCGTCAACAATGTCAACACATCAACTTTTCGTGATGCTGTATTATTTGTGTTGACAATATACACAGGCATGTTAGATTGAACAGATCGGAAGGGCGCTGGAACGCCCAACCGACCCGGCCCTCTCGGGGGCTGGGCCACCCTGGAACCATCAGGAGAGACCCAATGACCACTACTAGCACGACACGCTATTTCGTCCATAGCTACCCCTCACTTGTTGGGGGAATTGTTGCGGCTACTGCCGCGGTCGCCATGCTGACGCGAGACGGCATCCAGAACGGGCTCACGCTCGAGCACGCTTTGATGCCGGTCCTTGTCGGGCTCACGGTCCTTGCAGGACATGAAGCCTGGCGGGCGCTGAAGGAAGCCAAGCTGCTCTCGGCAGCCTTCATGCTGGTGCTGGCCGTGTTCGGCTCGGGCATCATCGTGACGGAGACGATGGGCCGTAGGGCCGAGACGCGCGACGCCAAGGTCGCAGAAGCCACGAAGACGGTCGATCAGTACGCCGTGACCGCTGCCGCTTATCAGCGGGCCACGAAGCTGGTCGAGGAAGCCGAGCGTTGGGTTGCCGGCGAATGCCGGACGGGCAAGAAGACGAAGTGCGAAGGCACGACGTTCGTTCTTGATCAGCGCAAGGCCCATGCCGAGAAGCTGAAGGCCGAGCTGGAGAAGGCCACGGCGCCCGCTCCTGTGGACAGCAAGG
Organism: uncultured Caldilineaceae bacterium; assembly: GCA_964541665.1. GTDB lineage: Bacteria > Chloroflexota > Anaerolineae > Caldilineales > Caldilineaceae > CFX5. Next base: position 12,871 of record CAZIRP010000090.1, on the reverse strand, counting down.
CCGACAAGATCGCCTATTGGGCGGCCCTCCTTGGGGCTTCCAAGGCGGTTGCGAAGGAAGTGTTCCAGAACCTCGATCCCTTCACGCTGTCGCTGTTTCTGGAGCTCGGTGCGGTTGCGTTCTTCGGCTTTGGCGTTCGCACGAGGAAGGTGACGGTTTCCTCAGTTTCCACGGTTTCCGAGCCGAAGGGACTGAGTTTCGAGAACGAGAAGGGCGATCGCGACGCGAAGGAACTTGACGACCTCAAGAAGCAGTTCCTCGCCCTCGATCGTGAAATGCAGCAGGTGCTGAAAGCTCTTGTTTCCAGTAACCGGCCGCTCACCAATGACGAGACTGCCAAATTGATGCGCGTCGGCAAGAGCGAAGCTAGTAAGCGTAACGGCGCCGCAGCAGCCGATGGCTGGATCAAGCGTTGGCGGGAAGGCAAGTTCGTCTATGCGGAGCCGACTGAGAAGGGACGCAAAGTCCTCAGCCTAGTTGCCTAGTGTTTGGGTTTCCAGTTGGTGTTTAGCGCCCTGTTCGGCAATCGCCAGCAGGGCGCAATTATTTTGCAACAGCTTATTGTAAAGTCTGGCTGCCCCAAGATAGGCGGCAGAGGCCTCTTCAGCGGAGCCATAGTAGCCGAGACTGACCGCCAACCCATCAGTCGTTATCGATGCGGCCCACTTTCCCTTGCGCTGGTCGAATGTGACTCCCTTAAAGCCCGAGCTATTAGTCGCGAGTTTGGGCCGGTTATGCATGTTCTCTGATAAAGTCGCGTCTCTAAAATTGGCGATTCGATTATCGTCTTTGACCCTGTTGATATGGTCGATGTGCTCAGTCGGCCACGTTCCATGGACGTAAAGCCACGCAAGCCGATGCGCGCGGTAGGCTCGCCGATCAATGAATATTTTACGATAACCTTTGCTGTTTACCGTGCCAGCGATGCTGCCTGGCTTCATCCGGTAGGATGCAGATTGGCGCCATCTGAAGGCGCCTGTCTCTGGATCGTAAGACAGGACTTCGCGGCCACGTTCCGCCGTGATGTCATTTTTACACGCGGTCATTGGCCCTCTTCGGTCGGGGGTTTTTGTTTGGCTCGTCGAGGCCGGAAATGGCCAACCCAAGCGCAACGGCCAGCAACGATTCCTTTGTCACGGGAATCTCGAATACTGTGCAACAAAGCCATACGAAGACTAGACACATAGCGCAGATCATACGATCGTTCATTTCTTCCCCTTCGCCTCCCACTGTTTCGCCTGTCTCGCTGCCTTCCTCTGCTTTGCTCCAGCCATGAATGGCCTGACGCGGACGAGCTTGCCATCCTTGATCTTGATGCCAGATACAGGCTTCGTGGTCATGGTCATTCGTTCCACGGCTTTGGCGTAACACTCTTTGGCAGTTCTGCCGGCTGGCGCACTACAAACCACCCATAAGATACGTTGCCTTGCTCCCGGCGAGCCCACTCATTTTGGAAAGCATCTGCTAGATGCTTTAGCTCACGCTGTCCAATGCACATCGAGAAGTCGCCATTGATCTCGCGGCTAATTCCATCCTTGAAGATTACTAATTTCATGCTGCCTCCAGCACCTTCGCCCTCGCGGGTCGCACAGCTGAAGCCTCGCGCGTGACGAAAAAAGCCCGCCCCATCAGCCTCACCAGCACGACCACATCAATGCCCGTGCATCTTACCACTTCCCCCTCGAGTTCGCCTCTCCCAACTGGCACAATCACCAATTCTCCAGGGCGGAATTTTGCCTGAGTGAATGATTTGCGCTCGCGGTCGATGTTCTTGGCGAGCTCCATCGCGCGGGCGATCTCGGCCTGGTCCGCTGGCGTCGGTGTGTCGCCGTTGCCGACCACGCTCAGAAGCACTTTCTCACCACGGCGGTTGCGAACGCAGTTCTCACTCTGCCAGTCCATCTCTTGGCGCGGGATCTCGGTGCAGAACAGGTAACCGTCGTACAAGGGGAACAGCTTGCGCCTCTTGCGCTTCACGTAGCGCGAGGCGGGTTTCCTATAGGCCGGGAGCTGGACCACATACCCGCGCTTGCGGAGCGCCTTGGCGGCCTTGATCTCCCAGCCCGTGATGCATCTGACGACGTACCATTGGCTCATTCGTAGCCCCTCATGAGTTCTTCCGCCTTCGCCTTGCCATGCAGCCATGTCATCGTGAGGATGTTGCCCTCGCGGTCACAGTCGGCGCAGAGCGGGTGATAGACGATCCTTGAGCGACGCTCTGCACATGCTCCTGACCACTGGTACGCCGCGCGCTTTCCGCAGCGCTCGCACTTCGCGCGCGTCACGTCCTTGTAGGGCTGCGTTCTCATCGTCCTGCCAGCGCGCAAGAGATGGCCACGCATGTCCATTCGGTGACAGAGCCAGCAACGATGCGGCCGCCCATGCCGAAGACCTTGGCGAGCACGATGCCGGCGGCCACCATAGCCACCACGCCGAACACATATCGAATGCTGTCTAGGGTTTCCTTCTTCACGACATGGGCTCCATAGCGAGTGTTGGTTCCTTCTTGACGCAAAGCACACGTTCTGCTGGCCACTGCTTGCCTTCACGGTCCCAGGCGATGATCAGAGCGCCGGCCTTGTGAGCCTGCAGGGTTTCAACGCAGAGCTTCTCGCTCACCGTGAAGCGGGCAACCTCGCCGTGGAGCAAAAACAGGACCAGGACGTAGGTCATTCGGCGGCCTTCCCCTCGAGCTGCTCGAGATAGATCAGAAGGTCTGTCTGCTCTTGGTCGAACTTCTCTCGCTTGTCCTTGTCCATGGCGTGGATCTTGATGGCCTTCTTCAGAGCGCCTGGCGTGAAGCCTTCGGCCTTCGCTGTATCGTAGATCTCCTTGATCGACTCGGAGATCTCAGCGCGGTTGCCTTCAAGCCGGATGATCGCATCGGCGTATTGCTTCAGGGCGGCGTTCGTCTTGGTCAGCATCAGTTCATCTCCCTACGCGCTTCGCTTTCCTTGAAACGAAGGAAGGCCGCTTCGTGATCTGCATCGTCGAGGATATCGAAGGCTTCTCGCGCGCACTTCGCGGCGTCGCGCCAAATCTCGGACCCGGTGAAGCGCAGGACTGTGATGCCGCGCGCAATCAGGTCCCTATCGCGTGACTTGTCGCGCGCGGCCTGCTGTTTGGTCTTTTCGTGGAATTCGTGTCCGTCGCACTCGATGGCGACATGCACGACGCGACCACCAACAATCACGCGCGACAGTAGAAAATCGACGCGATAACTTCCGATCTCCACTTGCGCGGCAAGCCTGAAGAGCTTGTCGCCCCAAGCGTCGCTTTCGCAAAGTGCCTGTTGTTGCGAGAACAGATCGTGGAGATTGAACTGCACTCCGCCATCACACCACCTTGAGAGGCTGAGAGCAGCCGCCATTAACTCCTCTATTGGCGACTCGCACTTGTTGCGAAGCAGCGCAAAGTCTCCAGCGTCCTCTCCCTCGATGAGCGCGTTCTTGGCAATCTCGAAGAGCTTTGCATCGATGCTCATTTCGCAGCCTCTCCCAACATGCGTGCGGTGATGTTCACTGGCGCGTTCGCGATCGAGATGATCCGCGCCTCTTTCGAGGGCCAGCGAGAGGTTGCTACGAATTCGCCCGCGCGCTCCAAGCGCTCAGCGGTGGCCAGATCGACAGAGCTAACCCAGTCGGGCCACGACACGTCTTTGCGGGTGAGGGTGATGCTGGGCGCCGGCTTCAAAGCGCGCGAGGGCGTGGCGCCCGCCTCGCATGAGCCCTCGCGCGCGCATGACGGTTCTAGTTGATGGTTATTGGTGAGTTGGGGGCCGCTAGTGGCCCCCCTTCCGGTCGCCGGTGGCCCCCCTCGACGCTTGGATGGCCCCCCTTGATCGTTGAGGGGGGTCAGGATGGCCCCCCCTACATCAACAGGTTCTGCACAGGGCACTTCGCCTTCCACGAGCAATTCATCTGCACCGCCCGCGAGCATGCATTCGCCCTCAGCGAGCGCCTTCAGCATCTGCACGTTGATGAGCCACTCGTTGGTCGAACTGCGCGCGCCGCCGCCTTCGCGAATGAGATGCAGCAGCCCGCAATCACGGAAGGCACGCAGCGTGCGCTTGACGGTGGACTCGCCACATCCAACCTTGTCCGCGATCGTGTCTCGCGCCGGGAAGACTGAGCCGCCGTCGTCCGACGCATAGTCGGCGAGTTTGAGCGCGATCAGCTTCTGCGCCTGCGTCGGGAATGGGATATCCCACACCAACGTCATGAGGCGGATGCTCATACCGTCCTCACGATATCCACAGAGTTTCCGCAGCGTGTTTGACTCGTCCCCGTTTCTGTGGGTTGGTCGGCCTTGGCGTTGTCACAGTTTGAGGCTATCTGCATGAGTGTTCGGTCCACTGATTTGCAAGGTTGGTCGGATCGATGAGTTTCCAGTTCCGCGTCTGCCCCTGTTAACGGCCTCCGGTGAGCCCCTGCTGCCGGAGGCCGTCGTGCGTCTGGGGGATGACAAAGCGCCGGCACTCCCCGCGCGAGACGGCAAAGCCGCGAGACTTGAGGATGACGAAAAGGTCCTCGTGCCCGAGCCCCTGAGCGCGCAGGTTGCTCATGACATCGATGACGGGATCGCGACGGTGTTTCGACGGTGTTTCGGTGTTCGGAGCCGCGGAAACTGTCATTGGCCAGCCTCCCGAGATGGCTGGTACTCGTAGAAGTCCCGGCCGACATGCTGGCCCTTTAGGCGCCAGCCGACGACGATTTCCGCTCCGCGCTTCAAGCCTCGCCTCGTTCTCTTAATCGTCGAGATTTCCATGCCGTAGAACAGCGTGAGTTGGAGGATCTGTCGGTGCCTCTCGAGGATGTTGTCGCCGTCCATTCGAGGCACGAAGCCGCCGGCCTCGGCCGATCTGTGGAGGCTGTCATAGAACTCGCGCAGCTTGCTCCCGAGAACCGGGATGCGGTGCCCGCGAGAAACTCCGCGCTTGATGGATGCAGCCGACTCCATCACCGCCCTCCCTGCGTTGTGTTCCGCGCCTGGTTGGCGAGAACCGCAGCAGAGATGCTGCCAGTGGCCGCGTAGGCCGCGAGGGCGCCGGTAATGCCGCCCGTGATGTAGCCGGCAACTGTCGCCGCAACGGCGCAGGACAGCCACACCGCCCAGGCGATCGCCTCTTTCGTGGTGAGATCCATTGCCCCTCCAAAATTCTGCCGGCGCGGGCGCCTTTCCCGTCATGAAGATGCCCCCCAGCCTCACTCGAGACGCCCTTGGTTCGCCCGGCTGGCCGGCACAGCCGCCGGAGATACGAGGCGGGGTATTCACAAGCAGGGGAGTGGAGCAGGTTGTGGGACAGCCTCGTACGAGTGCGGGGGCACCAAATGAGGCTGCTCGCGCGCGTGCGTGCATAACGCGCGATCCTGCTCCACACCGCTGCCGGCGGGACTACGCAAACGCGGAACGGGGAACTAGGACTCAGACGTGGGCGGATGCCCTCGACGCCTCGGACGGAGGCGGAGCCGGGCGATTTTCAGCAATGAAGGATCGGATTTTTTCCGCAGTGCGGGTCGTAACGTCCCCGCCATTGCGAAGCCTGTCGACAAGCCGCCACTCGCGATTCACGCGGTGACCGAAAATGGTAGCTTCCATCCCGCTCTCACGGAGGAACTGCTCGATTTCATCGACTAGGGTCGTGTTCGTCATGAGGTGAAGCTAGTCGAATATATTCGACCAGTCAAGCGATCCTAGCCGACCCTATTCCACAAATGCGGGCTTGGTATTAGCAAGCGGCCATGGACAAAGACTGGCGACAGCGGCTACAACTTATAATTAATGAACGGGGGGTAGCTGTGACTCGCTTGTCGGAGGACGCGGGCCTGGACCGATCGACGCTTCAGAAAGTTCTTAACGGCGGCAATATATCGGTTGTTAAATTTCTTAATGTCTGTCGCGCGTTAGGCGTTCGTCCAGGTGAGATACTTGAAGGTGATGAGCGGTTTACGCCATCAGTTCCGATCGTCGGTTTTGTGTCTGCCGGCGAAGGATGGACGCCGATCGAGGGCGTCCACACGGAAGTTGTGGAAACCGAGATTTCCAAGCCCGACACGATAGCTGTGGAAGTCCGCGGGGACAGCATGAGCCCCGTCTATCGCAACGGCGATACCCTGATTTGCCAGCGTGTTTTCGGACCTTACGTGGACAACCTCATAGGCCGTGACTGCGTGATCCAGACGGCGGACGGGCGCCACTTCGTCAAAATCCTCAAGCGCAGCTCCAAACCCAACCGGGTGACGCTCAAAAGCTACGATCCGCTCGTTGACGACATCGAGGACGTGGCAATTTCATGGGCGGCGCCCGTGCTTTGGGTCAAGCGCGGCTAGGACGAATAAATTCATCTCGCAGTGCCGCACGGCGCTAGGATCATCGTCCTAGTGTCGAATATATTCGATTTGTGCTTGACGAGTCGAATATATTCGACATATGGTGTGTTCATCCCCGGAAGCTGCTTCGGACCGCTTCCAACTGCCGATGAAGCGGAGCGCCTCCCCATACAGCGGAGTGGCTTCCGGGGATCACGACGACACACAGGGGCAATCATTACATGCGCCAGCTCACGCAAGACCGTCTCAAAGAGGTTCTGACCTACAACCCAGAAACTGGTGTGTTTCGCTGGAAAGCAAAGCCCGCAGGGAACGTGGCGGTTGGGTCTGTCGCTGGCACCACAAACAACAAAGGCTATCGCTACATAAGCGTTGATAGCCGTCGCTACAGAGCCCATCGCCTCGCTTGGCTCTACGTCCACGGGAAGTGGCCCGCAGATCAGATTGATCACATAGACGGCAAGCGGGGTAATAATCGCATCGCCAATCTGCGCGAGGCAACGAACACTCAAAACCAGCAAAACCGCGGGGTCTCCAAAAGCAACACGTCCGGCTTCAAGGGCGTGGTTTGGAACAAGCAAACACGCAAGTGGCAAGCGACCATCCGCATTTGGGGCCGACAAATCTTTCTCGGTTCCTTCGACACGATAGAGCGGGCCGCCGCCGCTTACTCCGCCGCCGCAGCCCGACACCACGGCGAATTCGACGGCCTTGCGCGAATTCCATCGGCGTCTAGCGCGTAACAATTCTACAGGGGCACACCATGACCATCCAACCACGCGACGTGTTGAGTGTGTTCAAGCCAAAGCTCGTTCCGAAGCTGCCGACCGTCGAAGATCGGCGGTGGGCAGCCGCGGTGGCGACGATGCGCGAGGCCATCTCTGACTGCCAGAACCTGGCGATGGAGACCTCGTACAGGCATCCCGAGCGGTTCGATGAAGTCTCGAACATTGCCGCCGCCGTGAGCGTCGAAACCCAGAACATGAAGACGGCGACGCTCGGCGCATCCGGCTCTGCGATGCTCGACGAGATGCACAAGGGCGATCCGAACTACACGCCCGGCCGTCTTCCGCCGGACTGCGAGTTCGCAGCGATCACCGAATAGCCAGCTCGCGGGGGAGTGTGCGGCGCTCAGACGAGCTGGCTAGCGGGCGGGGGTGAGTGAGGGGGCCAGAAAACAGCTCATCCCCGCCCGACACTTTCAAACCAGAGGAATTGTCGCGATGGAACTTGAACACGAATTCGACCTCGGAATTCCACTTGGTGGCGGCTGGTCCTTCGGGAATGTCAGCGGCAAGTGCACGATCGTCTTCGATGCCGAAGGCTCGTGGTGGATCGAGGACATCTCTGTCGACATCGCGAAGCTCGTGCATGGCCAGTGGTCGAGGCACTCCTACATGCTCGACCGCACGAAGCCGACCGAGCGCCGCTGGTATCACATGATCCGCGAGATCATCGCAGCCGACAAGGCGTCAATTGACGAGAAGGTCGCCGAGGAATTGCCGGTTACCTACGAGAACTTCGTCCATGCAAATTCCGCAGGGAGGACGCTATGAGCGAGACAGCCGTTGCCGTGAGGCAGGAAGCGCCGATGCCGCAGCCGACTTCGGTCATGTCGATGATCGAGCGCATGGCAGAGAACCCGGCAATTTCGCTGGAGCGCGTCGAGCAGACCTTCGCCTTCTATCAGAAGGTCCAAGCCGACTTCGCGCGCCGCGCATTCGATGCGGCATTCGCCGAAATGCAGCCGAAACTGCCGATCGTCGATAAAGTCGGAAACTCGCACAACGGCAAGTACGGTCGGTGGGAAGACATCGTTGAAGCCATCACGCCCGTTCTCGGCGCCCACGGCTTCTCTATCCGGTTCAATGTATCGAACGAACCCGGCAAAATCACGGTGCGCGCTATCCTCGCCCATCGCGACGGTCACCGTGAAGAGACGTCGTTTGATCTGCCGGCCGACACGTCGGGCAGCAAGAACGCCATACAGGCCATCGGCTCATCGACGTCATACGGCAAGCGCTACACGGCAAGTGCACTGCTCAACATCGTCACGCGCGGTGAGGATGACGACGGCAACGGCGGCCCAAAGCAGCGCAAGTCATCGGCGGCCGCCAAGAAGGACGGGACCACCGAGCGGTTCAACAAGATCAAGCAGGATTTCGAGAACGCGACGAGCGTCGAGCATCTCATGAGCCTCAAGAAGCACCACTGGCAGGAAGTCGAGACGCTGCCGGCGCGCTGGTTTGAACTTCTCGAGGACACCTACAGCATCATGTTTGACGAGCTGAAAGGCGCAGAGAACGCGAGGGCGTCATGAGATCCAAGCCCAAGCAACTGGACCTAGACCTTGAGGCCATAGAGAGCCTGCGCTGCATGGTGCACGCCGCTGCCTCTACGGTCGATGACCTCGCCAAGAGGCTCGCGCCGCAGACAGCGGAACTGTCCTGCCGCATCGTGCTCCAGCACTGCAAGGACGCGCTCCGCACAGCCAGAGGCGCACCGATGGCCCCTCACGCAAGGGCAAAGATCGACGCCGTGTATCGGATGGTCGAGAGGGAGCTCGCAGCATGACGACGCTGTTCCCCCGCTTCTGGCATCGCCGTTTCGAGGGCCGCCGCGTCATAGCTGTCGCCATTATCGCAACCGCATTTCTAACCTGGGTGATCCTGTCATGACCGATTTTCTCGTGGCCCGCGTCTTCTTGGCGTCGATCGTTATGGCGCCGGTGCTCTCATTCCTCTGCCTCGTCTGGCTTTGGGCTCACGTCGGCATTGCCGTGATCTTCACGATCAGTGTTTCGGCCGTTGCCGGCTGGATCGCCCGCGAGATGGATATCAGAGCCGAGGACGAGCACAGAATTCGCAACTACAGGATCGAGCCATGAGCAGAGCCATGATCGTCATTCGATGCGAAGATGACCGCCGACGCGCATCCGATCTCATCTACAGGGTGCCGCTGAAAACCCGCGTCGAGATCAAGGAGGTCAAGCGCTCGCTCGACCAGAACTCCAAACTCTGGGCCATGCTCACGGACGTTTCACGCCAGATCCAATGGGCCGGCATGAAGCTCACGCCTGGCGACTGGAAGTTCATCTTCCTCGATGCCCTGAGCCGCGAGCGCCGCATCGTCCCGAACATCGACGGAACCGGCATCGTGCCGCTCTACAAGTCCACATCTGATCTCAGTAAGTCGGAGATGTCCGATCTCATCGAACTGATCCTCGCCTTCGGTGCGAAGCACGAAGTGAAGTTCAGCGATGAGCAGGTTGCAGCGTAAGGAGTACCCAATGCGCAAGTTCTCACTGAAGCAAATGCTGAGCGACCCTATGAACGAACTCAGGCACGAGAACGTCACCCCGCTTCGCGACGAGATCCCGACGAGGCCGCAGGCAACCATGGGATGGGCGCCGCCGCCGCCAAAGCCCAGCTATCCAACGGGGCCGAAGGTGCCGGATCACGTCAATCACGAGATGACTGTCGCTAAGGAAATCTTCGTCGAGCTGCTGAACGTTCCGCCAGACGCGCGCGAGCGCATCATGCACATGACGGCCGACCTGTTGCGCCTCTACGCGCCGCCGGTGGAAGGCGAAGCCCACGAAGTACCGGAGGGATCGCCGGTATGAGACGCAGGCGCACCCCCCAGCAGCGAGAGGCGATCTGCGTCGCTCATAAATGGGTGTGCGTCATCTGCAAGCACAAAATCGACCCCGTAAAGCAGAAGTGGATCTTGGAACACCTGCTCGCGCTCGCCGCCGGCGGCACCGACACAGAAGACAACATGGGGCCTGCGCATCAGAAGTGCGCGATCGAGAAGACGAAGAACGACGTTAAGACCATAGCCAAGATCAACCGCGTCCGAGCGAAGCACCTTGGCACGAAGACGAAGCCAGCCAGGCCCTTGATGGGCACTGTCGCGTCCGGCTGGAAGAAGAAGATGAACGGAACAGTGGAGCGACGATAAATGGCAGATGAGACAGGGGCGGATAATGGGCTGACGCCTTCGGACGACGCGTCCTCGGCTATCGGCTCCGCCGATGTAGGGAAGAATGGAAAGTGGGGCTGGTACGCCGAAGACAATAGCATGGTCACGCTTTACCGTGGCGACCCCTTGATGAGCGCGGTGCTAAGCATTGCCCCGTGCGAAGCCTGCCAGAAGCGCAACACTGATCGCCTATGGGGGCGATGCTCGATGCCCACGAAGAAAGAGGCTGACGAGCTGCTGCACGTCCTCAACTCACATGATGCTCTTATGGAATGCGCTGAGACGCTGAGGGAAGCTCTTCTATTCATCAGGAACGGTGTCGAACTGGGATACATACATATCCCAAAGAATGATCCGGCCTGCGAGATGCTACCGAAAATTGCTCGAGCCCTCCATCGTCTGGAGTCCTCCAATGCAGGATGATGAGATGATGACGCCATCGAGCCACGGGCTCTCGGCTGCTGCTTCGCAGCGTAGGGGGGAATACATGCCGAACCCGACCCGGCCTGCTGAAGTCGCCGCGCGGATGCCAACCTATGACACCTTCGCGCGCGAGACATTCGGACTGCCGGACGAGTGGCAGCATGTTTCGTGGCAGGTCAAAGGAGAAGGCGCTGCGAAGTACTTCGAGTTGGTCGGCGGCGTGTTTCCAGAGGTCTACAAGAGTGGAAAGCGCAAAGGCGAGACACACTGGGGCAAGCCGCTTGGCGGCAAGACCGAAACGGTGGTCGTCATCGCCAAGCAGTTCAAGGATTGGGTGAAGCACTGGGAGGCAGAGACCGGCTTTTGCGCCGAGTGCCTCGGCACTGGACTTCGCTGGTGCGGTTGGAACCACGAGCGGGGCAACCGCTTCGAGCCGTGCTCTCAATGCAATGAGACGGGCCGATTGGATCGCGACGGGTCGCGCGGCTTGAGCGCAGCCGAGAAGCCTGGCTTCGAAGGCGCCAACATCTCAAATCCTCTCCCTAAGGACCACACCAATGAGTGACAGCAAGCTGGTGGAGAGATTGCGGGCATTTGGCGGTAAGCGGCGACAGATTGCCGACATGGCTGAGGGTTCAGTTCTTGCGGCCCATCATGACGCCGTAGCCGGCCTAGCTCAAGAAGCCGCCGCCGCCCTTGAGGCAGCAGAGGAAGCGCTGGAGCCTTTTGCTGCGTTCCTAGATGGGCTGGAGCTGCTGACAGGTCCGTCAGCGTGTCCGCCGGGCTGCGACTTCTATGTGCTCGAAAACAGCAAGACCGGACGCCGCGCGATCGGGCGCGATGATTTCGAAGCCGCCCGCTCTGCCTATGCGCTCATTCGGGGAGAGAAGACCCATGGCTGAAGACATCGTGGAGCTGGCCATAGAGGCACTTGAAATCATCGCTGGCGAGCGGCAATGCCTCGACAACCTAATGTCGAACGAAGATGTCGCTCGCGAAGCACTCTCCCGCCTCCGAGCGAAGGGAACGGGAGAGGCGGTGGCGTGGGCGTGGGAAGGGCGCGCCTCGGATGGTCGTGGGAAGGGCCATGGACAGAACCCGGCGTGCCGATGCGCGTGCGCTATCGTTACACGCATTGGGTTGGCGCGCGGGCTAGATCACCCGCGATGTCGGCATCTTCGACATCAACTGCATGAACAACGGTTCGGGATGGTGTCGCCTTGAAGATTGGGAAAGCGTCATAGTCCCTGCGATCACGGCGCAATACAAGCGAGCGTCGGGCAAGTGGCACATCACGCACTCGATTGCGGTAAGGCCCACAGAGAGCAGGCCATGAGCGCCCTATCCGACACAGTGAGGGAGACATGAGCCAGATTGATGGACGTCCACCACGAGCCTACTCAGTGCGCAGGCTTGCCGAGGAATGGGATTGCCCGCCAAAGACCATTTACAACATGATCGAGCGGGGAGAGCTGCGGTACTTCCTGCTCGGAGAAAAGAGCGGCTATCGCATACCGGTCGAGGAAGTTGAGCGATGCGAGCGCGAAAGAAGCCTGAGCCGTACAGCAACGGCGACTGCCGGCTTGGAAAGCGAGCGGGACGATACGTTGTCGAGTTCAGGGATGCGGGCACTCGTAAGCGGGTAAGGCTGACGGCGGGCATTTCCTACGACCAGGCCAAGGCCGAGGTCGATCGCTTCGCGGAAGCAAGGCGTGCGGTCAAGAAACAGCAGCAGAGTTACACGATCGGGGATCTCTGGAAGATGTGGCTCGATGACCGCGCCGGCGACGGCTTCGACAATTCCATATACAGCGCGAATTGGGTGAGCCTTAAACCCGTGTTCGCGCACAGGGCGCCGCACCTGCTCAAGAAGGACGACTGGCGAGCCTACGCGCGGGCACGGTTCGAGCTCGGCCGCTCGAGCTGGACGGTCAACACGGAACTGTCGAGGCTCAAGGCGTGCCTCAAGTGGGCGGTCGACACCCATCACCTCGACCGGATGCCGCAATGGTGGGTGCCGCAGCGCGGGAAGAACCGCAGCCTTGTGCTAACGCCTGCCGAAGCCGAGCGCCTGCTGCGAAGTGCCGCCGAGCACAGCGACCCGCACATCTATCTGTTCGTGGTGCTCGCGCTGA
>CAZIRP010000089.1:0-22574 GCA_964541665.1 uncultured Caldilineaceae bacterium | reverse complement strand
TATGGCAGAACCAAGCCCCAGATTGCGAATTGCAACCAGAAACTTGTCTAAGTTAGATTGATGGAATTTTGTGGCTTCGACCACAGTATACCCGACCACTCGCATTCACCCAAGTTGGATAATTTCGCACCAGTGGCAAGGGAAGCTCGCTGTTTGACGCGAATACAAAAAAATCTCGACTCTTCCTGGTTGCCGGGAAGAATCGAGATTATCTGTTGATGACGCCAACGTTGCGCATGGCAACGGGTTAGCGTTTCGGCGGAATGTTGATGCCGTGGCGAAAAAGATTTTGTGGATCGTACTGTGCTTTGATGCGCATCAGCCAGTGGTAATTTTCCAGCGAATAGGCTTCTGGCGTGCGCTTTTGCGATTCGCTACCTTCCAGAAAGTTCATGTAGACACCAGCGCGGGCCGGTTCGAGCGCGGCCAGAAGGGTGTCGATCTGCCTGGTGGCAAGCGTGTGCAGTTGCGGCGTTGGCGCTGCGGCGATCAGCGCGAGCACGAAAGGCACATCACGCTGGCCGATCGGGCTGCTGTTGCTGGCCACCTGGCTCATCACCCCGCGGACATGGCGCACCTCGGTCATGATCAGCGGATTGGTGCCATCATCATTGATGCCATATGCGAGCAAAGCGTCGATCACCCTATCGCTCAGCGTTTGCAGACGCATCCCCGACAATTTGTGCGCCATCGGCTCAAGCGGGTCATTGCTGATGATGGCCACAGCGCTGAATGGCATGGCCGAAAAGAGATGGGCCAACGGTTGGCGCCAATCCAGCCAGGGTTGCAAGAGTGCTTCGCCCGTGGCCACATCCCCGGCATAACAGCCGCGCACCATGATCACCGACTGGCCGCGCAGGAATGCAGGCACTTCGGGAATGGGCGGGAAGTTCATCAGCGCCACCGACGTGGTGAATTCGTTGGGCAATGTTTCAACCCAGGCGCGATACCGCAGGAGCACCTCGCGAGCCAGGGTGATCGGGTAGATCAAATTGCCACCGTAAACCACGGTGACGGGATAGAGTTGGATCTCCATGCCGGTGACCACGGCCATGCTGCCACCACCCCCGCGCAAGGCCCAGAAGAGATCCGGGTGTTCGTGCTTGCTGACCTGGCGGATTTCACCATCCGCGGTGACCACTTCAAACCGTACTACGCTGTCCGCGGCAAGGCCATATTTGCGGGCGAGCCACCCCAGGCCACCACCGAGCGTATAGCCCACCGCGCCGACATCTGGCGTGGAGCCCAGCAAAGGGGCCAGACCGACGGCCTGGGCTTTATCCAACACGGCTTGCCACTTGGCACCGGCAGCCACCCAAGCCGTACTCGTTTGTGGATCGACCGTGACCTCGGTCATCAACGCGGTGTTGATCAAGAGCGTGCCATTGGCCGGGCGAAAGACCCCATGGCCAGTTGCCTGCACTGAGATGCCAAGCTTTTCTTGCTGAGCATAGCGGATAGCAGCGACCACATCTTCGCGACTTTCCGCCATCACAATTGCAGCGGGATGTTGATCCACCGCGAGGTTCCAGGCCTGGCGAGCCATATCGTAACGAGCATCCCCCGGCTTGATCACGGTTTCTTCCACTACTTCTACTTCTTCACGCAGTGTAGTATGTTCGAAAAACATAGATCCCTCGTTTGTTGGCTAATTTACGATTGTTATGTTTGAATAGCTCTGTCTTGTGACAGCTCTATTTCACCATGTAATGGGCCGCCGTAACAGCAACTAAGTACTACAAGAAGCAGTACAGGAAGTGATACTAGCCTGTGTGACAGCAGGCATTGAACCGCAGTCGTCTACCAGTGGATGCTTGCCAGAACCGCGCCAATGGACGCCAATTGCCAGGTGCTTCAGGCGTCCACTTCAATTCCTTAAGGAGTAGCTTTCATGACTCAACCATTGACCTCCCGTTACGAAACCATGCGCTACAACCGCACCGGGCGCAGCGGACTCAAGTTGCCCGCCATTTCCCTCGGGTTGTGGCACAACTTCGGCGGCGTGGATCCATTCAGCAATGGCCGCGCCATGTTGCTGCGGGCGTTTGATCTCGGCATCACCCATTTTGATCTCGCGAATAACTATGGGCCGCCCCCCGGTTCCGCGGAGGAGACAATGGGCCGCGTGCTGCGCCAGGATTTGGCCGCTTATCGCGATGAGCTGATCATTTCGTCCAAGGCGGGTTATCGCATGTGGCCGGGGCCCTATGGCGAATGGGGCTCGCGCAAATATCTCGTCGCCAGTTTGGATCAGAGCTTGCGCCGGATGGGGCTGGAGTATGTGGACATCTTCTATCACCACCGGCCCGACCCCGACACCCCGCTCGAAGAGACCATGAGCGCGCTCGATTATATTGTGCGCAGCGGGCGGGCGCTCTATGTGGGTATCTCCTCCTACCGGCCGGAGCAGACTCAGCAGGCCGCGCAGATTTTGCGTGAATTGGGCACGCCCTGCTTGATCCACCAGCCGAGTTACAATATGTTCAATCGCTGGATCGAAGAAGGGCTGTTGAACACGTTGGCCGAAGAAGGGATCGGCTGCATTGCCTTTTCGCCGTTGGCCCAGGGGCTGCTGACTGACCGCTACCTGACGGGCATTCCTGATGATTCGCGCGCGGCCAAATCGCACGGGGCCTTAAAGCGCGAGCAAATCAGCCCTGAGCGGCTGGCCAAGGTGCAACAATTGCATGAATTGGCCCAGGCGCGCGGCCAAACGTTAGCCCAACTGGCGCTGGTCTGGGTATTGCGCCACCCGGGCATGACCTCGGCATTGATTGGGGCGAGTCGGGTCTCGCAGGTTGAAGATGCCGTTGCGGCTGTGCAGAACCTCGAACTTTCCAGCGCCGAAATCGACCGGATCGAGCAGATTTTGGCCGCGTAAATTAATCGCTGCTCCAGTGTGCGCAGATTCCCGAGATTTCTAATGCCCAATCATGGAATTTGCGCACGCTGTGGAGTTGAAACACTTCTGGCTTTGCCCGATTTTTTGGATTTCTCGCAGAATGTGATTTATTTCACTATTAATTCCTGGTGGATGCTGTATGCTTCAGCCTGTCCCAAAGCTGGTACCTCCCGCCGGCCCAACCTGCCTAGCCAGGCGTCCATTCCGGGAAAGGAACGAGATTTGAAAAAAACAGGGTAGCACCATGAAAATTTTGGTCACCAGTAGCCGCGGTCACCTCGGTCAGGGTGCGAATATTTTGTCTTTAGGCGCGTGGCTGGCTTGTTGTTAGGAGCCAATCTTTGGCAAAGTGCTCGCTTTTCATTTATGATAACGAAGTGTTTTGCCACGGCCGTTATGCAAACTTTTTGGCTTTTGCGGGCTGATTGTTCAACCAACAAAAGCGACAGCTAATTTTAGCCTCTCCTCGGTCGAAGTCACGTTATTGTTCAGGAGTACTAGGCGAATCGGACCCAAGACCTTCTGGCTCGGCTAGCCCCGTCAGATCGGATCATACAAACCAATAACCCTCTGGTTTTAGCAAAACTGGACAACTGCTTATGGAATTAAAAATATGCTGATTGCCCTTCTTGCTTTGCTTGCCTTAAGTAGCCCACTACTCTGGTTAGCCCGCCCCCATCGCTGGCAGCATGTCGGATGGTTGGCTGCCCTCCCACCGCTTGTGGTTACCATTTGGTTGCTCGGACAATTGACAACGGTGGCCAATGGCCATGCGATTGCGACCGAAATTGCCTGGTCAGAAGCATTTGGGCTAACACTAGCCTTACGGGTAGATGGCTTAGCGCTCTTTTTTGGCCTGATCATCGCGGGGATTGGTACAGCCATCGCGATCTACGCAGGCTATTACTTTGCCGACGATCCCAAGCTCGGCTATTTTTACGCGCTCTTTTACCTCTTTATGACCAATATGCTGGGGGTGGTCTGGGCAGACAATCTGCTTGCTCTCTTCATCTTTTGGGAGGGCACCAGCATCACCAGCTATTTGCTGATCGCCTTTAAGCTGACTGATCGAACCTCGCTGGAAGGCGCGCGCCGAGCCTTGATCGTGACGGGCACGGGGGCAATGGCCCTGCTCGCGGGCATGGTCCTGCTGGCGCAGATGGCGGGAACCTACACCATCAGCGAGATGATTGCCCGACCAGGGATCGATTTCACCGCCCATTCGCTCTACCCGGCGGCCTTGATCCTGATCCTGCTCGGTGCGTTCACCAAGTCGGCCCAGTTTCCCTTTCACTTCTGGTTGCCCGGAGCAATGGCCGCGCCCACCCCAGTGAGCGCGTACCTCCACTCGGCAACCATGGTCAAAGCAGGTATCTATCTGCTGGCTCGCTTGCACCCAGCCCTGAGCGATAGCCCGCTCTGGTTTTGGAGCCTGCTGCTGGTCGGGGGCACGACCATGCTCCTCGGGGCGCTCAGTGCCTTACGCTATTTTGACCTCAAAGCGATTTTGGCCAATGCGACGATCAGCCAACTGGGGATTCTGACGCTTCTGCTCGCCTTCACCAGTGAATATGCCTATATCGCCGTGGTTGTGGGCATTCTGGCGCACTCGCTCTACAAAGGCCCGCTCTTTCTCGTCGCCGGCTTGATCGACCACGCGACTGGCACGCGCGACGTCCGTCACCTGGCCGGACTGAGCCGCTCGTTGCCCTGGGTGGCGGTCACCGCGCTCCTGGCTGCCCTGTCGATGGCCGGTATCCCCCCCACATTTGGCTTTTTGTCCAAAGAATTATTGCTCGAACAATTTTATCAGGCGGGTCAGGGCTCGGCCGCGTGGCTTGGCACCATCGGGTTGGGGATTGTGGCCTTTAGCGGAGCCCTCTTCGTCGCCTATAGTTTGGTCGTCCTCTGGTTGCCTTTTTTCCGCAAGCAACCAAGCGAGGAGCTTGCCGAAGTACACCATGCGCCATCCCTGCCATTTGTGCTGCCAGCCTTGCTGCTGGCGCTCATCGGGTTGGTTATTCCATTCGTGTTGAGTAGCGTGGAAGGGCTTCTCTTCGCCCCCGCCGCGAGCGCCATTGCCGGGGCAGAGATTGGGGTGCATCTGGCTTTGTGGCACGGTTTTACGCCTGTGCTCTGGACCAGCCTGGCAGCCATTGCCGCGGGGGTTGGCATTTTTCTCGTGCGCCACAGTGTGCGGCGCGGCTTTAGCCTGGTCCCCCAGTGGCTGAATGGGGCTTTGGCCTTTGAAGCAATTAGCTCGGGGCTCAGCCACTTTGCCCGCTGGACAACCCGGCGCATCCAGGACGGCCCCTTCGCCGGGCAGATCAGCATCACGCTGCTGAGTGCCGTCGCGTTTGTGATCTACGCGCTCTTCGCCAGCAATTTTATTGGCGAGCTGCGCACCAATTGGCGGGCCACCCCCACCTTTTACGAGTTTCTGCTCACCTCACTGGCCATTGTCGCTGCCTTTGTGACCGCCCGCATGAACAATCGCCTGAGTGCGATCATCAGTATCGGGATTGTCGGCCTGGTTGTGACGCTGGCTTTTGTCTTCTTTGGCGCACCCGACCTGGCATTGACCCAGTTGCTGATCGAAGTTCTGACGGTCGTGCTGCTGGTTTTGGTCTTTTATCGCATTCCTCCCCAGGCCCAAGTGCCGATCAACCCGTGGTTGCGCCTGCGCGACTTCGTTGTGGCAGGCGCGGTTGGTTTATGGGGATTTGCCATGGTGCTCCTCGGGGTTGAACAATCACTCCTGCCGTCGATCAGTGATTATTTTTCGCTGAATGCGGTTCCAGCCGCGCACGGGGGCAACATCGTCAACGTGATTCTGGTCGATTTCCGCGCCTTCGACACCATGGGCGAAATTTCGGTGTTGGCATTGGCAGCGATTGGCGGCTATGCACTCCTGCGAGCCTCGCGCTTGCGGCCCGCACGGCCGGCTATCAATGTCTCAGCCGCGAGTGAAGAGAATGATAGTTTGCTGACTAATACAGTAGAAGGAGGCGATCGTGACTGAAATTTATCTCCGGGTATTAGATCGCCTGCTAACCCCGGTCTTGTTGATCCTGGCCGTTGTCCTCTTGCTGGCCGGGCACAATGCTCCGGGCGGAGGGTTTATCGGGGGGCTGGTGGTCGCATCCGCTTTTCTGATGCAGATCGTTGCTCGGGGCGATGATTTTGTCCGCAACCTGATTGGGCGCCATCTGCAAGTGGTCATGGGCAGCGGCCTTGTGCTGGCTGTATTCTCGGCCCTGCTTGGGCTACTTGAGGGCACTTTCTTCCAGGCCATTTGGTGGAAGATCGATACGGGCGCGTTCACGCTGGAGCTAGGCACCCCCATGTTCTTTGATGTTGGCGTCTTTCTGGTTGTCAGCGCGGTTGTGACCTCGTATTTGCTCGAACTAAGCCGACCGGCAGAAGGACAATAACCATGATTGGCTTAGCGCTCGCTGTCTTAGTCGCAGCCTTACTAGCGACTGGCACTTATCTGGTTTTACAACGGAATCCCTTGCAGCTGATCTTTGGCCTGAGCTTGTTGACCCATGGGGTCAATCTGCTGCTCTTTGGTACAGGCTCGCTCAAACGGGGCCAACCGCCCATTGTTCTCGATAAAGCAGCCTTCGATGGGGATATCAGCCAGTTTGTCGACCCAATGCCCCAAGCGTTGATCCTCACAGCCATTGTGATCAGTTTTGGCATCAGCGCATTTATGATCGCCCTGGTCAACCGCCGCAATATGTTGGACAAGACAGTCGAAACCTGTTCCAACCGCAGTGATGACCCTTTTGCCCTCTCCCCGGCAGATCAACCCGAAGTCAGCGAAGAGGATTACGAGTGGCTCGAAGATACGGTAGCACGACAATATAAGGGGGCAGACTAGATGGAAATGACCGCAAATTGGCTCGTCGGGCCGATCGTTGTCCCCTTGTTGGCGGCAGCCATCTGCTTATTGGTAACGACCAAAGCGTTGCGTAGGCAAGTGCGCTGGCAACGGCGTATCACCGCGGTGGCCAGTGGCGCCAACCTGTTAATAGCGATCTACCTGCTCTGGCTGACCATTGGGGGCGAGCAGCGCATTGTGCTCCAGGTGGGAGCATGGCCAGCGCCTTATGGCATCACCCTGTTTGCCGATGGCTTGAGCACAATCATGCTGACACTGACCGCCATCCTGATGATGATGCTGGTCTTTTACGCGGTGGGCACGCTGGACGAACGCGAGAACATGAACTTTCATCCGCTCTTACTTTTCCTGCTGATGGGGGTGAATGGGGCTTTTCTCGCGGGCGATCTCTTCAATCTCTATGTGTTCTTTGAGGTCTTGCTGATTGCCAGCTTTGTTTTGCTGACGCTGGGCGGACGCCCCGGTCAGGTGAATGGGGGCATCCGCTATGTGGTGCTGAACCTGTTGGCCTCGACCTTCTTTCTGACCACAGCCGGCATCGCCTATGGGACGTTAGGCACCCTCAATTTGGCGCAGCTGGCCATTCGCCTGGAGGTTGCCCCCGAATCGTTTCGCATTGTGATGGCGGGGATGTTGCTGCTCACCTACGGCAGCAAAGCAGGGCTATTCCCGCTTTTTTACTGGCTGCCCTCCAGTTATCACACGCCGCATCCAGCAGTGACCGCAATTTTCGGCGGTCTGTTGACCAAAGTGGGCGTTTATGCGCTCTTTCGGCTCTACCCCCTGCTCTTCCCCGAGCTCCTGACCGCCTGGCAACCCCTGCTCTTAACCGTTGCTGGGCTCAGCATGGTTACGGGTGTTTTGGGCGCTCTGGCCATGAACACCATCCGCCGCGGCCTGAGCTTCCTGGTGATCAGCCATGTCGGATTTATGTTGATGGGCCTGGGGCTGGCAACCTCCAGCAAACAACTGGCGGCTGGCTTTGGCCTCGCCGCGGCCATTTTCTACCTTGCCCACCATATGATCGTCAAAACGGCGTTGTTGATGGCTGGTGGTGCCGCGGAATTGATCGTTGGCACCGGTCAATTGCGCACTGGCTTTCTGGGCGGGCTGGTGCGGCGCAGCCCAATCCTGGCGAGCCTCTTTTTCGTTGCAGCTTTCTCGCTGGCAGGCATTCCGCCAGCCAGTGGCTTTGTGAGTAAATTGGGGCTCTTACAAATCGCCCTCGACAGTCAACGCTGGTGGATCGCCGGGGTCAGCGTGGTGGTCAGCGTATTGACCTTGATAGCGGTGGTACGCTTCTGGGAAAAAGGCTTTGCAGGCCCCGTGGTCAATTATGCGCTGCCAGTCTCAATCCCGAGCCTGCGCAACCGCTGGTTTACGCTGGCTCCGATTGCCTGTTTGGTCGGCATCAGCCTGCTGATTGGGATCTTCAGTGCCCCGGTCTTTCGCTGGACCAGCATCGCAGCAAACCAGGTGATGGATCGCACCGGCTACATCCAGGCAGTCGCCCCCATCCCCGAGATCGGCACGGAGACGTCCGACCTGGCCCCCCACTCGATAGCGATCGAGGAGGGCAACCATGAGTGAAAAGCTGCAATCCAGGGTCTATGGCGACCCGACCTTACCGCCAGTCGCCACGGATGGCAATACCCAGCGCATCCTCGTGCTCTTGTTGATCAACATTAGCCTGGCGATTCTGTGGCATACCTTCCTGCCGGTCTGGGGAGTCGCCGATTATGCCATTGGCATTGTGTTGGGCGCACTGGTCTTGACCCTCTATGAACGAGAATATGGCCAGCGGCTCTGGTGGCTGCTCTCGTTCACCGGGTACGTCTTCTGGGCCTTGCTGGTCAGTAATGCCAAAATGGCCCTGCTGGTTCTACAACGTACGCCCCAGCTGGATCCAGGAATCATCGCGGTGCCCCTGGCCGCCCGGAGCACGCTTGAGATCCTGATCCTGGCCGGGGTGATCGCGCTCACACCAGGCACGATGGTCGTGGAACTCAGCTATAACGACAATGGCGAGCCGATTTTCTTCATCCACAGCCTCACTGTCGAAAGTCCTGAAGCGCTACGCCGGGAGATCAAAGATACATTTGAACACCGCATGTTATTGTTCACACGGGGGAGTGCATAAAGATGTTTGCCATTGCGTTAGATCTGCTCACTGGTCTGCTGGCTATTTCGCTGACCCTGTGCTTTGCACGCCTCTACCGAGGGCCCGATGTGCCGAACCGCACTGTTGCCTTTGACTTGATCACCCTGCACATGGTTGGCCTGGTAGCGCTCTTTGCGATCCGCCACCAAACCCCGCCAATGCTCGATATCATGCTGGTCACCGCGGTGCTGGGTTTCCTGGGGGCCGTACTCCTGGCGCGCTATATGGAAGAAGCCAGTAGCGAAGAATAAGCAAGCAGAGAGGAGCCAGCATGAGCCTTACAGAATGGGTTATTTTGTTCGTTACAACACTCGGTGTGTTGATCATGTTTTTAAGCACCGTGGGCGTCCTGCGGTTGCCCGATGTCTACACGCGGATGCACGCCGCCAGCAAGGCGGCCACGCTGGGCATCAGTTGCCTGATGTTGGCAGCAGGGCTCTACTACCCCGATTATCTGGCCCGGATGATCCTGATGATTTTGCTCTTCTTCATCACCGGCCCGATTTCGACAACAGCCATGGCCCGCGCGGCCTACCGTGTTGCTTCGCCTCAAGAGAAGTTTGTGCTCAACTATGACGAAATGGATATGGAGATTCACTCGCTTCCCTATCCAGCGCCCACGGCAGGCGACATAGCCGCCATCAAACAAAACGAAACCTAAACAACGGAGCCGCAGCAAGTCTGGGGCTCCGCGCTTATCCCTTCCACGCTGAGCGTCTATCCGTCAATTCTGCGCCAAAGCGGCCTGGCCAGCCCAACTTCGGGGGCCGCAACCAGGTTACGGATAGATGCTTATAGAGAAATTAAATAGAGATCGCACAAATAGCGAGCAAGTAGGTGCGGTTAGAAACCGCACCTACGATTTATGCGATATTTATCTGGTTTCGCTATTAGCACCTCGCCCGCTACTGCTTGCATGTTGCCCCACCATTCCTTGATTTCCGCCGGTTGCAGCGCCGGAGTCACCTTTCCGCAACACCATTCAGCCGTAAATTGCTTTTCGCAATTGTAAGAAATACCTCTTTTTTGCCGAGGCGTTCTATAATAGAGAACGGCATTGTCCTACCAGCAATACCCTTACCACCTATCTGTAACGATTGCGCTCAGCACTTTGGGGAACCAAAACACGCGAGTGCTACCCATTGCAGATAGACCTCACTATGTACGGCTACCACGATCAACCAGGAGATGCAGCAATGAACAGACGCGTTCGACCCCGCTATTTTTTTGGTCTATGGATGGTGACGGCCATGCTCTTGGCTGGCTGTCAAGCGGTGACAAGCACCGGCGGTGGTGGCAACACCATCAAAATTGGCCTTAATTTGGAGTTGACGGGCAATATTCCCAAAGTGGGCGAACATTCACGGGTGGCTGCCGAAATGTTTGTCGAAGAGTTTAACGCGGCTGGGGGCCTTGATCTGGATGGCACGGCCTACACGCTACAACTGGTCGTGGAAGATAACAACGGCACCGCCGAAGGCTCCACGGCTACGGCCAATAAGCTCGTCACGCAGGATGAAGTGGTGGCGCTGGTCGGGCCGAATGCCAGTGTGGCCGCGGTGCCAGCCGGGGAGGTTGCCAACAACCTGGAAACCCCGATGATCAGCCCCTGGTCGACCAACCCCAACACCACGTTGAATCGACCGTGGGTCTTCCGCGCCCCCTTCCTCGATCCATTCCAGGGGCCGGTGGTCGCCAACTTTGCCACAGAAGAATTTGGGGTCGAGCGGGCCTGTGTGCTCTTTGATGTGGCCAGCGACTACCCCACAGGGTTGGCCGAAAATTTCCGCGTCGCCTGGGAAGGGTTGCACGGGGCTGGCTCGGTGGTGGCGTATGAATCCTTCACCACTGGCGATCAAGACTTCAGCGCGCAACTCACCAACATCCGCGCCACCGACTGTCAGGTGCTCTTCACCCCGCAGTATTACAGCGAGGTGCCGCTGATCGTCGAGCAGGCGCAGGATCTGGGCATCACTATCCCGATTCTCGGCAGCGATTCGTGGGGGGACCCCCAATTGCTCGAATTGTGCGGCGATGCCTGCGATGGCTATTTCTTCAGCACCCACTATGTTGCGTCGGGCGCGACAGGAGCCACCAAAGAATTTATCGACAAGTTCAACGCCCGTCACAACGAGATCCCCAGCGATGTCGGCGCGTTGACCTGGGACTCGATGCTGTTGACCGTCCAGGCCTTGCAGAATTGCGGGGCGATCACCGGCGACCTGGCGGCTGACCGCGCCTGCGTGCGCGATGGCATGGCCGCGATCAGCAACTTCGCTGGCATCACCGGCGAGATGTCCTTCAACGAAGAGGGTGACCCGATCAAATGCGCGGTGATCGTGCAGATCCAGGGCGGTGAAGTCCTTTTCTACAAGTCTGTTTGCCCGTAAGGGCTGGTGACTGAAAGCTGCTGGCTGTTCGCCAATAGCCAGCAGCTTCCAGCGAACAGCTTCTATTTCGTCCACTCTACGCGAACTCAGGAAAAAGCTGGTGACACTCGACACCTTTTTGCAGCACTTTCTCAATGCCATGCAATGGGGTAGCTTTTTAGCCCTGATCGCAGTCGGCTATAGTATGGTCTATGGCGTGCTCCTGCTGATCAACTTTGCCCACGGCGACATCTTCATGGTCGGGGCCTATGTTGGCTATTTCATCGGTTCATTTCTCCTCAACCAATTCGAAATCCAACTCCCGTTTGATCTGCCGGCCTGGCTGATCATGCCGATCACCATCCTGCTGACCATGGCGGTTACCGCGCTGGTAGGCGTGACGATCGAACGGGTGGCCTATCGACCGTTGCGGCGGCGCGGCGCCCACCGGCTCTATTTGGTGATCACCGCGCTGATGTTCGGCTTACTGCTCGAATATGGCAATCTCGCGCTGCTCGGCGCACGCGACCGCCAATTCCCCGATCTCTTCGAGAAACAGGTCTACAACATCGGCAACCTAAGCGTGACCAATGTCAAAATCCTGGTGATCGTGCTCTCCATCATCACCATGGCCAGCCTCTGGTGGCTCGTGCAGAATACCAAGTGGGGCATGGCCATGCGCGCCATTTCCTATGATCGGCTGGCTGTCCCGCTGATGGGTATTTCCGTGGACATGATCATCGTGATGACCTTCGTGGTCGGTAGCGCCCTGGCCGCGCTCGCCGGGGTGATGTACGGCACCGCCTTCCCAATTTTGAGCTATAACATGGGGCTGCTGGTCGGCTGGCAGGCCTTTATCGCCGCGGTTGTGGGTGGCATCGGCTCGATCCGCGGGGCAATGGTGGGTGGCTACATTTTAGGCTTTACGCAGATCTTTGTGGTGGCCTTCGGGGCTTCAACCTTGCGCGATCTGGTGGCCTTTACCGTGCTCCTCCTGATCTTAGCGCTCAAACCAACCGGGCTCTTTGGTGTGGCCCGCCGAACCAAGGTGTAGGAGAGAGACGATGAAACGCTATGCAATGCCTGCGCTCGTCCTCCTCGCCTTTCTGCTCACGGTTGTCCCAGCCTGGGCGGGCATCTATAACGGCTATATCCAATTTTTGCTGGTGATCGTCGGCGTCAATATTATTCTGACGGCCAGCCTGAATCTGATCAACGGGTACATGGGGGAATTTTCGGTGGGTCATGCCGCGTTTATGGGCGTGGGCGCGTATGTTGCTTCGCTCTTGACGGTCTGGTTGCTGGCCCAGGACAATGTCTTTGGCGCACCGCTCCTCCCGACGAGCACCTCGTTGATCGTCTTCCCCATCGCCTTGGTGATCGGTGGCATCGCGGCCGCGCTCTTTAGCCTCCTGGTCTCGATCCCCTCATTTCGCACCCGCGGCGACTATCTGGCGGTGATCACACTGGCTGTCAACTTTATTTTCAAAAGCATCATCGAGAATATCAATGTGATCGGTGGGCCACGCGGCTTTATGGGCATGGGCGCGGTCAACCGGGTGATGAACGACGTGATCAGCGCGCCGTGGCTGATCATCTGGACATTCGTCGCGGTGATCGCCACCCTCTACGTCATTCGCAACTTTGTCTCGTCGATCATCGGCAAGGGCATTGTGGCAATCCGCGATGATGAGATCGCGGCCGAGTTGATGACGGTCAACACACGCTGGCTCAAGGTGATCGCCTTTATGCTGGCTTGCGGATTGGCCGGGGTGGCCGGGGGGCTGCACGCCCATGCCATTGGCTTTGTCAACCCCTCCAGCTATTTTATCTTGCAATCGACGCTGGTTTTGGTGATGGTCTATCTCGGGGGGATGGGCTCGCTCAGCGGCTCCGTGATCAGTGCGGTCGGCTTTACGATCCTGCTCGAATTGTTGCGCCCGTTTGATCTTTACCGCTGGGTCGCGACGCCCCTGATTCTGATCCTGCTGATGCTCTTCCGGCCCACTGGCATCATGGGCGACCGCGAACTCACCGATCTCTTTCCCTGGTTGCGCAAATATTTCCGCTCGGACGAGGAGGTAACGGCCGATGACATCCGCCCTGCTGTTGCAGACTAAGGGCTTGACCCACACTTTTGGCGGGCTGACCGCGGTCTCCGATTTTCATACCGCCATTTACGAAAATGAACTGGTCGGGTTGATTGGGCCGAATGGGGCGGGCAAAACCACCGTCTTTAACCTGACTTGCGGCCTATACCAACCAGCCGGCGGGGAGATCCACTTTCGGGGCACACAGCTAAATGGCCGCCGCCCTCATCAGATCACCTCGCTGGGGATTGGCCGCACCTTTCAGAATATTCGGCTTTGGAACGAACTCTCGGTGCTCGACAATCTGCGCATTGCCCACTTCTCGCAGATGGAGTATGGCGTCATCGACAGCCTCTTCCGCACGACCCGCTTACGCACAGCCGAACGCCAGGTCACACTCGAAGCCATGGAATTATTGCGCCGCTTTAAGTTGGACCACCTGGCAAACGAACGGCCCCGCAATCTGGCTTATGGGGTGCAGCGCCGGGTTGAAATTGCCCGCGCGCTGGTCATGAAGCCCAGATTGTTGCTGCTCGACGAACCTGCCGCGGGCATGAACCAGGGCGAAATCGGCGAGTTGATGGAGCTGATCCAATGGGTACGCGAGCAATTCAACGTGTCGATCTGGATCATCGAGCACCAGATGCGGGTGATCATGGGGATTTGTGAGCGCATTCAGGTGCTGGATTTTGGCAAGACGCTCACGCAGGGCACGCCCGACGAAGTGCGCAACCATCCACGTGTCATCGAGGCCTATTTGGGCGAGGAGGTACATTGATGTTGCTTTCCGTCCAAAATCTCGCCGTGCGCTACGGGGCCATCCAGGCCCTGCATGACATCTCCTTCGAGGTGGAAGAGGGCGAAATGTTGACCCTGATCGGCGCGAATGGCGCGGGCAAATCGACCACGCTCTGGACCATTGTCGGGCAGATTGGCGAACTGGGTGGCCAGGTGGTCGGTGGGTCTATTACCTATCAGGGGCACAACCTGCTGCGCTACAGCGCCAGCCAGATTGTGCGGCGTTTTGGCATTTCGCTGGTGCCCGAAGGACGCCGCATTTTTGGCAACCTGACAGTGCTGGAGAATCTGAAACTGGCCGCGTATGCGCGCAAAGACGCGCCCGCCATCGCCCAGGATCTGGAGCGGGTCTTTGCCATTTTTCCGCGGCTTGGTGAACGCAAAGAACAACTGGCCGATCTGCTCAGCGGGGGCGAGCAGCAGATGTTGGCGGTCGGGCGCGCGATCATGGCGCGGGGCTTGCTGATGTTGCTGGATGAACCGTCGATGGGATTGTCGCCCTTGTTGGTGAAGGAACTTTTTGCTACTTTACACGAGATCAATCAACAGGGCACGACCATGTTACTGGTCGAGCAGAATGCACATTTGGCCCTGCGGTATGCCGCACGCGCCTATGTGCTGGACAGTGGCAACGTGGTGCTCTCCGGTCCCGCCGCGGAGATCGCGCAAGATTCGCAAGTAAGACGTGCCTATCTTGGCGGCTGAACCGGTCACCCTGTTGGTTGGCGCAGCGTTGTCAACAGCGAAAGGCAGAATTCGATGACCCAGATCTATCCAAGTGAGGATTGTGGCAACTCGCCGAAAAATCAATTTGTCGAAAAGTTGAGCATTGCCCTCGGTATCGGCGACGTGCCCGAGGTTCTGGCCCGTGTGACCGAGACCGTGCAGTGGAAGCTGGTGGGCAAAACCACCTGGCAGGGGAAAGAAGCAGTTCACCAGGCCGCCGCGCAACGCGCACAGCCCGAATTGAGCGAACTCACGATCATTCATGTGGCCACGCACGGCAAAATTGGCGCGGTGACTGGTACATTCCGCCAGCAGGATGGTACAATTTACGAATTCTGTGATGTTTATGAGTTCAGCACAGCCAGAGCCACCCATGTGCAGGCCATCACATCCTATGTGATCCAGCAAGCGTAGCCTCGTTCACGGGCATCCGTGCTCGATCACCTGCACTTATGAATCAGAAACTTCGCACTTTCTTCGCTTCCGACCTCGGTGTTCTCTGTTTGTTGGCCGCGGCGCGTCTGCTCCTCCACACGCTCACCAATCATCAATACGGCTGGCATCGCGACGAGTTGGCCATGCTGGATGATGCTCGTTCGCTGGCGTGGGGCTATGTGGCCTACCCGCCCCTTGTGCCGACGATTGCCCGGCTTGGGCTGGCATTGTTCGGCCCCTCGCTGGTGGGGATCCGCTTCTTTTCAGCGCTGGCCCAATGCGCGGCCATGGTCCTGACCGGGCTGATGGCGCGGCAACTGGGGGGCGGGCGCTTTGCACAGATCACCGCCGCGCTGGCCGCGGCCATTGCGCCGATCTCGCTGTTGCAGGGTGCGTTGTTTCAATACGTTTCATTCGATTATTTCTGGTGGGTGCTGACCGCCTATCTGACCATTCGTCTGCTGCGCAATGGCGACGCCCGCTGGTGGCTGGCAATTGGCGCGGCCATCGGCCTCGGTATGATCAGCAAATATACCATGGGCTTTTTGGTGCTTGGGCTGGTTGGTGGCGTGCTGCTTACCCCCGTGCGCCGCGATCTTGCCAATCGTTGGCTGTGGGCGGGCGTGGCCCTCTCGCTGATCATTGTGGCGCCGAATCTGTGGTGGCAAGCCCACCATGGCTTCATTTCGCTGGAATTTCTGCGCAGCATCAGCGCGCGCGATGTTGCGATTGGCCGCGCCGCGGGCTTTCTGCCCGAACAATTTCTCGTTGCCACCAACCCGATCACCACGCCGTTATGGCTGGCCGGTCTGTTCTTCTATTCGGTCTTGCCAGCCGGGCAACGCTATCGTCTGCTGGGCTGGATGTATGTGATCCCGCTGTCGCTCTTTTTGCTCTTTTCGGGGCGCTCGTATTATTTGGCCCCGGCCTACCCTATGCTCCTGGCCGCGGGCGCAACCACCTGGGCAGTCTGGCTCAAGGGGATCCACCCACAACGTGCGCGGCGTCTCCGGCGCATCACCTACGCGCTCCTGACCCTTGGCGCGCTGCTGATGCTCCCAGTGATGTTGCCAGTCGCGCCAATCAACTCGCCTGTGTGGCAACTTTCCAGCGAGCTCCAGGACAATTTTGTCGAGCAGATCGGCTGGCCCGAATTGGTCGAAAGTGTGGCCGCGATCTATCAGCAATTACCCGCGGCCGAACAGGCGCAGACGGCCATCCTGACGGGGAATTATGGCGAGGCCGGTGCGATCAATCTCTATGGCCCGGCGTACGGCTTGCCACGCGCCATCAGTGGCATAAATTCGTACTGGTTGCGCGGCTATGGCGAACCAGCCCCCACCACGGTGATCGGGCTTGGCTTTACGGCCGCGCAAGCCGCGCAATTTTTCGCCGATTGTACCGTAGCCGGGCGCGTGACCAATCCTTATGGGGTGGAGAACGAAGAATATGGGGGCGAAATATTGATCTGTCGCCAGCCCCGCCAGGAGTGGCCGACCTTGTGGCAAATGCTGCGTAGCTTCGGCTGATTTTCGGCACTGATTCAATGGATGGGTGCCCCGTAATCCGTTCCCGTTGTGGCTTCGGGCCGGATTCTGCGGATAGAAATCCGGTCAATCCGCGCCCAAATCCGTTGACAGGGCCTGCTGCGTATCGAGCGAAACAACCACGGAACTAAGCCGCAACTGGCTTGTCGTAAAATCCCATCGACACAATTCCTGAACGATTCAGACCGTGGGAGAAATGATATGCTCTCTGCACAAGCAGCATTAGAACGTCTACAAAGTGGCAACGAACGCTTCGTCTCTGGCATCAGCCGCCACATGCAATTCACCAGCCCGGCCCGGCGCGACAAGTTGGTATCGGGCCAGGCACCGTTTGCCATCATTCTTGGCTGTTCGGACTCGCGTGTACCCGCCGAGATCATCTTCGACCAGGGCCTGGGCGATCTGTTTGTGATCCGGGTGGCGGGGAATATTGTTGCGCCCTCACAAATCGGCAGCATCGAATTTGCGGCCGATCGCTTTGGCACACGCCTGGTCGTGGTTCTGGGCCACTCGAGATGTGGCGCCGTGCAAGCGACCCTCGAAGAGTTGGAACGGCCCAGCGAAAGTCGCTCGCCCCATTTACGCTCGATTGTGGATCGGATTCGCCCCGCGGTGGCGACCTTATTAGAAACCGACTTGCGCAACCAACCAGCCACCTTGATCCACCATGCCGTGCGCGCCAATATTCGCGCTTCGGTCAGTCATCTGCAATATGGCTCGCAGATCCTTGAGCAGTTGGTGCGTGAAGCGGGCTTGCTGGTTGTAGGGGCCGAATATGAGCTAGACACGGGCAAGGTGATATTCTTTGATGGCCCACAACTCGCCGGGGCCTAAGAGTTCGTCCGAAACTGGGCGGCCAGACCGCTTTGGCGCAGAATTTGCGCATAGGACCTAAACCCGAGCAGATCCCGGCCAGCACTGGATCCCGATCTGAGCCCAACGAAACAAGCAGACGTTATGAAATTGATCCAAACTCGGCAATGTAGCAACAACACGTGTCGCTTTCGCTTCCCCTGGACCGAGACCGACCCACCGATCCAGCGTTGCCCACGCTGCCACGCGCCGGTTTTGGTGATCCACGACCAGCGCGCCAGCGAAGAAGTCAGCGTCCCCGTAAGCGAGCCCCCATCGTCCCTCGTCATCCACGCGCTGCTCGACAATATCCGCAGCACCTTCAACGTGGGCAGCATCCTGCGCAGTGGGGATGGCGCGGGGGTGGCGCGCGTCTATCTTTGCGGTACCACGCCGACGCCCGATCACCCCAAAGTGGCCAAGACCGCGCTCGGGGCGGAAGCGCAGATCGCCTGGTCGTGGCACGCCAACGCGGTCGATCTCGCCCAGCAATTGCAAGCAGCGGGCGCGCATCTCTGGGCGCTGGAGGCAGCCCCGCGCGCCACCGCGCTCTATCGCACGCCGCTACCGAGTGATGGGCAGCCGCTGGTGCTGATCGTCGGCCATGAAGTGGCGGGCGTTGACCCCGACTTACTATCTCTATGCGAAGAGATTATTGCCCTGCCCATGCTTGGGCACAAACAATCGCTCAATGTCGCCATTGCCTTTGGCATTGCCAGTTATGGATTGCGCTTTGTCGCCAGGTGATTCTAACAATCTAAATTTCGGTGATATAATTCCCCGTGAGATCTGGCAACTCACCGCATTGGCGCTCATTCAGTTTGCGCCAGCAGCAGCATTCATTTTGTTGCGCAGCGCCGGGTGAGGGGATAGAGCTGCCTCAAAGTTTAGCAGCCACCTTCTACGCCGGGCTTGCGGAACATCCATCCTGAACAGAAGTGGGAATTGCTTGTATGTCCATGCTCACGAACAATTTGCGCGCCGCCGATTCGATGGGGCTGATCGGCCTGCCCATGCCGGTCAAGGAATTAGCCAGCCGCCGCTGGGATGTGATCATCGTGGGCGGGGGGCATAATGGTTTGGCGTGTGCGGCCTATTTGGCCCGCGCGGGCAAACAAGTGCTGGTGCTGGAAGCGCGCGAGCGGATCGGTGGTGCCTGCACCCTGGAAGAACCCTGGCCCGGTTTCCGCGTCTCGCCCTGCGCGTATCTGGCCGGTCTGCTCCACCCATTGGTGATCGACGAATTGAATTTCCCGGCGCACGGCTATGAATGGTCTCCCTCACTCGAGGGCATGTTTGTGCCGTTTGACGATGGCAGCAGCATCCAATTGTGGGACGATGAAGCCCGCGCCCTCGCCGAGATCGAACGCCTGTCGCCGCCCGATGTGGCTGGCTGGCAGGCAATGTACGGGGTGATGCGCCGCGCCCGCAACGCCATCCGCCCCCTTAGCCAGGACGATCTGTGGATCGGTGACCCGCCTACACGGGCCGAGATCGAAGAACGGCTGGGCGGTGACGAAGAAGCGATCAATTTGCTCTACAACTGGTCGATGGTCGAGTATGCCGAGCGCTATCTCACCGACGAGCGGCTGCAATGCGCGGTCCTGGGCCAGGGTGTGATCGGCACCAACGCCAGCCCGCATGATCCAGGCACGGCCTTTGTCCACTTCCACCATTCATCCGGTCGCCTCGGCGGTATACCCGGCATGTGGGGCTATGTCAAGGGGGGCATGGGCATGGTCTCGTTTATCCTGTGTGATGTGGCCCGCGAGGCCGGGGCCGTGGTGGCTGCTGGTGTCCCGGTCGGCGCGATCCTGCCCAGTGAAGGCGTTGAACTGGTCGGCGGCGAGCGGATCTATGCGCCGGTTGTCGTCTCCAATGCCGACCCCCGTGTAACCTTGCGGCTGCTCGGTGACGCGGCAGATCCACAATGGCGCACGCAGGTTGAGTCGATCCCGATCCAAGGCTGCACGGTCAAGGTCAATGTCATTCTGAAAGAATTGCCCAATTTTCTGGCCCGACCCGGCACGCACGAACCCCACCATTACGGCCAGATCAACACGCTGCTGAGCAAAGAGGAATGGCGCGCCAATCATGCATTGGCGAACCAGGGCGAATTGCCGTCGCGGCTCTGGACGGAACTCTACTTTCAGACCCCGCACGACCCTTCCGTTGCGCCCGATGGCCTGCACATCATGAGTGTGTTTGCCCAATATGTGCCCTACGCGTTCGCCGAAGGCACGTGGGATAGCCGACGGCGCGAGGTGGGCGAACTGGCGATCCAGTCGATTGCGCGCTATTGCAGCAACCTGCCCGACGCGGTGATCGATTTTGAGGTGCTTGGCCCGCCCGACATCGAACAAAAAGTGGGGCTGACCGGCGGCCACATCTTCCAGGGGGAATGTCTGCCCCAATACATGTGGGAAAACCGGCTGGCCTATCGTACGCCGATGGCTGGTGTCTATCTGTGCGGGGCATCCACCCATCCGGGCGGCAGCGTCATCGGCATCAACGGGCGCAACGCGGCCATGAAAATTTTGGCGACTGGCC
Organism: uncultured Caldilineaceae bacterium; assembly: GCA_964541665.1. Lineage (GTDB taxonomy): Bacteria > Chloroflexota > Anaerolineae > Caldilineales > Caldilineaceae > CFX5. The sequence continues at coordinate 2,237 of CAZIRP010000089.1, read as the reverse complement.
AGGCACAATAGCCGTCGGAGCTTCCAGCCAGAATCCTGTATGCTGTATGCTATATTTTCCGTAATGCGTAGTAAGGAGCATGTATGAAATTCCCGCCACCATTCTATCGCTGGCGACCGCATCCATGGCACGGTCTCGAAGTGGGCCCGAATCCCCCGAGGTTGGTGCAGGCCTACATCGAGATCACACCTTTTGATCTAATGAAGTACGAAGTCGATAAGACGACTGGTTATCTACGCGTGGATCGGCCACAGCGCACCTCGTCGCAGCCGCCCGCGCTTTATGGGTTTGTGCCGCGCACGTTTTGCGATAAACATGTGGCCCAATTATCGAGCAGCGCCAAAATTGGTGATGGTGACCCGCTCGACATCTGCGTGCTGACTGAACGCCCCATCAATCGCGCCGAGTTGATCGTCAATGCGCGCGTGGTCGGTGGGCTCGATGTGAATGATGGCGGCGAGGCCGACGATAAGATCATCGCGGTGCTGGAAAATGATTATGTCTGGGGAAGTGCCGAGGATATTACCGACCTGCCCCCAGTCTTAATCGAGCGGCTGCGTCACTACTTCGCCACCTACAAGCTGATCCCCGGCGAGCCGTCGAAGTTAACCGTGGAGCGGATCTATGGCAAGGAACACGCGCTCCAGGTGGTTGAAGCCGCCATGATGGATTATTTTGAAGAATATGGTCAGTGACCAATCCCAAACTTTCTGCTTATCATGCGTCCCCTGCGACGCGGATCAACCCATCCATAATCATGCTTTACAATGATCTATCAATCTACCTTACTTTGCTCGGCGCACCCCTCTGCCAGGAATATGTAACCTGGGGCAAACAATTGTTGCAGGTGCGCAGTTATCTCGGTTCGATCCCGCCCCCCAATGCTTATGTCACCTCGGCTCGCTGCGTTGTCCTGTGCGGCGATCAAGTCCTGGCCGTGCGCGACCCCGACGAGATCCACATCATCCCCGGTGGGCGAATCGGGCATGGCGAAACCTTTGAGCAGGCCACCATCCGCGAAGTGGCTGAAGAAACAGGCTGGCGGATCGGCGATTTACGGTTGTTAGGCGTCAAGCATTTCCACCATCTCTCTCCCAAACCGGCAGGCTATGCCTACCCCTTCCCCGACTTCTTACAATTGATCTACATGGGTGAAGGGCTAGCTTATGATGAAAGCCTGCGCGAGATCAATGGCTATGAACTGGCAGCGGAATTTGTCTCAGTTACCGGAGTTACCGTCAGCGCCTTGCGCATGAGCGAACGCCATTTTCTGGCCGCGGCGCGGCGCCAATTGCTGCTGAGCAATAGCAGCATGGCCTGGTCATGACAGAATTATCGACCCAACAAGCCTGGGAAACGCGCTATCAGGAAGGCAGCACGCCGTGGGATACGCGGATCACACCGCCCGAAGTGGTGCGCTTCTGGGCCACCCCGCGGATCGCACCGGCTGGCTGGGCGCTGGATCTGGGGTGCGGTACCGCAACCAATGTTGGCTATCTGGCGGAGCGGGGGTTGAGCGTTTTAGGCTGCGACCTGGCAGGCAACGCGCTGGCACTGGGTATGGAACGGTTGCGCGCCGAGCGCCCAGCCTACCTGGGGCAGATCAGCCTGGTGCAAGCTGATGTCACGCGCTTGCCCTTTGCGCCGATTGCCGCCCAGTACGTATTGGACATTGGCTGCTTTCACGGCCTGCCGAATGAATTGCGCGGCAGCTACGTGCGTGGTGTGATCGAACACCTGGCACCAGGGGGATATTATCATCTCTTTGCCTTTGACTGGCATCCAGACAACCCGGCCCGGGGTGTGGACGAAAACGAGATCGCCGAACGCTTTGCGCCCCATCTGACCGTGGTAGAGATCGAACGCGGACGGCCCGACCGCCAGCCCTGCCGCTGGTATTTGTTGCAGAAGCAATCCGGGTAGCCGTCACCCAGCGAGCAACCTGGCCAGTGTGGCACCATCCACATTGCCGCCGCTGAGGATCACAGCAACGGTGCGACCAGCGACATCGACCTTGCCCGCCAAAAGTGCGGCCAGCCCCACCGCGGCCCCACCTTCGATCACCTGATGTTCAACTTGCAGGGCATGGAGCATTGCCGTGGCAATTTCGCGTTCGCTCACCAGCACCACCTCATCGACCAGTTGCCGCACCAACGCAAATGTATAGCGATTATCGAGACCGATACCGCCGATCAGACTGTCGGCCAGGGAGGGCTCGTCGATCACCGATACGGGCC
>CAZIRP010000088.1:0-22597 GCA_964541665.1 uncultured Caldilineaceae bacterium | reverse complement strand
GTCACGGGCAAACCGGCCCCAATGGCCGCGGCCATGGGCTCTTCGACCAGACCGGCCTCGCGCGCGCCCGCGCTGATCGCCGCATCGCGCACGGCCCGCTTTTCGACTTCAGTCACACCGGAAGGGATGCCAACGACCACGCGGGGGCGGGCTGCGCCAAAAGCTCGATTCCCATGCACTTTGCCAATAAAGTGATGGATCATCTGCTCGGTGACATCAAAATCCGAGATCACCCCATCCTGCAGGGGGCGCACAGCCACAATATGCGCTGGCGTGCGGCCAACCATCTCTTTGGCATCATTGCCGATGGCCTTGACCCGATTCCGCCCGCGCACCGAGCGATCGATCGCCACAATCGACGGCTCATTGATGATAATGCCGCGATTCTTCACATGCACCAGCGTATTCGCCGTGCCCAGGTCGATCCCAATATCCAGTGAAAAGAGACCCAACAACCAATCTAATGGATTATTCACACGCGCACCATACTCTCCAACGTTCTGTAGGCAAATGCTATCAAATTATACCACAAGCGATCCGCTGTCAAAAAAGGCTCGCTAAGAGCACTATGGTATAATCGGGCTATGACCGACCATGCTGGGCCTGATCTGCTGAGTGCGTTGCAGACCGTTGCGATTCGGGCGGCCCTCTTGCCAAGTGATGCGAAAGCCGACGACCCCACCGTGCTGGTCGTTGCCATCAGCGGCGGGCTGGATAGTGTCTGCCTCGCCCACGCGCTTTGGCAATTAGCCATCCCCTGGGGCTTGCAATTACATCTGGCGCACCTTGATCACACCCTGCGGCCAGATTCGGCAGACGATGCCGCCTTTGTGCGCACTCTGGCCGCATCGTGGGGCTTGCCCTGTACGATCAGGCGGCTCGCTGCGGAGCACTGGGCCCACACGCCCGGTGGCCTGGAGGCAGCGGCCCGCCAGGCCCGCTACGCATTCCTGGAGGAGACAGCGATCAACGTTACACCGCCGGGAAAAGTTCCCCGCGTGGTTGTGGCCCACCATGCCGAGGACCAGGCCGAGACGATCTTGCTGCACCTCGCACGCGGCAGTGGCTTGCGTGGCTTTGCCGGGATGCGGATGGTCAGCCAGTTGCCCGTGGCCAACTCGCCGGTCTTGCTGATCCGCCCGCTGCTGGGCATACCCCGCACCACCCTATTTGCCTATGCGAAGGTACAGGGGCTGTCCTGGCGCGAAGATAGCACCAATCAGCGCGTGGATTTTGTGCGCAATCGGCTGCGCCATCGCGTCTTGCCCGAGTTGCGGGCGATCAATCCCAGGGTGGCCGAAACCCTGGGCCGGACAGCCACGCTCCTGGCAGCGGATGGGGAGCGCCTCGCCGAGTTGGATCGTCACTTGTTGGCCCAATTGCGCCTGGATTCACCGACTACCCCCGAGCGTGTGATCCTGAACCTGACCGAATGGCGCAGGCTGAATCTCAGTGAACAGCGCGGTGTCGTGCGGGAGGCCGTGGCCCTCCTCCGCCCCTTGCTGGATGATGGCGAGCTGGGCTTCGAGCAGATCGAACGCCTGCGGCTGGCCTGGCACGAACGGTCGCGGGCAGGCGGGCCACATCCGATCACCGCGGGGTTGGCCTGGACCACGATCAGTGCAACTGCCAGCCAACCGGCGCGGGTAAGTCTGCATCTTGCCGAGCACTTGCCCTTTTTGCCAGAACATCCCCATTTGGATGAAAGCTGGCAGCACGAGATTGGGCGGCTTGCTCTGCCCATGTGCTGCCAGCTCGACTTGAAAAACGGGTGGCAATTACACATTCGTCTCTTGTCTGAGGCGTCTGAAACCGACGCGTGGGGGACGAGCGCGCAGCCCTGGCAAGCTCGGTTTGACCGGGAGCGCGTCAACCAGTTGGTTTTAACGACGCCGCAACCGGGCTGGCGAATTGCGCCCTTAGGAATGAAGGGCCGCCATAAAATATTGGGCGATCTCTTCACCGATTGCAAAGTGCCCGTTGCGTTCCGTTCGGGTTGGCCGGTTATTGTCGATCAGCCGACCAATACCGTATTATGGGTCTGTGGGCTGGCGGTCGCCGAACCAGCCAGGTTGAATGCGCAGACTCGCCACGTGCTTGAGCTCAGGTGGCAACCAACGGTTCAGCAGCAAGCACGGGCGTTGGCGGAATAGGCTTGGGAGCAACCATGGGCGGTTATTTGAAACCATTGACCCGTTGGGTCATCATGCGCCGCTATCGCGTGCGGTTTACGGAACGTTCGCCCCAGCGGGTGACGGGGCAATTGATCACGCCGACGGGCGAGGCAGCATTTGTCTACCACCCGACGCAACGCATGATCGAATTTGCGGGTGAGCAGGTTAAAATCGACGAGTACGGATGGGAAATCAAGGCAGCAGCTTCCTGAACAAAGTGACAAGCACCGAACGCCTGACAGTCTATTTACAGCCGGGCCGCGAAAGGCCGATCATCAATCGCCACCCGTGGATCTTCCGCGGTTCGCTCGCGACCATTCCCGATGCGGCCGCGGACGGGTCGATCGTCGAGGTGCGCGCCGCGGATGGGGCGTGGCTGGGGCGCGGCTATCTCAACCGCACCAGCCAGATCACCGTGCGCCTGTTGAGTTGGCAGCGCGACGAAGAGATCGACAGCGCGTTTTGGCGCAAACGTCTCCAAACGGCCATCGACCTGCGGCACCGGCTCTTTGCCCATACCGCAACCGACACCTATCGCCTGATCAACGCGGAGAGTGATTTCTTGCCCGGCCTGACGGTGGATCGCTATGCAAGCCACTTGGTGATGCAAGTTGGCACGTTGGGGATCGAGCAGCGCAAGGCCGAATTGGCCGAAATGTTGGTGGCGCTCACCGGGTGCGAGGGTGTTTTTGAGCGCAGCGCCATGGCAGTGCGTCAGCATGAAGGCCTGGGTGAAAGTACTGGCGTGCTGGTGGGCAGCGCGCCGCCGCCGTTGATCACTGTTCAAGAACAGGGCTTGCGCTTTCAAGTGGATCTGCTACACGGCCAAAAGACGGGCTTCTTTACGGATCAGCGCGAGAACCGGCAGCGGGTGGCGAATTATTGTCGCGGCCAGCGCGTGTTGAATGCCTTTAGCTACACCGGCGCGTTTGCCATCTATGCCCTGGCCGCGGGCGCGCACCAGGTCGTCAACCTGGACAGCAGCATGGATGCACTTGTGCTGGCCGAAGCCAATTTGCGCCTGAATGGCTTTGACCCCGATGCGCAGACCGAAAACATTGTTGGCGACGCCTTCACCATCCTGCGCGATTGGCGACAAGCCGCCGACCCGGCCACGCAATTTGATGTGATCATCCTGGACCCGCCCAAATTTGCGCAGAACAAAAACCACCTCAGCCGGGCCTTGCGCGGCTACAAGGAGATCAACCTGTCGGCCATGCAGTTGCTCAAACCCGGGGGCATCCTGGCCACCTTTAGTTGCAGCGGATTGGTTGGCGTCGACGAGTTTTATGGGGCGGTCTTTAACGCCGCCGCGGATGCAGAACGCCCATTGCAGGTGCTGGAATGGCTGCGTCAGGCAAATGATCATCCGGTTGTCACGAGCTTTCCCGAAGGGGAGTACCTCAAAGGATTGATCTGCCGCGTCTTATAGGCAAACCAGGTAAAAGTCGCTTTGTCCAGCCACCCCGTGACAGGCTGTATGTGTACGACTTTCATGGTGATCTTGATTGTTATGATGAGCGAGTCGTTTGCGCCTTTTGTGCGCCAATTGCAGACCGATTTGAAGGGCACCTTGCCCGGTCGTGCAGCCCAGTATCACATGGCACCCCAACCACGGAGCAGTGGCGATCTGCCTTACGATCAACCACACCCCGACGCGCGCCGCGGGGGGGTGCTCGTCTTGTGCTACCCCCACGAGGGGACGATCTATGTGCCGCTGATCTTGCGCCCGACCTATAATGGCGTTCATAGTGGACAGGTCGCTTTCCCCGGTGGCGGCTACGAAGCCGGAGACCAGGATCTAACCCAGACCGCGCTGCGGGAAGCCTACGAGGAGATTGGCATCGTGGCCTCCTCGCTCACGCTGCTGGGCCAGTTGAGTCCACTCTATGTTTTTGTGAGCAATTATCTGGTCTTCCCGACGGTGGCTTGGGCCAACGAACGCCCACAGTTTAAGCTTGATCCCTACGAAGTGGCCGCGTTGCTGGAAATTCCCTTGCGCGATCTGTGTGATCCCATCAACTGTCACCAAGAAGAGCGGCAATTGCGCGGCCGCGTCACCAACGTGCCATTCTTTGCCCTGCTCGAACAAAAAATCTGGGGAGCCACCGCCATGATCCTGAGCGAGTTTCTGGCTCTCCCCGCGGTCCAGCAATTCGCCACACCATCGCGGCCCAGCATTGTGAACAACAAGGAGTTTTAACCGGATTTCATGCGCTACTATTCGCTGTTACAGCCATCGCGAAGCTCATCCCCTGCCCGCCAACTCGCTGCTCGGCTCGTGCTGACCCTTACGCTGATGCTGGTACTCGGTGGCCACGCTACGCCACTCCAAGCCGCACCATCGGCCCAAAGCAGCGGTGATCCGCTCGTGCTGGCTTTTTATTACACCTGGTTTGATGAAAATAGCTGGACGCTCGACCGGCTGAGTGATCTGCCTGCAGAACAGTACGTGAGCCGCGACCGCGGGGTAATGGGCCGCCATATCGATCAGGCCAAGTCCGCGGGGATCGATGCCTTTCTGGTCGCCTGGTACGGCCCAACGGTCGAGAATAACCAGACCGAACCCAATCTGGCCGCGCTGCTCGAAGAAGCCGCGGCCCGCAACTTCAAGATCGGCATTCTCTTTGAGACCGATTCACCATTTTTGGGCGGTACCGGCGCGGTGACCGGCGCGCTGCAACATGCGCTGAGTGTCCACGCCAACCATCCCGCGTTTTTGCGCGTCGATGGCCGACCGGTGATCTTCTTCTGGCGACCGACGATCTATGGGGTCGATAGCTGGCGGGCGATCCGCGCCCAGGCTGACCCCAATTATGGCAGCATTTGGATCAGCGAAGGGGTCAACACGGCCTATCTCGCGGTCTTTGATGGGCACCATCTCTACAGCAACACGTGGAATCCGCCAGCAGACCTGACCGCGACCAATCAGAAGTTTGCCAACCAGGTTGCCGCGGCCCGCACCCAATATGGGGCGTACAAATTCTGGGTCGCCACGGTGATGCCCGGCTATAATGATGTGCGCATCCGGCCTGGGCATGGGTTTACCCGGGATCGTGAAGGCGGCGCATATTTTGAGCGCGCCTGGCAGGCAGCCATTGCCAGCCAACCAAACTGGATCGTCATCAACAGCTTTAATGAATGGCCCGAAGGTTCCTATATTGAGCCCAGCCAGGCCTTTGGCGGGCAATTTCTGGGCCAGGCTGCCAGTGGGAGCCAACAGTTCAAGTCGGGCGGGGGAATCAACGTCCAGGCCGCGGCGGTACCGGTAGCCCCGCCGCCCCTGCCAACGGCCACGCCGATCCCCGAGCCGACGACCCCGACGGCCATTGTCCAGGTGACGCTGCTCAACCTGCGCGCTGGCCCCAGCACTGAATTGTCTATTGTGGGGACGGCCAACCAGGGAGCATTCCTGCCGATCCACGGCCAGGCCGCGTCAGCGCCGGATTGGTGGCAGGTGGCGCAAGGAGACACCCTGGCATGGGTCTATGCGCCGTTGGTGCGGGCCGCGGGGCCACTAGAGCAAGTCCCGCAGATCACCCATGAAATTCCCAACCCAACCAGCGCCGAACCAGAACCAGCGGCAGCCGAGCCAGCAGCAAGCGAAAAGGTGGATGCGCTCGTGGCCACCGCCGACCCGGCATCAATCGACCTGGTTGTTAACAAGCCAACCCTGTCTCGCCAACCGTGATCCAGCAATTGACCGCCCTTTAGAAAGAACAATGTTCATGGCGCACTCTACCTTACCTTTACGCCGGTATTCGCGTCCCTTGCACAACGACATCGAAACTGTTTTGATCGATGAAGCAGCATTGCAGGCGCGTGTCCAGGAGCTTGGTGAAATCATTAGCCAGACCTACACCGACCAGGATCTGCTGTTGGTCTCAGTGCTCAAAGGCAGCACTGTCTTTATGGCCGATTTGATGCGCGCCATCTCGATTCCCCACGAGATCGACTTCATGGCAACCAGCAGTTATGGCAGTGGGGTGAGTAGCAGCGGCGCGGTGCGCATTCTGAAGGATCTCAACACAGCGATCGAAGGGCGCAACATTGTGCTCGTGGAAGACATCATCGACTCTGGCCATACCTTGAGTTATCTCTTGCGCATCCTGCAAGAGCGGCAACCAGCCAGCCTGCGCATTCTGACCTTGCTGGACAAGCCCGAACGCCGCGAGGTCGATGTCCAGGTCGATTGGATCGGCTTCTCGATCCCGAATGCGTTTGTCGTGGGCTATGGGTTGGATTACAACGAGGTCTATCGAAATTTGCCTTATATTGGCGTACTCAAACCGAGTGTCTATTCGGTCTCTGAATAAATCATGAATAAATTTGGTTTCCTGGCAAAGCTGCGTGGCTTGATCTTCGTGGCCTTGCTTGCCTTCGGCGCGCTGGCTGGCATGAGCTGGACGCGCCACTCGGCCCTCTATGCACAGGATTCAATTGGCTCGTACACGGTGGTGGCGGGAGATTCACTCTCGGCCATTGCGGGGCGCTTCGGCGTTTCAGTCGAGGATCTGGCCACACTCAACAACATCAGCGACCCCAGCCTGATCCAAGTAGGCCAGGTCTTGCTGATCCCAAGCGCGGACGCGGCGCTGGCAAGTGTGCCGACCACGTTGGTGCAGGCTGTCCCCGGCGATACGCTCACACGGATCGCCGCTCGCTACACGCAAGATGCGGTGCTCCTCAGTTCACTCAACAGCATAAGCGTCACTGCCCGCCTGTTTCCCGGCCAATCGATTCGCCTGCCAGCCGATCAGGCACCGACCCCGCCGCTGCGCTTTGGCGCGGTGCGGTCGATCGCAGTTGAGCCCCCATTGCGGCAGGGGCGCACCAGCCGGTTGCTGATCGAAACCACGCGGCCATTGCCCCTCACCGCCAATTGGAATGGCTTACCCCTGGCCTTACGCGTGCCCACCGTCGAGAGTACTCAGTACGAAGCGCTGGTGCCTGTGCCGGCGCTGCTGGGCCCGGGCACATTTCCGCTCACGGTGACCTACAGCGCGGCGGATGGTCGTCTGCTCCACCATCAACAAGCGCTGCCGGTCGCGGATGGCGGCTATGAGTCGCAAATTCTCAATCTACCGCCAGACCGGGCAACCTTGCTCGACCCCGCGTTGGTGCTTTCCGAAACCGCCAAAGTGACCGCGATTTGGTCGCAATTGCGCGCCGAATTGTTGTGGACCGAGCCCTTTTTGCTCCCAATCGGGCCCCAATATGGGACGACCAGCCCATTTGGTACCCGCCGCAGCTACGATGGCGGCCCAATCGACAGTTATCACGCGGGGCAAGATTTTGGCGCCCCAACCGGTGTCACTGTCACCGCCCCGGCCAATAGTGTTGTGGTGCTGGCCGAGCCTTTGCAAGTGCGCGGCAACGCGGTGCTCCTGGATCACGGCCAGGGAATTTTTACCGGGTATTGGCATCTCAGTGAATTGCTGGTGACACCAGGCCAGACAGTTGCCGCGGGCGAGCCGATCGGTTTGGTCGGCAACACTGGCCTGAGCACGGGTGCGCATCTCCACTGGGAATTGCGCATTCTTGGGGTTGCGGTGGACCCGATGCAATTTGTGAACGAGCCACTAGGCATGACCATACCCATCACCCCGTGATAGGCCCAGACACCAACAAAAAAGCCAGCCCCATATGGAACTGGCTTGCTTTGGCCCAACAGAACAACAGCGCAGGATGATTATTCGTCTTCTTCTTCATCTTCCCGGCGCGCCGACACCACTTCTGGTTCAGCCTCAGTCTCGACCGGCTCTTCGCTCTCAACCTCGGCTCGGGTCACGCTGAGGGTAAAGAGTTGCGTATCCAACTCCGCCAGATATTCCACCCCGGGGAGCTTCGGCAGATCCGCCACGGTGATGGGGCGTTCCAGGGTGAGCGGCGAAATATCAACGACGACCTCGGCGGGCAGATCCGCGGGCAAGGCTTCCACCAGCACCTGATCAGCAACCTGCAACAGGATGAGCCCACCCACCAGGCTCTCGGGATGACCGGATGCCTGCAGCGAGATGTTGACTTGCTGCTTCTCGGCCATATTCACGGCGTAAAAGTCGACATGGGTCAGCCGGTGCGTGACCGGGTGGCGCACAACGCTGCGGACGAGCGCATTGTGTTTCTTCGAGCCTTCAACCGCCAACTCAACCAGGCGAGAGCTACCACCACTACTCAACAAGCGCTCGATGCTGCGCTCCTCAACCTGTAACGTTTCGGCAGGCGTTGTCTTGCCATAGATGACAGCCGGGATCAAGCCCGCGGCACGCAATTGGCGAACCTTGCGGCCCGTCACGCTTCGTGGCTTAGCAGCCAATTGTAAATCGGCCATGAAATTGTACTCCTATGAATTATGATTTTCTACGTTTTCGCCCAAAAAATTGCGCCAGACCATACAAAGTCAGCGCAAAGCTTGCCCCGGTTAAGATGGCAGTCACCGGCGTCAAGGTGCTGCGAACATCACCACTGACGCGTCCGGCCAGAATCAGGATGGCCCACGCGCGTTCGGCCTTGACTTCGCCAGCCACCACCACAGTCGACGCCGTATCCTTCAATGTGGCGTTGTGTGCGCTTACAGCGGCAATGGCACTATCCTGCGCCTCTAACGAGCCAGTCTTGATCAGCGCGGCCGCGGATTCTGTCATGTGCAGCGCGCTGGCTTGGATCTGACGGGCCGCCGAATTTTTCATCGTCACCTGGCCGCCGGACACATGATCAGCAGTCTCTTCATCCAACTCGACTGCTTGCCCATCCAGCGTCTGGCTCAGTTCATCCGCCATGTGCTCAAGTGGATTATCGGGGTTATGGTGTGGCTGCTCGCTCATGTTCGTCTCCTTGTCTGGCCGACCATGAATCGGTGACCAACTGAAAGCAACCTTCTTATTATAGCCGCGGGCGGTTGCTCTGGTCAAGATTCTATCTGTAGAATCAACGCCAAGCATCCCGAGCGTTGCGGGCGGGGGGTTTACTCACCCTCCAGGGGTTCTGCATCCGGGCTGGGCACCTCTTCACCGGCGGCTATCAATGCGGTGTTGATGGCCTGCTCATACGACCAGTTTTGGCTGGCCTGCCAGAGATCCTGATAGTGTTGTTCGCCCAATGCCTGGCGGGCTTTGCTCAGGATCTGCTGCAAGGCGGGTTGTTCCACCGGCGGCCACGGTGCCCCAATCGATTGGCGTAATTTGGTGGCGACCGATAAGAGCTGAGTTTGGAGCTGGGGTTCACTCGTGCTGCTGGCAATCCGCTCCAGGGATTCGGCGATGCCCTGCTTGTCGCCCATCGAACGGCGCAGCAGCAAACTCTCGCGGAAACAGCTTTGGGCCCCTGATAGATCGGCCAGGGCCAGGGCCACTCGTCCTTGCGCGTCCAGGACCGCGGCATAGGCTCGGCGATCGCCCAGGGCCTGATAGCGGACCGAGCTACTCTGTAGCCACTGGCTGGCCGGCTCAAATGCGCCTTGCTGGATGGCGACCAGCCCCATGCCATATTCGGCAAAGGCCAGGCCTTCGCGATCCTGCTCCTGGCTGAGCGTGCGCTGAAAGAGGTCAGCAGCTTGGGCCAGCCTGTCGGCCTGATACATGACAAAAGCGAGATAGCTGAGCCCATCGGTAATTTCGACTTCGATGTTGCGGTTTTGCGCCAACGCCAAACTTTCGTTGAGCAAGGTTTCTGCCTGCTCATACTCCCCCTGATAACAGGCGACCATGCCCTGTACCTGCAGGATGGCGATCAGATTGCGCTGTTCCTGGTGGCCGCGGGCGAGCAACATGGCTTCGTTGAGCAAGGCAATGGCCTCGCGATAGTCGCTCCGCCGAAAGGCCAGGTTGCCCAGACGCAACAACAACAAGGCAACGCCGGTTTTATCGCCCAATTCGAGGAATTGTTGTAAGCCCGCGCCCATCAACTCGCTGGCGCGATCATAATGACCGCGCAGCCGGGCCACATAGCCCAACGCGCCCATGGTCACGGCAATGCCCCAGCGATCCCCACAGCGTTGAAAGTGTTTCAAGCCGATTTGCCAATGGGTTTCGGCTTCGCGATTGCCATCGCGATCCAAAGTCAACCAGCCCAGATTAAAACGAGCCAGGGCAATGCCCCAGTCGTCGGCGAGTTCGGTGAAGAGCGCCAGGCTTTGGTGCAATGGTGGTTCAGCCTGCTCCAAATTGGCCCAATTGGCAGTGACCGTAGCCAGCCCGCGCAAGGCAAAAGCTTCGCCCCAGCGGTCGCCAATCTGGCGGCTCAAGGCCAAACTTTCGGTGTAATAGGGGATTTCGCTGCCATCCTCATCTGCCAGCCAGCCCGCGCCAGCCAGCGCGCCACTTCGGGCCCGCAGCAGACTCTTCGCGGCCTGGTCGGTATCCACTGGTTGCTCCACCATCAATTGCAGCCAGGCGCGGCCTTCTGTCCAATAACCGCGCAGATACCAAAAGCGCGCCAGAGCTCCGGTCAACCGCAGCCCGACTTCGGGCCAGGCGCTGCCGGCTGCCCATTGCAAGGCCGCGCGCAGATTATCATGCTCAATATCAAGCTGGGCCAGCCAGCGCAGCTGATCGCCCGTGCGCAATTGGGGGGCAGCCTTCTCGGCCAACGCCAAATAGTGGGCGAGATGTTGGCTGCGCACACTTTCGGTCTCGCCCGCGGTCAAAAGTTTTTCCAGCGCGTACTGGCGGATCGTCTCCAGCAGGTGATAGCGGGCACCGTCGGCCTGCTCGTCCATGATCACCAGCGATTTGTCCACCAGATGGGTCAGCAGATCCAGCACGTCGCCATCGTCAATGATGAGGGATGAGCCGCGCTGCTCGCGCATCGCCTGCCCATCGACGCAGATACTCTCGGCGGCTTCGAGCGTCCAGCCCCCGCGAAAGACGGTCAAACGCCGCAAGAGCATACATTCGGCCTCGCTCAGCAGATCCCAGCTCCAGTCGATCATAGCCCGCAAGGTCTGCTGCCGGGGTAACGCGGTCCGGCTACCACCGGTGAGCAGCCGAAATCGGTCGTCCAGCCGGGCACTGATTTGGGTGGGCGTCAACGAGCGGACGCGCGCGGCGGCCAATTCGATGGCAAGCGGCACACCATCCAACTGGCGGCAGATCTGCACGATTGCTTTGGCATTTTCTTCGTTGAGCTGAAATTCGGGACGGCCGGCCGCGGCGCGCTCGACAAAGAGGCGCACGGCTTCGTAGCGCAACAGCGTCTGCGGGGCCAGCGAACGCAACTCGGTGGGCATGGTTAATGAAGGCACGCGCAGCACCGATTCGCCGATCACACCCAACATTTCGCGGCTGGTGACCAGAACCTTGATGCCAGAGCAGACGCGGAGCAATTGATCGACCAGACGGGCGCAGGCATCCACCAAATGCTCACAATTATCGAAGATCAGCAAGGCGGTTTTGTCGCGCAAAAAGCCCAGGATCGATTGCAGCAGCGGCGAGCCACTCTCTTCGCGGAGATTGAGGGTGCTCGCCAATGCTTGCAGGATGCGCCCGGGCTCGGCGACCAACGCCAATTCGACCAGCCAGATCCCATCGCGAAAGTGGGGCGGCGCTGTCGATTTGCTGGCCTGGTGGGCAAATTCAATCGCCAAGCGGGTCTTGCCGGTTCCCCCCGAGCCGGTCAGCGTGACCAACCGTTCTTCGCTCAACAGGCGCTGCATCGCGGCCAATTGATCGACGCGGCCGATAAAGCTGGTCAGGTGAACGGGCAGGCTATGCTGGGCCGGGCTGGTGGATGCTTCGACGAGTGGGCGCAAGGTAGCAACCAGGGGGCGTGTGCCCTGGCGCAACTGCTCGTAAAGGTGGCGAGTCTGGGCGGAAGGTTCCACTTCGAGCTCGTGGGCCAGTGTCTCCACACAGCGACGATAGACCTCAGCGACATTCGCCATATCACCCAACGCGGCATGGGCACGCATCAGCGCTCGGTAAGCCGGTTCGGGCGTGCTGCTGGTGGCGATCCAATGTTCGGCCCATTTGAGCACGGCGCGCCACTCGGCATCCTCATGCAGCCTGTCGATCAGTGTGTGGAGCGTGGCTTCGTATTGGGCCTGCAAACGCTCGCGTTCACGCACGATCCAATCATCATAAAAGCCGGGCAAGAGTTCGCCGACATAATATTCTACCCGGTTGATCAATTCGGCATTGGTGGTTGACGCGTGCAGCGGCTGTTGGAGCAGCGCGACATCCAACTGGTCTTGCTCATGCAATTGGAGCGTAACCACCAGATCGTCGCTGTGCAGCAGGGTGACGTCTGGCCCCAGGCTGCGGCGCAATTGCCAGAGGGCCTGCCGCAAATTGCGCCGGGCGTTGGCTTCGCTGGAATCGGGCCAGAGCAGGCCAGCCAACAACTCGCGCCGATGCGCAATCCCCGGGTGCAACAAGAGGAAGGCGAGCAAGGCCTGGGCTGGTCGCGACGGTAATTCGATGGGTTGATTGTGGACCCGCAATTCAAATTGACCGAGCAGATTTGCTTGGAACATAAAAGATCCAGAACAGATGTTTCAATAGACGCACCAATAGACAGTGATAGACGCGGCTGATGGTATCTTATCTTTAGTGTAGCGATGGGAATTCTACCGAAGCAGCTAGCCATAAAAGGGCTGGACGCAGCGTTTATGGCGTATAAAGTAGCCGCTTGGGAGCTTCGCCGTCAGTCTACTACCTTACATTGTAGCTTGGAGCGAAAGACCAGGCAAAGGAGAGGTAAATGATTAGCATCAATCTCGAAACCTTGATTGCCCTCAGCCGCGAACGCCATAGCGATCTGTTGCGCGAGGCGGAATTGCACCAGTTGTTGCAGCAAGGCCAGGGCACCAAACCGGATGCTCAGGCCACCGGGGCCGAGCGTTCGCAAGCGAAGAATGGCAATCTGACCGCGGCCTTTGCGGCTGCAACCAGGGAGAAATTGACATAGTTCAATCGCCATGAATGCTCACAACTGGATATCAACAGGACGGGCGGCCTCCATGGGTCGTCCGTTTTTGTTGTCAGCCTGCCCCACGGGCCAGGCACCCAACAACCGTAGGCCAGTCGGTGCGCGATTACGGTGCGAGAGTCCATCTGTCGCGGGGCTCCTCCTGTAGGCTTGGCGGGCAATCAGCATCCCCACGTGTCTGCGCCACCGAGACCGACGACCACGCGGAAAGTGAGATCCAAGCGATGAATCATGCGAAAGTTCTGCTCTGTGCCCTGCTCCTATGCGGTCTGCCGCTTGCTTCTGTAATGGGCGCGGCATTGTTCGAGCCGCACGCGCCGCCGCAAATTGCCGATTGCACAATTTTTCCCGAAGATAATATCTGGAATGTGCCCATCGATACGCTGCCGGTGGCTGCTAATTCCGCAGCCTATGTGGAGACCATCGGCCAGGAGCGCCATGTCCATGCCGATTTTGGGGCCGGGCTGTGGGCGGGCGGGCCGATTGGCATTCCCTATGTAGTGGTGTCGAGCAGCCAGCCGGGGGTGGCTGTCCAGTTTGAGTATGACGACGAAAGCGACCCCGGCCCTTACCCGATCCCGACGGATGCGCCCATTGAGGGCGGGCCCGGTGCCAGTGGAGATCGCCATGTGCTGGTGCTGGAAGCGGACAACTGTGTGCTCTACGAAGTATTCGCTGGTTATCCTCAAGCAGATGGCAGTTGGAAAGCCGGTTCCGGGGCTGTCTTTGATCTGAAGTCGCACACCTTGCGCCCCGACACGTGGACATCGGCGGATGCGGCGGGTCTGCCGATCTTGCCCGGTTTGGTGCGCTACGAGGAGGTTGCCAGCGGCGAAATTCACCACGCTATCCGCTTTACCGCGCCACGCACGCGACGGGTTTATGTCTGGCCAGCCCGCCATTATGCCTCGAACCTTACAGGCGCAGAATATCCGCCGCTGGGGCAGCGCTTTCGCCTCAAGGCCGATTACGATATCAGCGGCTTCTCGCCCGAAGTGCAGACAATTCTGCGCGCCATGCAGCGGTATGGGCTGATCCTGGCCGATAATGGTTCGGCCTGGTACATTTCGGGGGTGCCGGACGAGCGCTGGAATAACCAGATCCTGCGCGAGTTGCACCAGGTTGAGGGCGCGGCGTTCGAGGCAGTCGATGTGTCGTCGCTGCTGATTGATGCAGATTCGGGGCAGGCCCGTTCAGCCCAGACGCCCACGCCCACTCGTCCCGCGGGCCCAACGGCCACACCCACGCTGATCCCAACCGCGATCCCGCGGGGGTTGCATGATACATTTTTGCCATTTGTGCAGAGGGATTGATGAAGGGGTAAGAAGGCAGGGAGATGGAGAGCAGAATTCCATCCCCCTGTCTGCTTACGCGGGGATGGGCAACAAGGTCGCCTGGCGATTGGCGAAATGGGTGAGGTAGCGCAGGCCCGCGGCGTGGGCCAAACGCAGCGCCACGGGCAGGTGAGCGCCCAAATCATCGGGATTGTGGGCATCCGAACCGAGCGTCACACGCTCGCCGCCCAGTTCCACGTACCATTCCAGAATCTCCGGCGCAGGCGTCAGCACATTGGCCGCACGCCGCAGGGCCGCGGTGTTGAGATCCAGCGCGATGCCTCGGTCGATGCAATTGCGCAACACTTCTCGGATCGCCTCCTGATGGCGGCGTGGATCGTACGGGCCATGGATGGCAAAGGCAGTGCGGATCGGCACATCGAAATGGCTCAGAATATCAAAGCCACCGATCGCGGTCATCTTGATCAATTCCTCGAAAAAGTGATCATACACCTGATCAATGGTGCGGGCGTGGAAATAACTGGGATGAAAGACACTCTCTCGCCCCACCCAGTGCAACGAACCGAGCACATAATCGAAGGGCAAGCTGCTCAGCAATTGCTGCACCTCGGTGGCAAAAAGATGCGGCTCCCCCACTTCGATCCCGGCGCGGATGGTCAATTGACCAGCGAATTCGCTGCGGCAGCGCTCTAATTCGGCCCACCAGTCGGTCGGGCGAAACCAATCGCGATAGGGTTCATCAGCATGTAGATCATAATGTTCGCTAAAACCGATTTCGGGGATTCCCTGGCGAATTGCGCTGCGACACATCCCAGCCATCGGCGTCTGGCAATCGGGAGAGAAGTTGGAATGCATGTGGTAATCTTGTGGAATCATCAATCAACTCTATTCAATCATTGTGTGTAGATATACAGGAGCACAGGCAACCGACGAGGACGCAAGCGTCTCCCGTCCATTGTCTTGTTTACGCTTTGGCCTGTGCCGCCTGAATGGTTGCGCTTACAAATTCAACTTCGTCCTGGTTGACCGTATGGCCCATGCCGGGATAGATCCGCTCGGTGACTGCCGCGCCCAAGGTGCGAAAGATCTCGCTGGAGCGCTGGACTCGGTCCAATGACACATGAAAATCCACGTCGCTGCAGCCCAGAAAGACCGGGGTCTGGGCCAGATCGCCGGTGTACTCACGGGGCTGATCCCCATTTTCAATCAGCGCGCCGCTCAGTCCGAAAACGCCGCCATAGCGTTGTGGCTGACGGGCCGCAACTTCGAGCGCCAAACAGGCACCCTGCGAAAAGCCAAGCAGGAAGATCTGCTCGGTGGCCAACCCAGCAGCCTGACATTGGACCACCAGCGAATTCACCAACGTCAAGGCCGACGAGAGCCAGGGTTCATTGCTGGCAACCGGCGCGATAAAGCGATTGGGATACCACTGCGAGTTGGCTGCCTGGGGTGCCAGAAAAGCCACATTGTGCACGGTCAAGGCCCCGGCCAAGGCCAGAATATCCTGAGCGGAGGCGCCGCGACCATGGAGAAGAATCAGGGCGGCTTTTGCAGATGACAACGGTGCGCCCGCGGTCAATACGGGTTGGGATTGGTGACCTTTTACCATAACAAGCCTCTCTTTCGGGAACTGCAACCATAGCGTACAGACGAGTCTCAGCCAGGCCAGTGCGCGCGGATGGGGGTGAGCGCGGCTTCGATCTGGCTGCGTTGCGGCTCCAGCCAGGATGGCAGACGCAGGTGGGTGCCCAACTCAGCGAGTGGCTCATCGACCGCAAAACCTGGCCCCGCGGTGGCAATCTCAACGATGTGACCGTCGGGATCATTGGTGTAGATGCTCTGGAAATAGGTGCGATCCAACACCGGCGAAACCTGATAGCCCGCGCGGAGCAGCGTCTCTCGCCAGGCAAGTTGCGTTTCGGCATCGGCCACACTCAGCGCAAAGTGATGCGTCTGCCCCGCGCCCATCCGCACTCGCGCTTCGCGGCGGGGGTCGCGCTCAAAATAGGTGATCAGGGTGCCCGGTTTCCCGTCACCAACGCCCCAATACCAATGTTTTGAGCCAGGATCATCAAAATTAGCAGTCTGTTTGACCAGGCGCATGCCCAGCAAGCCGCCAAAAAATTCGTGGGTGCGCTGGATGTTCGAACTGAGCGCGCTGATGTGGTGCATACCGTGGCGCAGCGCCATTGCCGGGTGGATCGTCTCGACCGGTTCCGGCCACGTGAGCGCCTTGATGGCAGCTTCGTCTCGATTGGCGGCCACCATCGCCGCGGGCGGGTCTTGATGCGTGGTCCCGATCTGGTCAGCGGCTTCGTCGCGCGTCCACCCTGGGCCAGCGGTGGCGATCTCGACAATGGTGCCATCCGGGTCGCGGAAATAGATCGATTGAAAATAGTGGCGATCATAGGGACCGCGGACGCGCACCCCGCGATCGCTCAAGCGCCGCTTCCATTGCAACAGGCCATCATAGTCGCTGACAGTGAGGGCAAAATGATGGGTGCCCCCGATCCCAGGTCGGCCAACCGGGCTATAGGGCCATTCAAAAAAGGTGATCGCGCTGCCTGGTGCGCCCTGTTCATTGCCAAAATAGAGGTGATAGGCTCCTGGATCGTCAAAGTTGACCGTCTTCTTCACCAGACGCAGCCCCAATTGCTCGGTGTAGAAGTCAACAGTTCGCTGCGCCTCTTTACAAACCAGTGTGATGTGGTGTAACCCCTGAATGGTCATACGGTACCCTCTGAAACAGTTCGCAAATGCGTCACGGGAGCGCATCCTGATAACAATAGAGTTCGATGCAATAGACCGGGGTGGCAGCGCCTGGCTGCTCGGCGAGTGGCCGTTCGATCAGAAAAAATCCCCAGCTTTGCTCATTGAGAGCATCGTTCGGGCTGGCTATCCAACAGCGGATCAACAATGCCTGGCTGCGCTGTGCAACACAGGCCCGGTTGACTGTATTGTAAACGTTGCGGGCTGCTTTCTGTAAAAGTGGATAGGGGAGCTGTAGCGGTGACAATACTTTGTGTAAATGCTCCATGGCCAGTTGCTCGCAGCCGGGTTGAGTTTTTACGTGCAACTCGCCTAAGTTCTCCCAACGGGTCTGGGCGAACGGCCCATCTTCTGCTCGTTCCGTGCTCATCCATGCCTCCGCTTCCCGCCTCAAGCCAGCCATGTTCAAGGGTTCTTCGCGCAAATTTGCTGATGGGACGCAAGCCGAGCGCAAACGAGGTCGCTGAACGCCGGGGCTTGCTCTGGTCTCTAATCAGCGCTGCGTCACTTCGTCTATACTTTACCGGAATGGATAGGCGGCGTGGTGGCGATCTCTACCACAATTAGTGGGACAAATCCATGCTTGCGTGGAAAGCGGGTGAGGAATCGGGCGGGCAGGTTTACTTGACAACCCGAAAGCGCGCTTCTAGGGTCGGGAGGGTGACTTCATTCAACTGCAAATTGATCACATCATCCAATGCCAGGTCGGGCCGACCATAGATTTCGGTTTCCAGATCCAGCTCGGGGATGACAACAAGATTACGGCTGCCGAACTTTTCGACCACAATGCCCACGCCCTGCCAATCGGGCTGCTGCAAGAGATAGACCAATTTCCAATGGGTGTTGGTCAGCCGCTCAGTCCGGCGGATCGTCCCCGTGCCAATACTGGCTTCGGCGAGACGCCCGACCAAGGCAGCCGTCTCCAAGGGGGTGCCCCCGCTGAGGTGCGCCCGCAATTGCTGATGCACGAGCAGATCGGCATAACGACGCAGCGGGCTGGTTGCCTGCACATACGCGCGTAATCCCAAACCATTGTGCGGGCTCGGTGTGGTTTTGGGCTGGCTTGGCTTGAGCAAACGGCGCTGGGCAAACATCGCGGACAGTGCGCCATTGCTGAGATCCAACTCTTCTTCGGGCATATCCTGCGTGCTGTAAGGAATGGGCAAATTGTGCGTCTGGGCATAATGGGCAACGGCTGTTCCGGTCAGCAACATGGCCTCGCGCACCAGATCGCGGCTGCGCAATGGCGGCAAAGAGCGGATCGAGACGCGGCCATCTTCGACCAGAATTTTCACTTCGGGCAGGTGCAATTCGATGGCCCCCATGGCAAAACGGCGGGCATTGCAGCGCTGGGCCAGCCCATACAGCTCGGCAAACGGCACTTCATGCAATCGCTCTTCGGCCTCGTCGTAGGTGAGCCGGGTGACGCGCACCCAACTCGGCATGATTTCGACATCGACAACTTCGCCGATGGGCGACAGGTGCATGGCAAACGAGAGCGCGGGCGAAATGTCGCTGAGGCCCAAACCCAGAATATCGGTCGCGCTGGGCGGCAACATGGGGACCATGCCTTCGGGGAGATAGAGATTGGCCCCGCGGTTGCGCGCTTCCAGATCGGCCGGACTATCGGGCGCGACCAGCGCGGCCACATCGGCCACGTGCACCCAAAGCCGTTCCCCATCCCAACTGACAGCATCGTCGGGGTCATGCGTTGCTTCGTCATCGATGGCAAAAGCAGCCAGACTGGTGAGATCACGCCGGTTTTCGCCAGGCAGATCGGGCAATGGCAGGGTCGGCGGCGTTGTGATCACCTGCAGGCGTTGCGGGTAAGGGTTGACACTCGGTGCCCAATAACCAGTGGTCAACAAGAGAGCATGGGCGTTTTGTGGGGTATCTTCACGGCTAAGCGCCCGCAGTACCCGGCTTTGTTCGCGCTGCTCAACGGCCAGAGCCGCCACCTCGGCGAGATAGCGTTCATCTCCCGGTTGATATTGCCCCGACTGCATCCGCACCAAAAACGATTGCCAGGCGCGTTCCTCAGCGGCCTTGGCCGCGCGGGTCGCGCGGATCGATTCTACCTTCTCGGCAGCGTGAATGCTGAGCGCGTCCGGCGTGCCACTCAGATACAAGCCATCCAAAAGCTGCTGATAAACGGCCCAGGCTGTCGCTGGGGTATAGCCATCATAAGCCAGCTCAGCCAATTCCGCGAGCGTGGTTGTTTCCCCGGCCAATAGCTCCCACGCGGCCAGCAGCTCGCCTTTGGGGGGTTTGAGCTCATTCCAATTGCGCAGCGGCCCTTCGTGCAACAAGGTTACATCTTTGGGGCGGACACTCACCGTCTCACCCAGATCGGTCTGGATGTCGATCTTTTTGTCGCTGAGGTTGATGATACGCGCAGGGCGGTTTTTGTAGAGGACGAGACTATCCGGGCGTAATATAGGTTGAGGCATGGCATCCAGTGTATCTTGAGCGTTGCGCAGGTGATTTCGAGATCATTGTAGCGGCCATCTCCCCTGCTGGCAAATGATTATAAAACGAATACACCATTCGGGTTGGTCACAAAAACCGGGAAACGCCCCATACTTCATGATTCATCTGGCTTTGTGGTAGCATAAAACCGCAGAAGTTGCAGCGTCGTGCAGCGCTGAGGGGTGAGAATCAAGGTGGATGCGATTATTGTTGGCTCAGGCCCGAATGGGCTGGCAGCCGCCATTCGGTTGGCGCAGGCTGGGCTCCAGGTTCAATTGCGCGAAGCACGCCCGACCATCGGGGGTGGGGTTTCGAGCAGCGAATTGACCCTGCCCGGCTATCAGCATGATCTCTGCTCCGCGATCCACCCGCTGGGGATGGGCTCCCCCTTTTTGCGCACGCTCCCCCTGCACGAATATGGCCTCACCTGGGTCCAGCCGACCTTGCCTGTGGCCCATCCGCTTGACGATGGCACAGCGGCCTGGATCGCCCATTCGCTGGCTGAAACTGTCGAAGGGTTGGGGCAAGATGGCCCTCGCTGGGCGCGCATCTTTGAACCGTTGGCTACGCAATGGCAAGCCTTGGCGGATGCCATTTTGGGGCCACGCCCAAAGTTTTCGCATCCATTCCTGTTGGCTCGCTTCGGCTTGTTGGCCTTGTTGCCAGCCACCCTGGTTGCGCGTGGCGCATTCCAGAGCAAAGCCGCGCAAGCACTCTTTGCCGGGCTAGCCGCCCACTCTATCTTGCCGCTAGAACAGCCGATCTCTGCAAGCTTTGGGTTGGTTTTGGGTCTTTTGGCGCACGCGGTGGGCTGGCCGCTGCCGCGCGGCGGGGCTCAACAAATTGCCGATGCGCTGGCGGCTCACTTGCGCAGCCTGGGGGGCGAGATCCTGACCAGTTGCCCGGTCGATTCGCTGGCAGAATTGCCACCGGCCCGCGCCATCTTGTTTGATGTGGCCCCGCGCCATTTCAGCCGCATTGCGGGTGATCGGCTGCCGGTTGCCTATCGGCGGCGGCTGGAGCGCTATCGGCACGGGCCAGGCGTCTTCAAGCTCGATTATGCGCTGGCTGGCCCGGTGCCGTGGCGGGCGGCTGCCTGTCAACAAGCCGGCACCATTCATTTGGGCGGTACCCTGGCTGAGATTGCCGCGGCAGAACGTGCGCCCTGGCAAGGTCGCCACGCCGAGCGCCCCTATGTTCTGGTCGCGCAACCCTCGGTATTTGACCCCAGCCGGGCACCCGCGGGGCGGCACACGTTGTGGGCCTATTGTCACGTTCCGCCCGGCTCCACGGTCGACATGACCGACGCTATCGAGCGCCAGATCGAGCGCTTTGCCCCCGGCTTTAGGGAATTAATCCTCGCCCGGGCTGCGCACAATACGGCTACGTTGGAAGCGATGAACCCCAATTATGTGGGCGGCGACATCAACAATGGCGTCCAGGATTGGCGTCAATTATGGACGCGGCCCGTTGCGCAGTGGAACCCCTATGCCACGCCGGTAAAGGGCCTCTATCTTTGTTCAGCGGCCACACCGCCCGGCGGTGGCGTCCATGGCATGTGTGGCTTTCATGCCGCGGAGACGGTCTTGCAGCGCGAGTTTGCTGCCCGGAAATAGTCGCTTACTCCAGGCCATCGCTCGCTGGCTCCACACGCGAGACCAACACCTTATCGACGCGGCGGCCATCCATATCCATCACCTCAAGATGCCAACCGGCCACCTCGAATTGATCGCCAGAGATGGGAATGCGCCCCAACATCGCCATCACCAATCCCCCGACTGTCTGATAATATCCTTCGCCCACTTCGGGCAGCGTTTCGATATCGAGGAGCTCCTGGAATTCATCGATCTGGAACATACCATCCAGCAGCCAGGAACCATCCTCGCGCTGCACCGCTTCGGGATCATCCGGCTCATCCGCGTCGGGCACTTCCCCGATGATGGCCGTCAGAATATCATCCAGGGTGACCAGCCCTTCCACGCCCCCATATTCGTCGATCACCAGGGCGATGTGCGAGCGCGTCTGTTTCAAACGCTCGACCACCAGCAAGGCGGGCGTTGTTTCGGGCAAAAAGAGCGCTGGCTGCATAATGCGTTGCAGATCCAGCGCCTGATTGGTCAAACTCTGCGCCAGCAATGCCTGGGCCGAGACCAGACCGATGATGTTGTCCAAATTGCCCTGAGCCACGGGATAGCGTGAATAACCACTTTCGAGCACCTTACTTTTGATCGCTTCGGGGCTATCGTTCAGATCCAGCCAGATAATATCGGTGCGTGGGGTGAAAAGTGCGCTCACCGTGCGGTCGCTCAGGCGGAAAACCTGCCCGACAATCTCCTCTTCGATCGGCTCAAAGATCCCGACCTGCGTCCCCTGCTCGATCATGGTGCGGACATCGGCTTCGGTGACAGAGGGTTCGTCGCTGGGCCGCAAACTAAATAAGCGCAGCACCAAATCGGTGGCTGCGCTTAGCAAGCGCACAGCTGGCGCGGCGAACCTCGCCAGTGAGCGCATTATCGGGGCGACGGCGCTGGCAATCCCTTCGGGATTGTGCAGCGCCAACCGTTTAGGGACTAGCTCGCCTATCACAATCGAGAGAAACGTAAGAACAATAACCACGATGCCGACGCTCAACGTATCACTATAGGGCACCAGCCATGGGATCTGCTCCAGCAGCAGATCCAACCGGCTGGCGATAGTTGCGCCACTGATCGCCCCATTCAGGATGCCGATCAGCGTGATCCCAATTTGCACCGTTGAGAGAAAATTATCGGGCGTGGTCGCTAATTCGAGCGCGGCCTTTGCACCGGCTTCACTCTCGGCGCGTTGCTCTAAGCGGGTGCGTCGCGCCGAGAGAATGGCCAGTTCGGACATGGCAAAGATGCCATTGGCCAACAGCAGGAAAAAGATTAAAAATAATTCGAGGGCAATGTTCGACACGTTGATTCACAATCCGCGCTGTTCGGC
>CAZIRP010000087.1:0-22606 GCA_964541665.1 uncultured Caldilineaceae bacterium | reverse complement strand
CGTCTGTCGCGCCCCTTGTGCTATAATCAACCGGCCGCCTGGCGGTACACCGGCTAAGCGCTATCCATCAACCAAGGGAGTAAGGGTTATGCCATTACCATCGCTGTGGCGTTGGGTGTTTTTATGTTGTGTGACTACCATTTTGCTGGCTTGCACGCCGATTCCAGCCCCAGAAAGGCTCTTTCAAACATCGACCATGAGCGCTTTGCAAGCTGGCACTTTTGACGGCGATCTACCAGTGAGCAGCTTAAAGCGCTATGGCGACTTCGGCCTGGGCACGTTTAACGCGCTGGATGGCGAGATGGTGATGGTGGATGGCGAGATCTACCAGATCAAGGCGGATGGTACGGTGCAACTCGCGGATGATGCGCTCTATACGCCCTTTGCCGCTGTCACCTTTTTTGCCGCCGACCAGACGGCCCTGATCGACAAAGCGCTTGCTTGCAGCGCGCTGCAAGCCCACCTGGATGTGTTGCTACCCGACCTTGAGAGACCCTACGCGATCAAACTAACGGGTGAGTGGGCCAATTTGGCGCTGCGTGCCCCTCTGCCCGAGGAGCAACCCTACCCTACGCTCACCGAAGCCCTGGCCGACCAGGTGGTCTTCGAGTTTGCTGAAACAACTGGCACGATGGTCGGTTTTCGGCTGCCCGACTACATGGCAGGCATCAACGCCATTGGCTATCACTTTCACTATCTCAGCGCCGATCGGCAACGTGGCGGTCACGTGCTCGATTGTCAGAGTGGCGCGCTCACCATTGAGATTGACCAGATCGACGATGTGCAGATCGATCTGCTGCCGCCCCAATAAAGCCGCCCTGGTTTGCGGAGCGATTCACAGGAATTCATCATGCCGATAGAGACAATTGTATACAACGGGAACATCCACACGCTTGACCCAGTGCAGCCACGCGTGAGCGCGCTGGCCATCGGCGCGGGGCGGATTCTGGCCCGCGGGCAGGATGCAACCATCCGAGCCCTGGCTACCCGCGATACCCAGCAGATCGATCTGCGCGGACGCACCGTCTTGCCCGGCTTTATTGATGCGCATATTCACTTTTTGTGGTATGGCCGCAGCCTCAGCGAGATCAATTTGATGGGCGCGCCGTCGCTCGACCAGGCCCTGCATACAGTCGCCAGCCATGCCGCGGCCACACCTGCCGGGGAATGGCTCTGTGGCCGTGGGTGGGATCAATCGCTGTGGGCAAATTATGCGTTCCCCACCCGCTGGGCACTGGACCAGATCGCGCCCGAGCATCCCGTCTATCTGGCGCGCAAATGTGGACACGCGGCCTGGGTCAACAGCCGAGCGCTGGACCTGGCGGGCATCGACGCCAATACGCCCGACCCCGCTGGCGGCGAGATCGAACGCGTCAATGGCGAGCCAACCGGCATCCTCAAAGAAAACGCTATGGGGTTGGTCTCTGGGTTGTTGCAGACGCTCAGCCCGGCGCAAGCGGTGGCCGCCTGCCAGCAGGCCATGCAGCAATTGCATCGCTTTGGGATCGTGGCCGTTCACAACATGGAAGATCGGCTCACACTCAATGCCTTGCAGACGTTGCGCCGCGATGGCCAGCTAAAGCTGCGGGTTGTCCAGCAGATTCCCGAAGCCGAGTTGGATGCCGCGATTGCGCTGGGAGTGCAATCGGGCTTTGGCGATGAATGGATCCGCATTGGCGCGCTTAAAATTTTCGCGGATGGATCGCTCGGGGCCCGCTCGGCGCAGATGATCGCGCCTTACGAGGGGGAGCCGAACAATTACGGGATTGCCATGCTCAGCCGCGCACGCCTCTTCGCGCAGGTGGAAAAGGCCGCTGCCGCGGGGCTGGCGGTGCATATCCACGCCATCGGCGACCAGGCCAATCGCCATGTATTGGACGCCATTGAGGCCACGCGGCGGGCAGGCATCGGCTTGCATCTGCGCCACCGCATCGAGCACGCGCAGGTGTTGCATCCCGCCGATGTCGAACGCTTTGCAGAATTGGGCGTGATCGCGTCCATGCAGCCGATCCACGCCACGCAGGATATGTTCCTGGCGGATACGCATTGGGGAGCGCGGGCGCGGCTGGCCTACGCATTCAACAGTCTGCTGGGGATGGGGACAAAGTTGGCCTTTGGTTCGGACGCACCAGTGGAAACGCCGGATGTGTTGCAGGGTTTATACGCGGCAACCGCCCGCCGCCGCGCCGATGGCGCACCGGGGCCAGAGGGTTGGTATCCCGAAGAGGCGATTAGTTTGGCCGAGGCAGTCCATGCCTACACCCAGGGCGCGGCCCAGTCGGTAGGAATGGCGCATGAACAAGGGCGGCTGCGCAGCGGCTTCCTGGCCGATCTGGTCATTTTGGATCAGGACATCTTTGCCGCGGAACCAGCCGCGCTTTTGGATACCCAGGTACTCGCGACCATGGTTGGCGGCGAGTTTGTCTATGGCGGCGAAGCCCTATAGAGCAGGTTGCTCCTATGCCGAGGCCTGGGCGATCAGATCCTGCAATTGCTCGCTATGTTCAATCGCCAGCGCATACGCTTGCTCGTCGTTCTCGCCTTCGGCAATCACTTCGAAGTACGGCTTGTCGGGATTGGGCGTCATCAAGACCCAGCGTTGGGAATCCAGCCAGAGCTTCATGCCGTCGATATTTTCGACCTCGCGGCCTTGATAATGGTGATTGAGCAGGCGCATCACTTTGCCTTTGGCTTCCCACGGACAGGGCACCGAATGGCGCGCCAGATGGATCGGGGGGAGATCGGCCACAATTTGGCTCACCGGTAATTGGCGACGGACGAGATATTGCAACAGGCGCGCAGCCGCCATCAGCCCATCGACCGCGGGGTGAAAGTCCGGGAAGATAAAATTGCCCGTACCATCCACGCCCAGCAACAGATTCATCTCGGTGGGAGTGCGCATCACATGTTGCATACTGTTGCTGATGCGCAGAATTTTGCCTTCGTACCGACTGGCAATCGTCTCCAGTGCTTGCGGCAGATGGATCAACCCGGCCACGGTGCGCCCAGGATTGGCCGCCAACGCCAGTTCGACCATCAGCGCCGCGGTGGTCAGGGAGGAGAGGGGCCTGCCCTGTTCGTCGATCAGGAAGAGCTTCTCGCCCCCCACATCGAACTGAATCCCCAGATCCGCATCCAACGCCTGGACAATTTTGCCCACTCGCGCTTGATTGGCGGTAAACTCCTCTTGCAACATCGCCAGCTTGGTTTCATCCATGCGCGCGTTGAGCGGCACCACATCCACCCCGAGCCTGGTGAGAATATCGGCAAAGGTGTCGCCCGCCAGCCCATGCGAATAATCCACGACAATGCGCAATTTGGCCGCGCGGATCGCATCAATATCAACCAGGCGCAGAAAATCTTCGGTGTAGGCGCTCACCGCGTTGGTGACGTAATCGATTACCCCGATCTCGTCGAGATAGGCGCGGCGAAAATCCCCGCGAAAAAAGTTGCGCTCGACCACGCGCTCCAGCGTTGAACTGAGATTCATCCCCTCATCGTTCATAAAACGGATATCGACAACGCGCTGGTCAAACGGGCTGATGCGCACATGAATGCCGGCATAGGTGGTGGGGTCCGAGCGCACGTAATGGCGCAACACTGGAATTGCCACGCTCTCCATGTCCCACACGTTGACCCCCGCGCCGGGCAGGCCGCTGACCAAGGCGCGCTTTAACATGCGCGAGCTGCGGTGCGAGTCGCGGTTAATCGCCACGAAACCGCCTTTGGGCACGGTTGCGCCGAGGGCAGCCCCCAGCTTGGCCGCGTATTCCGAGGTGAGGTCCACATTCACTGTGCCCGAAACGCCAAAGCGGTTAAAGAGTGTGCGGTGGCCCTGGGCACCCCAAATAATGCTCTCTTTGACCATGGCACCAGCGTCGATCCGTTTGTGGGGCCAGAGTTTGACATCAGCATGGAGCACCGCGCCTTCGCCAATCGTGCAATTATCCCCGATGACAACGCCTTCAAACGCCATCACTTTGGGCTTGATGCTGCATTGGCGCGTGATGACCGCGCCGCGGATCTCGCAGCTTTCGCCGATGTAATTATTCCGCCAAACCACACTGCGCTCGATCCGGTTATAATTGTCCACAACGGTGTAATCCCGAATCACCGTTGGCCCGTAGATCTGCACATCGCCTTTGATCTTGACGCCATTGCCCAGGTAGATGGGGCCGAAGAGTTGGGCACTGGGCGCGATCTCAACATCTTTGCCCACCCAAATGCCGCCGCCAATGGGTTCACCAATCGGCTCGGGCAATTTCACCTTCCCGTAGAGGAGGTCGGCATTGGCCTGGCGATATTCATCCATCGTGCCAATGTCGCACCAATACCCCGACGCCACATACCCGCGGATCGGCTGTCTGCGCGCCAGCATACTGGGGAAAAGTTCATTGGAAAAATCGTAGGCAGTATCAGCGGGGATCCCTGCCAGCACACTGGGTTCGAGCACGTAGATACCAGTGTTTACCGTATCGGAGATGATTTCGCCCCAGCTCGGTTTTTCGAGGAAGCGGACCACATTGCCAGCATCGTCGGTGACGACCACGCCATATTCCAGCGGATTGGGCACTCGGGTCAAGGCGATGGTAGCATCGCCGCCGTGGGCGCGGTGCGCGGCAACAATCTCGCTGAGGTTAAAATCGGTCAGCGCATCCCCACTGATCACGATGAAGGTATCGTCCAGCAGGGCTTCGGCATTCTTGACACTGCCCGCGGTGCCGAGTGGGGTCTCTTCGACCACATAATGGAGCTTCATGCCCAGGTTGCTGCCATCTTCAAAAAAATCCTGGATCACAGCAGCCAGATAGCGGACGGTGACGATCACCTCGGTGATGCCGTAGCTGCGCAACAGTTCGAGGATGTGGGTCATGACGGGCTTGTTGCCCACGGGGACCATTGGCTTGGGCCGACCAATCGTTAATGGGCGTAAACGAGCGCCATCACCTCCTGCCATCAGCACTGCTTTCATGCCACCTCCATCTACGGGCTCGAACGGTTGGACGCCACCATCAGCGAAACGTCACACAGGGGGCCAGGGATAATTGCGCCGGTGGGATTGAGGCGCGGGGTAATGTTGAGTACGGGTCAGAAAGGCGAGACGCGCCACCAACGCGGCCATTTCAGCAGGGCTGAGTAGCGTGGAGAGTTCCCTGGTCAACTCGTGTTGGGGGTCGCAGAGGGTTTGTTGCAGCGCGGCAATATCGGCCAGAAACGCTGGCTCAATGGGCTCGTCGCTGAATTCCCAGATCACGGTGCGCAGTTTGTATTCGGTATGGAAGCAGATGCCATGATCAATCGCCCATAGCCGCTGCTGTTCGTCGATCAGGCAATGGCCGCTCTTGCGGTCGGCATTGTTGATGATGAAATCGAACAGAACCAGTTGACGCAAGGCGGGCGCAAAACGTGCATCGGCCTGCACCGTAAAATAGTGGTTGTCAGCATCGTGGTTGATGTAAAACTGAACGCTGCCCAACCCGCGCGTGCCCTCGCGCAGCACAGTCGGCGGGACAAGGTTCCAGCCCAGCGCGGCGCTGATGACATACGCCGCGGTTTCGCGACAACAGAGCGTACCCCACTCGAAGTCCCACAGGGGATTTTCCCCGCGTTGCGGCTTATAGACAGCGGGCAATGTGAGCCCTTCAGTGGCCACAAAGACCAGGAAACTGGTATTCGAGCTATAGGGCATCAGCCCTTTTTCTTCAAAAGTACCTGAGCGTAACGTCTCGACAACCTGGCCCTCGCTCAGGCTGATGGAGGGCTCGGTGGGCGATTGGGAAGCGGCGGATGTAGCAGATGAGGACACCGGTTCACCTTAGGAATCAAAAGCCGGACAGACGACAGCAAGCCAGTGCGGGTGTTGGCGAGCACAAAGCTGGCTCAGGTGGGCAGACAGGACAAGGCTCAGCGAATCATCAGATTGCAATTGGCATGGCGTGGCCATCGGTCCGGGCACAGAAGTGACCCGTACGGTCGATGGGCCGACCACAGAGTGGACAGATCGGGCGCCCTTTGGCGAGAATCTCCAGCGCGTGCTCACTCATGGCGCGCATTTGGTCACGCGTCGCAACGAAGCGCACGGCGGGGATCTCATCGTCATCGGGGTCGACCACTTCGCCGGCTTCGTTGATCACCAACTCTTTGGCCACGATCCAAATCATATCCTCTTCTTCATGGTAGCCAATACTCAACTGGCCCACTCGGAAGATCGGGTCAAAGGGATGTTCGGGATGCAAGGGTTTGCGGTTGCTGGAGGTCTGGGGCAACTGAGGATACTGTTTTTCCAATTCCTCAAGCAATTGGAGAATCGCAATCGCCAATTGACGCACTTCTTGTTTATCCATCACCACGCTGACCAGCAATTCGTCGGCGCGTGCCTGCAGGAAGAACGTGCGCTGGCCTGGCTCGCCAATGGCATCAGCAATTATAGATTGAACTGGATTTAGATCATGCGCAAAATTTGCCATACTTCAACTCGCTTCATTCTTTGCCCACTACTCTACCACAAAGCCTGTAACTCGCCAAGCCACTGCGAGAAGCCGGGCGCGACAACCGTAATCTGTGATCGTGCAGACATGCTGCTCGGGTGAACAGAACTCCTGCCCGGATCACGCCTCGCCCTCACTCGTTTTGATCGTCAACACCGGCAGCTCTGCCAGGCTATTTACAGCCAGGACACTGGGCACATCGTTATGAAAAGCCACCAGACTGACCGACGCCGTGCTGATGATGATCCGCTGGAAGAGATCCAACGGTGTGCCCAAATAGTGGGCCAGCACAGTGCGGATCACATCGCCGTGGCTGAACGCGGCGATCACTTGGTTCGTATGTTCGGCGCGCAATCGTTCGAGCTCAGTCACCGCTCGGCTTTGCACTTCGCGTAAAGTTTCGCCTTGCGGAAAACGGAAAGCGCTGGGATAATGTTGTACCATTTGCCATGCGGGCAGCTTGGCCAATTCTTTCAGGTTTGCACCGCGCCATTCGCCATAGTCCACTTCGAGCAGCGGCGGCGCAAGCTGGACGCTCAGGTTACGGCTGGCGGCCAGGGGCTGGGCCGTTTCGAGGCAGCGTTCGAGCGGGCTCGAATAGATCGCATCCAGCGGCTGTTTGGCCAGCAGTTGCACCAAACCATCGGCCTGGGCGCGCCCCTTTTCGTTTAGATGGACATCCGGTGTTCGCCCAGCCAGCCGATCGGTACCTACCCAATCATTTTCGCCGTGACGAATGAGCAAAAGATAAGTTGTACCCTGATTCATGGTATCTTTATAGCATAAACATTGGCAGATATGAAGTAGATAAACTTACGGTCTATTCACCTGCTTGGTGAGCCGAGGATGGATAAGCAATGAGCTTTTTGAAACGCCTCTTTGGCGGCAATCAACTTGATGGCAACGCATTAGCCGAATCGAGCAATATCGCCGACTATGCGCAGATCGGACTCCTGGCAGCGTTTGCCCAGGCTCGTCCCTTGCACGAAGCCGCGGAACAACAGCGCTGGAGTCGAATCTTGCCGCGCCCCTACGACGAAACAATTGCCCTCTTGCAAAAACAGGGCTGGTTGCAACAAACCGCTGCTGGCTGGCAGCTCAGCGCGGCGGGTCAGCCTTTTGTGGCCCGCTACGAGCAGCGATTGGCCGACGAGAAAGCCGCGATCCTGCCGCAGGTGCGGCGCGCGTTACAGGCGCGCGACACGAGCGAGGCGCTGGCTTTGCGCCGTGCCTACGAAGCGCGTCAACCGCTGGGCGAAGCCAGTTGGACAGGCGAAGAGCCCCAGTTGAGCCACAGCGCGCTCACCCGGCGCATCTTGTTTCTCGATCACTGGCTGCTGGCAGATCTCAGCCCAGAGACGGTCGAGTGGCTCAAACTCTATGCCGCGGAACAGCAACTGTGGGGCATCACCTGGCGGTTACCGGCCAGTGACGTGCCTGCCGCGGTTCAACAGGAATTGAGTCGCGACGATTTGGATGGTGTCGAAGCGGCTTACTGGCGAGCCTATGGGTTGATCCTCCTGGTAGAAAATCAGGAAACCTGGCAACGCTGCAAAGGCGGCGACCATGTCCGCCGGATCGAAATCATCAACCCAAACGACGAAGCGACGTGCGAAACTTGTCGCGCTGGGATCGGGAAACAGTATCTGGTGGCCCGTGTGCCAGAATTACCCCACAAAACCTGCACATCACCCTATGGATGCCGGTGCCGCTATGAGCCGGTTTTGGAAAGTTACGACGAACGGTAAGCCCAGCCAGGAGGCCAGGTCAGGCTGATGTTGGGTGTGCTTCGCCCAACATCCTTTGCACCGCGGTCAACAAGGTATCGATGTCGTACGGTTTGCGCAAAAAGCTGGTAAATTGCTGCCGAGTCAGGTGGGTGGTGGCGTCGTTATCCAAATAGCCAGACGAGAGGATGATCTTGCAGGTCGGCTCCAACGCCCGCACAGCATGGAAGACCTGCTCACCGCTCATCCCGGGCATTTTCATGTCGAGCAGGATCAGCGCAATTTCGCTGCGCCGGGCAGAAAATTGTTGCACGCCCTCATAGCCATCCGCGGCCAGCAGATTGGCGATCCCAGCCTGGTTCAGGATGTCACCGACCACTTCGCGCACCAGCGGTTCATCATCGACCACCAGCACCAACCCCTGCGGACGGGCCTGCGCGGCCGTGAGCGAACTCGTAAGCAGGGCGGTGGTCGGCGGCAGGGCGGGCAAAAGAATACAAAATTGCGTCCCAGACCCACTTTGGCTGGCAACCTGCACCGCCCCGCCCGCATGTTGCACAATGCCCAACGTCGCTGAGAGCCCCAATCCGCTCCCCCCTTTTTTGGTCGTAAAGTAGGGATCAAAGATCCGCCCCAGAATTTGCTCATTCATCCCAATGCCGTTGTCCCTGACCCGCAGGCAACTATAGCGCGCCGGGGCCAGAGGGGCCGGGTGAAAGGCACTCTGGTCACTCTCCGCGGTCAACTCCTGGACAGAGGTGGCAATGGTGATCAGCCCGCCGCTGGCTGGGATCGCTTCCGCGGCGTTGATGACCAGGTTCATGATCAATTGCTGGAGCTGGCCCCGATCCATTTCAACCGCGGGCAGGTCGGGCGCTAACGAGATCTCCAACCTGGCCCCTTTGGGCAAGACTGTCTCAAAAAGCCCCATGTTATCCGTAATAAGTTTATTCAGATCCAACGGCTGGATTTGAAAAGCACCCTGGCCCGTGTAGGCCAGTAGTTGGCGGGTCAGGTCCGCGGCCCGTTCCGTAGAGTGGGTTGCTTTTTGCAGATGATCGTTGGCCGCATCATTGGGCGTGACCTTGCGCCTCGCCAGTGAGATCTGGCCGAGGACGCTGGTGAGCAGATTGTTGAAGTCGTGGGCGATGCCGCTCGCCAGGAGGCTGACACTTTCGTGTTTTTGGGCCCGCAACAGCAACTCTTCGGCCTGCTTTTGTTGGGTTACATCCCGGTTGACAGCCACCACCCCAATGCGCTGCCCTGCCTGATCCAAAATGTACGAGATCGAACTTTGAATCTGCATGGGCGTCCCGTCCCGATGATAATGGATCGGCTCGTTTTGGACGCGGCCAGCAGCCTTTTCCAGCCTGGCCAGGTTCCGAGCGCGGCGAGACTCCGCGTTTGGCAGCTTTAGCACTTCGTAAAAATTGCGCCCGAGCGCTTCGGACTCGCTGTAGCCGTAGAGACGCTCGGCGGCTGGGTTCCAACTGAGGATCTGGCTTTCCATATTGGTAGAGATGATGGCGTCCGAAACATTTTCCAGCAGGCTGGCCTGGTAACGAATCAACGCTTCGGCCTTGCGGCGCTCGGTCACGTTGCGGATGACGGCCACCACTTCATCCTCGCTACTTTTGGCTACCCGCGCCTCCAGATGATATTGCACATCATTGACAGTGCGCGCATATTCAAACATCTGGATCTGACTTGTCTGAATCGTCTGTTGGTGAGCCTCATAGATGCGCTGGGCTATCTCCGGCGGGAACAATGCGAAGAGATTGCGCCCGATCATATCCGCAGCAGCCAGCGGGGGCGGGGGATCGCCAGAGAGGTGAACATCCAGATAATTCCCCGCTCCGTCGAGCCGCATGACATTATCAGGCATGGCAGCCAATAATGCTCGCTGACGGGCCTCATTCTGGCGCAGCACTTTCTCCATATCAATGCGTTCGGTAATGTCAACGGCCACCCCAACATAGCCGAGAAATGTGCCATCGCTGGCATAACGCGGCACGCCACGATCGGCCAGCCAGCGATAGACGCCATCGTGACGACGCAAACGATACTCGCCCACGAAGGGTTGCCGGGTTTGGTAAGCCTGTTGATAGCGCGCCCAACAATCCGCAACATCCTCGCGGTGGATCGAGATTTGCCAGCTCTGGCCGATCTCTTCGGTCATGCTATTCCCGGTGAAAGCCAGCCATTCCCGGCTAAAAAAGGTGCTGGCCATGGTTGCGTCCGCCAACCAAATCATCAACGGCAGCGCGTCCAAAGGGTGATAATAGCTAGTCTGGTCTTCTGGCCCGCCATTCGGTGGCGCGGACCAGGACGCACGCCGCTCGGCATTATGCAGAAAGTGGCTGATGACTTGGGGGGGTGCCTCGTGGCGTACCACAAAATCGTGCGCGCCCGCGGCCAGGAGGCCGGGCAGAGTCGGTTCATCGCCCTGGCCGGCAAGAATAATCACTGTCGGGGTAGGTTTACCATTCTGTTTGAGCAGCGGGAGGAGGTCAGTTGGACATACATCTGGCAGCTCGCTCGCCAGGAAGAGCAGATCAACCACCGGCGTGGCAGCCAGAAAGAGTTGCAGCGCATCGGCCCCGGTGGCTGCTTCACAGATCGTGATCGGCAGCCTGGCAGCAGCTTGCAACTCGGCCACTATCCGAGCCCGCTCAGCAGCAACAGGCTCAACCAGGACAATTTGCAGGGGGGATCTAGCCATGGCTCATCTCGTTTTTTTAGACGTCGCTAAGTTGCGCAAACACGTTTACACTGGATCGTGTTTGGGTAGACGCTATGACTTGAGAAACAATTCGACCACGGGTATAGCCACATCTGGCTTTTGGATCGGCAATTCAAGGGTCAGCGTATCTTCGCCCAAGCCACCCATGGTCGTGTTCTGGGCCTGTTGATGGGGATCGGTGCGGATCAGCTTGATCTCCGAGCCGTCGTTCAACAATTGGGCAAAGGCCACGCGCTCCCGCAACCCTTCCAGATGCACATGCCGGAAGGGCCAGGCAAAAAGATGCAGATAGAGCCGATTGCCGCGCTGGGTGAATCGGCAATCGGGCGGCGCGACAAAGTCGCTGGGCCCACAACCATAGATGGCGCGGCCATGGAGCCGCATCCATTCGCCGATGTCTGCCAGCCGTTTGTGCGCGGCTGCGTCAAATTCCCCGCGACCATTCGGGCCCACATTGAGCAACAGATTGCCATCTTTGGCAACACCATCGATCAACATGCGGATCAACAAGTCGCTCGGTTTCCAATCCAGATTGTCGCGGTGGTAGCCCCAACTGCCGTTGAGGGTCTGGCAGGCTTCCCAGGTGACGGGCTGGCCATCCACCAGCATCCGCCCCGCGGGCTGATATTGCTCGGGGGTCTTGAGATCGCCGCCGACACCCAAGCGGTCGTTGATCAAGATACCCGGTTGCAGCTCGCGCACCATGCTGATCAGCCGCGCCGCGTCCCAATCATCCTTGCCTTTGCCCTTCGACCAACCCCAATCCTGATAGGCGTAGGAAAAATCAAACCACATGATGTCGATCTTGCCAAACTGGGTCAGCAACTCTCGGGTCTGCCCATGCAGATATTCGCGGTATTTGGCAATATCGCGCTGCTGGTTGGCTTCACGATAGGCCAGATTGTTGCGCATCGGATGCAGGCCGTCGATCGGGAACTCGGGGTGGTGCCAGTCGATCACCGAATGATAGAAGCCAATCTTCAGACCTTCGGCGCGGAATGCTTCAACAAAGGGGGTGAGCAGATCGCGGCCCGCAGGCGTGTTGGTTGCCTTGTAATCGGTGAGCGCTGAATCCCACAAGCAAAATCCGTCGTGGTGTTTGGTGGTGATCACCGCATATTTCATGCCAGCCTGTTTGGCGATCTGCGCCCAGGCGGACGGGTCGTAGAGATCCGGGTCGAAGTAATCGAAATATGGCTGATAATCTTCATCGCTGATCTGCTCCCGGTTTTTGATCCACTCGTGGCGGGCCGCGACTGAGTAGATCCCCCAATGGATAAAGAGACCAAAGCGATCGTGGAGAAACCAACGTTTATCGGGCATAGTACGCTCCTCGCAAGTCTATACAACCCTCGTCTACGGAAAGAGTAAACCCCAAAAGTGCTGAGCACCACAGATTCTAAAGATTACACAGATTTTTGGTTAATCGTCTGGAAAATCTGCGCAAATCTGCGGTTTCTGTGGATGGGATTTTGAAAGAGTTTTTGGATTTTACTTAAAGATTACACAGATTTTTGATCTTCACCTGCGCGCCCAGTGGTTTATTCAAGCCCTTATTCAAGTCAGTGTCAACACACTATCGTCGAGCACTTGCTGCG
This sequence comes from uncultured Caldilineaceae bacterium, assembly GCA_964541665.1. GTDB lineage: Bacteria > Chloroflexota > Anaerolineae > Caldilineales > Caldilineaceae > CFX5. The sequence goes on along the minus strand of CAZIRP010000087.1, from coordinate 10,050 downwards.
CCCGATTGGTGCGATATTGCTGCAAGGCTTCGCGCAATGCGGGTTGCTGCATCCCCAGGATGGAGATCGCCAACAGGCCCGCGTTGGTGGCCCCGGCTGCGCCAATCGCCATGGTCGCCACGGGCACCCCCGCGGGCATCTGCACGATCGACAACAGCGAATCTAGCCCGTTGAGTGCTCGGCTCTGGATCGGCACACCGATCACCGGGAGCAGCGTGTGGCCCGCCACCATGCCCGGCAAATGAGCGGCACCGCCTGCCCCCGCAATGATCAGCGCCAGGCCCCGCTGAGCGGCACTTTCGGCATACTCCACCATCCAGTGCGGCGTGCGATGCGCAGAGACGATCCGGCATTCGTAAGGCACGGCAAATTGTTGCAATATCTCGGCAGCGCCGCGCATCGTCTCCCAATCCGACTGGCTGCCCATGATCACCCCGACCAGCGGGGCGCTCTCCTGTTCCATCATTCCTCCTGTCGCGCGTTGCCCACGTTGCTGGTTGGTCGGGGTTAGCGGTTAAACCAAGCGCGCAGATTGCGCTCGATGCGCTGGTCGGTCGGGAGCTCGCCAGGCACAAAAGCCAGCCCCGTGAGCATTTCGTAGATCCGCCGATAGCGCTGCGCGGCTTGTTCAGCCAGGGCGGGCGACAGCGGCGGCGGTGGCCCGTCCCCCCGATAGCCATCGGCCACATAAGCCAGCCGGATGAATTCCTTATCAAAATTTTCGGGCTCTTCGCCCGCGGCGTGACGCGCGGCATAGCTGTCGGCCAACCAGAAGCGGCTCGAATCGGGCGTGTGGACTTCGTCGATCAGGATGACTTCGCCCGCGGGATTGAGCCCAAATTCGTATTTGGTGTCGACCAGGATCAAGCCAGCGCGCTGGGCCAGGGCTTGCCCATGTTGGAAAATTGCCACCGCGGCCTGGCAGATCCTCTCCCACTGTTCGGGTGTAGCCAGCCCCAATGCCAGCACCTGTGCGCTGGTGATGCGCTCATCGTGGCCGCTTTCGGCCTTGGTGGTGGGGGTGATCACCGGTGTGGGCAGGGGATCATTCTTACGCAGACCGTCGGGAAAATCCAGCCCGTAAATGTGGCGCTCGCCTTGCTGATAGCGATACCAGAGCGCGGTGCTGGTGACGCCGGTGATGTAGCCACGCACCACTACCTCCACGCGGATGGGCTGACAGCGCTGGGCAATGGTCACGTTTGGGTCGGGCACGACCAGCAAGTGGTTGCTAATAATCGCTTCGGTTTGGGCGAACCACCAGGCCGACAATTGATTGAGCACTTGCCCTTTGTAGGGCACCAGGCCCAAAACATGGTCAAATGCCGAGAGCCGATCGGTGGTGATCAGGATCAGGTGATCGTCATGCGTGTAGAGGTCGCGCACCTTGCCAGCACTTTTGGGGCCGAGCCAGGGCAGATCCACCCCGGAAAAGGGAGTCACTTGTTTGTTCATAGGTGGGTGAGTAGTCGCCAATCTATTGAGGCCACGCCGGGGCGTGGCCTCACCTGAAGGCATAGTTGGTTATGAATTTGCCATACCTTACGCGGCGTCTGGTGGCAGAGCCGCCGCTTGCGGCCTGATTTTTAGGAGAGAGCATATCCTCACCAAACAAGCTGTTGCGCAAAGCTTGTGGAACGCTGTTCGCTCAGACAGGCCGGATGCCAAAATAGATTTGGCGGCCTGCCAGGGTTTGCAAGATCGACTCGGGTGATTTCCACCACAACAATTGATTCAATTCGCTCGGGGAGAGTGGCGTATTGTTATTGGCCAAAAAGACCCGGAAACAAGCCGAAGCCAGGGGCAACCGTTCGTTGATATAGCTGGGGTCGTTGGCGCAGCGGGTGCGCAGACATTCGCGCAGCGCGTCGGTGCGGCGCACCTCACCGGTGTCGGGGTCGATCCAATCGACATCTTCGGTATTTTGGTAGTTGGCAAAGCGGTCTCGACACTCCTCGCAGAGCTGGTCGCGCAGATAGATGCGGAAATTTTTCCCGCTCTGCTCCCACCAATCGTAATCAATGTGGAACTTGGTATCGACGGTTGGGCGAAACCGATTCAGACGGTTACGTAAAGACGATTGAGTCATACGCAATGTGCTCCTCAAAGAGTGGATCAGGCCAGGGCAAAGAAACCACCGCCCACATCGCGAAAGCGGCGATTTGAGATCAATGCGTAGAATACAGGGCCGGGTGGGCTGCGGCGCACAATATTGACCGCGCTATAGACGCTCTTGGCGTGGACAGTGCCTTGTGGGTTCAACTTGGTCAATTCGGGCACAATCTGCTCCACAATTTGTGCCAAACTGACCCCATCGCGCGTAAATTGGGTGCGCAATTCATCGATCGGCTCGCTCTGTTCCTCGGCCACGATCATATATTCATCGTATTCGCAGGCGACCGGCACCTTATTCATTTCGAACAGGAGGCGGCGGCCAGCCAGGTCGGCGGTGGCCATGCGGGCCCATTCACGCTTGGGGCGACGCGTGCGATAATCGACGATCACCTCGTTGACCGTGGGGGAACGTTCGAGCGTAATGTAGGCCCCTACTGGCAGCTGATGATCATCCATCCACTTTGCCAGCCCTGAAACATAGCGGCCTTCGTGGACAACCCAGCCATTGAACCGGGTGCCCCAGCGCCCATCCACCAGCGTGATGATCGACTTGCCGCGCTGGCCAGCCGGGAAAAAGTTTACGGTGCGGCCGTTGATGGGCAAGGTACCATACCGGCGGTGGGGATAGGTGAGTGTCAGCACCGTGCTGGGCACAATCCGCGGGATTTCAGTGGTCAGGCTGCTCTCGCCCCATTCGTCGTCCAACTCCCATTCGATCTGCAACAGCTCCACGCTCAGCAGGGCGCGATTGTAAGGAGTCGGGCTGTACTTCAAGAGCGCGGGCGGGTTGAGCAATTCGGGCGGTTCGAGCCGTTTGAGAAACCACATGGCCTCGTTGCCACTTTGGATGCGGTCAAACCGGGCATCCTTGCTCATGGCATGGTTAAGGCTAATGGCTCGCATGGGCAACGAAATATTGTCGGGAATTTCCAGTTCGGAGAGGATCTCTTCGGGGCGGATCGGCTTGCCCTGCATTTCGATCAGGGCTTCGGCAATGTTCAGGTAGCCGACATGAATATCGGCCAGCATGTCCGCCAGGAGCCAGTAGCCATCAACCTCGACAAAATCGTTGCTCCGGTCGCTCTCTTCGAGCCCATAGAGGAGGCTTTCGTCGATCTCCGACTGGTAGAGATCGTAAATCTCTGCGGCGGAAAGCTGGGCCTGGTCGCCACCCAGGGCAGCTGAACTTGCCTGGTTCAACTGGTGACGTTGCAGCCCCGCGGCGAATTCGCGTTGACCGTCGGGGAACTTCACCTTGATGACCTCAAAATCGCCATATTCGGGGTTTTCGCCGGGGCGAACCTGGGTAACTTCCCCTAAAGCAAATTCCATGGCCGGGAAGACAATCCGCTGCCCAACGGCATAACGCTCTTTGGGCAGGTAGATGCTACCCTTCGACAATTCGCTATCGATTCTTACATTCTCACGGCGGATGTATTCCTGCACCAGGGCGATAGCCAATTCGGCCAGCATTTTTGGGGCCTGGATATCCAGCAACAATTGGTGGAGAAATTCCAAATCATCCAGCGTAACTTCAAATTGATCCCGCCAGAAAGCTGCGGTTTGAGTCTGGCGTTGTAACACACGTATCTCCTAAAAAGTATGAGTCCAATGAAACAGAGTGAGGATTATCTCTTGCAACAAGCAATTATAGCAACTTTTCCAGAGTTTCGCCAAAAACTTATCAGACTTGTCGGTTGGGGGCGATAGCTTTTGCACAGCTTGTGACTTTGAGCAGTTTGGGTTACCATAGACCCGACTTACGCAGCACCTAAGATTCCATGCTGAGAGCCCCGGAGGACAGCGTTCCTGGGGCCAGGGTTTCAGGCAAGGCCTGCGTAAGCCCTGATAGGGTTGTTCAGCGCCAACCTCGCATTCGAGTTAACAATCGATCTACCAAAAGAGAAAATTATGGCCAATCGAACCATTGCCCTGATCTTAGCGGGCGGCGCGGGTACTCGTCTGACTGTCCTTTCCGAAGAACGAGCCAAACCGGCGGTGCCCTTTGCTGGCAAGTTTCGCATTATCGACTTTACCCTCAGCAACTGTGTCAACAGCGGCATCTATACCGTCGGCGTGTTGACGCAATATCGTCCCCACAGCCTGAACGACCATATCGGCATCGGCAAACCGTGGGATCTCGACCGCGGGCGGGGGGGCGTGCGGATTTTGCAACCCTACGAAGGGCGGCGCGGTCAACAGTGGTACGCGGGCACTGCCAACGCCATCTACCAGAATATGGACTTCCTGCAAGAGAATCGTGCCGACCAAACACTGGTACTTTCGGGGGATCATATCTACAAGATGGATTATCGCCCGATGGTCGATTTTCATCGCTCGCAGGGGGCCGACCTCACCATCGCGGTGATGCCCGTGCCACTCGAAGAGACCCACCGTTTTGGCATTATGCAGGTGGACAGCGATCAGCGCATTGTGCAGTTCTACGAGAAGCCCAAAGAGCGCGACAAGGGCAATCTGGCCTCGATGGGCATTTATGTCTTTAACACCCATACCCTCGCCAAACGCTTGAGCGAAGGGTCGGCCACCACGCCCCGCTCCGATTTTGGCCACCATGTGATCCCAGCCATGCTGGAGGCCGGGGATCGCGTCTTTGCCTACAAATTTGAGGATTATTGGGTGGACGTGGGCACGATCGATTCGTATTGGCAGACCAACCTCGCGCTCAACCAGGCCACGCCACCGCTCGACCTCTACAATGATCACTGGCCGATTCTGACCAAGTCGGAAGAGCGTCCGCCAGCCAAACTGGGGCCACAAGCCAAAGTGGTCAGCAGCTTGATCTCGAATGGTTGCATTGTACGCGGCCTGGTGATCAACAGTGTGCTCAGCCCTGGGGTCTACGTCAGCCCTGGCGCGGTGGTCAAAGATAGCATCGTGATGAATGATACGTGGGTTGGGCCCGGTGCGCTGATCGACAAATCGGTCATCGATAAACAGGTGGTGGTCGGTGCTGGCGCGGTGGTGGGCACGGGCGATGAAAGTGTCGCCAATGAACAAATGCCCGACAAGCTCAGTTTTGGCATCACCGTGGTTGGCAAGCGCGCCTTCATTCCTGAAGGATCGCAGATCGGGCGCAATGTGCTGATCAACAGTGGCCGCGATGAGGCTGCATTCCCACCCGACAAGATCGTCGCCGATGGCAAAACAGTTTGAGTGCAGAGTCCGGAGTCCTGAGTCAACCGTCCATCGTCAACCATCTATCGTCTACCGTCTATCGTCTACCACGAGGCTACAATGACCACAGTTTTTGCCATGATTATGGGGGGCGGGGCCAGCGAACAATTGAGCGTGCTGACCGAAGTACGTTCCGAGCCAGCCGTGCCCTTCGCGGGCAAGTTCCGCCTGATCGACTTTCCGTTGAGCAATTGTGTCAACAGTGAAATCTATAATGTCGCTGTGCTGACGCAATATCGCCCGCGCAGCCTCAATGATCACATTGGCATTGGCAAACCATGGGATCTGGACCGCAGCGATGGCGGGGTGCGCCTCCTGCAACCGTACCGTGGTGGCCCCTATGGCGATTGGCAGCGCGGCACCGCGGATGCAGTGCGCCGCAATCTGGATTTTGTCGAGCAGCAAGACGAAGAGCACGTGCTGATCCTCGCGGGTGACCACATCTACCTGATGAACTACCGCCCAATGCTGGCCCAGCATGTGCGCACCGGTGCCGAGATGACCATGGCCGTGCGCCGCGTCAACCTGCGCGACACCCATCGCTATGGCATTGTCGCGCTCGGCGCTGATCAACGAGTGCTCGATTTTCAGGAGAAGCCGCGCCACACGCGCTCAACACTGGCCTCGATGGGCATCTACATCTTCCGCAAAGAGGTTTTGATCGAGCTGCTGGCCGAAAGTGATTATGAAGAGTTCGGCTATGATGTGCTGCCCGCCATGCTCCAGGCGCAACGGGGCATCTACGCTTATACCTTCCCCGGTTATTGGGCGGATGTGGGCACGGCTCAAGCCTATTGGGAAGCGCAAATGAGCTTGCTGGCTGAAGATCCCGCATTGGATCTCTATGATACCGAGTGGGTGCTGCACACCCGCAGCGAAGAGCGCGCACCGGTCAAAATTGGGGCCAATGCCCAGGTTGCGGGCAATCTGCTGGCCAACGGCTGCCGGGTGGATGGCATCGTCGAGCGCAGCGTGATCTCCGCGGGGGTTTACATTGCCGAAGGCGCGGTTGTGCGCGACAGTGTGGTTTTTAACGACACGGTGATCGAAAGCGGCGCGGTGGTTGATCGCTGCATCCTCGACAAGGGGGTGACCATCAGCAGCGAGGCGCAGGTGGGGTTCGGCGATGACAACACCCCCAACAAAGAGCTCCCCGAGACCATCAACACGGGGTTGACATTGGTGGGCAAGGGCAGCTTTATTCCCAAAGGGGTGCAGATTGGGCGCAACGTGATCGTTCACCCCTACAGCACCGCCAAAACCTTTGGCCGCCGCAAACAGATCAGTAGTGGCACGAGCATTGGTACCGATATGCGATGACCCCCATCACCATCACCACGATCACGCCGGAACATTTTGAGCCGCTGGCCGAGTTGCAGCGGGTTTGCTACCCCACGCTCGGGGCCGACGAGCTGATGGGAGTTGCACATTTCGCCAGCCAATATCGCCTCTTTGCCGAAGGTCAGTTTGTGGCGTTCGTTGATGGCCAGGTAGTCGGCCAAGGTTCGGGCTTTTTTATCGACTTTGATTTTGCGCACCCCCAACATTCTTTTCGGGAGATCTGCGGAGACCTCTACTTTACCAATCACGACCCGCAGGGGGCCTATTATTACGGCGCGGATTGGAGCGTGCATCCTGCGTTTCGCAACCGCGGGATTGGTCGCCGGCTCTACGCGGCCCGGCAGGAGTTTGTCATCCGCTCCAACCGGCGCGGCATCGTCGGCGGCGGCCTGATCCCCGGGTATGAACGCTACAAAACGCACTTGAGCGTGACCGCTTATGTTGCTGAAGTTGTCGCCGGGCGCATCTTCGACCCCACCCTGAGCCTGCAATTGCGCAATGGCTTTCAGGTGCGTGGCATGTTGGAGAATTACCTCGAAGATAGCGCCTCGGACAACTGGTCGACACTGCTGGAGTGGGTCAACCCGCACTACACGGATCGCCCCGCCCAGGCCCCTCCTCAAGCTGGCATATAAGACGCGCCAAACCGGGCCTGATGAACCCAAAAATGGTGCAGCCAGCCATGCAATTCCAGGGGGGACGACAGCCGCACAAAGGGGGGGCTTTGCGGATCGTGCAGCAGTTGCTCGTAGAGACGACGGCGGCGGTAATGGCTGCGCAAGGCCCGCAGCACAATTGAATTGCGCCCCAGCAATTGCCCCCAGGATTCACAATTCTTGCTCTCCCACAATTTCTGGCGCCCCAACACATACCCAAAGTTGCGCCACGCCAAACGGCTCAACGTAATACTCAGCGAATAATCGAGCCAGATGATCAGATCCGCCTGTTGCCAGATCAGCTCGCGCACCTGGCTGTAATTGCCATCAGCCACCCAGGCATCCGCGCGCAGGGCGGCCGCGCTCTGCGCTTGAAACCAGACGTCGGAGCGCGGCTGCCAATCACCACCCCAGTAGAGGTTGTCGAGTTCGATGTGTTTGCAGCCCAAACCATTTGCCAATTGGCGAGCCAGCGTCGATTTTCCAACACCCGAAGTGCCAACGATGTGAAGCTTCATTGTTTTCCTCTCCTTCTTGTCTGGTAGCAGCACCGAGAGCTGTGCACTACACAGACCACCTTGCAGGATTTGCCATGGTCGTTGGAAGCCAGTTGTCAGTATTGATTGTAGCGGACGTGTAGAACGTTCACAGTACGCTCTGGGATCGTTCCCCCTTGCTCTGCTCTACTACTCGATGGGCGCGGTGCAACACTTTCCTTGCGTTTCCCAAACGAACAAGCCACGCGCCGCACAAAAAACGCCCGGAGCTACTTGCTCCGAGCGTTTTTCTGCACTAATTCTGCACGAATAAAGAGAATAGCGGGCGGGAATCAGTGCTTAATTATCTCCTACCCACCCCCAACCCTCTCGCGGATCTATTCGAGCGTCAAGGTGTAGCGATAGACCCCATCGGCCCCGTTCAGATAGAGCACATCCAGATTGGATTCAGTGAAGAGCAACCCATCGATCGATGTATTCGCCAGGAGTTCAGCCTGGATCGCGTGCCAGGTGCTGCTCTCGGGTGATTGGGCAAACAAGCCGGATCCGGTTCCCGCATAGACAGCGCCATTGGGATGGGCAGCAATGGTGTGGATGCCACCATCAAACACGGTGTTGGCCAGGCCAGCTTCCAACCCTTCATTCGAGAAGCTCCAGGCGGCTCCGGCGGTGCTGGTGGCGTAGACGCCGTTGGCATCCCCGAACCAGACGCGATTGCCATCATACGGGTCGATGGTCATTGCCGACAACCCCCAGCCCGAGGGATAGATGTTTGGTGTCAGGCGCAACCAGCTATCACCCAGATCAAAGCTGATGGCGATGATGCCGCTGCCATTGGCCGCTTCACCACCCGCATAGATCACGCTCCACAACAGGCCGCCATCTTGCCCGCGGCCAGTGAGCGCGGCCATTTTGTCGATCCCGTAAACGCTCCAGAAGGCTTCACCCGCGCCCGGCTTTGGCGTCCAGGTGGTCCCGCCATCGCGGCTCAGGAAGGGCTGCTCACAATTGGCGGCAAAGACCAGATTCGCATCAAAATTGGCGGCCAACAAGGGGCGGAAGCCCTCGGTGCCGGTCAACGGTTGCCAGGTCAGCCCACCGTCGGTCGATTTGTAGAGCGGGCTCAAGGCCGTGCTGCTATCGCAGGTGTTGCCATTGCCGCTGAAAAGCACATTCGGGTCTGCCGCGCTCATGATGAAATCTTGCACAAAGGGATTGCTCGTCACCAGCCCCCAGGTGCTGCCATCATCGGTCGAGCGATAGAGCGAGCCATTGGCATAGGCGTAGATCGTGCTGCTGAAGCGATCGCCGATCACCCGTTCGGCCCAGTAGCCATCGATCATCAACTCTTCGATAACGGCTGGGGATTCGGTGGCAGGGGCCACGCTGACGCTGCGGTTGGAGGGGCGGTAATCATTGTCGCGGCCAGGCCCATGATGACCATTGCCGTTACCGTTGTTCCCGTTGCCATTCCCATTGCCGTTGTTGCCGTTTCCGTTCCCATTGTTGCCATTGCCATTGTTGGAACCGACATTGCAACCACCGTTGTCCACGCCGATGTTGTTATTGCCATTACCAACCCCAACGTTGCAATTGCCATTGCCGACGCCGACGTTGCCATTCCCATTACCGACACCCACGTTGCCGATGCCATTGCCAACGCCGATGTTGCCATTGCCATTATCGACCCCAACATTGCCACCGCCGTTGCCGACCCCAATGTTGCCATTGCCGTTGCCAACACCCACGTTGCCGGTATTGGTACCCATAAAGTTGATGTTATTGAAGTTGAGATTCAAATTCAGGTTGACACCACCATTGGCCCCGTTGCCCAGGTTTCCGTTCAGGACACAACTGCCACCGTTGCCAACCCCGATATTGCCACTGCCATTGCCAACGCCAATGTTGCAGTTGCCATTCAACACACCAATGTTGTTATCGCCGTTGTTCTCGCCGACGTTGCCAGAACCATTGCCAACCCCGACATTGCCATCGCCATTATCGACACCGACATTGCCGACCCCATTGTTCTCGCCGATGTTGCCATCGCCGTTGCCAACACCCACGTTACCGGTGCCATTGCCAACGCCGACATTACCGATGCCGTTCTCGACACCAATATTGCCGCCGCCATTGCCCACGCCGATGTTGCCTGAGCCGTTGCCAACACCCACGTTGCCGGTACCGTTCTCAACACCGACATTGCCGATGCCGTTCTCGACACCAATATTGCCGCCGCCGTTGCC
>CAZIRP010000086.1:0-22776 GCA_964541665.1 uncultured Caldilineaceae bacterium | reverse complement strand
GAGCGGGTGAGGTGGGGCTGATCAGCGTAACCGGCCAGTTCCACGGTATCGAGGATCGATGCGCCGTTCTGCAGCAGGGTCATGGCTTGGCGCGCCCGGTCGATCTGACAGATGGCGCCCTGGGTCAGGCCGGTGGCGCGCAGAAAACGCCGCTGAACTGAGCGGGGAGAGAGGTCGCTCCGTTGCCCTTGCAACACCGTCTCGACCACAGGATCACAGACGATCAGCCCCGCGCGCAGCAGGCGCTCCACAAAGACATCGGCGTTGTCAAAGGTGGGCACTTCCCAGGCCTGCCCATGGAACCAGACCGAACGGTCAGTCGCCGCGGTCGGCAGGTGCAACTCGCCATCGACTAATTTTTCGTTGGGCAGATGGGGCATAAAGGTGCCGAGTTTGAAGATAATGCCAAAAAATTCGGCCTCCTCTGGCACAGGCGCGGGCATGGCGAGTGTCTCCGGCCCGCGGATGGTGAGTACCGTGCGGCCCTGCTGTTTGGTGATCACCATCCCCCAGTGCGTCTCGGCGACCGAGGTGAACGAGCCAGCATCCTCGCTGTAGGTCCACCAATAGCCATCCACGTATGCAGAGGTTGATTCCCGGGTTTGAAATTGAAACTCCATTTTGCCCAATTCCGCGGTAAGGCCCCAACGAAACCGCACAATTCAGTGAATGCTGTGATGCAATTTTAGTACACATGTGCCGAGCAGACAAGCGACGGCGGGCAATAGCAAAATCACCGGGGAGATCAGGAAGAGCACAACGAAGAACTTCCTGATCTCCCCGGAAAAACGGCCCCGGTCGGTACGCCTTTTGGTCATGCCCAAGTTGTGCGGCCTGCCCGGCTCACTGCCAGATCGACGACAGCAGCGCGACAATGACCTGCAGCAGCGCGTGCCCGCGTTGCCACACAGGGTTGGCCCGCGTGGTGGGGAATTGGCGCGCCCGGCGTTCCGCTTGAAACGCACGGATGCGGCGTTCATATTCTTCATGCTGATGAAGCGCATGGTAATGATCGTATTGCATATATCACTCCTGAGCAGGAGGGGCGGCGCTGCGCTTTCCCTCCATAATGGCTGAAAAATCGGGCAGGTTAGCGGCTCACCAACGGCAAATAGAGCGCATGATCCGCTTCGGCAGGCGGCGGGATCACGCGCTCGCCGACCTGAATACTCGCCGAATGGGTGGCCGCGCCAGCCAAGGCGCTGATCAATCCCTGGCCAGCGATCCTGCCAGCTTGAAAGCGAGCTGTCGCCCGCCCGTTGGCATCGGTCACCGCGCTGGTGGGGGTCACCGTGCCGAGCGCGCCAAAGAAGGTGACTAGTTCGCCCGCCACAGGTTGCCCGGCAGCATCGCGCAGCTGAATGGTCAAGGCTGTTGATTGCTCGCTTGGGAGCTGCCCCGTGCCAAGTGCTAGCGCCAAGGTGTGTTGCTGGTTGCTCGCAGGCTGGACGATCTGGAGGGTGGCGGTTTGGCTAAAGTCGCCTGCCGTGGCCGTGACCCTGGCTGGGCCAGCCGTTGCCCCCGCGCGAAAGGTTGCACTCACCGCGCCACTGGCGTCGGTCTGCGCCGTGGCTGGGGTGACTGTGCCCTGGTCACTCTGGAAACTTACCATCACGTTGGCCACGGGTTTGCCTTTGCCATCGCGGACGCGGGCTGTGAAGGTGGCTTCCCCGCTATTGATCGCTGTGACCAGCGCGTCGCCATTGAGTAGCAGCACCGCCGGGGGGCCAGCATCGCTCTGGCGTGCCTGGTGGGTTGCGGCGGAACCGCTATCTGTTTGCTGCAGCGTGTGCAGCAAGCCCGCCAACTGATGGCCGAGCAATGCCAGGCTGAGCCAGAGCAGCAGGATGATCAATGCGTTGAGGTGAATCTGGTTGGTCATGGGCGACATTGCCAGTCGGCCCTTGGAATAGGGTGTCATGTTGGTCTCTTTCCGCTCGCACACAAACCTGTGCGCGATGCACTCAATTGGTTGGCGGTTCCGGTGTCATGCTGGGGGTAGCAGCCAGGTCACCACTGCTCGCCCCGGCCCCAGCCCTGTCCATCACCACGGGCAGGTAGAGCCGCGAATTTGCCCCGCCCCCGGGATTGCCTGGCCGAGTTGCGGTGGCCGTAGATGTGGCCGTGGGGGTGACAGGCCCCGGCGGCGTGATCGTGATGATCGGTGTGGGCGTATCGGGCCCCGGCTCCTCGATGATCACCTGGGAGCCGCTCGGGCGCGCCAGCAGAAAATCGCCCTTGACGAGCAAGGTTTCTGGTGTAAACCCGATGATCGTCTCGGTATATTGGCCGCGCAACAGGTCTGCACTACTCGCCACTTCCCCGATCAAGGTGAATTTGCGCTGCACCGAGCGCCCAGATACCTGGCTCGTGAAGACCTCCGAGTCGATCCGAAAGGTGGTGGTGATGCCCTGACCGGCGCTGACCGTGCCGTTAAAGGTTGGCCCTCCCAGGAAAACCTGCGTTTTGGCCGCGTTGACTTTGCCGCTGAGGACGCCCCCCTGCTCAGTCACGGTCAGAACCAGATCCAGCGCACCAAGCGGGGCAGGCTCACTGACTGTGACTGAACCCACGTAGGTGCCTGTAACAGGTTGATTGGCCGCGAGCCCGTTTGATAACATCCCCGAACCCTTGGCAGCCGCGCCCAACGGAATGACGAGGAGCGCGATCAAGCCGCAGAGGATGAGGATGGCAAGTATGGGTTTGGTTTGTAATTTCTTCATTTGATGTTTCCGTTCCATTCTGTGCACAGGGTTGGCAGGCCAGCCCATACCGGCCTGCCCCCGTTGATTAGAAGTCAGCTCAAAAATCGGTTGTGGCTCCTATGAACAAAGGGAGCCCAACCAGTGTGGTACAGAGATTTTTGAGATAAGTACTAGTGCGGCGATTTTTGCGCTTTTTGCAGCGTAGGCCCTTGCTGATGGCTGCCCACAGAGGGCCCCGAGATGATGTGGCTGGCATCTTCGACATTGCCACCAGTCAGGTTGACCCCGACGCCCGCGCTCACGCCATGGTGGGTCGGCGTCTTTTCGATACTCTCCCCCGCATTGATAAAGTAGGGCATCCCCGAGCTGCAGCCTTCCGCATTTAAGTTATCCAGACTGATGGATTGGCCATCCGGCTGTAAGAGCTCGTAGAAGCCGTTGATGCCGTATGTCTGTTGATTGAGTGTCTGCCCGCCCGACGCCCGATGCGTCATCAGACACATATTGCCGATACACATACCGGTAGTCTTGACCGTTTGTGGTGTCCACGCTACTTTGGATTGGCTCCCGGCCACGGCAAACTTTTCGGCGTTGGGCAACGCTTTGAAGCGTAATGTCACCGGCTCGCCCCTGCCCGTGGGCACCCATTCGCCACCCCGCTGGGTGGCATGGGTCATGGTCGCCCGGATGGTCATCCCCGACTGTGCGGCACTGCTCAGCGTGTTGTAGCGCCACGTTTGCACATCCATCTGGAAGACCAGCGCGGTGCGCGGATGCTTAAACCCATTGCTCAGAGGAATGGTGAGGCGCTGTTGAGGGCTGGCCCCATCGGGATCCACATATTTGAGCGGGTTGTTGAGTGTATAGGCGTACAGATTGAGCACTTGCGGATTCTGGAGGCCGTCCTGCGGCTTGTCCACGTAGAGCGGGTCCACGCTGATAAAGCGGCCAATTTCCGCGTCGTAATAGCGCGCTTCGTAATAGTAGAGCCCTGTCGCGTCCAGCTCCTTGCCCGTATAGGCATAAGGCGAGACCGTCGGGTTTGGCGCGTGGCGGCTCTCGCCAAAGGGATAATAGGCTTTCTCGGCCACCACCTGCGCGGTCTCATTCAGGATCAAGTGGGTGCTGCCCAGGTGATCGGCGAGATACCAGCGTTTGACTTGCGCGGCCGGCACCGGGGCATCGTCCTCAAAGCCGTGCAGCAGCTTGCTGTTGTCGAGCGGCTTGATCAGCTCGGCGATGCGTTTTTCATCGTCAAAGACATAGAGGATCAGCTGATCGCCGCGCACTTCGCTGGCCCCATCCGGGTACAACGTGGTGGTGATGAGATCGCCGCGGCGCACCTGCTGGCTGACCCGTTTGCCGCTGGTGTCGTATTGATAGCTGGAAGAGGCGTCCCCATCCGCCACCGCCACCAGCAGGTCGCGGGGATTCCACTGGTAGGTGGTCGCCCCTTTGCGCATCAGATTGCCGTTGGCGTCGTAGTCGTATGCAATCCCCCTGGCCGATGTCAGCGCGTGGGGACCGGCACCATTTTCACCATAGCGCAACTCGCCCAAGTGCTGACCATTGGCCGGGTTGTTGCTGGTTTTGCGCACCAAATTGCCGAGCGGATCGTAGCCAAAGTCGATCTGTCCGTAATTGCCAGTCGCATTCAGCAGCCGGTAAAGATTGTCATACGTAAAGTGCTGACTTTGATCGGTGCTGGCGCTTTTGTGGGGGCGCCCATCGACAATCTGCTGGACATTGCCCACCTGATCGAGCGTGTAGGTGAAGGCTTGCAACACGGTCGCGCCGGCCAGCGTTTCGAGTTGCTGCAAGCGTTGGCGCGTGTCATAGGTGTAGCTGGTGTGCGCGCCGTTGGCATAGGTGATCGTTTCCCGCTGCCCCGAGGCCGTATAGGTGATCGCGTCCACATAGCCGGGGATGCGGCTGAGCAATCCACGATCATCGTATTCATAGGTCACTTGCGAACCGTCGGCGTAGGTGGTTTGGGTCAGGCGATCCATGGCGTCGTAGGCGCGGCGGTTGACAAAGTTGCGCTGCTCGCCCTTGTAATTGCGGATGCTGCCGATCATGTTGCCGCGCGCGTCGTAGGAAAAGTAGACGATCCCGGCCTGGTCTTCCACATAGGCGATCTGCCCCAGCGTGTTGCGGGCCGTGGGGTGCAAGGCCGAGAGATCAGCATCATAATGATAGACCGCGTTGATGACCTCCGGTTTGCCATTGCCAAAGACCCAGCGCTCGGTCAGCGGGCGGTTGGCCGCGTCGTAGGTGTAAAG
Organism: uncultured Caldilineaceae bacterium; assembly: GCA_964541665.1. GTDB lineage: Bacteria > Chloroflexota > Anaerolineae > Caldilineales > Caldilineaceae > CFX5. The sequence goes on along the minus strand of CAZIRP010000086.1, from coordinate 17,789 downwards.
TACCTCTTGTCCCTTGGCGTCGCGGCTTTTGATCAGATTGTCATTGTCGTCATAGGTGTAGAGCGTCTCACCGCGATTCGGGTCCACCATGCGCAGGCGGCGCGAGCGCGCGTCGTAGTCCATCGTCTTGACATTGCCCTGCGCGTCGGTGATCTGCGTCAGATTGCCCAAACGGTCATAGCGATAGGTGGTGACGTAGCGCGCAAGCACATTGTTGACCAGGTTGCGCTCCTCGACCTGAACGATCCGTTCCAGACCATCGTAGGTGACAACTTGTGGCGTATCCAGATGGGGAGCTGGCTCGACCATATGATTGTCCTCTTCGTCGTAGAGGAGTTCGACCAGCGGCTGATGAATCACCCGCACGAACGCGCCCTCGGCATCCGTGGTGCGGATCACGCGGCCCAGCGCGTCATAGTGCAGCTGGCTGTGGGGCAAGGTGGGTTCGGGCGCGGCATAGTCATACCCCGTACTGAAGTAAGGCAAATATTTCGCGGCAACGCTCATGCGCGCGTTAAAGCGCACCGCATCACTCACCACCACCTGACCATTGCCCGCGTCGGTGCGGGTTTGCAGCGTGCGCCCCAAACCATCGCTATACGTGACGCTGGTCAGCACGGCATCCTCGCCCGAGCGCATCCGCTTGTAGGTTGTGATCGAACTACGCGGCGAGCCGACGACATAGCGATATTCTTCGGTGGGCTTCTCCAAGCTATCACCCGGTTTGACCAACCTGGCCAGGCGCCCGAAAGTATCGAATGTGAAGATGTGCGGGTGACCGTTGTAATCGGTCGCGCTGATCGGTTGGCCAAAGCCATAATGGTACGAAGCCGCAAAGGTCAAGGTGTGGCCGTCGGCAAAATGGCGCTGCTCGACCACCGGGAAGGTATGGGTGAGCGGATCATATTCCACGGTGATGCGGTTACCATTGCCATCCATCAGCCCGATCTGGTTGCCGTATTGGTCGATCTGAAAGCGTTTGCTGGCGATGAAGCGATTGTTGCCCCTGGGCCCCAGGCTGCTCTCTTCGCGCACCAGATCCCCGCGCGTCAACTGGCCGAGCGGCAACCCGACAAACGGTTCCCCGTCGTAATAGAAGCGAGTCTCGCTGACAAAATTGCCCGCGGCATCGGTCTGGTGCACGCGCTGCGGACGGTTGAGCAGCCAGCGTTCCTCGTCGTAGATGTAGTCGATAGTGTGCAGGATCTCATCGTCCCCACAGGTAAGGTCGGCACCGCACACTTTGCCATACTTGAACTCCTGCGTGAGGTTGCCATAGTGGTCATAAGCAAAGCGCTGCCGAAGCTGCACGGGTTCGGCCTGCTGCTCGTGGATAAAGCTGTCGGTCTGGCTGACAAACGAATGGGTGATCGCGCGGCCGCTCTTCGTTGCGCTAACGACCACGCGCGTCACAAGCTGGTTGACTGTGCGCTGGTAGCAGCCTGCATAATCACCCGCACATTGGCCCGCTTCGGCCAAAACTTCACTTTCCAGCAACAGGCCTTTGCGGCTTTCGTCGCTCATGCCCACGTCGTAGACCAGGTTGGTGACTGTGGTCGCGGCTGTGCGGTCGCCCCGTTTGATCTCCTGGCTGCGCACAAAGCCGCGGAATTCTTTTTGCTCGCCCTCGTAATAGCCATCGCGATAGTGGTAGTCGATGGTGTAGGCGTCGCCGCTGTTGGCATCATGCACGACCATTTGGCGCACCACCTGCACCGGGAAGGGCAGGTTGATCGCCCACGGGTTGTCGGCGTCCCAATCCGCGATGTAATCCACAATCGAGGATTTGTAGTCGATGGCGATCGTGCGGCCGCGGCCATTATCAATGCTCGCCAGCAGAAAAGGCTGGCCGCCCACCGAGAAGTCCACATAGTGCATCCCGCTGGGGCTGCTGAAGAGCAACTCGCTCGCACCATCGCCGTCGATATCGGCCAGCCGTACAGCGGTATCAGCCGCGTTGTAGGCGGGCGTGTTTTGCAGCACAATCGGGTCGCTCAAGCTGCCATCGCCCAGGCTGAGCCAATAGGTGACTGTACGATTGCCTGCCATCACCAGATCGCCCTGGCCGTCGTTGTTGAGGTCATCCATCTGGATGGCGATCTCGTTGGCCCCGACCCCGGTCGGCGGGTTGATCAGCGGCTGGCCTGCTTCGTAGTTGCCATTGCCATTGTGTTCCCAGAGCACCACCCGGCCATCGCGCACCATGGCCAGATCCTGTATGCCATCGCCGCTCATGTCCACGACCTTGATCTTGGGGTCGTCAAAACGGGCTGCATCTCCCGCGGCTGGGGCCGGCACATCAAAATCCGCTTCGCGGCTCCACCCCGCTGCCCGCGCCAGCCAGATCTTCAACCGACCACCAACCGTCAGGCCCACATCAATCCGGCGATCGTTATTGAAATCCACCAATTGCACATTCGGATCGTTCAGATCAAACGCGGGCGCCGGGCCAAAATCCACCCGTTCCCCGGCAGACCACGCTGTGCCCCCGTGGTTGCTGTAGTAATAGAAAGGCGCGTCGCTGGTAATGCCTGCTTTGACCAGCAGATCGACGCGGCCATCGCCATTCACATCGGCCATGCGCACGTTGGGGTTGGAGAGACGCTCCGCGGGCGAATTCTGCGGCAAGACTGGCTCGCTCTGCCAGCGTCCCTGGCCCCGATTGAGGTAAAAGCGATGCTGGCCATTTTCGGGCGTATAGACTACGTCCGGCAATCCATCGGCGTTGATGTCCACCAATTCAACATCACGATTGGTCAACGCCACTGGCGGTGGATTCTGCATCGTTACCACGTCATGCTGGCTGGCATCAAATTGGGTGTAGGTGAAGGTGTGCGGCGGGAGCGTGCTCGTGCCATCATCGCCCACTTGCACAATATGGGTCAGCAGTGAATATTTGCCGGTGGATCTTTCCGGCTCATAGGTGAACTGATAGGCGCGCACCAGCTTGCCCAGCGCCCACATTTGCATGTCGGTGCCGCGCAAGCCCACGCGGATGGGCGACCCGCTGCGGCGGTCGGTGTAGGTGTCGGGCCGCGGCTCGTAGTTGAAGATCACAGCGTTGTAGAGGCTGCTTTCCGCGCCGATGTTGTAGCGGATCTCGCGTGGGTACGCGTAGTCACCATCGTGCAGATAGTGATAGTGCAGCTCGTTGCCGTGGGTGTCGATTACCCGCTCCAGTTCCCAGCGAAAAACGCCGAGTTGATTGTCCACCCGCGCGTTGTCGCTTTCGCCAAAGATGTAGCGAATGCCGTCGGGAGTGTGGGCCTCCCAGCCGCCCCCTTCGATGCGCCGGAAACGCATAAACGAGCTTTCGTTCTCAAAGCGATAATCGCCGTTGGTCAGCGCGACGAGTTTTTCGCCGCTGCTATAGAGAAACGTATCCTGGGTATCGTCATAGGTGGGCAAGCCCTCTTCCGTGCGCCGCTGGATCGACGGGATGCTCAATTTCCAGCCCATGCCCCACGGACCATTGGCGTTGCCGCCGTTGTAATCCAGCGAGAGCTCTGGCTGAAAGTTGACCCGGCCAGGCGCCGCTGTAAACTTGACCGGGTAACTCGCGGTGCCGGTGCTGAGATTGGGCTCAAAACTTTCGCCCAGCCCCTCAAGTGAGCCTGGCCCGGCAGGCAGCGAGATCACCTGCGGTTTGACGCCGGATTTGTCCTGGGCGTGGGTCACCGTGGGCATCAGCGCCAATAGGCTGATCAACAACGGGCCAAACAGGAGATAGCAGATCAATTTCAAATAGGTACGTTGTTTGTGATTACGCATAGTTTTCTCTTGATTTTAGGGAACAGGTACGCAGGTATACAGGTCAGAATCACCTGCTGGGTAAACCACAGAAAGTTTTTGAAATCTTCTCCACAGATTGCGCAGATTCTACAGATAGAAAATAAGAAATCTGGTTAATCTGTGTAATCTGTGGTTTCCAAGCGTTCTTTGTGCTTTCCTTACCTTGTTTACCTGCCTACTTGTCTACTTGTTTACCTCTCCACCGTTCTATTGCCCCACAAATGCCGCTTGCAATTGCACTGCATCCGCCTGCGCGGCCTGGAGGTTACTGGCCAGGGCAATGCCGGTCGTGTCCATGTTGATTTCGATGTCTTCCAACTGGCTGATCTCCAACTTGTTGTTAAAGGGAGACCGCAGATCAATGCGCAGGACCCAGCCGGAAACAGCCACGCTACGGTTGAAGAGTGCGCTGCTCGGCGTGCCTCGCTCATTGCCGTTGACGCTGGCCAGGATCGTGGCTGTCTTGCTCTTGCTTTCAAAGCCGGGCGGTGTGGTGAAGCCAGCCAGGCGAGCATTTTCCGGTACATACTCCACGAGCGCGCCGTTGACTGTGCGATACGAGGCATGACCATCGTGCGTCAGTTGCACCTCGGGCGCGCCGATGTCGCCAAACTGGCGAGTCAGCACGTTGATGGCAATACCCTGCGTGCCTGGCACATCGGCAGGCAAACCAACCCCGGCGATGCGATTGTTCCAGACATTCGGCGTGAAGATCTGGTTATTGAGCAAGCTGGTGGCAAAAGACACTTCAAAGCCGATCACTTTGCCACTGACCGTGTCGGTAATCTGGCCGCGCTGCAGGATCGCCTGAAAGGCCTCAAAACGGAGCCGCGCCCGTTCGCTGGCTGAAAGCGCCCCGCTTGGGTCCAGATTTTGGTCCGAAAGGCCAAAGAGATCTTTCGCCACCGAGATGCGATAGGGATAGCGATTGCGTTCGCCGGGCGAGCCGATGGCGACGCGGAAGGCTTCCAGATCGTTCATAAAGTTATCGACATCGTCGGCGGTGCGTGCTTTGAAGATGCTGCTCAGGCCCGGATAGCGCACCAGAAATTCCGCTTCGAGTGCTTTGGCCGTGAGGTAAGCAAACTGGGCCGCGATGTCGATGCTGCGCGCCGCTTCGAGCGTGCTTTGGTCGCGCAGGATGCGGAAAGCCGGGTTCGCCAGGTTACTATCGATCACATCGGCCTGGGCCTGGGCCCGTAGATTGAGAAAGTGATTGTAGTGCCCGACCAGATCGTTGTGTTCGGAAAGCAAGCGATTCATCTCCTCCAGCACGATCTGTTTCTCGATCGCCAGTTCGGCGGTCTGGAGCAAGAGTGTGCGGATCGTCGCTGCGCTATTGGCGTTGAGAATCTCCGCCTGGTTGATCGCCTGCTTCAAGGCCTGTTCGCTCTCGAGCGCGGCCAATTCTTCTTGCGCGGGGTCCCAGACGGTCTGGGTCGAACTGGTGCGGGTATGTTCAAACTTATACCCACCCGAAACAATCAGTTCGGTGCTGGCATCCCACGATAGGGGATTAATGCCAAATTTGCCGCTCTTGCGAATTTCTACACCGGCATGAATATTGTGCGTGTTCGACGTCGCTTCGATCTCCGTGGTGCGCCGCGCATTGATCACCCCCTGGGCAATGGCCGTGGCCGCGATGATTTCCCCGCTCTGCAGCGTGAGCTGGATCACCTTGCCCGCGCGCTCCTCTTCGATCCGCACCTGTTCGAAGACATTCAATTGCCGACGCTCGATCTGGTTGAGGCGTAGCGAAATGCTGCGCAGATTGTGAAAATTCTGCTTCATCAGACCACCCTCGCCCATACAAGTCATGTAATTGTCCTGGCTGGGGCCGCAGATTTCGAGCAGGCGCGTGTCGTAGGTGAGGCGCAGATTTTGCATCTCGCGGGCCAGTGCAGTGCGATTCTGGTCGAATTCACGCTGCGAATTTTCGGCGCGATTTTCATCTTCGCTGGCATCGCGCAGAAAGTCGCCCTGCACCAGTCGCCGCAATTCCTCATAGGTTTGCAGCGGCACATACTCATCCACAAAGCCAAACGGGTTGATGCCTTCGTGGATCGATTGGGCCTGGGCACGCAACCGTTCGAGATTGTTGATGATCTCAAAGCCGCCACTCTGCAAGAATTTGGCATCCTGTTGAGCCGCGCTGGTGGCGAGGGCCATGGCCTGCACATATTGGTTGGCGAAAGCATACGAATAGAGCTCCAACGCTTTGGCATCTTGCCCCAATTGGCGATAGCGGTCGGCCATTTCGCCAATTGCCAGCACCATGCGTTCGCTGACCAGGCCGAAGAGATCAAACTCGCGCTCGCCAAAGTAATCGCCGATATAGCCACCACTGGGCCCGCCAAAGTCGGCGTTGAACGCGTGAGCCAGCACACCCACAGCCAGTTCGAACTGGCGACGGCCTTTACTCAACTGTTCCAACTCCTCGGCAATGATCTGGTCGGCGCGTGGGTCGCCACCAGAGAAGCGATAATCAAGCGCATCGACCAGAAACTCGTTGCCAAAGATCATGTGGATGTTGGCGATCTCGCGGGTGGCGCTGAGCACCCCGCTGCGGCCAATTTCGCGTACATTGGCCGGGATGCCATTGATCAGCATGTGCATGTCGGGCGGGTCGGCCAGGGCGAGAAAGCCAAACATCTCGCGTGCGCGCACCAATTGCCCGCGAATCTGCTCAGAGGGCCGCGGCCAACTGGTCGGCTCATCCCCCGCACAGTAGCCGCGGATGTCCACCCCGGTGTAGTCGCTGCAAAAGGAATGGTAGAGTTCGCCATTGTTAAAATCCTCATAGTTCAACTGGCACTCAGCGGGCGTGCGACATGTTGGCGGCAGTTGTAACTCGCTTTGGCGGAAGGTGACACCGGTGGCCAGCAGTGCCTGCGCCTGCTCGTACACCTTTTGATAATCTTGCCGGGCCAAAAGGGCGGGCGATTGACTGCTCGCCACGAGGCCAAAGGTGCCGCTGGTGGCAAAGTCGCCCACATTGCTCACCCCGCCCGCTGTAATTGAGCGCCCATCATTGCTGCGCATATCCGTATCGCTTATGCTGGTTGCCTGGCTTGCCGGTCGCTGGTCTGGCGCGGCCTGCAGCGGGACGGGCAGCAGCAGCGCCAGCAGCAACAGCCAGATGCACAAGCGTTTTGCCTGGTTATTCATAGGGATCGCCTTAGACTTTTTACTTTTGTTTTACTTTTGCTGGACTTACTGGCCAGTCTGCTCGCGCTGACCAAATTTGGTTTCGTATTCGACGATGCCCTTCAGGAAGCAGACAACATCCACGCTGACCTTCTCGTGCGGGCCATCGCTCATGAACTTGGCTTCCACCCACCACCAACCATCCTGCGTGTAGGCCCAGACTTTGTCGGCATCTTTCGAGTCTTCGCTTATGTCGTAAATACCGGTTGACCAGCCGCCGACTGTACATTCGTATTCGTTGGCGGGGATTTCCGGGAAGATCCGATTGGTGTTTTCGGGCAAATTGGTGATGCGCACGATCTTGATCGGCTTGCGGTCGCTGGCACCCATGTAAAAATTGCCTGAGGTGCGCAGATCCCCATTGACATTGAGCCGCGGCCCGATCGCATTCTGGCCCGCATCATCAATCGTGACATATCCCTGGCCATCAAACAGGGTGGCGTCGCCGGTGGTCTTGTCGTAGATCAGCGCGGCGCGCGTCTGGCCATCCACGCCAAAGAGCAATTCGGCGCGATTGGCCGTGCTGGCCGCGGGCACATCGAGCATCATGTCCGGGTCTTGCCCGCGCACATGCAGCGGATAGAGCGGATTGTCTGTGCCGATGCCGACTCGTCCGCCACCTTGGGCCAACAGCACGTTGCCATTGCTGGCGCGCAGATCGCCGTCCACCTGCAAGGCCGTGCTGATCGTGGCGGTGCTGCTGATCTGCAATTGCGCCTGGGGACTGGTGGTGCCGACGCCGACGCGTCCACGATCATCCACCTGCACCGCGGGCTCGCTGCGATTGGGGGCAATCAGGCTGGTCGCGTGGTCGGCGTACATGGCAAAGGGCGCGCTGGCGAACCGTTGGCGGGGCACCATCTCGTCCAGCCCGTCCAGCGTGATGCCGATAAAACGATCCGGGCTGTCGAACAATGTGGGCGGGATCGGGTTGGTGTTCCCGAGCAGCACGCTAAATTGACCGCTGCGCACGGTGACTTCGTTGTGTTCTTCCAGCCAGCGCGCTTCGGGCAGCGGCGCGGTCACATCGTCGTAGATCCGAAAGGTCAATTTGTGAACGCCGCTGATCGGCTTGCCTTCTGCATCGCGCAGCATCCCTTGATAGTGTAGATAAGGGGGCACCGTCTTGCTGATGGCGGCCTGTTGAACCGGCGCGGCTGGCAATGCGCCAAAGGCCAGCTCGGCATCGCTAAAGATGCTGACCGCGCCATACAGGATCAAGAGGGTCATGGTGACAAAGCCAATTGTTTGCGCAAAAAATTTTAATTTGGTGAATATCATGGTTTGTTCCTGCTTTTTTTACTCGTCTTGAGTTGGATAAAATGGCCACTTTTCGCGGAAATCAGGCCTCTGGCAGAAGCCTGATTTCTCTACACGCTCGTTCCCTTTCCGAGCTCAGCATTATTGGCAGTGAGCGATCACTTCCAGATAGGTCGAATCCACCTCGGTGGCGTTGCTACCCGCACGATTGTGCTGCGCCCAGAGCGCTCCTAATTCATCGCGCAGCGCAGCCTGGCCCGCGGGGTCGAGCGAATCGAACGCGCGCAGCGTGGGGCCATAATAGCGGCGGAAATAGTCCACCGTGGTCGCTGGGTCCACTGGCAAGTTGAAGGTGATCGTGCGCGGCGTGCAGCGCAACTCCGTGATCTGGTTGCCCAGCCGTTCGGCAACATTGGCCTCGACCCCCCACAGCAAGGGTGAAGGCAGACCCGGTGCCGGTGGCACATACTTGCCGACGATCTTGAACATCTGGCCGATAAAACCGTCGGGCGTCCAGTTGGCCAGGGCAATGCGCCCGCCAGCCCGGCAGACGCGCACCAGCTCGGCTGCGGTCTGTTCGGGCCGCGGCGCAAACATGATCCCAAACATGCTGACTACGGCATCAAACGAGCCGTCGGCATAGGGCAATTGCTCGACCGTTCCTTCGTCAAAGCGGACAGTCAGCGTCTCGGCCCTGGCCCACTGCTGGGCCTGTTCGAGCAGGTTGGGCGCAATGTCGAGGCCAGTTACCTGGGCACCGGTACGCGCGGCCGGAATGGTCAGGTTGCCCGTGCCACACGCGGCATCCAACACCTGGTCGCCTGGTCCAAAGTTGAGCCGCTGGATAAATGCCGCGGCGCCTGGCGCATAGGATTGGGCGATCTTGCCAAAATCGCCCGATGACCAGATCGCCCTGGTGCGGGCAGTCAGCACATCGGTCTCGACAGGGTGCATTGTGGTTGTCATGATTTTCTCCTCATTTACGAAATCAGTCTTTTGATTTATTGATCCACAGGATGGCACCAGCCATTTGATTTCCTGTTTCACTGACTTGTTGCACGCTCAATGCGCACAGGAATGGGAGAATAAGGGGCAGGCGTCACAAAAACGTCACAGAATTGGGGCGAAGAAAAACAAAACCCGGAATCTGAGCAGATTCCGGGTGAATGGGGGCTTGCTGTTGCCCAGCAAGCACGGTCAACGGCTGCTAGGGGCGGATCACAAGGGTGAGCGCCATGGTCTCGCTGATGAGCTGCGCCAGGGGAATGGTGTGGCCGCGACTCAGCGCCTGTTCGAATTCGCTGGCACTCAATTGTTGGCGCAACTGGGTCAGCACGCGCTCATAATTGGCCGAACCGGCAATTGGCTGCGACAGATTGCCTTCCTGGCGGATTTTTTCCGTCGCACCCAGCAAAGAGGCCACCAATGCAGGCGGCTGTTGGTGGTCGATCAACAAACTGGCGATGGTCTCCAGCGCAAAGGAGGTGCCGCGTGCATGGCCCAAGCTGTGCATGAGCGCGAGGCTCTGGCGAAAGTAGTCGAACGCACGCTGCTCTTCCCCCATTGCCTGGAGCACCCACCCGAGATTGATCATCCCAAAACCGGCGTTGCTCTTTTCGCCAATCTCCAGCAAGATGCGCAACCCCTCTTCGCAATATTGGTAGGCGGCCGCGTACTCTTTTTGATGATAAGCGATCAAGCCCAGATTTCTTAGGGTCACACCTTGCAACCCTGGATTGTTCGTGGCCCGGGCAATGGCAATACATTCCTCATAGTGCGCGCTCGCCGCCGCAAAATCGCCCAGCGCCCGGAGCGCATTGCCCACATTGAAGAGCGCGGTGGCAACGCTTACCTGATTGCCAGCCTGGCGGAGGATCTGCAAACTCTCCACATAATAATCATAGGCCGCGCGCGGCTGGCCTTGATCCCAAGCCCAGTTGCCAAGGTGGCCGAGCGTGCGTGCAACCCCGCCCGGGTGATTCAGAGCTCGGTAGCCAGCGAGACTTTGCAGCAACCGGGCTTGGGCCGCCGGATACTGCCCTGTGCGCATATCCACATCGGACAGGTAAAGCAAAGCATTTGCCAGCGCCAAGGGCTCGTTCTCCGGCGCGAGCAGTGCTACGCTCTCTTCCAAAAGCAGCCGCGCCTGGTCGTAATCATCCTGACGGATGGCAAAAAAGCCCGCCGCGGTCAATGCCCTGGCCTGGATGACCGGACTGGCCGCGCCGCGCTGCGCCAGAGCAGTCGCCAACCAGGCGCGCCCTTCGCTAAAGTAGCCGCGCGTGTCCCAATATTTCCACAGGGCAGCGGCCAGGCGGAGCGGTAATTCGCGCTCGCTGCCGGTGTTGGCAAAAGCCAGGGCACTGCGGAGATTGGGGTATTCGGCATCCAGTTGGGGCAACCATTCTTCCTGGTGAATCCCACTAAATTCTGCATCAGCTTGCTCGGCCAGTTGCAGAAAACAGGCGGCATGTCGTTGTTGCACGGCGTGTAGTGCTGCTGGCGTGGCGAATTGCTTGCGGGCGTATTCGTGCAACGTCTCCAACAGCCGATAGCGATTCTGCCCCCCTTGCGTTTCAACGATGATCAGCGATTTGTCGACCAACTGGGTCAGGATGTCGAGCGGGTGCTGCGATAAGCCCATCTCCGCGGGGAGGCTGACCACCTGTTGGAGCGCGTCCAGACCAAAGCTGCCCTGGAAAACGGCAACCTGCCGAAAGAGTTCGCGTTCACGTTCACTCAGTAAGTTGTAGCTCCAGTCGATGGTGGCGAGCAAGGTCTGCTGGCGCGGAGAGACCAGCCGCTGACCCTGAGTCAGCAGGGCAAACCGTTCACTTTTGATATGGCTGACGATCTGCTCTGCGGAAAGTACTTTGATACGCGCCGCGGCGAGTTCGATTGCCAAGGGAATGCCATCCAGCCGCTGACAGATTTCAGCGACGGCCTGGACATTGGCGGCGCTAAGGGCAAAACTGGGTTGCACGCTGGCGGCTCGTTCAGCAAAAAGCTGTAAGCACTCAAATTGCAGCAGGGAATCGGCCTGGATCCCAGCCGCTGGGTCGGGTGTTGTAAACGTTGGGACTTGCCAGAGTGTCTCACCGGCAATATTTAAAGGTTCGCGGCTGGTGGCCAGGATTTGCAGATTGGGGCACTGGCTCAACAAACCTGCCGCGACCGTGGCGCAGGCTTCGATCAGATGTTCACAATTATCGAGCACCAGCAGCATCTGCTTGTCGGCCACAAAAGTGGGCACGCTCTGCTCCAGCGGTTGACCGGCACTTTCGCGCACGCCCAAACTGGTGGCAATGGCGCGCAGCACTGAGCCGCCCTCATTGAGCGCGGCGAGTTCGACCCACCAGACGCCCTGCCCAAAGCTATCGATCAGATCAGTGGCAGCCTGGATGGCGAGCCGGGTCTTGCCGGAGCCGCCTGCACCGGTCAGGGTGAGCAAGCGGATTTTGTTCCTGGTCGCGGTGAGCAAACCTTTGACCGCGGCTGTTTCGTGTGTGCGCCCCACAAAACTGGTGAGCGGAATCGGCAAATTCGTGATCCGCGCCGCGGTGGAAAGCGCTGGCCCATCCTGCTGGCGGATCCATTCGTAGAGCGCGGTGGTTTCGGGCAGGGGCGGGACATCGAGCTCCTCGCGCAGAATGCGCTCGCACAACTCGTATTGATGCAAAGCCGCGTCCCGGTCACCGGCAGCCACATAACAGAAGATCAAATGTTGGTGCGCGGCTTCGTGGGTGGCGTCGAACGCCAGGATCTGCTGGGCAATGGCAATGGCGCGCTCGTAATCGCTGCGCGCCCGCAAGGTCTGGACGACTTGCAGCGCCAGCGTGAGCAGGCGCGCATGATAGACCTCGCGCGTGATGGTCAGCCATTCATCATAATAGCCCGTCAGCAATTCGCCCTGCCAAAGCTCTAGTTGGCTGAGCAACCACTCTCCCGTGGCGTGGTCAAGCTCAGGTTCGAGCGCCAACAAGGCGTGCAGATCGACCCAGAGCGGAAAACCCGGGTTGATCTGCACCTGATCCTGCTCGGTGATCAGCAGCGCCGGGTCGATGGTTTTGCGTAAGGTCGCCAACGCGGTACGCAAAGAATGGCGCGCCTGCGCGTCGGACGAATCCCCCCAGAGCAGGGTGGCAAGCAGGTCGCGGCTGTGGGGCTCCGGGTGGAGCAACAGATAGGCCAGCAGTGACCCGACTTTACGGCGCGGCAACCGGATCGCTTGTCCCGCCAGCTCAATGCGCAATGGGCCGAGCAGATAAATGCGCATTGTTAGGGGGTCCAAGCTCGGAATGGTCAAATCTCGTGTACGCTCTTTTGCCTCGCCCAGTCTCTGTTCTGCCATAAGTCGACCAGCGTACTCGAACCTCCGCGACCGTTTAGTCGGGCCTTGTCAGCCGTTCAGATTGTGCTGCCTTTATTGACGTTCCAGGCGGAAAGCTGGGTTCCACCCCAATTCGCGCTGGGCCTTTTGGCTGTTGACTGTGCCATCATCCTCGGCCACATTGTAGATCCCTGCCGCGCCGCGCGTAATTGCCCGGCGCGCGGCATCCGCCGCGGCGTCCACATGCACCGGCCCCCCGCTTGCTGGCATGTCAAAGCCAGTTCCTGGCCCGTAAAACTTACCATAGCGCAATACGATGCCAGTCAGGGGCGCGGCCAGGACTTGCTCCTCCAGGCTGAGGACCCCATGGGCGGTCGGGTCGATTGGCGCTGTCTCTGCGTAGGGCAACGGCCCCTCGACATACACAAAAGCAATACTCTGGGCGATCAGCCGGGTGGCATTAGCGGCTACCGCGGCTGCCACCAGATTCCGTGTGCCAACTTTGCGTAAGTGAGTGTTGCGCACCAGGGCATCGGCCATCTGGGTTGGGTCGAGCGCGGGCGGCAGATCGGTCAACTGGTGGATCACCACCGTGGGCTGCGCGGCGATCACCGCTGCTCGCAACTGCGCTTCATCCAACACATTGACGACGATTGGTTCGACCCCAAGCTCATGCAGGAGCGCGGTTTTGTCCGCTGAGCGGGTTGTGCCAAACACCTGCCAACCATCCGCAACCAGTAATTGGCACAACGGGCGACCCACGGCCCCGGTTGCCCCGGCGACAAAGATCCGCTTGTTCGTTTCGGTAGACATTGCGTTCTCTCCTTTCAGCCCAATGACGGTTCAGGCTCGCGCTGTGCCGCTATCAGGCCATAACATTGCGTCGTTCTGCGCGCTATGCTACGATTTGTGCTCTACCAATTCTAACCCACAAACGAGTAAAGGTATGAACGCTTACGAACGTTATCTGTTTGACCTGCAAGGTTTTATCACCGTCCCCAATGCGCTGGATGCCGAACAGTTGCGCCGTCTGAATGAGATCTGGGATGAGCGCATTGCCCAGGAAATGGCCACCGAGTCTAACACGCAACGCTGGGGCAACCTGTTGAGTTGGGGCGAGCCCTTCCGCGACCTGATCGACAACCCGCGCATTTCACCCTATCTGAGCGAATTGTTGGGCGAACGCTTCCGGTTGGATCACGACTACGCGGACCTGATCCGCAGTGGCAAGGGGCCAATCGGTACGCGGCTCCATGGCGGCGGCGCACCCTTTGATCCGTCGCAATATTACAATTTCCAGAATGGTGTGATGCGCAACGGCCTAACCGTGGTCGCCTACAACTTGCGAGATGTAAACGAAGGAGATGGCGGCTTTGGATGTGTGCCAGGCAGCCACAAAAGCAATCTCCCTTTCCCCGACGAGTGGAAAGAGTTGGAACATTTCCAGCCCTTTATGCGTGCCGTGACTGGGCCAGCCGGCACCGCGGTGATCTTTACCGAGGCGCTGACCCACGGGACATTGCCCTGGCGCGGGGAGGGCGAGCGACGCACGCTCTTCTTCAAATATAGCCCGCACCCGATCTCGTGGTCGGCGCGCTATTATGATGCCACCCAATACGAGGGGCTGACTGAGCGCCAGCAGGCCATCCTCGAAGCACCGAATGCGCGCTATCGCAATCGACACGGTTGATTCAACAAAAACTGTAAATCCCGTCAAACGTCAAACGTTGAGATGTAACTTCACGTTTGACGTTTGACGGCTACGATTTCGCCTTCTTCAGCCCCAGGTAATACGCGCGCTGATCCGCTTCCAGCTTCTCGATCGCGTAGCGCAACAACGTGCGGGGCATGGTTGCCGCATGGTGATCCAAAAAGCGCAGCAGCCGCGCCCGATCCACCTCGCCAGCGGCGCGCAACATCCACCCCGTGCCTTTGTGCACAAGATCTTCTGGGTCCTGCACCAATAATTCAGCAATGCCAAACGTGTCGTCCACGTCGCCCTGGCGGATAAAATAGGCAGTGCCGACGATGGCGGTGCGTCGCTCCCAGAGATTTTGCGAGCGCGCCAGGTGATAGAGAATATCGCGCGGTTTATCGTACAGATAGCTGCCGATGGCATAGAGCGCACCCAGATCGACCAGATCCCAGTTGTTGATGCGGTCGTGGCGGCGCATGTAGAGGTCGAAGATCGCTTTGCGTTGCGCTTCCGTTGTCTTTTTGCGCCGGGCCTGTTTGTCCAGAATGCTCACCGCACCGGCGCGCGCCTCGTGGATTGGGCTTTCGAGCAGCGTTTCGATCTCGCTGATCGGCATGTCGACAAATTCTTTGGCGAGCGCAAATACCTGCCCCATGCGCACGCCGATAAAGATGTCGCCTTCGCCGTAATCGCCTTCACCCGTTTTGAAATAGCGCTGGATCTTCTTGAGTTCCTCGTCCGAGCGGAGGGCTTCGAGTCGTTCAATAAAGTGAGCAGCGTTCGGTTCTTTGCTCATCAGCTTGCTCCAGTGTCTTGGGCCAACTCATTTGCCAGCGCCAGCAGGGTGCTAGCGGTGCGCCAGTTGCGCGCGGTGATCGCCACGCCCCAGCCTTTGCCCACATTTTCGGCCAATTTGGAGCGCCCAATGCCATCTGGCGCGTGCAGATAAAAGACTTTGTCGATCAACTCGAAGCGTTCATTTGCTGTTTTGAGCGCATCCAGCGCGGCCAGGTTGGGATTCGAGGGGATGCCATCCAGAAAAAAGAGATGGAGCGATTTGGGTTCCGCTTCGCCTTCGGGGAATGGATTGGCCGCAAGTGCCGCTTGCAGCGCGGGCGTATCGAGCACGAAGGTCTGCGGCGCAAAACCGTGATCACGCTTGATCGCCGCGCTGATCTCCTTTTCCAGCGCGGCTCCATCACTGCGCTCGCTCTGAAAAACCACATTGCCACTCTGGATGTACGTTTTGACCTTGTGCAGACCCAGGGTCTGGAGCAGCTCGGCCAGCGCCTTCATTGGCAATTTGTTGTTCCCGCCTACGTTGATCCCCCGCAGTAAAGCAATATAGGTATTCATCGTTCGATCTCCCTTTCGACCCCCAAGCAAAATATTCAGCGTTGCGCATGGTGCGCCAGCGCGCTCTCCCAAAGCGCCGCGGGGCGCGGTTGCCAGTGATTCGAGCAGGTACTTCAAACTGTCGAAATCGAGTTGCCGAGCCGCACAGATGTTATTGGTTGGCTATTTGTCGGCTAATCACCGCGTTGACGGTAGATTCGACAAACGCCGTTGAGATCGACTCGCCATTACGGATTTACCCCTTGAGGCGCAAAATTCCCTTCTCTAAAGCCGTGGTCACAGCTGCGGTGCGGTCACTCACCCCTAGCTTGCCGTAGATATGGATCAGATGCGTTTTTACCGTAGCCGTGCTAATATGCAACTGCCTGGCAATATCCTGGTTGCTATGGCCCTGGGAAACAAGGGTCAGGACCTCAATTTCTCGACCACTCAACGGTTCCTCGGCTGGGGATCTCATGCGCGCCATTAAACGAGAGGCGACGACTGGCGTCAAGACTGATGCGCCTTGCGCTACCTGGCGCACCGCGGCAAAAAAGTCCTCACGCGGCGTATCCTTGAGAAGATAGCCAGTCGCGCCCGCCTGGATCGCCTGGACAATATCGGCATCCGTATCATACGTGGTCAGGACTAGAATATGCGGCGGGTTTGCTTGCTCATGAATGGCTTTGATAGCCGTTACACCGTCCATTTTGGGCATCTGCAAATCCATCAGAATGACATCTGGCTGCAATGTTTGGTTGAGGCAAATCGCCTCGATCCCGTCGCTTGCTTCGCCGACTACCTCAATGTCAGTTTGGCTGTTCAAAATCCCTTCAATCCCAGCCCGCACCACTGGATGGTCATCCACGAGAAGAACGCGAATTGGTTTCATAAGGAGCCCCTTATCCGGCAGATTGAGCTTGGGCCAGCTGGTGAATGGGTAGCTGTATCACCACTGTGGTACCCTCTCCTGGTTCACTCTCCACAGTTAGGGAGCCACCAACCTGACGAACTCGCTGTCGCATGGCCGTCAGCCCGTAGCCGCCGCCCTTGCCAGGAGGTGGAGCGTTTTCAAGCCCAATGCCATTATCCTGTACATCCAACATCAGAACATCATCCATATAGGAGAGGGTGACCTGAGCAGATGAAGCTCGCGCATGTTTCTGTACATTGGCCAGTGCCTCTTGTACGGCGCGGATAAGCGTCGTTTCCGCTTCCGGATGCAAATGGGTATGCGTGCCAGTGATGGTCGTCTGCGCCTGAATACCGCTCTGTTGCGTCCAGCCCTGGACCACCCGCCTGATGGCTTCTGGCAAGGGCGATTGCTCAAGCACCTCGGGGCGTAAATCCTGGATCACGCGCCGGGCTTGGCTTACGCCACTGCGCGCCATCTCTTTCGCCTGCGTAAGATGGTGGCGGCTTTGGGCCATATTTTCAGACAGATTTTGTTCGCTCGCTTCCAGATGAGTGATGATGCTAATGAACCCCTGCGCCAGGGTGTCGTGAATCTCGCGGGCCAGCCGCTCGCGCTCTTGCAGGATTCCTTCACGCCGTTCAGCCGCTGCTAGTTCCGCACGAGTGGCCTCTAACTGATCGATAAGTTCACGCCTGTCCGCACTTTGCGTCATGACGCCATTGAGATAGAAGGCGAAGAGAATAGCCGCCGCGCTCACGATCAAAAAGGCGCCCACCGACGCGTTATTGAAGCCTGGCATTAGCCCCTCAATCATTGGCACCTGCAAGTAAGTAGCCATGCCTGCCAGAACGATCCCGATTGGAATAGCCCATCTGAGCCGCACGTAACTAAAAACTTGCGGCGGCAGGCTAGCCAGGACAAGGTTAAAATCGGGATAACGGGAAGCAAGCGCAAACCATAGCCCGATAGCGCCGGATAAGTAGATGAGGGCGGGTGCAAGATAGCGATCCCGTTCACGGGTAAAGTCTGAGGCGTGGTTGCGAATATAGGTGATAAATGCACCGTTCCATAAGGCGAAAACCACGGCCAGGATAACCATCTGTCCCTTCTGCGCTGCCGGGTATCTATCGTCGAACCAGACCTCGCCAGCAGCGAAGAGGAGGGTTGCGTAAAGAATGAGCGACCACAGCCACCAGATTTTGTCCCAAAGGTCTGTTTTTGCTGGACTATGCTCACTCATTTTTACGATCTCC
>CAZIRP010000085.1:0-22928 GCA_964541665.1 uncultured Caldilineaceae bacterium | reverse complement strand
GCCTGCTTTGCTTGCCTTGATGATTATTAAATATTTACCTAGTTCTCATTAAAATATCGCCGCTACCTTCTGCTATGACCGGCTCATACCCCCAGCGGATGACATTGTCGCGATGAACTTGCCGGGTTTCCTCGCGATTCTCCACAATCAGCACCCGCAATTTTCGGCCAGCTTTTGGCGTGCTTCTTGGCTTATTCATCATGTACCTCCGGGTTTATATAGACATTTGAGGGTGGCTGCAAAGGCAAACGAATGGTAAAAACTGCCCCCTGCTCGGTCTGTGGCCGGACAAGCCGGATTGAGCCCCCAATGGTCTTGACCAAAAAATGGACGAGCATCAACCCGAGGCCACCATGTCCTCTGCCGTTCCGGGAAAAGCGCTGACGGAAGATCTGGTGCTGCAGGTGCGGCGCGATCCCGGGCCCGCTATCGGCAATGCGGATCTCGATCTGCTCGCGGCCTTCGAGCAATTCGGTTTCGATCCAAATGCGCTTGACCGCCTCCTGCCGGGCCATGGCCTGACTGGCGTTGCGGAGAAGGTGCCGCAAGATGCGATCCAGCGCCAACTGGTAACTCTCGATCTCCAATTCCTGGCAACATAATCTGAAGTCAAGCGTGATTAAATCGCCACTTTCTCTCATCAATCTCGACACAGATTTCTGCAAATAATCGTCGAGCATCAGCCGTTCGGCCCGTTGAGATTCAGGCGGGATGGCTGTCACAAGTCGCCTGGCGCTCTCGTCGATCGTGGCCAGATAGCGTCCGAATTCGTCGGATTGTTTTGGCGAAATCGCTTCTCGCAGGGCTTCCACACTGCTGCGAATGTGATAGATCTCCTGCTCAATATCATGGGCGATCTCCGTGGCCCAGGCCGTCGCGGTGGCGATGGTATTGTTGACCTCCATGTCGTCTCGTTCCAACGCACGTTCCAGGGCCAGCCCCACTTGTTTGGCCAGCAGGGAAGCCGTGCGCACGGCAGCTTCATCAAACGCAGCTGGTTTTGTGCTTTCCAGGACCAACACACCAATCAGCTTTTTTTCATCACTCCACAGGCTGATCGCCAGCTCCGATTGGGTATCCGAGCGGACTTGCAGATAATTCGGGTTACTTTTGACATCGGCTTCGTTGATATATTCTTCCTGCCCATTTGCCAGCGAGCGACGGGCAACATCCGCAACGATCGCTTGGGCCTGCAGAGAGATCGTAGAGACAAGAGGGTGTTCGGGGTCTTCGGGAAAGTAAAAAGGCAAGGAAGAAGGTGTAAAGAAGAGCAGATCTTCCTGACTGTCGTAGCGCAAAACGGCGGCTGTGGTATTGGGGAAGAGATCGCCCTGTTGGAGTCTGGTTAACACCTTCTCGATGGCCTTTTCGCGATCCAACTCGGCCCCGATGGCTTCGGTTGCATCCAAGGCCAGCGCAAAGCGTTGGCGTTCGACTTCGGCCTGCGCCACAAGCAACGCGCCCTGAATACTCGCGGCCGCAACCTCGGCCAGGATCGGATAGAGCCGTTGCTCTTCCGCGGTAAACCGGTGTGGCTCCCGATAGCTGAAGAACATGACCCCGACCGCTTTGTCCTGCGCCCAGAGCGGGAAGACAGCGGTGGAGTGAATCTCTTCCAGCTCGACAAAATTTTTGCTCGCAAATCGGTCATTCTGGGTGACATCCTCCACCCAGAGCGGGCCGCGGCGGGTGATGGCATAGAGCACCATTCCATCTTCCCGCGGCCGGTCGGCCAGGAGCGCGCTTTCGTTGCGCACCCCAAAGTAGGAATCTGCCAGGGTAAACTCCCCATTTCTGGGGTCTTTGTACCAAATGGTGAGGGTCGAAAGGTTCGGCACAGCCTGGCGAATGCCGTTGGCGATCTGGCGCAGTGTCGTCGCCAGATCCGCCGGCGCTGTAATTGCGCGCACTGCGTCTAAGACGGTACGCAGATTGCGTTGTCGGCGTACATTGCCAATCGCAATGGCCGCAACATGGGCAAAGCGTTGCGCCATCTCTTCATGGTGAGTCGTGAAAGCCGCCAACTGGGAAGATTCCAGATTGAGCGCCCCGACCACATGATCATCCACCAGAATGGGGACATCGAGCTCGGAACGGGTTTCGCTATAGCTCTCGTACCGGGGTTTGTAGTCAGCATCCACGGTTACGTCGGGGACATTTTGCAACGCTCCGGTTCGCATCGCTCGGTTGCTAATGCCGTGGCGATCATCTGCTCGCTCTAGCCGCTCCTGAAATCTGCTCTGCGGGGCATAGATAAGATGGCGCATCTCCACTGGCTGGTCGTTCAAGGTGGGGCGTCGCCATTCCTTCAGGATGATGCAGGTGGTAATCGGCAACGGGCTGAATAATTCCGGCACGGCGTCTACCAGCAGCTCAACGATTTGTCGCTCATTACTTTCTGCATCCAGGGCCTTTTTCAGCACTTCCCCTAACCGTTGCAGCTCCTCCTCACGCGCTTCCTGGGTATCGCGCAATCCTTGTCCATCGCGCCAGTTGCTGATGGCCGTTGCGGCCAGGTGCGCAAAGGCTTCGGCCATTGCCCGGTCATGCTCGGTGAAACGCCGGGGTTTGCGATAATTCATGTAGAGAATGCCGAGCATTTGGCCCGGCTCCCGGGCATGGATCGGGGCCGCGATCAGCGAGCGAATCTGCTCCTTCTGGATAAACCGCATATCGGCCAGACGCTTGCCATCCAGTTGCCGCTGATCCTGCAATACATCTTCGATCGCCAGCAGTTGGCGCGAGGCCACCAAATTATGCACAAAGGCGCTAGGCGTCTCATACTGGGGGAAAAGTGAAGAGAGCGTTCGGCCGATATTCGCGGTGTGTTCCCGATCATACAAAATTTCTTTGACGCCTGCCTGGAAGGGATAGATGGCCGTGAGGTGAGCCCCGGCAATATTCTGGATCGAGGCACAGATGCGCAGTAATGTCTCTTGCAGGGGGCGATTGACCGCCTGCACCAGCACTTCATGTTGGATGGCGATCAACTGTTCCTGCGCGCTGGTCTTGCGCAAATTCTCATACAGGAGGCCCGCCTGATTGGTGAGGTTGTCCAACAGCTTGATCAGCGCGACCTGGGTGGGGCTTTTCTCCCAAATATTGTCCAGGATGACCACACCGATGATCCGCTCGGCAGCCTTGACTGGGATCAGACAATAGGCAGTGGTGCCAAAGCGCGCCAGAAAGTCGGCAGGTAAGCGGGTCTGGGCCTGGCGCCTGGAAAGGATGACAATTTCCCCGCCCTGTAATGCTTCGGCAAAGGCGTCGTCATCAACCGTAATCGAATAGTCTTTGACCGCCTCGTACAAGGGCGTGGGCATGAGCAGGCCCCGCTCCAGGCGTTCCAGAAACTTTTCCCAGGTCATGCTGCTCTGCACATCTGCTTCCCAATCTCGCTTTGCCTCTTCCCAGGTGAGGTGCCCAATCGCCATCCGTCCTTGCAAGCGGGCACCCCCCTCTTCCACTAGGAAAAACATGGCGCGCTCAAAACCGGCACCATAACTCGCGGTACAGAGTGTTAAGGTGGTCAGCCACAATTGTTCTTCATCTAAGCTGGGGATCAGTTCGCTGGCTTGTTGTAAGCGATGCAATAAATTGCTATATTGCTGCTCTTGTTCGTGTAGCCAGGCGGTTTGGATCACCCCGGCGAGGCGCTCGGCCATGATCTGTAACAGGTCGAAATGTTGCGGCTGAAATTGCTGCTCGTGGTCGTCATCTTCGACGATCAGCGCACCGATGACCTGCCCCCCGATCCACAGAGGAACACCCATCCAGGAGCGGGCTGCGCGCGCCCCGACCTGTCTCAGCTTGTATTTGTCGCGATACTCCTGTGTCCCTTGCGGCAATAGCAGGGGCTGACCAGTCTTGAGCAACCACGAGATCATCCCCTGTTCTGAATTGGTGCGCCAGTAGGGTGGGTGGATCACTTCGTTGCTTTCGATATGGAGGCGTGTGTAGAAGCCATCCGCGTCGCGGCTCGTCAGCACCACCAGAAAATTGGGCACGGGCGTATGGGTGCGCAATTCGCTGCGAATGGCATGTAACAAATCTTCGAGGCTGCCCGCTCTGCTCGGATCCCCCATCCGCTGCACAATGCGCCGGATCATCCAATCGATCGCCCGTTCCTGCAGCTCCTTTTCGTAGCGTAATGCCCGTTCGAGCGCGGCAACAGCATGGCCCGCAAAGAGTTGCAACAAATTCTTTAATTGGAGGGAGATTGTCCGTCTTTGCTGGCTATTATCCAGATTGAGAATGCCGATGCACGCTTCACCACTAAAGAGCGGAATGCTCGCCCATTCCCCCAGACTATCGGGGCTCCCTTCCTGAGATGAATGTTCAGATAGGATGCTGGGGCCAAGTTCGCGGCTGTTGAAGTAAACCGGCACTTGCCGTTCATAGGCAATTTTGCTGTAGATGGTTTCGTGGATCGGCCGCACAATCTTCTCGAACCCAATCACTTGATTGACGCCCGCCTGGCCGATGCCAAACAAGGTTGGTCGCTTGTTCGGATATCGCACAGCATAGAAACGAGCGCGGTCAAAGCCCAACTGCAACCCGCCCATCACCAATCTGTCCACTACTTCTTTGACCGTGCTGACTCGTTGGAGCTCTCTGCCGATCTCGTTGAGTACCTGCAGCCAATGCCGCTCAAACCGGACAGCGCGCTCGCGGATCAGCGAGTGGATGACAAGGACCAATTCTCGCTCGGTAATCGGTTTGGTCAGATAGCGAAAGGCTCCCAGTTCATAGGCCCTTATGCCGATCTCGGGTTCATCTATTCCAGTGAAGAGGATGGAATCCATGGTGGGATATTGCTGATGGGCCTCTTCCACGAGTTGCAGGCCCGTATCACCCGCGCCGAGTTGATAATCCGCGAGCAGAATGTCAAAGCTGTCCGGTGCCTGGGCAAGCAGGGCGCGTCCTTCTTCGGCAGTGCCAGCCTGCGCGAACCACAACTCGGATTCGCGCAGATTTCGCTTCAGTAAGTTGGCGATTTGTCTTCTGAAGGATTCATCGTCGTCCACAATCAGGATCCGTGTCATAGGGGGGGCTCCCAAAGCTTCAATGTTCATGGCGCGAGTCTGACTGGAAATTCAGCAAGCATGGTGGTGCCCCACAATAAGTGGCTCTCGGCCACCCTGAGCACACCACCCGTGTTTTCGATCAGGCTACGGGCAACATAGAGCCCGAGCCCACTGCCCTCGCCTTTGCGCAAGGAAAAGCCCAAATCGAAGATCGATTGCCACAGTTGTTGATGAATGCCAGGCCCATCATCTTCCACCTCAATGCTGATGACATGTTCTCCCTCACTTTTTTGGCATAAGCGCTGGCGAATGTGAATGTGCCCGCCTGTTTTGGGACGAAGTAGGGCAATCTGCTGGATCGCGTTCAGGAGCAGGTTGAGCACAATTTGCTGCACCTGCGAGTATTTGGCCCGCGTCACCAGCAGATGGGGCGGCGGCTGCAAATGAAGCTGCACTCGGGCTGCGTTGGCCGCGTCGCGCACAATCTCCAAACATTGTTCCACCGCCAGATCGATCCGGACATGCTCTTCCTGGTCTTGCACTGTCACGCGGCCAAACATGCGGGTGGTTTTTACCAACTTCTCCACTCCTGCGCTGAGGTGCGTTAATGATTGTTGCAGTTCGGCAATCTGCTCTTTGTGCTGGGCGCCCCCAGCCTGATTGTCCAGCCGTAACTCACTCAGGTGATGGCGCAGATCGCTCAGCGCAAACAGGATCGGATTCAGTTGATGATTGGTTTCGTGGATCAGCGAGCGCGACAATTGCCCCATCAAAACTGTGCGCTGGATCTCGCTGGCCTGCTGGATAAATTTTTGGCGTTCGAGGATCGCGCCGGTGGCCACGGCGCTGGCAATGGCGGCTTCTTCAATGGTGGAGCCGGTGAACCCAGCCTGGGGATGAAAAAGAAAGAGGGCGTACCGCTGTTCCAGCTGGCAGGGGACAGGCACGCCCACACAGGAACGAAAGTTTAGCAAAGGCCGCAGATAGCGCACATAATTCGCCATTGTCTCCACATTGTCAACATGAACCACCATACCCTCTTCGGCCACATTCCGAACGGGGCTATAGATCAATTGTGTGAGTGCTTCGTTGTGCAATTCGCCTTTGCCGATCTGCGCAGTGACTTGAACCTGGCGCAATTGGGGATTGAGCGCAAAGAGGATCACTTTGCCGGCCCGGGTTGTGCGGCGCAGCGAGCGTAACACCGAATGCAGCGCCTGACGCGTGGCCGCCAGTGAGAGCCCGGGCGCGATCTGGTGGGTGGCAGAGGGCATCCGTTGCGCAAGCTGCGATTGGTGAGCGTGCGCAGGCGGCTCTTGCCCAGGTGCGATTGTCGCAGCCTCATCCAACCAATCCAAGACACGTGCCAGCTCCTCCGGCAGCAGTGGCTTGATCATCAGCGCCACGCCGTGCGCTTCCAATGCCCCAATCTCCTGGCGACGACTGTCCGCGGTCGCCCAATCGGTCATGAGGATGCAACGCAGATCCGGGGCCAGCTCGCGCGCCTGCCGCACGGTCGCGATCCCATCCTGGCTACCCAGCTCGACATCGCAGATCAGGATTTCGGGTGGCTGTTCGCGCACAAAAGCCAACGCTTCTGCTGCCGTTTCCACCCCGGTCGCCCGTTGGCCGCTGCTGCGCAACCACTGGGTGATCGCCTGATTCTGGGCCGGATCATCTTCCACCAGCAAGATGCTATGGGTGCGTTTGGGGCTGGGCTGGATTATGTCGGTTGCGGCAATTTGTGGATCGTGCGTGGATGGGGTTTGCGTTTGCGGCTCTGGCGGGGCGCCAGCAGCGGCGGACCAGCGGTGCTCCGTCAGGGTTTTCATCGATAGACAGAGGGATCGTTCCTGCGGACGCACCGCCTGCACAACCACGCGTACACGGTCGCCAACCCAGAGATGTTCTTCTGCCGTTCCCATCAACCAGGGGGGCAAGTCCGCAGCAGCCAACCGCCCACTGACACCGGGCTCGACTTCGATATAGGTGACGCGCTGACTGTGGCCGGTGACAATCCCGCTGATCAATTTTCCCGGGGGATACCGATCTTCGATCTCGCGCCAGGGATCGGTTTCAGCCAGCCGTAAACTCAACTCCACCGGCTCACGAGCCGCGTCAAGGATCACTGCATTCAGCGTTGCGCCGACCTTGAAGCGCTGCCGCCAGGTTTGCTGCTCATGGTCGTGCCAGGCGATCTCGCGGGTGCGGACAAGCCCCGGTTTGTTCCCAGGCAGCCTGACCAGCAAGCCGGAGACCAGAATCCGCTCAACACGTACAGCGATGGTTTGGTCAGTGTCCTGCACGGCAAGCATTGGCCTGGCCTTTCACAAATTGCGGATAAAACCCGGTTGGGCGAGCGCGCCGATTGTCGGCGAAGGAACCGTTTGCTGGAGAAGTGAGGAGGCGCAAACTCTGGCGTAATCATAGCACGCAATTACACTCTGTGCCATCAAAAATTGATGAAAAAATTATGACAAGTGTGACAACCCGCGCGCGTCAGAAATTGTATACAAAAAGCAGCATTATCACTGGAAATAAGCAGACAAAAATCGGTGAAGATTGCTATGCTATTCCTAGGCGATGGGCTGGAAGATTTGCCTTGAGAGGATCGTAGCCCCAAAGAAAGGAGCCAGAATGAGTCTTTCACTGCTGTTAGCACATTTGGGTTCGCTCTTTCTCGGCGTGACACTGACCTTTACCATCCTGTTTAATGCCGCGGGTCGGCATGGCCACTCCAGCAGTATCGACAGCCTGGTAATGGGGTTGTTCTGCTTTTTGGGGTTATGCGTAGCAATGTCCTGTTATCTGGGTGCGTTGACCCTGGCGGGCTAGCGTTGCCAGAGGCTGAGCGTAAGCGCACCCAGGCTACGCCCTGCAGCCTGTTGTTGGTAGATGATTTGTGCACAATTTCCACAGGAGAGAGCTATGAACCAGTCCTACGAAGATCCACGCGGTCTGCTGGAATTTAGCGGCTGCCTGAGACAGATCATCTTGTTGATCGTGATTGTGGTCCTGGTTGTGGTCTTTGTCATCGGCATGCTCGCCAATGAGTTGCTCCGGTTCCTCCTCTAACGTTCGTTCTGTATGCCGTGAGTGCATCACGCTCGCCCAGGGCTGATGCACTCACCTGGTGAGCCGAGAAAGTTCCTCGCGCCTCATTACCCCCTCATGCCTGTTTGCACACTTACTGGCTTTCCCCTATAATTTTGCTGCTACCCAAACCCAAAGGCAACATAGAACCCCCAACCGCAAGCTAAATTTCGCCCGTGACCTTAGGCAATTGCGAAAAGGAGGTGTAAGCACGAACCGGTCGTCCGCTCGACGGTTGCTCCTGGCACGCTGGTTTGCCATTGTCGATTCACTCTCTCCAGACCGTTCGTGTACCCAAAAATAAGTTGACCTATGCAGCAAGCTCGCTCATTACTGCCTGAGCTTTGTTTGAAAACTGTGTACTCCCCTATGCGCTTGTGCATATACTGCCCAGTTTTCAAAGGCCGTAGTCTAGTTCCCAACAAGGAGAATCGATTGTGCGAATGCGACTTTTGGCGCTGACCCTCGTGGTCGTGCTCTCAATGGTGCTGAGTGCTTGTGCTCCTGCTGTCTCGCCTACAGGTGGCGACGCGCCGGCGGGTGATGCAGCCGCTGGTAGCGAATCGCTGCCCGTCCCGCGTGCCGAAACGGTGATCGTCAACGAAACCACTGTGTTCACCGTCTTTAGCAGTTGGAACGTGTTTGTGCCCAATGCTCGTAGTTATGGCTACGAACAGGGCGCGCTCGAACATCTCTTTTACATCAACTGGGCGACCGGCGAATTTATCAACTGGTTGGCCGAAGGGTATGAATACAACGACGATTATACCCAGATGACCATCACCACGCGGCCCGAAGCAGCCTGGAACGATGGCACGCCCTTCACCGCGGCAGATATCGAATTCACCGTCAATATGGTACAGTCGGACCCGGCTCTGCAGTGGAGCGCCACAATGACCGAGTGGGTCGAGAGCATGGAATTGCCCGACGACTATACGATCATCTTTAACTTGACTAAGCCCAACCCGCGCTTCCACATGAACTTTGCACGCGCGTGGTCCTTCCCAGTGATGGCGAAACATATTTGGGAGGGCCAGGATCCACTCTCGTTCAAAAATCACCCGCCGGTACAGACGGGCCCCTACACATTGCTGCAGGAGTTGCCCGAACGGCGCATGGTGATCTGGGAGCGCAATGAAGAGTATTGGGCAAAGGATCTCGGTTATTTTCCCGGCCCGAAATATTATGTGGTGCAGACCGCCACCGTGCCAGAGGCTGAAATTGCCGACATTGCCGCCAACCTGACCGACCACACCCATTCCTACACTACCGACCAGCAATTGCTGCAACAGACGCAAGAGGTCAACCCCGAAGTGGTGCTGGCCGACTGGCGCGACCCCTGCCCGCGTGGGATCTGGATGAACAACGCCCAATATCCCTTTAGTTTGTCAGAGATGCGCCACGCCATCAACCACCTGGTCAACAAAGAGAAAGCCGCGAATGTGCTCTTCCCCTGGCCAACCGTGCCCGCTATTTATCCCTGGGCAGACTGGGGTGGCAATGACCGCTATGCCTACGAAGATATTTTGGCCGAGTTTGATCTGGGCTATGATCCAGCCAAAGCCGCGGCGATCCTCGATGAATTGGGCTTTGCGCCTGGTGCGGATGGCATCCGCGTCGATGGCGAGGGCAACCGCATGTCGTACACGATCATCGTGCCGCAGGTGGGCGTTACCGGCGAATATCCCATTGCGCAAGACCTGGCCGACGAATTGAATAATATCGGCATCGAGGCATCGGTCAAGTGGTCGGAAATGGCTCCCTTCACCGATGCGATCCAAAATGGCAACTTTGACCTGACCTCGCACTGGTTCTGTGGCAACTGGGCTGAACCACCGCTCACCTTTGCCGATTGGAAACAGTCTTTGTTGACGCCAGTGGGCGAGCGCGCAACGTCTGGCTTGAACTTTGCCCGCCTGGACTCGCCAGAACTCTCGGCGATTGTCGAGGAGATGGAAGTCACAAGCCCCGACGATCCCGCGATCGAAGAATTGTACCGCGAAGCTTTCCGCCTCTATTTGCAGGAATTGCCGGGCATTCCCGTGGTGCAAACGACCTTTGTGATGCCTTTCAACACGCATTATTGGACCGGCTGGCCCGAAACGGGCAATATCGATGCCGTGCCTTTCACCTGGTGGACAGAGTTTAAGTTTGTGCTCTTCAGTCTGGAGTCGACTGGCCAGTGATGCCTGTAGCGTAAACGGGTAGACAGGGAAACAGATTGAATTACCTGTTTCCTTGTTTACCCACTTCCCTACTTACTGATAGAGAAACCAGATAAATATCGCATAAATCGTAGGTGCGGTTAGAAACCGCACAGGTAGGCTAGGGCCAGAATATGCGGTTAAAAACCGCACCTACTTGCTCGCTATTTGTGCGATCTCTATTTAATTTCTCTATGAGTTCCCAGTATTCAGGTTTGCACCATCATCCGCTTATGCACCCATTTCTCAAGTATGCCCTGATCCGCTTTGGCGTTTACCTCCTGAGCATTTGGGGGTCGTTTACGGTCGCCTTTATCTTTTTCCACATGATCCCCGGCGACCCGATCGCGACCTTTATCTCGTCGATGCAGCAGCAATATTCGTACCAGGTGCAAGATGCTGGCGCGATGATCGACGCCTATCGTGCGATGATGGGGCTGGATGGTTCGCTCTTTGAACAATATGTTCGTTATCTCGCCAATGTCCTGCTGCGGTTTGACTTTGGCCCCTCGTTTATCAACTTCCCCACCCCGGCGATCCACCACATTCTGCGCGCCTTGCCCTGGACATTGGGCCTGCTTGGGGTGTCAACATTTTTGGCCTGGGGATTGGGCTTTTTGATCGGCGGCCTGGTCGGCTTTCGGCGGGGCAACCCGATCTCATCGTTGATGACCAACATCGCGCTGGTGATCTCGCAGATCCCGCCCTACTTTGTGGCGCTGGCTTTGCTCTTTTGGCTGGCCTATGAATTGGCACTCTTGCCCAGCCGGGGCGCGTTCAGTGCCTCGCTGCGGCCATCACTCACGCCCGCCTACATCACCAGCGTGATCCGCCACGCGCTCTTGCCCGCGCTCTCGGTGATCGCCGTGGGCATGGCTGGCTGGCTGCTATCCACCCGCTCGCTGGTGATCTCGATTTTGGGCGAAGATTATTTGCAATTTGCCGAAGCCAAAGGCCTGCGCCGCGGCCACATCCTCAACCGCTATGTGCTGCGCAATGCCATGCTGCCCCAGGTGACCGGCCTCGCGCTCTCGCTGGGCTTCATTATGAATGGCTTTTATCTGGTCGAGATCGTCTTTAATTACCCAGGTATTGGCACGCTTTTTCTGCAGGCGATTGGTTTGCTCGACTACAACACGGTGCAAGGGATTGTGCTGATCACCATTGTGGTGGTCCTGACAGCCACCCTGATTATCGATCTGCTGCTGCCGCTGGTTGATCCACGCGTCCGGCTGAGTGGCAATTAAGGAGCAAGGTATGATCTTCCGCGACGCCTGGCGACGCAGCCTCTATTTTCGTATAGGCATCATCATTCTGGGCCTGCTGATTGCAACCGCGCTGGTGCAGCCCTGGCTCAACACTTGGCTGCTGGGCGAGATTGACCCGGTGACCATGGGCTCTTTCGATGCCTATATCGATCCTTCTGCCGAGCACCCGCTGGGCACCGACCGCTGGGGCCGAGATTGGCTGGCGCTGCTCCTGATCGGCCTGCGCTACTCGTTGCTGATCGCGCTTCTGGCGGGGTCGGTTGCCACGCTGATCGGTATCGTGGTGGGCTTTGTGGCGGGCTACAAGGGCGGGCGGCTGGATAGCGTGTTGCGCACTTTTACCGATATGGTGCTGGTGATCCCCAGTTTGCCGCTGCTAGTGACGCTCGCTGCTTACATTCCCCGCGTCAATGTCATGGTGATGGCGCTGCTGCTGGCTGCTTTTAGCTGGCCCTTCACCACCCGCACCATCCGCGCCCAGGTGCTGAGCCTGAAAGAGCGGCCCTATATCGACCTGGCCAAAACCTCTGGCATGCGCGATTGGGAGATCATCTTTACTGAGATTCTGCCCAATCTGATGCCCTATCTCGGCGTAAGTTTGGCGATCAGCATGGGCGCGGCCATGTTGGCCGAGATCGGCCTGCAATTGATCGGCCTGGGGCCAGGCAACATCAACACGCTGGGCTTGATGATCAACTGGACCATGCGCTGGGGCGCGCTTGGGTTGGGCAAATGGCAGATGGTCTTTGCGCCGGTGGGCTGCCTGGTTCTCTTCTTTATCGCCTTGAATCTGATCAATATTGGGCTGGAGCAAGCCTTCAACCCGCGCTTGCGCGCAGTGACAGGCCAATAATCATGAATCAACTTCTGTTGGATGTAAAAGATATTCGCGTTCACTATGAAAGTTTGCGCGGCGCGTATAAGGTCGTCGATGGGGTAGATGCCGCCATCTATCGCAACGAAATTTTTGGCATTGCCGGTGAATCGGGCTGTGGCAAATCGACCCTGGTTGAGGGCATTTTGCGGCTGATTGAGCCCCCGGGCCACATCAAAAGCGGCCAGGCGTTGTTTTATGCGTTTGGGGCCGACCAGCCACCAATTGACCTGGTGCAGCTGCAGGGCGAAGCGTTGCGCACCATCCGCTGGAAGCATCTTTCCTATATCCCGCAGGGCTCGATGAATTCACTCAACCCGGTGATGCGCATCGAGGCCCAGATGATCGACGTGATGATGACGCACGGGGAAATGAACCAGGAGACGGCGCGCGAGCGTGTCCACGACCTGTTGCGCACCGTGGGCATCTCCGACGAAGCCGCGCGGGCCTATCCGCACCAACTGAGTGGCGGCATGAAGCAGCGGGTCTGCATTGCCATGTCCATGCTGTTGACGCCGGAATTAGTGATCGCCGACGAGCCAACCACGGCGCTGGATGTCAACGTGCAGCGCGCGGTGCTCGAAATGATCGCCGACATCAAAGTGCAGACCGGGGCCACTGTGATCTTTGTCAGCCACGACATGGCCGTTCACGCGGAACTGGTGGATCGCCTCGCGATCATGTATGCCGGGGAAGTGGTCGAAGTCGGCAGCGTCTACGACATCTTCGAACGGCCGCAACATCCCTACAGCCAACGCCTGATCCGGTCGATCCCCACGTTGGGTGGCCCACGCACCCGCCTCGAAAGCATTCCCGGCATTGCCCCCAGCCCGCTCGAATGGCCCAGTGGCTGCCGCTTTCATCCGCGCTGCCCGCACGCCATGAGTATTTGTAGCCAGGTGGCTCCCAGGTTGCAATCCATCGTGCCAGGCCATCAGACTGCCTGCCACTTGTACACAGATGTCAGCGTGCCAGCCGCGGCCCAGGAGGTGACTGCATGACGCAACAGAATCTGACACCTGCGCCGCTTTTGGACGTGCGCAATCTGCGAACGGTTTTTCAGGCTGCGGGTGGTTTGTTTAGCCGTCGCCAAGTCGTGGCGGTCGATGACATTTCCTTTCAACTGCCCGGTGACAAGGCCACCTTGTTGACGATTGTTGGCGAAAGTGGCAGTGGCAAAAGTACATTGGCGCGTGGTCTGCTCGGCTTGACCAAACCAACCGAGGGCGAAGTGCACTATCGCGGCAAAGATATCTACAGGATGTCTGCTGACGAGTGGCACCAATATCGCCGCGAGGTGCAGCCGATCTTCCAGGATCCGTACGCTACCTACAATCCCTTTTACCGCATCGACCGGGTGATGCAGATGTTGGTCGATAAATTTAAATTGACTTCCTCCAAAGCCGAAACCCAGGATCGGATCGAAGAGGCGTTGCGCGCGGTGGATCTGCGGCCGCACGATGTGCTGGGACGCTATCCGCACCAATTGAGCGGCGGCGAACGTCAACGCGTGATGCTTGCGCGCATCTACCTGATGAAGCCCAGGCTGATCATTGCCGACGAACCGATCTCGATGATCGATGCGGCGTTGCGCGCGCTCTTCCTGAACATTCTGATCGATTTCCGCGATAAATTTGGTATTTCGTGTATCTTCATTACCCACAACTTGTCCACGGCCTATTATTTG
This sequence comes from uncultured Caldilineaceae bacterium, assembly GCA_964541665.1. Classification (GTDB taxonomy): domain Bacteria; phylum Chloroflexota; class Anaerolineae; order Caldilineales; family Caldilineaceae; genus CFX5. The sequence continues at coordinate 8,775 of CAZIRP010000085.1, read as the reverse complement.
GGTGGGGACATGATGGTGATGTGTCGCGGGCGGGCGATTGAGCGCGGCGAGATGGATGCGATCATCGCACAGCCTGCTCATCCATACACGCAGCTTTTGCTGGCCTCGGTGCCCTCGCACGATCCGCGGCAGCGTTGGACCGAAAAACGCGGCGCTGATGCTGTGGAAGCGAGCGAGTTGGCTTTTTCGGCCAATGCGTGTGTCTTTGTCGCGCGTTGCCCGCAGGTGATGGAGCTTTGTCACCAGCAGCGCCCAGCAGACATGACCGTGACAAGCGGGCAAGAAGCTGCCTGTTTCTTGCATGGCGAGAAGGTGATGGCGTAAGGAAAAGCACAGCTTGCGCAGATTTTATGATTCACCACGAAGAACACGAAGAAAAACTTCGCGTCCTTCGTGTTCTTCGTGGTTGAATAAAGTTGTTGTCTGGGGTTATAGCAGCACTGTGTCGGTGTGCTGACTATGATCCGCAATGTGCGCGCCGCGCAATACAATGCTCTCCTGCAGGCGCACGCCATCGCCGATGTGACCGCCACGCTCGATGTAGACGTTGGGGCCAATCTCACAATTTTCGCCAATCGTCACCCCGGCGTCGATGCGTACGGGCGCATGTACCTGTGTCCCCGCGCCGATGCGCGCCGTCCCATCCACCCCATCTACCAAATAATACCGATTGAGCGCCAGTAGATCCGCCACGTTGGTCAGTTGCAGGCGGCTGGGCGTCAGCGCGCCGGTCACGCGGCCATGCGTGTTGATCAACATCTGGATGGCATCTTGCAATTCGTATTCGCCGCGCGGTGAGCGTTGCAAGGTGGGCAAAAACTCCAGGATTGTCGGTCGAAACAGATAGAGCGGCAAACTGGAGATGTTGGAGGGCGCGTCGGCTGGATCGGGCTTCTCGACGATCTGGCGGATCCAGCCATCCTGCCAATCGACAATGCCGGTGCTGCTGGCCCGCGCCCGGTCGATCGCCATCAGGCTGAGCGTGGCTTGGGCCTCGCAACGCTCATGGGTGGCAATCAACTCGCGGATGTGCGCCTCTGGCACCAGATTGTCGCAGGCCGAGAGCAGAAAATCCCCCTCGATGAACGGCGCGGCCAGGCCCAGCGCGTGGCCCATGCCTAACCGTTCTGCTTGCACCACAAAGCGGATCGCCAATTCGGGGCGGTTGTGGGTGAAGTGGGACACAATTTTGTCATCTTCAGGGCTGATCAAAAAAACAAACTGGTCGATGCCCTGTGTCACCAGCGTGTCCACCACGCGCTCGACCATGGGCTTGCCTGCCACCGGGGCCATGGCTTTGGTCCGGTGCGGCGTGACAGGTTGCAGCCGCTTGCCTTTGCCCGCGGCCAAAATAATTCCTTGCATAACGGTTGGGTTCTAGGGGTAGCTCAAAATTTTTGTTTGGAAGAATTTGTCCACAGATTTCACAAATGATACAGATAAAAATCTGTGAAATCTGCGTAATCTGTGGATTGCTGTTGCTTTTATGCGAGTACCTGCGCCGCATCGGCGGACTGACAGAGATGCAGGCTATACTGGTCGGCGATTTCAGGATGGGTGCGGGGATAATCGCGGGCCACGCTTTCGGCAATGCTTTCGCTATAGGCCGGGTCGATGAACGCGAGACAGTTGCCGCGAAAGCCTGCGCCACTGAAACGCACGCCATAGACGCCCGGTGTTTCGCGCAAAATATGGTAAAGCGTGATCAGCTGGGGGCAGCCGCACTCGTAATTCTCGATCGAACTTTTGCCGGAAGCACTCATCAGCGCGCCAAATTGGGGCAGATCGCCCGCTCGCCAGGCGGCTTCGCCCGCGCTCACTCGTTCCATCTCGCTGAAGAAATGCGTGGCCCGGCGGCGCAATGGTTCATCCAGCCGATGGGCGTAGGTCGCAAAGTGCTCCGGGTTGATCAGACGGAGGCGCGGCGGCTCGCGATGAGATTCCCCGGCCAGCTCGCTCAATTGCTGGGCAGCAGCCAAACATTCCGCCACACGATTGTTATAGCTGGTGCCAACCAGGGCTTTGGCCACACCGGAATAGACCGCCAGAATGGCAAACTGATCATTCGTGGCCTGGGTGGGGACGCGCTCGATCTCAACGGTTTGACAATCGATGCGGGTGAGCTGATTGCGCTGGCTATAGAGGATCGAAGTCTGATCGAGAATGCCATTGTTGAGGCCAACATAGTCATGTTCGGTGCGCGTGACCAAGCGAATATTCTGGCGCGGCTCGATGGTCAACCCATTGACGCTCTCCAGGGCCAGGAGGTAAGCAATCGTCACCGCGGCAGACGAGCTCAACCCGCCGATGGGCAGATCGCTATCCATCACGCCGACGATGCCGTGTCGCAATGGATACTCTTGTTGCAGCGCGAGCACGGCCCCGCGCAGATAATTGCCCCAATCGCCGGGAATGCGCGGCGGCACTTGATCCAGCCGAAAGATGGTGGGGGTCGGAAAATCGCGGCTCTCGACATGCACAGTACCATCGGGCGTGGGCGCGAAGGCCAGCAGGATCGCCCGATCCACCGCCATGCCCATCACGCGGCCCAGCTGGTGATCAATATGCGCGCCGAGGGGGCTGATCCGCAACGGTGCGCGCACCACGCGGATCGCCGAGCGCTCCACACCGTAGCGAGCCATCATCAACGTTTGTAACTGCTCGATCCGGTCGGCCAGCGGGCGGGTCGTATCGATTGTTGTGGGTGGTGTAGATTGTAAGGTTAGCGTCATGCTCTGCATTGAACCTTTATTCCATCGGGTATTTCAGGCCCCACTGGGCGCGGATGGCATCCATCGTCTGCATGATCGCCAGACTTTCATCCAGGGGCATAACTTCGCTTTCGAGCTTACCCGCGCGCACACAATTGGCGACCTCGGCAGCTTCGTAGTTGTAGCCATTGGCCTCGAAGGGAATTTCGATTTCCTGGGGCGCTTGCCCCGAGACGGTCAGCGTCATCTTTTTGGGAATCCAAAAGGGCGGATGAATGCGGATTGAACCGGTCTCGCCGCTGATCAGTGCTTCGTGCGGGGTGGAAGTGCGCACCGCGGACGAGAGGATCGCTAGTTGCCCGCCGGGGTAGCCCAGCACATACGCGGATTGTTCATCCACGCCGGTTTGGCCCAGTTCAGCCATGCTGACAATGCGGTCGGGCGTGCCCAGCAACATCGAAGCGAGCGAAATGGGATAGACCCCGACATCCAGCAAAGCACCGCCACCCAGCGCAGGATCAAAGGCGCGGCTTTCGGGTCGGAAGGTGGAGCGATAGCCAAAATCTGCATTGATCATGCGCAATGGGCCGATGGCGCCGTCGGCCACCAGGCGGCGCACCTCGACGATCAGCGGGATGAAACGTGTCCACATTGCTTCCATCAAAAAGCGACCCTGTTGGCGAGCCGCGGCAACGACTTCGGCGGCCTCGATGGCGTTCATGGTGAAAGGTTTTTCGCATAGCACAGCTTTGCCACCAGCCAACGCGAGCAGCGTATTCTCTTTGTGCATGGGGTGGGGGGTGGCGACATAGATGGCATCGACCTCTGGGTCCGCGGCCAGCGCTTCGTAGCTGGCGTGGCGACGCTCGATGGCAAAGTCATCGGCGAATTTGTCGGCGGTGGCTTGCTGGCGAGAACCGACCGCGACAACTGCGTGGTCGGGCAGGGCTTTGACGCCGGTTACAAATTTGCGGGCAATGCCACCTGCGCCCAAAATGCCCCAACGAAATTTTGTGGTCATGAGCTACCTTCCTGTATAACCTTCGTGATTCGATACTTCATTATCCTTGATTATACTTGGCAGGTGGACAAAACGCGACTTTGCAGCCTGCACAGATCGGCAGTTGCCTGGGTGCTCAGGCCGATCTCACGGGCGGGCCTGAAGTTCCAGCCGCGGACGTACGGGTTCATATCCACCGGCTTCGGCTTGGGCCAGCACCGCCATGATCGTTTCGACCAGCGCGCGGGCTGAATCCACAGTCAACTCGACGGCGACGCGGGCACCCGGGCCTTGCGCCTCGTTGACAAAGTCGATATTGAGCGCGTGTTCGAGCGGGGCATGGAAGGGATGATCATACGAGACGTGGGCTTGTTTGACGGCAAACCAGCCCTGGTTGCCTTTGCCACTACCTTCGATCAGTGCTTGCTGGACGATCATTGTACACATGGAGTTGCTCCTGTTTCGGGTTTAGCGTGCTGGGTTCAAGATTGTGGGTCAGGTGAGGGTTTTGGCCAGGAATGCAAAGATTTTCTGCCAGCCATCGAGGGTTTGGGCCTGGCGATAGTTGGGCCGGTCATAGTAAAAGAAGCCATGCCCTGCATCATCATAGCGATGAAATTCATATTCCTTGCCAAGCTGCTTAAGCACCGCTTCGTGTCGATCCACTTGCTCGGGCGAGGGGCTGCGATCCTCATTGCCAAAGAGCCCCAGGATCGGGCAGGCGAGCTTGGCTGTATAGTCGAGCGGCGAGACCGGTTGTTTGGGTGTGAGATCTTCCGGTGCCATCACCACGCGCCCGCCCCAACAGTCGATGATCGCGGCAAAGCCTGGCACCTGACACGCGGCCAAATAGGCGTGCCGCCCCCCGGAGCATGTGCCAAAGATCCCCACCTTGCCATTGCCAGCGGGCAGAGATTGCAAAAATTGGCGCGCACCTGCGAGATCCCCTACGACCTGCTCGTCGGGCAAGCCACCGACGGCGCGGACTTTGGCCGCCACATCTTCGGGCGTGCCATGGCCGGCCCGGAAATAGAGATTGGGCGAGAGCGCGGCGTAACCATGATGGGCAAACTTACGGGTTGCCTCGCGATACCACTCATCCCAACCGGGCATGTGGTGAACCAGCACGATCGCAGGAAAGGGGCCGGGACCGAGTGGCCGGGCAAAATAGGCATTGATGAGTTCGTGATTGTGGCCGGGCAGCGTGATCGTTTCTGCCACCATGCCTTCGTAATGATGGGTCTCGTACATCTTCCCTCCTTTTATGCGTGATACAGGGGTGCGCTTCAGGTGTTCAGGTGACAGATAATACCATATTCTTTGCTCGTTGAACATCGGCTAAACCGTAATGCGTGCGGCGTAAAACGTGTGGGTGATTCATCAGGTATCCAACGGGCTGCGCACCGCGGAGGGACCACGATTCAGCACATGCGTGTAGATTTGCGTGGTCTTGATATCTTTGTGCCCCAGTAGCTCCTGCACCGTGCGAATATCATAACCGCTTTCGAGCAGATGGGTGGCGAAACTGTGGCGAAAGACATGGGGTGTCACCCGCTTATTGAGTCTGGCGGCCTGTCGAGCCTGGCGGACGGCCTTTTGCAGGGCGCTTTCATCGGCATGATGACGCTGCACAGCCCCGCTGCGGGGATCGACCGAAAGCCGGGTGGCGGGGAAGATATATTGCCAGACCCACTCGCTGGCGGCATTGGGATATTTGCGAGCGAGGGCATACGGCAGATAGACCCGCCCATATCCCTGAGCGAGATCCTGATGGTGGAGCAATTGTACACTGTGCAACTGCTGCTGCAACGGGCCGACCAGGCTATGGGGCAGGAGGGTTATGCGGTCTGCATTGCCCTTGGTATCGCGCAGCAAAATCTGGTGGCGGCCAAAATCAACATCTTTTACCCGGAGGCGAAAACACTCGAGCAAGCGCATCCCGGTACCATAGAGCAAGCGAGCCATCAATTGATGCACACCGGTTAAATGGGTAAAAATCTGGTGCACCTCGGCTTTTGTCAGCACCGTGGGCAGCCGCTTGTCCTTTTGCGCACGAATCGCGTCGATGGACCCGGTCAATTCGAGCTGCAAGACTTGCCGATAGAGAAAAAGCAGCGCGCTGAGTGCCTGATTTTGGGTAGAGGGCGCAACGTTTTGTTCGACCGCCAGCCACGTGAGAAAAGATTCGATTTCGGGGGAATTCATCTCGGCGGGATGACGAAGTTGGTGAAAGCGAATAAAGCGCTCGATCCAATCGACATAGCTGTTTTCGGTGCGGATCGAATAATTTCTCAGGCGGATCGCATCCCGCACCTGGTCGAGCAGTTTCCGGGGTTTGGTTGACATAAGGTTAAATAATCCAGGTTGACAAAGCCAGAGGAAGTCAGTATACTCGAAAGCGGTAAACCACACCTGTAGTATACGCATTTTCTGGCCCAGATTCTCAAGCAAAAGCGGTATTTTTGTCTTGGACGAACATTCGTTCTTGTAGTATAGGCAAAGTTGGCCCCTCAAATGCTGACAATTTGCTGTCAATGTAGTGAGCGAACGTTCGGGAATGATGGCTGAGCCCGCCGGATTTAGACCCGAGCAGACGGCAAAAGCGGTATCCGCCTAACCCATGCAGATGGGGAATCCGGCTAATCGCAGAAGCCCAGGGGCGAGCCGGAAGTTGGACAGCATCGTTCTACTCAATAGTTAGGTGGCGCTACGCGCCACCTAATGGAGCGCGAACTCGTGAGTTGCAGTCGGCGCTTTGCGCCGCCTAACAACTCACTGAAGCGGAAATCCTCGCTCTGCTCGGACTTCGCTACGCTACGCCCTTGGTTGCCCTGCTGCCTACGGCAGCGGGCAAGTCGGGTTCCGCTTAGTTCGCGCTCCATTCGGCGGTGCTGTCGAACTTGACGTGAAGTTCAATGATGAAATTTTGATAAACTTGTCGGTCAGGTTTCATATGGTATACTGTGCTGTGTCGCTTTTAAGCTAGAGGAGCTAGTATTATCTATGACCAACCTTGTTATATCGATTCCAGATGATACCTTTGTGAAATTGCAGGCAATTGCTGCCAAATTTCAACTTACACCTGAAGAATTAGTCTTTGTCGGCATCAAGGACTTGCTTGAGCAGCCAGAGATAGAGTTTACGCGGCTCATGCAATATGTGCTGAGCAAAAATGCAGAGCTTTACCGCAAGCTGGCTTAATGCGCTATCTGACAGTCAACGAACTACTTGAGATTTATCGACAAATTATGGCGCAAAGTGGAGGGATGGTTGGCATCAGGGACCTGAGGTCACTTGAGTCTGCATTGGCCCAACCACGCGCCACGTATGGTGGCGAAGATCTTTATCCAACATTGGCAGCCAAAGCAGCTATCCTCGGTTACTTGCTGATCAAAAATCATCCATTTACTGATGGAAATAAACGGGTCGGCCATGCTGCAATGGAAATGTTCTTACTGCTCAACGGTTATGAACTGCAAGCCGATATTGATGAACAAGAAGCTGTGATTTTGTCGATTGCGGCTGGACAACTTCAGCGAGAAGCCTTTACAGACTGGCTTACGAACCATCTTGTCACATTTGGTTGATGGCTCTGGAAACTTTACAGCGCAATGGCTCAGGTACTCCTCAACCCGCACCGCCGAACATTCACTGCACCTGATTCGCTGTGCTCAGGGGTGATCTGTGCTTTTTCCTTCGGTGATATGGTCTAGTGTAGAATCTGGTCGTACGTTCGTCGCTCACAGGTGAGCTAGGGGTTCGGCTGTCAGGTTGAGGCTATGGGAGGGACCCAAAACAAGTCAAAAGGATCATTGCAATTGCAAACTATAGAATCCGTAACATCTGAATGGCTCACAAGGAAACTGCAGGCCAATGGTAGCCTTGAACAAGGAGAAGTTGCTAAGATTGAAGTGGATGATACCACATATAATCAAGGGCAGGTCGCTGATATAACCAGACTAGCTATCCACTATACACAGAACGCAACCGGTCAATTGCCAACAAATCTGCTCCTGAAACAGCCCAAGTTGAACTTGCACCCTGAATTACGCAATCGAAGCAGTCATGAAGCCAAATTTTATGCGAACATAGCCCCACTGAATGCTCAGCTTCCCCTGCCCACTTGTTATAGTGTTGCATACGATGAGACAACGCATACATCGCATATCTTGATGGCAGATCTATGCGCAACCCATTTTCAGCGGCCACTGCCGATTCCGCCATCTCTATCTCACTGCAAGTTGATTGTTGAAAGTTTAGCCCAAGTACACGCTATCTGGTGGAACAACACAAAACTTGGGACAGAAATTGGAGAGCGTCTGACATGGGATGCCGCCACAGCGATGAATCAGCGTCTGGTGGCGACACTGCCAAGCTTCTTTGATTTTTTGGGAGATGCTTTGCTCCTTTCGCAGCGGCAAGCGATCGAAAAGATAATTGAGTCTGATTTTTTGACCAGGTTATCTGAGCGTCTTTGTGATTTGCGTAATGTAACGATCATTCATGGTGATGCTCACACTGGAAACTTACTGCTGCCCCGCAATGCAACAGAAGATTCTGTAATTTTGATTGATTGGCAGTTGTGGAATATCAATGTAGCAGCCATCGATCTCGCTTTCCTGATAGCTCTACATTGGTCACCACAACGGCGTATAGACTTAGAGAGACCACTGTTGCAGCATTATCATCAACAGTTGCTAGTAAACGGCGTCAAGGGATACGATTGGGATGCATTCTGGCATGATTATCGAGAGTCTGTGATGATTATGTCGTTGATACCTATTGGTCAATTTCGTCGCAAGAGTCCAACTGGCGTCGTGTGGTTTGGTTTAGAATCAGCCCTCGCTGCTTTTGAGGATTTGCATTGTATCGAGTTGTTGTGAATCAAAGCCGCCGAACATCCGCTGCACCTGATTCGCTGCGCTCAGGGGTGATCGGGGCTAGTTTGCTTCGGCGGTGGGGTCTCGTTTGCAATGTAGTCGGGCTTTCGTCGCTCACAGGTGAGCTAGGGGTTCGGCTTGCTTGGTGGTCTGAAGAGCAGCACAAGTAGAACAATCTTAATGC
>CAZIRP010000084.1:0-23357 GCA_964541665.1 uncultured Caldilineaceae bacterium | reverse complement strand
ATCTGCTTACTCAAAGGCGTACGTAATGACTTCTCGCTCGGCCCCACGAATCTTAATTGTTGATGATGATCAAATGGCGCGCGAGACCCTTGAGGCGCTGCTGCGGCGCGAAGGCTACTCGCTGCTCTTTGCCGCCAGCGGAGCCGAAGTGCTCAGAAATATAGCAGCGCTCAACCCAGACTTGCTGCTGCTCGACATCATGATGCCAGGGATGACGGGCATTGAACTTTGTCAACAATTAAAACAATCGCCCGACTATCGCCACATCCCCATCATTTTTGTGACCGCGCTGGATACCAGCAGCGACCTGGTACATGCCTTAGATGCTGGTGCCGATGAGTTTATCTCCAAACCCTTCCATTCGATGGAGTTAAAGGCTCGCATCCGCTCAGTTTTGCGCATCAAAAAACAGTATGACGAGCTGCAATATGCGCTGCAAACGCGCGATCTGCTCTCGAATATGATCGTGCACGACATGCGCAACCCGCTCGCCGCGGTGATGTTATATGTGCAATTGCTCAAGCGGCGTGGCAATATGCAGCCCGACCAGAATCGTTACCTGGATATGATCTTCAACGAAGCGCACCATGTCAGTTCCTTCCTGGAAGATATGTTGCTGCTCAACAAGCTCGACAAAACGCACGTGCCCCTGGTGCTTGCCCCGTTGGATCTGCGGCGTTTCGCCAGCGAGTTGCGCGAAAAGACCGAACCGATTGTTGCCACGCGACAGGTTACCCTCGAACTCGGGTCTTTGCCTGAGACCCCTCATAAGTTCCAGGTGGATCTGCTGCTCTTTCAGCGGGCCGTCGAAAATCTGCTCAACTGGGTCATCAAATCTGCGCCCCTGCAGTCGGTCGTTTCCCTCAGATTTTATGTAGATCACAATGCCTCGCCAGTCTGTTTGCGGGTCATCACCGAAAACAGCAGCCCTCATCTTTCAGCCGAAGAGTTGGTCCATATTTTCGACAAATTTGGGGTGATGACCTTAAAAGAGCAAGGACGAACGCCCTTGGGCCTCGGCCTGGCCTATTGCCATAAAGTGATCGCGGCCCATGGTGGTCGCGTCGTGGTCAACAACCTGGAACCGATCGGCTTACAATTCGTCATTGATCTGCCGCAAGCCCCGCAGAAAAACCTGTAACAACCAACAAAAGCTCTCCGTTTGATCAATGGGAATGGCAAAACCCGCGGCTTGTTCGAGCGTTGCAAACCCGTGCGCCAGGCTCCGCAACCCGCGTGCAGCATGGATGCGCGTTTGGTCATCCAGCTTGTAGGGCGCTAACACAACAAAAATCACCTCCAATATCTGCTGACTCAAGGCTTGCAAGGCTTCGTCGTCGGGCGCGGGGGCTTGCACCGTGGCCGCGTACAGCCCTGGACGCTCCACCACAAACTGGCGGACAGCCAAACCGAGCGCGATCACCGCTTCGTCGCCAGCTTTGCCCAGCGCGGCCCGGCTGACCCGGCTGAGCAGCTCCTGCAAGCCATGGATGGCCAATTCGTGGCGCAAGCCTGGCAACCCCGCCACATGGTTATAGAGCGAAGGCAGCCGAACACCCAATTGAGCAGCAACATGGGCCAAAGCCAATTGCTCCAGCCCGTGACGGTCGGCTAATTCAGCCGCCACAGTGATCACTTGTTCGCGACTGATCCCCACACTACGCGCCATGGTTCGCCCTGCCCTCAACAATGTGCGCCGCTTCCGCGATCACCTCGTCCAGCGCGGCAAGCGGGTCGGCCAGGACCGCGCCATGTCCGACAGCGAGGCGTGTGGGCGCTAAGGCCCGCAAGCGGCGTGCACTGGCCAACGCCGTGGGCAGATGCCACGTAGCCAGCGCGGGCAGCGGGAAAAGCCAACGCACCACACCGGCCACCGCCAATCCGGCGCGGGTCTGGAAGGCATCACCAGCAATCAGCGAGCCATCCCGCTGATCGAGCAGCGCAATGTGGCCCGGGGTGTGGCCGGGCGCGCTGATCACCCGCAGCGAGCCAATCTCATCCCCATCGGCCAGGGTGACGGTCGGGCGGGTCTTTACGTTGGGAAAGCTGCCGCGCAATTTGGCTTGGGCCTCACTGGGGTCGAGCGTGCGGTCGCCCGTCAGAAGCCGGGCTTCGCGCGCCGAGAGCAGAACGGGAACAGTGGGCAGCGCTTTGTGTAACGCATCCAGCGAGCCCGCATGATCCCCATGGACGTGGGTCAGCACAATCCGCTGAATCGGTGCGCCGAGTTGCTGCGCCGCGGCAAGAATGGCAGGCCCGCCCCCAAAACCAGTATCAACCAGGGTAAAGCCGTCAGCCTCACGCACCAGGTAGGTGTTGATCGGCAGCCATTGGGGAAATTGAGTTAATTGGGTCAGGTATTGACCGTGTTGGGTGATTTTCATCCGTGAATTCCAATCCTATCGTTCAAGCAAAACTAGCATAGTTAGATTATAAACTAATGTTATTAGTTTTGTCAAGAGGGAAAACAGATAAATAATTCGCGACACGTTGTTATCCCTGTTGAGCGTAATTGCCTTGCGATCTGCTTCCTGCTACACTCACCTGCACTCAAGCCACCCAACCCAACACAGAAAGCAAACACCATGCCGCAGCCACATCTGACCCGCCCCCACCAGGTTTCGTATCAATTCCAGGGCTATCTCGCCGCGTATTTACAGGGGATCAGCGAACAGTGGTTGGAGATTGCGCCGCTGGCCAACCCAGCCATGTTGGAAATTTTTCGAGATCGCGACCGCCAGCCCTATCGCGAACTGGTGCCCTGGGCCGGAGAATTTGCGGGCAAACATCTCACCGCGGCGACTCAGGTCCTGCGGCTGACGAACAGCGAGCGTTTGCGGGCAAGTATCGTCAGCTTTGTGGCAGAGTTGGTCACGCTCCAGGCCGAGGATGGCTATCTTGGGCCCTGGCCGCGGGATTTCAGACTCTCGGGCAAGGCACCGCAACTTCAGCACGGCACATGGGATGCCTGGGGCCACTATCATATGATGCTGGGGTTGCTCCTGTGGCATGTCGAGAGCGGCGACGCAGCTGCGCTGACCTGTGCCCGGCGGATTGGCGATCTGCTCTGCGACAAATTTCTGGGCGAGAAACAGCCCCGGCTGGTGGATACTGGCTCGACCGAAATGAATCTGGCACCGGTTCATTCGCTCTGTTTGCTGCATCAGGTCACCGGCGAAGCGCGCTATCTTGCGCTGGCGCGGCAACTGGTGGATGAGTTTGCGGCGCGGGACGAGCAAGGTCAACCCCTGGCAGGGGATTATCTGGAAGCAGCGTTGCAGGGTGAGGATTTTTTTGCTACGCCCAAACCGCGCTGGGAGAGCCTGCACCCAATCCTGGGCCTGGTTGAACTGTATTACCTGACCGGGGAAGCGCGCTATCGCCAGGCCTTTGAACACTGGTGGTGGAGTATTGTCCGCTGGGACAGACACAACAATGGCGGGTTCTCTTCGGGTGAGCAAGCGCAGGGCAATCCTTACCACCCTGGCGCAATTGAAACCTGCTGCACCATCGCCTGGATCGCGCTCAGCGTTGAGATGTTGCGGCTGACAGGCAATTCCATTGTGGCCGACGAGCTGGAGCTTTCGACGATCAACTCGGTGGTGGGGCTGCATTCGGCCAGCGGACGCTGGGCAACCTACAACACGCCGATGGATGGCGAGCGCAAAGCCAGCGCGCATGATATTGTCTTTCAGGCCCGCGCAGGTTCGCCCGAACTCAATTGCTGTAGTGTGAACGCGGCACGCGGTTTTGGCATGCTCAGCGAGTGGGCGCTGCTACAAAGTGATGATGGCCTGGTGCTGAACTGGTACGGGGCCGGCCGCATGAGCGCGCAATCGCCCAGCGGGCAAACGGTGACCATCACCCAGGAGACCGAGTACCCCGTCAGCGGCGGGATCCGCCTGCGGGTAGAGAGTGACCAAACAACGCCGCTCACCCTCCACTTGCGCATCCCGTATTGGTCGGCGCAAACCACCGTGACCATCAACGGGGCAGCGGTGGAGGGTGTACAACCCGGCAGCTATTTGCCGATCACCCGGGTGTGGCAGCAGAGCGATCTGGTCGAGTTGGTGCTGGATTTTTCGCCCCATGTCTGGGTGGGTGAAGCGGAGTGCGCGGGCAAAAGCTCGCTCTATCGGGGGCCTGTCCTGCTAACCTATGATCGACGTTTCAACCCGATGGACCCGCACGAAGTGCCGAGTTTGGCGGCGCAGCAATTGCAGGGCACGCTCACCTCGTGGCCGGGCTGGCTCGCCCCGATCGTCCTGGTGGCGCTGCCCACGGAAGATGGGCGCACACTCCATCTGTGCGACTTTGGCAGCGCGGGCGAGGGCGGCACCCCCTATCGATCCTGGCTGCCGATTCAGGGGGTGAGAAGCACACCTTTCAGCACAGAGAACCCACTGCGCAGCGGGCGGCCATAGACAACCTCAGAGGACAGCATTGGGGTACACGCGCCAGCGGTCAGGTTTCTGAGAGAAGCCTGACCGCTGAAGGTGGTTCTTTGAATCTGGATAATTGGTGTAAGCTGGGGCTGGGCGTAGGTTTACGAAAGCCCCGCGTACCCCGGCTCTTCGGTGTCCATTTCCACAAATTGGCCGGTAGCCGTGTAAATGATCCGCTCGCAGATGTTGGTCGAGCGATCGGCGGCGCGTTCCAGATTGTGCGCGGCCCAGCTCAGATAATTGGCGTGATCGATGCGGCTGGGATCAGCCACAATGATGTCGAGCAGTTCGCGATTGATGATATTGTAGAGCTTATCCACATCATCATCGCGGCGCGGGATGGCCCATGCCTTGTCAACATCCTGGACGATGAAGGCATCCAGCGCGTCACGCAACATCTCGACAACAATGTCACACATCTCCGGCAGGTGGATCAGGGGCTTGACCAGCGGTTCCTTGCCAATGTAAACGGTGATGCGGGCAATGCCCTTGGCATAATCACCGATCCGCTCCAGCTCCGAGGCGATCTCCAAAATACCTGCGATCAGCCGCATATCGCGGGCCATCGGCTGCTGAGTGGCGATCATCATCAGGCATTCATCTTCGATCTGATAGCGCTTGGCGTTGATCACTCGATCATCAGCGATCAATTGACGTGCCTGATCCAAATTTTGCTGTTTCAGCACATTTAAAGAGTCGTAAAGGGCCTGACAGACCATACTGCCCATCAGCAGGAGCTCATCCTGCAGGTGCCGCAGCCCTTGTTGATAATGGGTTCGCATGAAACTCTCCGTGCCCGAAGCGCCGCCGGGCTGTACAAGAACAAGCCAAGTGAGCGAATTGCCAGGTAAGCAAATTGATTGGCTTGCACAGAAATTGGTGGACGATACGCATGCCAACGGGTGAGGGCGGCGGCGCTGCGTACAAATAAAGCAACTAATTCTTACTATCGTAACACACTCTCAAAAATCTGTCACACCGCAAAAATTTCCCTCAGGATCAACCAAAGCGCCCCGTAATATATTCTTCGGTCTTCTTGTGTTGCGGGTTGGTAAAGAGTTGTTTGGTCGGGCCATACTCCATCAGATGCCCGGTGCGGTGATCATCCACCATGTAGAATGCAGTATAGTCGGAAACCCGCGCGGCTTGTTGCATATTGTGGGTTACAATAATGATGGTATAACGCTGCACCAGATCCCGCATCAGGTCTTCGATGCGCAAGGTGGCGATTGGGTCCAGCGCCGAACAAGGTTCATCCATCAGGATAATATCGGGCCGTGTGGCGACAGCACGCGCAATACAGAGCCGCTGTTGTTGGCCGCCCGAAAGGCTATACGCACTCTGTTGCAGCTTATCTTTGACTTCATCCCAGAGCGCGGCCTGGCGCAGCGATTGCTCAACCAGGCCATCCATATCACCCTTAAAGCCGTTGATGCGCGCGCCCCAGGCGACATTCTCGTAGATGGTCTTGGGGAAGGGATTGGGCTTTTGAAAGACCATGCCGATCCGGCGGCGCACTTCGACCGGGTCGATGGCTGCATCGTAGATATTCTGGCCCTGAAACGCGATCTGCCCTTCGACGCGCGCCGCGGGGATCAGGTCATTCATACGATTGAAGCAGCGCAGCACGGTGCTCTTGCCACACCCCGACGGGCCAATCATCGCGGTGATCTTGCGCTCTTCGATCCGCAGGTTGACGTCGCGCACCGCGTGAAATTGGCCATAATAGACTTGCAGGTTTTTGGCTTCAATCGCCGTGCGATCACTACTGATGGTGAGATTCGTTTCGATCTTTTCGGCGGTTAGAATAGCACTACTCATTGGATGATCAACTCCTCGCATTGAGACGATATTCCGGCGTGCTTAGACGCGCACACTGTAGCGGTTGCGGAGCCAGACAGCAGACGCGTTGAGCGAAAGCAGCAGGATCAGCAACACGATAATGGCCGCGGCAGCAATGTGCTGAAATTCCTGCTGGGGCCGCCCTGTCCATTGATAGATCTGAGCGGGCAGCGTGGTGAATTTGGCAAACGGGCCATTCGGGTCGAGGGCAATAAAAGTGGAGGCCCCGACCACCACCAGCGGCGCGGTTTCACCTATCGCCCGCGACATCGCCAGGATGTTGCCAGTCAGAATCCCCGGCAGAGCCACCGGCAAAACGTGATGCCAGATCACCTGCCACTTGGTCGCGCCCAGGCCAAAGCCTGCCTGGCGCAGGGACGCGGGCACGGCCCGGATCGCCTCGCGCGAGTTGATGATGATCAGGGGCAATACCAGCAGCGCCAACGTCAGACCTGCCGAGAGAACCGTGCGCCCATTGGCGGTGCTCCCATCCACCAGCCCAAACAATTTACCACTGGTCAGCGGCTCCAGAATGCGCACAAAGACGGCCAGGCCCAACATGCCATAGATGATCGACGGCACCCCGGCCAGGTTGTTGATGTTGGTTTCGAGCAGCCGGTTGAGCCGGTTGTTGGCAGCATACTCTTCCAGATAGATCGCCGCGCCCACACCAACGGGCAGCGCGATCAGCAGCGTGATCAAGATCACCCAAAGCGAACCGAGAATGGCCGGGCGGATGCCCGCCTTGTTCGGGTCTGAAGATTGGGGGGCGCTGAGAAATTTGGGCGTCACCCAACTGCGCCATGTCAGCTCCCCATTCGGGATAGCGGCCACAACGGCTTCGATCTCGCTGCGCTTGAGCAGGGAATCGGTCAGGCTCCACGAACGAGCCACGCTTGGTTCGATCACCCGCTCATTGACCAGTTCCAACACGCTCGCTTGCGACCGTGCGGCAAAGGGCTCATCCCGTTCGAACCGGCGCATCAAACCGGCGGAGATATTTGCCTGCAGAATTTCGATCAGTGTCTCTTTGGGCAAGTCTTCCAGTTCGCGGCCCAGCGCGGCTTCGACAAAAAAGTCGAGCGTGCCGCTGTTGGCCCCGGGCACAAACCGGCGGATCGGCTCGGCAGGCCAGGCGGGGTCCAGATCCGCCCAGGTGGTGGCGGTAGTGAAAGCCTGGCGGATCTGCTCACTGCTCAGGTCGGAGACAAAAGTATTTGCTTGACTTACTACAATCGCCAGGGCATCCGACGCGATGGGGAAGGCAATCGGTTCGCGGCCGGCCTGACGGCAGGCTTCCAGTTCCGGGCGAAAGATGGCCCGGCTGGCGTTGGCAATGTCCACTGTGTCGTCCTGACAAAAGCGCAGTAGCCCCGCGGTGGTGCCCATTACCTCCACAGTGATGGTGTCCGCAAAGCCAGCCGCGGCAAATTGATCGGCCATGTGCTGGGTCAACGGGTAGACCGTGGAGCTGCCCACCACCGAGATCGGGTCACTGTCGCGCGCTGTTGGCGCCAGCGCGGTTGCTTGCTCCAGGCGCTCCAGAGTGGCGAGCAATTCTGCCTCGGCCAACGGGAAGAAGCCAATCGCCGCGGCCTCTTCATTCATGTGATCAATATAATAATGCAGAAAATCAGCCACTTGCGGCTTCTGGGTCAAAATGTCGGCGGTGGTGTAGAGATAGAGCGGGCGCGCCAAGGAGTAATCCTCAGCGCCCAGTGTCTCTGGCGTGGGCACCACCCCGTCAACCGCGACCGCGCGCAAACCATCCGCATAGGCTTGCCAATAGCTATAGCCAAAAAAGCCGATTGCATAGGGATCGCCCAGGATGCCCTCCGCCAGTTCAGTATCGGATTCGCTGGCGACCACATGGGTCGCGGTCAGCAGATTTTCCGCCTCCACCGACCGCACAATTGCATCGGGATCCACCGTATTCTGGATGGCAACGAGCCCAACCGCGCTATCGAGGATGTTAAAGAGCAGCGAGACCAAGGCCAACATGCCGATGATCGTCGAGAGCCGAAAGATAATGCTCCACAAGCGGCCCCGCTGGCGACGATTGCTCATCTGCTGGTGCAGCGCATCCCCTTCGGGAAAGCTCCCGTTCCCATGCGTCATCTGAATGCCCATTATTGATACTCCTCGCGGAAGCGCGCGACGATCATGCGGCTTACGATATTCAGCCCCAGGGTCAACACGAACAGGAGCAGACCGATGGCGAAAATACTGCTGTAGTCGATCGAATCATAGCTGAGGTCGCCGCCGCTGATCCGCACGATGTGGCCAGTCATGGTTTCGGCTGAGGCAAAGGGGTTGAAGGTAAAATTGGGGCCGGCCCCGGAGGCAATCGCGACCACCATTGTTTCACCCACCGCACGCGAAATGGCAACGATCACCGCGGCCATGATGCCCGAAAACGCGGCGGGCAAGACAATGCGCAACGAGGTTTCCAGGCGGGTTGCGCCCAGGCCAAAGGCCGCTTCGCGCAGCCCACCCGGCACCGAACGCAGCGCGTCTTCGCTCATCGAGCTGACCAGCGGCAGGATCAGAATACCGATCACAATGCCAGCCGAGGCCATGTTATAAATCTGCACGGTATTGGGGCCAAAGATCGAGCGCAAAATTGGCGTCATAAACGTGAGCGCATAATAGCCATAAACAACCGTCGGGATACCAGCCAGCACCTCCAACATGGGCTTGAGTGTGCGGCGCACCCGTTCGCTGGCGTATTCGCTCAGGTAGATCGCCACGGCCAGCCCGACCGGCAAGGCAAAGAGCATCGCAATCGCACTGGTGATCAGCGTGGCTGTCACCAATGGCAAGACCCCGAATTCACCAATCTGCGGCTGCCAGGTGGTCTTGGTGAAAAATTCCACCAGGCTGACCGCCTCATCCCCAAAAAAGAGCCACGCTTCTCGGCCCAACACATACATGATCCCGACAGTGGTTAGGATGGACAAGGCCCCGCAAAGGAAGAGAAACCCCTGGATGATCGACTCGCCCAGCCGTGCACGCCGCCGCAGATTCAACCTACCATCGTTCCCATCGGCCACGTCACTGAAGGGATATGCGCCAGGCCGAGTTGTCCCTCCACCAGCCAGTGTGGACGTTTTCATTCGAGCTTCACTCCTTACGATTCCGCTCTTCCTTCAACGATGGACACGCTGACGCAGCTTTCGTCAACGTGTCCACCAGCAATCAACTTGGGCTATCGTGTTATGCTGCTTATGCTTATGGATTCAACACAGCGGCCAGCGCAGCCTTGGCAGCATCCAAATCTGCGGCTGGGGCGGGGAAGTACCCCACCGTGCCGATCTCCTCATCCACAAAGGTGAGGTAGAAGTTGATGAAGGCCCCTACTTGCGGCTTCTCGGTGAGAATTGTCGCATCCGAGTAGATGAAGATGGGGCGGGCCAGCGGGTAGCTGCCATTGTCGACATTCTCGCCCGAAGCTTCAACCCCGTTGATGCTGACAATCTTCAGGGCGTCGGCGTTTTCAGCATAGTAGGCATAGCCAAAGTAGCCGATGGCGTTCAGGTCGCCCTGGATACCCTGCGAGAGAATGTTGTCATCTTCGCTGAGTTGCAGGTTGCTGGCATTGAGGAACTTGGCGCCGCCTTCGTCCGCGTACACTTCTTCCGTCACTGCCTCCAGGAAGTAATCGTAGGTGCCGCTATCCGTGCCCGGGCTGAAGCGAAGGATGGGCTCGGCGGGCCAGCTGGGGTCCACTTCCGACCAGGTCGTCACGTCATCGGACATCAACAGCGCGAGTTGTTCGATGGTCAGGTCGTCGACCCAATCGTTGCCGGGGTTGACCATGACGGCCAGGGCATCGGTGCCGACACGGAACTCGATCGGCTCGCGGCCATTTGCTATGCAGTCCGCGGTCTCGGTCTGGTTGATCGGGCGGCTGGCGTTGGCAATGTCCGATTCAGCCGCGGTGCAGAAGCGCTCGAACCCGGCCCCCGTCCCGATACTATCGATTGTGATATTGCCGGCATACCCTTCATCCACAAAACGGGCGGCCATGGCTTCACTCAGCGGATAAACCGTCGAGCTTCCCGCGGTGATGATGTCGCCAGTCACGCTCAGCGGGTCAACTTCCGGCAGCGTGCCTGCACTACCTTCAGCAGCAGGAGCTTCTGCGGCGGGCGCTTCTGTGGCTGCCGGGGCTGGAGCCGGCGCGGCGGCTGGCGCTGTACAAGCGGCCACTAGCAGGCTCAAACCCAGGACCAGGGTCACCGATAATTTGTACATCATTAAACTACTCCTCGTTCTTTTTAAATTGCCTTTTGACAAATGAACTTTTGCTCATTACTTCAGTCTGCGATACGGCTTCAGTTCTGCACTGTACGTCCTGACTATAGACAAGGCACATTAACAGCGCGCGCAATCGGCTTTAACGAGGAGTCAAAGTCATGTAAACAATCGATTAACAAGTTGGGGATCGCAGGTGCGCTGAATCTGCCAACCGTGCAGAGGGAGTCACAACCTACAGCAGTGGGTTAAGTAAACCCAAGAAGATCGTTAGAAAATTTAACCACGGATTGCGCAGATGACGCGGATGAAAAAAGAAAAATCTGTGAATCCGTAGATAGTGTCAATGGTGAGTGGATAGCTAGTGAAACAGCTTAATTGAACCACGAAGGACACGAAATACACGAAGTTTTTCTTCGTGCCCTCTGTGTCCTTCATGGTAAAAAATATGGTCAATCATCAACCAGCTTTTACCACTACCGCTGTGTACTCTGTGGTTTCTAGACTCTTGTTTGGTTTCACTTATGCAAAGTGCAGCAACTGCCTGAGAATCCACAGATTCTACAGATGATTCAGATTTCTGGCTTTCTGCTGTAGAATCTGCGTAACTCTGCGCAATCTGCGGATAAGCTTTTGCAAGAGTTTTTGTGCTCTGCTCAGGAGGATAAGGGGGTCGCGGTCGGTAAGGTAAAGTAGAAGGTGCTGCCTTTGCCAGGCACACTTTCCACCCAAATGCGCCCACTATGGGCCTGCACAATGTGTTTGGCAATGGCCAGCCCCAACCCGGTGCCGCCGGTCGAACGGGCCCGGTCGGCCTTGTAAAAGCGCTCGAAGATGCGGGGGAGATCATCCGCGGCAATGCCTGGTCCATTGTCGCGCACAGCGACGATCAACTCTCCGGCAGCCAGGTCGGGGGTGGCGGACACGTGGATCTCGCCCCCAGCCGGGGTAAATTTGATGGCATTATGGACGAGATTGGCGACCACCTGCTGCACCCGGTCTGGGTCGATCATCAACTCGGGCAGGGTGGGCGGGAGGTCGATCCGCAAGTCGATCTGCGCCCGTTCGGCCTGGGGACGCAGCCGCTCGGCTCCCAGACCGATCAATTCCGCGGCATAGGCTTTCAGGCGCAACGACGCTTGCCCCGATTCGATCTGGGTGAGATCAAGCAATTCCTGCACCATCTGCGTCAGGGCATCGACCTCAACCTCCATCCGCAGCAGGAAACGCTGGGCAGCGGGCAGGTCTTCCAGCGCGCCATCGCTGAGCGTGTCCACCAGCGCGCGCAGCGAAGCAAGCGGCGTGCGCAACTCGTGCGAAATGTTGCTGATAAAATCGTGGCGCACCGTTTGCAGATGGCGCAGGCGGGTGAAGTCCTGCAACATCAAGACATGACCACGATTGGGATCTTTGAGAAAAGGCATTGCCGCTACCCGCAACGCTCGCCCACCTTCCAACTCCAGCATCGCCACTTCTTCCTGGCCACTTTGCAAACAACGCTGAAACAGCTCGACGATCCGATGGTCGCGCACGGCCTGGGTGATCGTGCGGCCCAGGATCTGGGGGGCCTGCGCCTGCAGGATGCGTTCGGCGGCTGGGTTGACCAGGCGCACTTCACCCCGCCGGTTGATGATCAAGACACCATCGGTCAGGACCTGCAGCACCGTTTGGAGGCGATTGCGCTCGCGGGCGCGCTTGTTCATCTGCCGCTGCAACTTGTTCGCCATACGGTTAAAGGCGCGGGCAAGTTGCCCGATCTCGCCGCTGCTGAGCGACACGATGCGCGCATCCAGGTCGCCGCGGGCGATCCGCTCGGCGGCTACGGTGAGGCGGCGAACCGTACTGGCTGCTCGTTCGGCCTGGAACATCATCAGCGCGCTGATCAGGCAGCCGGCGATCAAAACCGGCCAGAGCACCTCGGTAAAGGTGAGCGCGGTGCGCTGATCAAAATAAAAGGCCAAACCAAGCATAATGATGAGAATTGCCAGCGCATAGGTAAAAGCAGTACGCCAGCGGACACGCGGTGAGTGGAGCATTTTGGGTAGACTGTTCCTTTTCCGCAAGGGCAAACTGGACTTCCAGACGACCATAGAATGCTTTTATTGAATACACCCGAATCGCGCGATAGTCAAATCCCTCTGGTGGAACAAAGCCAGACAGCGCAACCTCAGCCATGTTTGTGAATTATTTCGCAGATATTGGCTAAATTGCCCTGAATCAAACTCTATGCTACACTAGAGCTACTGCGAAAAACCAGACCTTACGCAAGCCTTGAGTGAAGATTACTCGTCAAGCATGTTGGCTCGCCTGAGATTCACCAGGCGCTGCGTAAGCGTGAGAATGCCATTATTCAAGACAGGTGAGTGAAGTCTTCCGGAGGTTCGATGAAGGCCTTGTTTCCACAACGAAAAAGCGTAATCGCCCTGGCGCTCTTGCTGTTGTTGATTGCGATCGTCAGTTGTGCACCAAATGCAAATGAACCGATTATTTCGCCGCAATTAGGGGCTGTTTTGGCAGCTCGGGAAGCGGGCGAGGCTGTCGCCGTCTTACCAACGCCCACGCCCGTCCTGCTCTCCACCCTGAGCGAAGACCAGATCTACGCTGGCCTCCCGGATGAGATCATGAGCGCCATTGCTTCGGCAGACCCAGGTCGGGCCGAATCGCTCTCGCTCGCCAATGGCTGCGTCGGTTGCCACTCGGTGGATCCCGCCCAGCAGATGACCGGGCCGACCTGGTACCACATGGGGGATACCGCGGTCAGTCGGGTTGCCGGGGAAAGCCCCGCCTATTATCTCTACGAGAGCATTGTGAATCCTGGCGCTTATATTGTGCCGAACTATGCTGCTGGCATTATGCCCGCCACCTTTGGGGAGACCCTCAGCGACCAGGATCTGGCCGATCTGCTCGTCTATATGCTGGCCCAGCATCAATAAGCTGCCTGAGCGTCTGCCCTGAACTTGATTCGTCTGAGGATGACTCGGTGGGTTGCCGCCGAGTCGTCATTTTTTAGTGCTTGCTGCTGAGCACCTGCTTCCTGCTCGAACAGATGTTTGCGCCCTCCACAACTTGTACATTCACCGTTATCCAATGCTATAATCCCTCTCTATGGCTCAAGAGCAACTCTCTCGACTTAGCGCTGAGCGCCGCTGCCCGAATTGTGGAACGCGCGTGGCGCGTGATGCCGAAAGCTGTTTTATGTGTGGGCATGACCTCCGTATCCGAGCCCGGCGCCGCCGGATCTCTTGGGTGGACGCGGTCCTGGTGCTTGCCGTTGTAACCGTGTTGGTGGTCTGGTGGCGTTTGGGTACACGCCCCCCGCAAGAACTGGCCGAGGCGAACGAAAACCGCACCATCCTGCCCACCAATATCCCCCTGCTGGATGAAACACCAACCCCCACACCCCTTGCAGAACCCACCGCAACCCTGCCCCCGCCGGTTCCAACCCAGACCATGCTCACCCATGAGGTGCGCAGTGGGGAAACCCTGTTGGGGATCGCCACGCAATATGGCGTTACGGTGGAGGAGATCCAATCTGCCAATGGACTCAGTAGCGAGTTGATTCGCCCAGGGGATCGGCTCACAATTCCGATTCTCAGCGACGGGAACTTGAGCGTGACCGCGGACGCGCCCGCCACATCGCAATTCGAATACATTGTTCGCCCAAATGATACGATCATCTCGATTGCCCTTTCGCTGGGCAGCCAGGTAGATACCATTCTGGCCGCGAATAATCTTGCGCCTAATGCCATCATTCGCCCGGGAGATCGGCTCTTTATTCCGCTGAGCGCTGTTCCCCAGGAAGTGATCGATAGTTCGGCTGAGGTTGGGCCAACTGATGCCCAGGCTCCCTCTGGTGCGCAGGCAACCACCCTCTACGTTGAACCGCGCTTGATTGGTCCTCCCGCGGCAGCAACCCTGCCCCGCACCGAGGCTGTCTTGCTGCGCTGGGTCAGCGTTGATGTGTTGCAACCCAACGAATGGTATGTCCTATTGATCTACCCCAGCGATGGAGCAGAGCCAATCCCCAGTATTTGGACCAAAGCAACGAGTTACCGGCTGGAAACAACACTGGCTCCTACTAGCGACCAGGCAGTTGTTTACACCTGGCAAGTTTCGGTAATCCGTACCCAGACGGGGCCGAATGGACAAATTACCCTTGAGCCAGCAAGTCCGCCAAGCGCAATCCGTCGTTTCACCTGGCAGTAAGGCCCCTGCATTGCCGAATCTACCCTAAATTGCCCCACCAGCGAACCCACATAACGCATGTTTGGGGAATTGTTTGTGCTATGCCCAATACTTCCACTGATGGCTAACTCCTGCTCGCTGCGCGAGACATGAGCTTATTTGCATTCTTGGGCCTTCGATCCGCAAGGATAGATGTATGAATCTGAACCGTGAATTAGCCAACCCAGGGCTGCCAGCATCCATTGACCCGGGGGAAATGCTTCAGCAGATCCACGCCGCGCTCTGGCAAAGCCCATCGTTACCTCAATTACTCCAGGCGTGCAGCGATATTTTTGTCCGTCAGCTTCAATTACAGCTTGCTCGCATCTGGCTCTTTAATCCGCAGGAGCAGATCCTGGAGTTACAAGCCAGTGCGGGTGTCTATACACATCTCAGTGGGCACTATCAACAAATTGCGCTCGGGCAATTCCTGATCGGTCGAGTAGCAACCAGCCGTCAGGCCGTATGGAGCGACGAAATTGAGGAGCATCCCTGGGTCACGCGGCCAGAATGGTTCAGGCGGCAGGGAATCACGGCTTTTGTTGGCTACCCGCTCTGGGTGGACGAACAACTCGTTGGCCTGCTGGCCCTGTTCAGCGATGCGCCGATCTCCCGCTCGCTTGAAGCCCCCCTCAACAGCATCACCCATAGCCTGGGCCTGGCCATCGTCTACAATCAACAGCAGCGACGCCTCCTACAATCGCTACACGAATTATCTCTACCTTTAACCAGCAATAGCCGTTCCCTGCAAGCAGAAGTGGCTGCTCACTACCAGGCCATGCACACTCTGAGCGATACCAGCAATCGCCTGCAAGCGCTCCTGGCTGCCGTGCCCGATCCGATCTTCGTTTTTGACGCCGCGGGAACCTATCTCGACTGTCTGGCGGGCATCACCGAGCAATTGCTGATCCCTCGTGCATCCATTATCGGCAAACGTCTCCACGATCTGTTACCTCTGGATGTGGCGGATCAGATCGCAGCTGCGATCCAGCAGGTATTGCAGCAAAATGCGCTGGTTGTCATTGAATATGTTCTGCCGATTGAGGGTACACTCCGTCACCGCGAAGGGCGCTTGATGCCTTGTGGGGACAATCAGGTGCTCCTTATTGCGCGTGACCTGACCGAACGCCGCAAGGCCGAGTTACAAGTGCAAGAACGCGAACAGCGCTTTCGGCGCATGGCCGACAACGCGCCGATGATGCTCTGGATCACCGATCATACAGGCGCTTGCCAATACATTAACCAACGCTGGTGTGAGTTCACCGGCACAACCATGGACGAGAATCTCGGCTTTGGTTGGTTGCGCGCCGTCCATCTCGATGATCGAGCGATTGCTCACGACTATTTTGTCACTGCTTCGAATGAACAGGGTTCATTTCGGGTCGAATATCGCTTGCGCCGCCACGATGGTCGGTATCGCTGGGTTCTGGATTCAGCCACACCCTGGCTCGATGAAGCTGGGGATTTTCATGGCTATATTGGCTCTGTGATCGACATCACCGAGCGGCACGAATGGGCAGCCGCGGTTCAAGAGCGCGAATTGCTCCTGCAAACCCTGAGCGACAATTTACCCAATGGCTTTCTGTATCAGATCAAAGTTGGCCCCGGCGAGCAACGCAACTTCACCTATCTCAGCGCGGGGGTGGAAAAGATCAGCGGCGGGGTGAGCCGCGAGGCAGCCTTGAGCAATGCGCATCTGCTGATCAACCAGATCATCCCCGAAGATTGGGCGCAACTGACCGCGGCAACCGAATATGCCGCGCGGACTAGCGCTACACTCGACATTCAATTCCGCCGCCGCTTGCCCTCTGGCGAGATCCGCTGGATACAACGCCGGGCAGCCCCTCAAGACATGGGCAATCACTACATCTGGCATGGAGTGGAATTGGATGTTACGGAGGCAAAGCAGGCCGAACAATCTCTGTTGGAAAGCACGCGCCGCTACAGCGCACTCTTCCAGGCGGCCAATATGGGCATTGCCCTGGCGGATCCCGAAGGGCAATTGCTAGAGGTCAACCACACTTTCGCGGAAATGCTCGGTTATGAGACCGGCGCGCTGATTGGTGTATGTTTCGCCTCGCTGATCCACCCGGAGGATCGCCACACCTATACAACCTGGTTGCAAGGCGAAGCAACCACCCTGAACCGCCGCTGGATCGAACAGCGTTTGCTGCACCGAGATTCTTCGACCGTCTGGATGCGGCTGGTATTCGAGACGCTGACTGATCACACCAATCAACCTTGGCTGATCAGCGTCGTGGCCGAAGATATTACCGCCATCAAACGGGCGGAAGGCCGCATCTCGCTCTATCAGCGCACGTTCGAAACCATTGCCCAAGGGATTGTGATCACCGATCAAACCTTGCCCAAACGCCCCATCGTCTATGTCAATCCTGGTTTTGAACGTCTGACCGGCTATCAGGCCACAGAGATCATTGGGCGCACCTGCAGGCTGCTGCAAGGGCCAGAGACCGACCCCGCTACCTGCGAGGCAATCCGTTCGGCCATTGCCAATCGGCAGCCCTACACGGTCGAAATCTTAAATTATAACAAAGCAGGCAAACCCTATTGGATCGCGCTCTCTCTGGCCCCCATCTTTGATGAATTTGGCACCTTGACCCATGTGGTGGGGATCCAGACCGATCTGACTGACTTCAAGCGGCTGGAAGCACAATATCACCAGGCCCAAAAGATGGAAGCGATTGGTCGGTTGACTGGTGGGCTGGCCCATGATTTTAACAATCTGCTGACCGTGATCAATGGGTACAGTGACCTGATCCTGCGGCGCATGCCGATGTCCGACCCACAACGGGCCCGCCTGGAGCAGGTGCTTGAGGCCGGTCATCGGGCCGCGGCGCTCACCCGACAATTGCTCACGTTTAGCCGCAAACAGGTGATCTTGCCGGTGGTGCTGGATCTCAACGCACTGATCACCGATCTGGAAAAGTTGCTCTCGCGGCTGATCGGCGAGGACATTCAACTCACGACCCAGCTGGCCCCCGACCTGTGGCCGATCAAGGCGGATCCCAGCCAGTTTGAGCAAGCAATCATGAATTTGAGCATCAATGCACGCGATGCCATGCCCACTGGCGGGTATTTGTCAATTGCCACCGAAAATCTGCTGGTCGACGCCGAATTGGCCGCGAGACATCCAGAACTGACCGCTGGCCCCTACATTGTTTTGACTATCAGCGATACTGGGCAGGGGATGGATGATGTGACCAAAACCCATCTCTTCGAGCCATTTTTTACGACCAAGCCGCTGGGTAAGGGTACCGGCCTTGGGCTAGCCACTGTGTACGGGATTGTGCAACAAGGCAATGGCGTTATCGAGGTGGAGAGCGAGGTCAATCTTGGCACCACTTTTCGGCTCTACTTGCCGAGCACCGTCGGTCGCGAAGAACCGGCAAAGGTTGTTTCGTTTGACCTGCCTGCGCCCCACACCGCATCCGAGCAGCATGAAGGGCCGGCAACGATCCTGCTGGTAGAAGATAACGATCAGATCCGCAATTTGGCCGTTACAACCTTGCGCGAACTGGGCCACACGGTATGGGAAGCAGCCAATGGGCTGGCCGCGCTGCAGTTGGTTGCAACATTTTCGCCCGCGCTCGACTTGCTCGTGACGGATGTGATCATGCCGGGGATGAGTGGGCGGCGGCTTAGTGATCAGCTGTTGCAACAGTATCAGCAGCTCAAGGTGCTTTTTGTTTCGGGATACAGCGATAACGAGATTGCTCCTCATGGCATCCTCGAAACAGGCGTTTTGCTGCTGGAGAAACCTTACACCCTCACCCTTTTGCGCGACAAAGTTCGCGAAGTGCTGGATAGCTGACTCCACTCACTCGTCAACCTTGCCCCGCAAGGCTTTGATCTCGCTCCGCCGCTTTTTCTGCGCCAATCGTTTTGCCCGGGCCCCACTGCTGGGCTGCGTAGCCCGCCGTACTTTGGGGATGACCAAAGCACCCTGCACCAGCGTTTGCAGACGTGCCAGCGCCTCTGCTCGGTTGCGCTCCTGGCTGCGCGCGGCTTGCGCTTTGATCACAATCACCCCCTCTTTGGTGACCCGATGGTCGGCGCGGCGCAACAACCGTGCTTTCACACAATCGGGCAGCGATGAAGCCTGCACATCAAAGCGCAATTGCACCGCCGACGCCACTTTATTCACATTTTGCCCGCCCGCGCCCTGCGACCGAATTGCCTCGAATTCGATCTCATCCAGCGGAATTGCCACCTCGTCGTTGATCACCAACATCTCGCCTGTCCTCGTTCAAAGCCAGCCACACCCCACCATCATAATGCAAAACGCAATCAGCACGAAGCTGGCCAGTCGCACACTTTGCGCTACAATGGAGCCAACTTGTTCACACTTGGATGATGGTGCACCTGGCAGGTGCTCGGTAAAACTCAACACCATCATCAAGCAATGAACCCCGCTCAAAACCAGGGAGACCTTGTATGACACTCGCCGAACTTACCCCAGAGCTCACCCATATCTGGGTCGAAGCGCCTTTCTTATCCGCTGCACTCGACCAGTTGCCCCCGGAGGTCACAATTCTCTTTCCCGACCCAGCCGAGGCGAATCCGTTGGCGAATGCGCAGCCAGCCCAAGCGATTCTGGCCTCCTCCATGGTGCAATATGATGGCAAGTTGATGGATGGCCTGCCCAATCTGCGCATGATCGCGCGCACCGGCATCGGCTACGACAATGTCAATGTCGAGGATGCCACCGCCCGCGGGATCGTGGTCACCAACACGCCGGATGGCCCGACCGAATCCACCGCGGAGCATACTGTGGCGATGTTGCTGGCATTGGCGAAGCGGCTCAAACAAGGCAACGAAAATCTGGCCGCGGGCAAGTGGGGGCCGCGCGTCGCCCCGCTGATCGGGACGGAAGTGCGCGGCAAAACGCTCGGTCTGGTCGGGCTGGGGCGTATCGGGCGGCGGGTGGCGCAGATCTGCCGGTTGGGGCTGGAGATGAATGTGATCGGCTATGATCCCAACATTACCCGTGAACAGGCCGCGGAATTGTGCATTGCCTGGGCCGAACTCGACACAGTGTTTGCAGAGGCCGATTTCCTGAGCGTGCATGTGCCAGCCACACCGCAGACCTATCACCTGGTTGGCCGTGAAGGGATCGGCAAGATGAAGCCCGGCGCTTATGTCCTAAACATGGCGCGGGGCCCCTTGGTGGACAGCGAAGCCCTGCTCGAAGCGATCGACAGCGGCAAGTTGGCCGGTGCAGGATTGGATGTCTTCGAGCCCGAACCGCCAGCGGTCGATTCACGCCTGCGCAATCACCCGCTGATCCTCGCGACCCCGCACACCGCGGGATTGACCGACGAAGGCCGAGCGCGCATCGAGTTTATGGCGGTTGCCCGCGTTCTGGCCTTTTTCCGCGGGGAACGACCCGCCGACGTGGTCAACCCGAGCCTATTTGACGAATAAATGAATCGTTCAAGTCGGAAATAAGCTGATCCACAGATTGCGCAGAGCACACAGGCAGCCATCAGAAACCTGCGCGGATCTGTGGATCCCAATCTTTTCCTTGATTTTACGATGGGTGACGGGGGGAAAATCAGCGGGTAAAGAATGAGGTCTGTTGAAAGCGAATGCCGGCAAAAATCTGCTCGACCCGAGCTTTGCTCAGCGAGCCGATATACTCGCCCAGTGCTGCTTTTTCGACCGCCTCAAGCTGAGAGACGATGATTACACTCTGGCGCGGCAAATTCCCTTCGCTCGGCTCCAGCAAGATGTTGCCCGGCTCATTCAGCCGCTTGAGGTTGGAGGTCAACGCACAAACCACCACCGTGCTGAGCCGACTGTTGTTGAGCAGATCATCCTGGATGACGACGTACGGGTGCGAATAGGGAGCGTGCGTCTGGCCGGGGGCCGCGGCGGCGAGCCAGTAGAGATCCCCTTGGTGAATGGGCATGAGCAACCTGTGGTCGAGTAGCGATCACCCTTCGAAGCGATAGCCAATACCGCGCACCGTAACCAGGCGGACCGGGTTGGCAGCATCAGCTTCGATCTTCTCGCGTAACCAACGAATGTGCACATCAACGGTGCGGCTACCGCCATCGTAATCCCAGCCCCAGACGCGCTCCAGGATCAGATCGCGGCTCAGGACAATGCCCCGGTTGCGGGCCAGGAAAACGAGCAGATCAAACTCTTTGGGCTTGAGGTGAAAGACATGCTCATTGAGAATGACTTCACGCCGACTTAGGTCGATGATCAGATCGTCGAATTGGAAGCGTTCCGAGCGCAGTTCGGGCGTCGTGGTGTCGCTGGCCACCATCTCTTCTCGATCCAGCCGGACGCGGCGCAACAAGGCTTTGACGCGCGCCAGCAGTTCGCGCATGCTAAAGGGTTTGGTCAGGTAGTCATCGGCCCCAACTTCCAAGCCAACCACCTTGTCCACCTCGTCGGCCCGTGCGGTCAGCATGATGATCGGTGCGCTGCTTTCCTGGCGCAAAATACGGCAAACTTCGTACCCATCCAGGCCGGGCAACATCACATCCAACACCACCAGATCGGGCTCAAGCTCGCGGGCGATTTCCAAAGCCTGGAGACCATCGCTGGCAACGCTAACCGCATACCCCTGCCGTGCCAGGCTATATTCCAATGTATCGACCAGCGCTGGTTCGTCTTCCACCACCAGAATCCTGGGTTTGGTCTCCGCCGCGCGACTCCCGATTGTCTTTCCACCCATGCCTCAAGCCCTCGCCATCCGCTCGCTTGCCAAACGCAAATGCGCTTGTTCGCCATGATTTGGCTCTTGTCAGTATACCCGAGATGAGAGCGTTAGAGAAAAGAATCGAGGTGCATCAGACTACTTGACGCACCTCGAATGGCGAGAGGGTAGTGAGGAGGATGAACATCGTAGAGGGAGGGTACTTCAGCTTTCCAGAATGTGCGCAACCTGCTTTACGATAGCGACCGTTGGTTAAAGGATGCGAGTAATCTGGTTAACAATCTGTTATGGTTTAGCGTAAGTCCGCGCCGTGAACCACCAGGCTTTTGCGCGCTTCTCTCCAGTTTCCCTTAATACTACAACCGCAGTTGAAAAAAAAGGGTAAACGAGCGATACTAAAGCCAGTGAAAAACCACTGGAGCAGCTATGGAACAAGACGAACTAGCAAAGTGGGCAGACGAGTTTGCCCGCTTTCAACAACGCTTTGCCGGGTTGTTTCGACGGAGTGAAGGCAGAGAACAAGCGGCGAAATATATGCAAGGGCTGTTGTCGCCAGTCGAACGAAAAAACAGTTGGCATCTGGCAGAGGCTTTGGGGGATGCAACGCCAGATGCGATGCAGCGGTTGCTCTATAGCACGGACTGGGATGCTGATCGCGCTCGGGATGAATTGCAACGCTTTGTGGTGGAAGTGTTTGGCGAGGCAGAGGGCATCGGTGTGGTAGACGAGACTGGATTTCTCAAGAAAGGGACGAAATCGGCGGGCGTGCAACGCCAGTACAGCGGCACAGCGGGCAAGTGCGAGAATTGTCAAGTCGGGGTTTTCTTGAGCTATGCAACGCCACAAGGCCATACCTTTTTGGATCGACAGCTCTATCTGCCGGAAAGTTGGTGTAACGACCAGGAACGCTGCCAAGCGGCTAAGATTCCGGCCGAAGTCGGCTTTGCCAGCAAAGCGATGCTGGCGCAGCAGATGCTGGAACGAGCTTGGGCGATGGGCGTGCCGATGCGCTGGGTCACCGGCGACGAAGTCTATGGTGCCTCTGTTGCCCTGCGCCACGCCATTGCCCAGCAGGGGCGTTGGTATGTATTTGCGGTGCGTACCCCCACAACCATCTGGCTGACACGACCAGCGGTTGGCGTACCCACTTGGCTCGGTCACGGTCGGCCACCGACGCGGAGTAAAGTCTTGGCTGATGCGCAGCAACCCTTGTCTGTCGTGGCCGTGGTTGCCGCTTGGCCGGCAAGTCGCTGGCAGCGCCTGACCGTCGCCCAAGGCAGCCATGGGCCACGCACCTACGACTGGGCTTGTCAACGGATTCTCGAAAACGCTGATGGGTTGCCGGGTCGGGATGCCTGGCTGCTGGTGCGTCGCTCGCTGACTGAACCGCATGACTTGGCCTTCTATCTCTCCAATGCACCTGCCGACACGCCCTTGCTCACACTCGCTCAAGTTGCCGCAATGCGCTACACCATTGAACAGTGCTTCGCTGAAGCGAAAGGTGACACTGGTCTCGACCACTATGAAGTTCGCTATTGGCATAGCTGGTATCGACATATCACCCTTTCTTTGCTCGCACATGCCTGGTTAGCTTCGATTCGCCTGCACGCCACCCTGGAAAAAGGGGGCCTGAACCCTGGCTTGCTCCCCTAACTGTGCCTGAAGTGCGCCGCTTACTTGCCATTGCGCTGCCTTTGCCTACCAGTTCTGCTTACTTTCACTTGGCTTGGTCTCGTTGGCGTCGTGCAAAACGTTTGCTTGCCCAGCGTTCTCACTGCCGTCGCTATGACCATCAACAGCTTTCGTCTCTTTTTTCGCATCCGCCTTAACTGCGGTTGCAGTATTAAGTAGACCACAGAAACTGCCTGAGAATCCACAGATTTTAAAGATACCACAGA
>CAZIRP010000083.1:0-24131 GCA_964541665.1 uncultured Caldilineaceae bacterium | reverse complement strand
CCACCCGGCAAACTGGTATTGTTCGGGTGGAATGAATAGCGCAAGCTGCCAGCCAAATACCAGGGCAAACAGCATCGAGATCAGGAAGAAAGAAAATTTCCAGTCCATGTCAACCGCCCTTCTGTCTGCGTACTTCGTCCAGGACACGCTGTGCGATTCGCTCCGCAACGTCCCGCGGGCAAGTTGCCACGGGTAGCGCTTGAAACAGTGCGGCTATCTCTCCCTCTGTCAGGCGTTGTGTGTGCCGCTCGCCGGATAGGGTGAATGTCCATCCTCGGTCATGTGTTTCAAAACTTAGTTCTACTCTCATCGTCATCACTCCTTCATTCTAGGAGCGGGCAATAAAAAAGCCCGCCAAACGGTTGATCGTCCGCTGGTGGGCTGGTATACTTGTGTATAGCCTGCCCGCTGATACGTCCAGCGGTTATGGTTAGACAGCGCTCACGGCTGATTTCCGTGGGCGTTGTCGCGTAAAACCTATATCATATTATCTACTGCGCCGTATGCTTGGTGTGCAGCTTGCACATCCATTTCAAGCAATGCTAGGTATTGCTTCAATACATCAATCGATTCATGGCCTAGTATCCGCTGCACATGGTAGATACTGGCCCCGCTGCGCAACATCCACAGGGCACAGGTGCGACGAAACGTATGCGGGTGGCAATGCTCTACGTTGGCCCGTTTGCCGATGCGCCCCAGAATCTGGCGTAGACCAAAGCGGGTCAATCGCTTGCCTCCCCGCTCCGAAACAAATAAAGGTTCTTTATTCCCTGGTCGGTTGCGTTGCACCAAGTAGCGTGAAAGCGCCTTTGCTGTGTGATTGCCAAAGTAACTAACCCTATCCTTCGCCCCCTTGCCCAGCGTAATGCGTACCGTGCCCTGTGCTAAGTCAATATCTCCGATACTCAGGCTGCAACACTCAGTAGCCCTCACCCCTGTATCCAGCAGAAAGTAGACAAGACTTTTCTCTCGTGCGGTCTTGCAATGTTTCACCAGTTGCTTGACTTCATCAGGGGTAAAGGCTGGAAGTATCTTCTTTTCTAGCTTTGGCATTTTGACTTTGCGCATGGGAGAAACCTCGATCAGTTCCTCACGCACGGCAAAGTTAAAGAACGCTCGCAGACACCGAGCCGCATTGTGTTGTGTGGCGCTGGCAAGTTGGCGCTCTTGTAGGTGGACTAGATAAGCTCGAATGTGGGTAGCAGTGACTTGCTGTAGATGGGTAGCGGATGGATGGCGCGCAGATAGCCATTTGCAAAACCCTTGCAAATGGTGGGTGTACCAAGCAACCGTGTGGATACTGAACCGCCTAGCTTTGGCGTCCAATACAAACAGTTGATAGGTTTCGTCTAACGTGTAATCGGGCTTGTGCTGATTCTGCATGATGTGCGCCGGAACATTCCGCACACATCACAACATAGTGGGGTTACAACAGGAGTGGGATCAAAAACAAAAGTACCCTCGACAGGACTTGAACCTGTGCACCTGGCTCCGGAGGCCAGTGCTCTATCCACCTGAGCTACGAGGGCACGAGAACTGCGGACTGGTGATTAAACCGAAGGCGAAGTATACTACATTCTATGCTGGCAAGCAAATTGAGTTGGAGGCACCTTGTAGCGATGCTATAATCCTGCTATGTATTTAGACCGTACCTACCGACCACGGCGACGGCGACGGATTTGGTTAGACTACTGGCCGATCTATCTGCTGATTGCCCTGGCCATTATTCTGTATGAACAACAGCCGAGTTGGCTGGCTCCTCGCAACCCAACACCTACGCCTGTTCCAACGCGCGCGGCGATTGCGTTTATTGCCGATGCCAATATTGCGCGCGCGACGGGCGATTATGGCGTTGCGTTGGCGGCTTATGGGCAGGCCGCGACGCTCGAACCCAATAATGTCGAGGCGTTGATCGCGCTCGCTGAAATTGAATTGATGTTTAATAATGCGTCCCGCGCGCTGGAGTATGCGCAGCGCGCGGTTGATGCTGCGCCCCAGAATGTGCAGGCATTGACCATCCTGGCGCGGGCCTTCAACTGGACCGACGACAACGAGGCCGCGATCAATGCCGCGTTTGATGCGTTGGAGATCGCGCCGGATGATGCCTCGGCAATGGCCGTGGTGGGTGAAATCTATGCCGATGAAGGCAGTTGGGCGCAGGCTGAGCATTATCTTGGCCAGGCGTTGGCCAAAGAGCCGAACAATGTGTTGGCGTTGCGCAACCGAGCTTATTACTTTGAGCTCCGCAGAGATTACGAACAGGCGATCCCCGCGTTGCTCCAGGCCATTGAGGCTGCGCCCAGGCATTTCAATCTCTACATCCAACTCGGTCGCCAATACCGCGTAGGGCTGGCTGATTATGAGAAGGCAAGCGAGGCGTACGCGGCAGCGGTGCAAGCCTACGAGTCGCCCATGACCCTCGTTGCCCAGGGCGAGGGGCTCTATAATACGGGCGATCATCTGCAGGCCGTGCGTGTGTTGCGCAAGGCCCTGGAACTGGATCCCGATTATGGGCCAGCGTTGGTGCATTTGGGCATGGCCCTCTACGCGCGGCGCAATTATGAGGATGCCGCGCCCAGCTTCGAGAAGGGTATCCCGTTGATGGGTGACCAGGCCCGCATCGAACATTTCTATACCGCTGGGCTGGCCCATATCAATAAAGACCCACGCGATTGTGAATCCGCCATTCCCTGGCTGCTCAAAGCGTTGGAAATTCACAGTGGGGCAACGCCTGCTCTGCAGGGGTTGAATACCTGTGGCGTCAACGCCCCGCAAACACCCACACCCCCACCGATAAACGGTTGATCATAACAACGGTATGACAGTAAGACGAGTTCGGCTCAAATCAAATCTGCCCAAAGCACCCACTTGGGAGACGGGTAGACGCGCCCCCCGCGGAACCGGCGACGGGGCCGCTCCTAGTGGGGCAACTGAAGAACGGCGGTCGATCACCCCGGCCCTGACGACGGGCAAACGGCGTATTCATCGTACGGCTACGCCGCTGGAAATTCTGACACAACCCTTGCAGGCTGGCGTCCGCAAGGTGTTTGATCTGCGCCGCTTTCTCCTGGTGCTGGGCCTGACCCTGGCTGTCTTACTCTTGCCCGCCCCGCCCGATCTGGGGGTGGCCGGCCATCGGGCCCTGGCGCTCTTTGTCTTCACCGGGGCAATTCTGGCTCTGGAACCCGCGCCGCTGCCCATTGCCGCGCTGATGGTGCCCATCGGGCAGATCGCCCTGGGCATCAGTGATGTGAATGGCGCGTTCTCGTCCTTTGGCGCACCGACCCTCTTTATGGTGTTGGGCAGCCTCTTTCTGGCCGAAGCCTTGCGCAAACATGGGTTGACGCGGCGTCTGGCGCTCTACGCCATTGTCAATAGTGGCGGCCATTTCCCCTTGCTGCTGCTCGGCCTGATGATCATCGCCGGAGCTTTGAGTATGTGGGTGCTCAATACGGCCATCGCCGCGGTCTTGATCCCCGTTGCCATCACCATTGCGCAGCGGATTCAACCCGCCGAGACCGCGCAACGTGCCCTCTCTCTGCTGGTGCTGAGCATCGCGTATGCCTCCAGCGTCGGCGGGATTGCGACGATCATGGGGAGTAATGAGAACGCTATTGCCACCGGCTTGCTGGGCAGCAATAGCGATTTTGGCTTTTTGGACTGGATGAAATATGGCTTGCCCGCCAGCGTAATCTTGCTGTTCCTCTCCTGGTTTTTATTGCTGAAAGTCATGCCCATTCGCAATGCGGTTATTGACCTGGAACCGGTGACACGCGAATTAGAGCGGGCAGGCGGGCTGGGCGGCAAAGAGCGCGAAGTGTTGATCATTTTGTTGATCTCGGTGGCGCTCTGGGTCAGCGGCGAAAGCATTGAACAGTGGTTGAGCCTGCCCACGAGCCTGATGAACCATGCGGTGATTGCCCTGGCCGCGGTCGCGCTGTTGTCGATCGAGGAGTTGATCGACTGGAATGACCTCAAAGGCGTCAATTGGGGCGTCTTTTTTGTGATCGGCGCTGGCCTGGCGCTGGGGAATGCTCTTGAGATCACTGGCGCTGGCTCCTGGTTTGCCAATCTGCTTGCCCCCACCTTGAGCGGCCTCCCTTACTGGGCCATCCTGGCGAGTTTGATCGCGGTGGGCTTTGGCTTGACGCAATTGATGAACAATGTGACCCTGGGGGCCATTCTCGCACCAATTTTGATCAACCTTGGGCAGGCCAGCGGGATTGAGCCAGCCCGGCTGGTGATTCCGACAATCTTCGCCGTGGCCCTTTCCTTTATGTTCCCGGTGGCGTCGTCCCGCATGACGCTGGTGGCGGTCACTGGCGTGGTTTCGCGCCAGGAGATGCTGCGAGCCGGGGTGCTTGTTGGCATCCCCGCGGCGGTCTTGCTCTTTGTTTTCTTTTATGGCATCAGTTTGTTGGGCTGGATCTGACCCGGTGACGGCCACCAGCCTCACCGATTGTGCGAACTTGAGTTGACAGCGAAGCAAATAGCGAAGGAGCTATCCATGCGAATCTGGTTGATCGGGGCCGACGAGCGCGGGGCAGAAGTCCTGGGCCAACTCCAAAAAAATCCGAACATCGAGCTGTACGTGAGCCATCCAAGCGACCGACCAGTAGCCGTCACCCGCAAGCTGATCGACCAGGTGGATCTGGTGGAGGTCGTCACGCCCGCGAATGTGAATACCCTGGCCCGGCGCATTCGCCCGGATCTGATCCTGATCGACCCAACGGTGAAGCAACACAGTCTGGGCCGAGTGGCCGGGGGTGGGGCCTTTGCCACCGCGCTGAATAATGAGATTGCCGCCAGCAGCGATTATCCCTGCCTGATCTTAGCTTAGTGTGTCTACATGATGTCGAACCAACCCACTGCTTCTGTTGCGCCGCTGCATAATCTGGGTCTCTACCGGCTGGAGGGCTTCAGCGGGTATCGCCAGGAATTGCTGCAATTACACGAATGGTTGACGGGCGATGATGATCTGCCCGCGATTGCCGTGAGTGGGGAGCAAGGCGTGGGCAAAACCAGCCTGGTCACCGCGGCGGGCTGGAATCATCTGCGCCACTTCTCGGACGGGGTGATCCGCGTCAGCGCGGCGGGTACGCAGCGTTTCCGCCTGTATGATGTGGTGCGCACGTTGGATAGTACCTTTGGCACCGAGTTGACCCGCACCGCGTCCGAGCGCTGGGGCATCAGCATTCTTGAGCAGCTTTATCGCCGCCGTCGGCTGCTGATCATCGACAAACTGGCCGGCGCGACCAGTGAGGAGCTGCAAACGCTGGTGGATATTATCAGCCACCTGCATGATGCCAATGGCCAGTCGCGCATTGTCTTGATCGACCGCAACTTTAGCCGTGGCCTGGATGAGCTTGTGCGTCATCAGCA
The DNA here is from genome assembly GCA_964541665.1 of uncultured Caldilineaceae bacterium. GTDB lineage: Bacteria > Chloroflexota > Anaerolineae > Caldilineales > Caldilineaceae > CFX5. The sequence goes on along the minus strand of CAZIRP010000083.1, from coordinate 18,749 downwards.
TCTCCGCCTGGAAGGTCTTTCGCTTGCCGAATTGCCTTTGCTGATCGAGCGCCGGGCCCCCGCCGCGACACGGACGATGGCCGCCGCGCACACAGAGGCGATCTACGAAGCAACCGGCGGGCGCCCCCTCAACGTGCGGCTGGTTTTGGGGCTCTTGCTCGACTTTTCGTGGCCCGAATTGGCTTCGGTATTGGCCGACCATCGCAACGAAAGTGGGCGTATCCAGACCGCGGCGCTGGTCGCCTTTGCCGTGGAACAATTCGCTATCTTCAATCCGCAAGTCGGGCCGCTGCTCAACCGGCTGGTCAGCGCGAGTGGGGGAGCCTCTCCGAAGGCCTTGCGAGAGCTCTTTTGGGGCGACTTGGGCAGTGCCAATGAACTTGACGAGAGTATTCAGGCGCTCGTTGAACGGGGCCTGCTCGACTATGACCAGATCCACAGCCGATTGGTCATGCACCCGTTGATCCGCACCTACCTGGAACAGAATGTCGTGCTGCTCGGTGAGGAATGGGAGCGCAGCCACGCCAGTTACTATCTGCACTATGCCCAGCAATATTCGACGTTGCCGTTGTCGCGCTGGCCCGAGGTCGATGTAGAATGGGGCAATATCTATCGCGGGGCCGATTGGTGCTTGCAGCGCACCAGCCAGATCTGGCAGCAAGATCTGCTGCTCATGTTGCTGGACCCGGCCATCGACCAGCAGCGCCTCAGCATTCCCGAAATGACCGACCAGTTGGTGGACGATCTGCGCACCACGCGCGATTATGCGTTGGCCCTCGCCTATTACGCATTCTGGCGTCACCCGCCGGGGATTCAGGATTGGCTGGCCGCGGGCGCGTTGGCCGCGCTGGTGCTGGCTGATCTGCGTAATTATGCCTGGTTTCTGATGAATATTGGGCGACAGCTCTTTTTTCGAGGGCAAGTGGATGAAGCCATCACCTGGTTGGAGCGGGCACAGGCCATCTTTGACCCGCGCGACCTGCTGATGGAGCTGGCCTATGTCCTCACCGACCTGGGCACTTCGTACCGGGTGCGCGGCGAAGACCGCAAAGCATTGAACTATTTCGAAGCGGTGTTTGATTGTGTGGCGCAGTCGGGCAATCTGGAAGCACTGGCCACGGCGTATATGAATCTGGGGAGTGCGTTTTATGCGCTGAATAATTTTGATCGCGCATTGCGCGCTCAGCGCCAGGCCCTGCGGGTTGCGCTCCGCCATGAAGATGAATATCAGATTGCCAGTATCTACAACAATATGGGGCTGGCAATGGAAGCGGTGGATCGGCTGGCCGAGGCCCAGGACGCTTATGAACATGCGCTGGAAGTCTTTCGCCGTCTGGGTGACCCCACCGGCATTAGTGCTTGTTATAATAACCTGGGCTCGGTCTGTTATGCTCGCGGCCAATTTGGCCCCGCCTTGATGTGGTACGAGTTGGATCTCCACCTCAGCGAGGTTCGCGGCGCGTGGACCGATATGGCTGCAACCTTGCACAATATGGGCCATGTTGCTTTGGAGTTGAATGAGCTGGAACGAGCATTGGCCTATTTCCGCCAGAGCGAAGAACTCTATAGCGCCTTTCAATTGACCGAATATGTGCAAGAAGAACAAGAGATGGTCGAGTTGATCGAAGCCAAGTTGGCCGAAACCAGCGCCAAAAAGGGCCGCTTTTAAACACTGTGTTCACCCCGATTGGGCCAGCGTGGAAGGTGAGTTGGCGAGCCGTGCTGACAGGATGACAAATAGTCAAACAGAGGAGTCGAACAGGGTATGCGTATCTTAATTACCGGTGCGAGTGGTCAAATTGGGACCAACCTGGCTTTACGCCTGCTCGATGAAGGCCATTATGTGTTCGGGGTGGATGTGCGCCCCAATACGTGGACCGACCGTATTCCCACCTTGTTGCAGGATCTGAGTGCCCCCTTTCATCACTTCCAGGAGGGCATCGGCCACGTCCCCTATCCGCCCGATTTGGATCTGGTGGTGCATTTTGCGGCCCATGCCAAAGTCCACGAATTGGTAGAACAGCCGGATCGTGCACTCGATAACATCAAAATGACCTTTAATGTGCTCGAATTTTGTCGCCACAATCGCGTGCCCATTCTGTTTAGCAGCTCGCGCGAGGTCTATGGCGATATTCGGCGCTACATCACCGAAGAGTCGCACGCGGATTTCGCCTACACCGAGAGCCCCTATTCGGCCAGCAAAATCTCGGGCGAAGCGCTGATCTACTCCTATGCTCAATGTTACGATCTGCGCTATCTGGTCTTTCGCTTTAGCAATGTCTATGGGCGCTATGACAACGACCTCGAACGGATGGAACGGGTGATCCCGCTCTTTATCCGCAAGATCCAGCGGCACGAGCCGATTGTGGTCTATGGCGAAGACAAGGTGCTGGATTTCACCTATATCGATGATTGTGTGGATGGTGTCTGCCGCGGCATCAAATTGTTGGTCAATGGTGGCGAGGCCAATCAGACCGTCAACCTGGCTTACGGGCAGGGGAATAGTCTGGTGGCAATGGCCGAATATATCGGCGAGGCACTGGGCATCACCCCGCAGATGACGATCAAACCGACGCGCACCGGCGAAGTGACGCGTTATATCGCCAACATCGGCAAGGCGACCGCATTGCTCGGCTATCACCCAACCACGTCGCTGCGAGATGGCATCCACAAAGCGGTGGCCTGGTCGAACGAGTGGTCGGCCCGGCAAAAGGAGCAGGTGTGATGAGCCAACCTGGGGTGGATGCACAACAGACGATCGACGACTTAAAAACCTTGCGCGAGCTGACGGGCGATGCGGATGGCGCACAGCGCGTCTGCTGGACCCCGACCTGGGCGATTGCGCGTGCCTGGCTGCGAGAACAACTGGCCGCCCTGCCCGTCGAGATGATCACCGATGAAGCCGGGAATTTATGGGCGACCTTGCGCGGCCAATCCGAACAAGCCCTGCTGATCGGCGGCCATCTCGATTCGGTGCCGAATGGCGGCTGGCTGGATGGTGCGTTGAATGTGTTGGCGGGGCTGGCCATTTTGCGCCGCCTCGCGGCCGCGGGCACGCCGCCGATCACCATCCGCTTGGTCGATTGGGCCGATGAAGAGGGCGCACGTTTTGGCCGCAGCCTGCTCGGGTCGAGTGCGGTTTCGGGTTCGCTGGTGCTCGACGAGGTGCGTGCTCTGGTGGATCGGGACGGTGTAGCGCTGCCAGAGGCGCTGGCCCAGCATGGCGTGGTATTCGAGCAGATGAAGGCTGCCAGCGAGCAATTGGCCAACGCGGCTGCCTATCTGGAATTGCACATTGAACAAGGGCCGGTTTTGGAAAGTCTGGGCTTGCCCTTGGGCGTGGTCCTGGGCACTTTCGGCGTTGAACGCCATGCCATCCATTTCCGGGGCCAGTCCGCGCACGCGGGTTCCACGCCGATGGACAAACGCCGCGATGCCCTGGGCGCGGCATCGAAACTCCACCTCGCCATCCGCGAAAGCGCCGTCCGCGCGGGCGGGGTTGGCACCATCGGCAGGGTGATCACCAAACCCGGCATCGTCACCGCGGTGGTCGGTGACTGCGAGGTCACGCTGGATCAACGCCATTTGGATGCGACCGGGCTGGCAACGATGTTGGCCGAAGCCAAAGCGGCCAGCGAACAAGTTGCCCACGAAGAAAATGTCACGGTCGAGTGGCGGCGCATCTGGCAGATCCACCCCATCCCCTTTCACCCAACGTTGATCACCCTGGCGGATGAGGCAGTCCGCGAGGTCTGTGGCGCGGTGCATCATCTGCCCAGCGGCCCGCTGCATGATGCCGCAGAAGTGGCGCGGGCGGGCGTGCCCACGATCATGCTTTTTGTGCAAAGTTTGCGCGGTCTCTCGCACACCAAAGAAGAAGATACGCTCGAAGAGCACCTGATTTTGGCGGTGCAGGCGCTGGATCGACTGGCCGACAAGACCATCGCGTGGATTCAGCAAACGCAATCGCTCACCGCGTAGCTCTTTTTCTCGCCCAGAGCCGCTGTGACCCAGAGATTACAGCTCGTTCTACTTCTCTTCTGTGTGTTTCGTGAACTGCTTTTATTGTTACCATCAGTCAACAGAATAAGGAAGCGCTTGCATGAGCCTCAAAGTTGCCGTGGTTGGCACCGGAAATGTCGCCAGGCAGAATTATTTGCCCCATCTTGCCGCCCAGGCGGATATTGCATTGAGCTATTACAACCGCAGTCGGGCCAAGGCCGAAGATGCGGCGCAACAGTTTGGTGGCCGCGTGGCCGATTCGCTCGCGGATCTGCTGGCCGATGAGCCGGACACGGTCCTGGTGTTGACGCGTGAACAAGACCGCGCCGCGGTGTTCGAGGCCTTGTTGCCGCTGCGCCCCAGGCGGATCTTCTTCGAGAAACCGTTGGTGGCCCGTCATGGCCAGGCGAATGTGGTGGAGGAGGATTTTTTCCAGGCGAATGTGTTGATGGCTGCCGCCGAAGCTGCGGGGATCGAAACCGCGATGGTCTTTAACTATCGCTTCTTCGAGCAGACCCGCCAGGCCCGCATGATGATCGAACAGCATCAACTCGGCGCGCCACTCCATTTCAGCGCGCTGGTGCACTACGCCTGCTGGAGCCATTGCATCGACCTGATCCTCGATTTTGTCGGCCCCGCGCGGCGGATCAGCGCCCTGTCCAGTGGCGTGGCGCGTCCGTGCATGGGGAGCGCGCTGGCAACCGACCTGAGCGTGGCCGTGCACATGGAAAATGACGCCACCGGCACGATTCTGGGCAGTTGCCAGTTGGATTTCAAAGCGCCGCTCTACGAATTGACCCTGGTCTTTGAGCGTGGGCGGATCACAATGCGCGATTTGGATGGCGACTTGGAGCTGATCGACTATGCCAGCGGGCGGCATATTGTGCATGGCTTGAGCCGCGACCGCTCACGGTGGGATCACTATCGCGCTTCGTTTGTGAAGTCGCTGGAGGCCTATCTGGCTGCGATCCGGGCGGATGCACCGCCCCCCGTGCCCGGTTTGGCTGGCTTGCGCGAATTGCAATTTGAAGCGGCGATCAAACGCTCGGTGGCGCAGGTTCGTCCGGTGGTGTTGGCCGAGGAGTTGCCGCTGGCTGGCCAGTAGGGCTATCCTTGACCGCGGCGGCAGCGTAAGATGCTGATCTCAATTGGCTCGTGGGGTGGTCGCAGCGCCGAGACGGTTTGGGTGGTCAGGTCAATCGACCACCCTCGTTGTTCCAATTCCACAACAAAATCGAGGGTTTGTGGGCGCCCCGGGTCACTGAGCAAAAGTACACCGCCGGGCGCTAAATTTTTGTGAAAGATGCGCTCCAAATAGAAATGGCGCAGCCGCGCGTACAGAATGTCGGTGCCGAGGATCAGATCATACTGGGGCGTGTGCGACCATTCGCGCCAGTCGGCCAGAAAATAGTTGATCCCGCTTACGCCATTCTGCTCGGCATTCGACGCGGCAACGGCCAAGGTTGCCGCCAGATGATCGGTCTGCCAGACCTGGGCGCCGAGTGCGCGCGCCACCAAACCGGGCAGGCCAACCCCGCACCCCAATTCGAGCACGCGCTGATCGCTGCCCACCTTGTGGGTGATTCCCAAGGATTGCGCCAGGCCAATGGCGGCTTCCCACAACAGAAGACCATGCGGAAAATGGTCGAGATGCTCGCTGATATCCGAAAGCGCGGACTGGTCTGTCGCCGCGGTGATCTGCCACAGCCGGTCGCCGATGGTCAGGGGAAGGGTATAGAGCTCCACCTGGGCTTGCACCTGGGCCAGTGCGGCTTTGAACAACCCATCATTCATAGCGTTCCCTGCGTTGCTCATCGTTTTCTGCCATTCACTAGGGTGTTCTCGGTCCGTTGGCTTCATCATAATTCCCCCGCGCTGAAAGCAAGAAAAAGTTATCCTGCAGATCACCGCTATCCGCCAAACGCGTGAACAGCGTCATCAGACTGCCTGCCGCAGCGTGACCTGGGGCTGCCCGACAAAGCCATACCAGACTCTAAGATCGCCTCAACTTCGCCCTCTGTGATATGATAGGAGCGGCGCATTTTTGACCGCCGGAAACCAAAATCTGTGAAATTCGTGTGCTCTGGAATTTCGAATAGATAGAGAAGGCGCGCTTGGGCCTACGCTTTTTGGGGAGCGCTGAGCCCAGCGCGGAACTGCTACTGTTGGGATGCTACCTAAAATTTCATGCCTAAAATTTCATGAGGAGAAAGTTCGCACATGCAAGCATTAGTTTGGGAAGGGCCACGCCAGATGAATCTGCGCGAGACGCCCAAACCACAACCCGCCGCCGACGAAGTCTTGATCCGCATTGCCTTTTCTGGCATCTGTGGCTCCGAACTGGGGGGCTATCTGGGGCACAATTCGTTGCGCGTCCCGCCGCTGATCATGGGGCATGAGTTTTCGGGCGAGATCGTGGCACTGGGCGAGCAGGCCGCGAGCATCAATTCGGCCCTGGCAGCAGGGCAGCGAGTTACCGTCAACCCGCTGATCAGCCCGCCATGGTCCAAAGCCGCGCTCAAGGGGCGCCACAACCTGACCCTGCCCCGCAATATTTTGGGTATTCATCGCCCCGGCAGCTACGCTGAATTTATCACCGCGCCCGCGCAGAATGTCTATCCCTTGCCCGACAGCATGAGCCTGGAACATGCCGCACTCACCGAGCCGATGGCTTGCGCGTTGCGGGCCGCCAAACTTTCTGGTGCAAGCGCCACCGACCGAGTGTTGATCACCGGGCTGGGGCCGATTGGGCTGCTCACCCTCCAGGTGATCCATGCGCTGGGTGCCCGCGAAATCTTCGCGTCGGATACCGACCCAGAGCGCCGGGCGATTGGGGCCCAATTTGGTGCACATGTATTGGACCCGCGCACCGAGAATGTCGTGGAGACGATCAAAGCCGCAACTGCTGGCGAAGGAGTCAACATGGCCATCGACGCGGTGGGGGCCAATGCCACACGGCGCGAATGCATCGACGCGGTGACGCCGGGTGGCCGCGTCGTGTTGACCGGTCTGCACGAGGAGGAAAGCCCGTTGCAGGCCAACTACATCATCCGCAACGAGATCAACATTCAAGGCAGCTTTGCCTACACGCCGATTGATTTTGAGGATGCCTTTGCCTGGCTCGCGGCTGGGCGCATCACCATTGATCCCTGGATCCTCAAAGCGCCATTGGCCGAAGGGGGGGCCATGTTCGAGCGACTGCTCAGCAATCCTGGCCCGGTGGCGAAGATTCTGCTGGTTTCGTAAGCCAGCGTGCGTATGAGAGAGGGATGGCCATCATCGATCGTCATCCCTCTACTCGCGTCGGTTTGTCGGTGCTCGTCCAGAATTATCAATGCTGTTGCAGCGAGCTCGGTGCATCCAGATGGGCATTTGGGTCCACACCCACCCCCAGCCGCTCGACCAATTCTCCCCCGAGCCAACCGGAAACGAGGGCGAGGCCAATGGCTACCCACGACAGGATTAACGCCATCATGCCTGGGGCTTCGGGCACATCTCTGCGCATCCACCAGCTGATGATAAAGAGCAAGAGCACCCCAACATTGATGAGCCCATGCCATAACCCCACCGATTTCGCCCGTGTATTGGCTGGGATGGCAAACCAGTCGATCCAGCCGAATGGGGCCGCCAGGATTCCCCCAATAATCCCCGCTGCGATCATCCAATAGGCCACGTTTGCCAGCGCGGGGTCGTTCAGCACCATGGCGACTATATCAAACAGCACAGCCGTCGATAATAGCCCCAGCGGAAACACAATCAAGAGTGGATGAATCGCGTGCCCGAGTATTTTTGCTCGACTTTCCATAAGTTCATGCCCTCCAATAAATAGCCCTGGACCGCAATTCAGGCGCTCTCCAGAAGATGGTTGCGGTAGCTATCTCTAGCGTTCCAGGATAGAAACCAGATGCGCTTACCGTAGCAGCAAATGCCCGCGGCTGATATAGATTCCCCGCCAATTGCGGGTACAAAGGGGGGCCTAAAGTCAGGAGGGCGGCTTCAGGCAGGGACAAAAATTCCCCATGCCCCAGGCGGTTGGGAAGAGGCTCGCCCGTGTGATACACTGCCCAACGCAGTCTGGAAACTTGCTGAATCAGCTGGCTGCACTCTGACACGAATGATGGACAGACCATGAACCTTTTCGACCAGGCCCACGCCGACCGGCTGGAAAAGAGTGCGCCCCTGGCCGCGCGGATGCGCCCGCGCACGCTGGATGAATATGTCGGTCAGGAGCATATCATCGGGCCGGGGCGGTTGCTGCGCCGCGCCATCCAGGCCGATCAATTGGGGAGCCTGATCTTTTATGGGCCACCCGGCACTGGCAAAACCACGCTGGCCCAGGTGATCGCCAACACGACATCCGCCCATTTTATTGCGCTCAATGCCGTGCTCTCTGGGGTGAAAGAGATCCGCGAGGCGATTGCCGAGGCCCAAGAGCGCGCCAAGCTCTACGAACAGCGCACGATCCTCTTTGTGGATGAAGTGCATCGCTTCAACAAGGCCCAGCAGGATGCGCTGCTGCCCTGGGTGGAAAATGGCACGGTGATCTTTGTGGGGGCGACCACCGAAAACCCCTATTTCGAGGTCAACAAGGCGCTGGTTAGCCGCAGCCGTATTTTTCAACTTACGCCCCTGACCCAAGAGCACTTGCGCACGATTGTGCATCAGGCGCTTGCGGACCCGGAACGGGGGTATGGCGACCGCACCGTCCGCATCGACGAGGACGCGCTGGAACATCTGGTGGATGTAGCGAATGGTGACGCGCGCGGTGTGCTCAATGCGCTGGAACTGGCCGTAGAGACGACGACCCCAGAGCCTGGAGACTGGAGATTAGAGACTGAGGTGGCGACAAACCAATCTCTAGTCTCTAGTCCCCAGCCTCCAATACACATCACCCTGGCAGTGGCCGAAGAGTCGATCCAACATCGGGCGGTGCTCTACGACAAGGAGGGCGACTATCACTTTGACACGATCAGCGCCTTTATCAAGAGTTTGCGGGGCAGCGATACCGACGCCGCGCTCTATTGGATGGCGAAGATGATCTATGCGGGGGAGTCGCCGCGCTTTATTTTCCGGCGTATGTTGATCTTTGCCGGTGAGGATGTGGGCATGGCCGACCCCAACGCCATCCAGGTGGTCAATGCCTGCGCCCAGGCTTTTGAGCAGGTGGGGCAGCCCGAGGGACGATTTCACCTGGCACTGGCGGCCACCTATCTGGCCACGGCCAAAAAGTCCAACACGGCCTTTGCCTTTTTTGATGCGCTTGCTCAGGTGGAGAAAGAAGCGGACAGCGGCGTGCCCAACCATCTGCGCGATAGCAGCCGCGACAAAGAGGGTTTCGGCCACGGCGAAGGTTATCTCTATCCCCATGCCTTTCGCGACCACTGGGTGGCTCAACAATATCTGCCGACCTCACTCCAGGGCAAGGTCTTTTACGAGCCATCCGACCAGGGCTACGAGGCCGCGATCCGGGTGGAGGTGGCGCGCAAACGCGAGGCCCAACTGGCGGCCATGCTTTCGCTGGACGATGACGCCGAACAGACGCTCACCTTTTCGCCCGCCGATGCCGTACGCGACCGCTGGCTGCAGCGGACGATCTCCAGCGCGGGCGAGCGGCTCGGTCGGCTGCGCGACCACGTGTTGGACAGCGCCAAGGTCCAGCGGCATAGCCTGGTGCTCGATTTGAAAGCGGGGAGTGGGTTACTCACTTGGGAAGCGTTGCGGCGGGTGCCAGAGGGTGGGGTTTACAGCCTGGCGCGCCGCGAACGCGACGCGGAGGCGATCCGCCAGCAAGCCGCGCGCCTCAGCGAGGTCGAACGGCCGCTTGTGCTGCAAGGGGATCTCTTTGCTCTGCCCGAGTTGCTGGCCGCTGGCGGTTCACCCCGGTTCGATGCACTGGTCGGTTACAATGCGCTGATGGATGTGCCCGATAAGGCAGCAGCCGTGCAGACGCTCGCTTCGCTCATCCCACCGCGCGGCATTATCAGCCTGGCGGAGCGCATTCCTCGCCACACGCAGCGGCTCTACAAACTGGTCGACCTGGCGGGTTTGGCGGGTGAACTGGTGCAACGCCTGATCGCGGCTGAGGAAGCGATCTACGCCCAGCGCGCGGATCCACTGGTCAATTGGGATGAGAGTTCCTTCGCGGAACTGTTTGCAGCCGCGGGCCTCACTGCTACTATCCACGTCGAAGCCGACAACAGCGAATTACAGGTGACGCCCGCGGTGATCGAGCGCTGGTTTGCCCCGGCCAAAGGCGAGCGCCCCAGCTATGGGGATCACCTGGCGCAACAACTCTCATCCCCGGAAATAGCCCAGATCCGCACACTCTTTGAGCGCCAGTTGCAAGGCCAGACCATCCTTTGGCACAGCCAGCTCCTCTATCTGCAAAGCCAGCTATCGGATTGACCATCGGCCACGGATAGGCGGTATTCAGAAGCGAGCAGCCAGCGCCCGATCGGGACTAGCTGCCGCTTGCTACCATGATCAGCAGCATGACCAACTCGGTATCGGCAGCGACGCTGTGGGGGAGGCGGGCTTCCATCTGGATAAATGTGCCTGCTTTGGCTTTGAATGCTTGATCAGCAAGTGTGATGCTGGCCTCGCCGCGCACAATATAGAGCAGCACCGGCCGCGCTGCTGTGTGTTCCGACAATTCCTGACCCGCGGCAAAACCAAACAGGGTGACCTTTGTTTCCGGCGTGTTGACCAACATACGGCTGACAATGCTGTCCGCCGCGATCTGCGGAACCTCCTGGTCCAATTGTTCAAAAAAAAGATAGGGTGTGCTCATCAAATCTGCCTTTATTGCTGAATGAACCAGAGAAAGCGATGCAAAGCGTTGCCATCAACGCCTTACTCCTCTAGTGACCGTGACTCAGGTGGTCGTGCGAGCTTTGCAGCGTCTGCCAATCGAGCACTTCGCCCGCTGCTTCGGCGGCCATTGCCTCTGCCGCGGCCAACGATGCGTGAGCGGCAATGCCATGGCCCATCGGCGACTGGATCTGCGAGCTGCTCACAAAATAGGCGGCGCTGGCATCCAGCCACTCCTCGGTGACATAGTCATGCACATACCAGGCGACAACTTTCTGTTCCGGGTGCTTCTCGGCGTAGCTCAACATGTCGCCGACATCGTCAAAGACGAGGCTCTTGTAGCGCCCTTCGCTGATCTCATAGAGCAAGCCGCTGGCAAACCGCGAGTCGCTGATGATCATACCACATTCGGCGCAAAGATCCTCGCCATAGCGAATCTCCGGCGGCTCGATCACCCCCTGGCCCTGGACACAGCCCGCCAACCAGAGCAGACACGCCAGGCAGAGTAGCGATAGTGATCTTGTGGAGAAGATTGGTGAAAGCCGTACACCAGAAGCCGCTTGCAGCCACCAGCGCTCACCAATGATGTACGCTTTATTGGAATTGTCTATCAGCCGCATAGTCGTCATCACAAATCTCCACGTGTGGCAAACCGCAGATACGCCAACCCCATCGGTGCAATGACCCACAGCGCCAATACCACCAACAAGATCAGCGCCAGCTGATCCCCGTGTTCCTGCATGGCGTAAATCCCGGCTGGCCCCAAAATATCCAGCGTGGCCTGGATATTGAGAATGGCCGCGGTTTTGAACACCTGCAAGGGGTTGGTCAGCGAAAGCCCAAAGAGGGTGGCAATCGGCACACGCAGCGTGATCGCCGTACCCATCAACCCCAGGTCGCCAAAGAAGACAAAGGCCAGCCACAGAAATAGCCCAATCCCCACGGCAACCCCGGCCTGGCGACTCAAGGCCGAGATCAGAAAGCCCACGCTCAACATGGTCAGGCTGAGCAAAAAGGCCAGCGCCACCAGGGTGATATATACCCCCGGGTCGTTGGCCCCGGCTCCGTTGATCGCCATCACGACGCCAGAGATGCCAAAGCCGAGCAGCAACGATGCCAACAGGCTGAGGGCCAGCCCCAGATATTTACCCACGAAGAGATCCACCCGACTGATTGGCTGGGCCAGCAGATAGGCCAGCGTATTGCGTTCCAACTCACCGGCCAGGCTCTGCGCACCGATGGTCAAGGCCAGCAGGGGCACAATCAGCATCACCAGGTTGATCAGGCTGGCGGCGGTGCGGCCAAACCCGGCAAACCCCACAATGCCCGCGCCAGCCAGTGACAGATACGAAAAGGCCAGAGATAAGCCGACAAAGGCCAGCGTGTAGAGCACAAACCAGCGGTTGCGCAACGCGTCGCCCATTTCCTTTTTTGCCAGTATCCAGATAATTTTCAGGTCCATGACTCACTCCATCTCAAAATCGGTCACCGCAATATCCGCGCGGCTCAGGCTGTGGATCGGGCGGGCTTTTTCGCTGGGGTGCACATCCACCAATACCCCAACACCGTTGCGGCGAGCCTGGAAACCATCCCGCTGCAGGACGCCCAGCGCGGCGTCGAGCAATTCGCCGGGCAGATGGAGCTTCACCGTTGTCCGCAGGCCCAATTGTGAGGCCAGTTGATTGCCCGCACAGCTCAGGCGCAAGGCACCGCGTGCCAACACCAACACCTGGTCGGCCAACTGCTCGATCTCTTCCAGGCGGTGCGAGGTAAAGAGAATCGTCTTCCCCGCGGCTTTGACCTGGCCCAGCAGGTGCAAAAACTGATTGCGCCCGGCAGCATCCAGGTTCGAGGTTGGCTCATCCAACACCAGCACGGGCGGGTCCCCCAACAGGGCGAGCCCGAGCGCCAATCGCTGCTTCATGCCACCGGAGAGCGCCCGCACCGGTTTATCGGCGTGGTCTTCCAGCCCCACCAGGGTGATCACGGTCAGGGCCTGCTCCAGCGGCACTTGTTTTAGCTGGGCAAAGAAGCGGGCTGTCTGCAACGTGTTCATGTCGTCGTAAAAAGCCAGCCCCTGCGGCACATAGCCAATGAGCCGCCGCGCGGCCCGGCCCTGACGCACCGCATCAAAGCCGCTCACCAGGATCTGGCCTTCGTAGCGCAGCAGCCCGAGCAGGCACTTGATGATGGTGGTCTTGCCAGCGCCATTTTCGCCCCACAACGCCACTGCCTGATGCGCTGGTATGTCAAAGCTCAGGTTGTCGATGGCCGTATAAGTACCAAACTTTTTTGTAACGTTGCTAAAGTTGATCATGCTGTACCGATCCCTTTTCCAGCGCGCTATGCTCAATGCCGACGAGTAAAGGTGGGCACGGCACCTACCAGCAAAATCAAGCCAGCCAACCCGACCATACCGGCCGCGATGGCCAGATTTGCCCGCACCGGCACCGTAGGCAGGCCCGCCATCACCGGCAGCACAGGCGGGGTGATCAGCGGATACTCATCCGCCAGTTTGGGCCGCGGCTGAAAGATTGGGAAGGCGCGCGCTGCCAAATCTAACGCGGTGGTTGCCGGGCTGAGTTGGAGCAGACGCAATTCGGGATATTGTTGCAGCAGATCCTCGAAGAGACTCTGCGCCCGGTAGGGCAGATCCCCGATTTGGTCGCCATCGGCGTCAAAGCCGACGTAATCGCTCCAATAGTTGCCTTGCCCATCGACCGACCATTGATTGGTCGAGACCTCCCCGCTGATAGCCAGCGCCACCTGCTCGTCGTTGTCCAGAAAGCTGTTATGTACGTAGATATTGTCGCGGACGTTGGGCAATAATCCAGCGCCGATCTCGTTATAGGCAAAGAGATTCCGCTCAAAGCGCACAACCGTATCTGGCTGCGACGGCGAATTATCGACGTAGAGTCCGACCCGATTGCCGACCAGGCGATTGCCACTGGCCTGCACGTCGGCTGCATCTTTTAAGCCGATGCCAAACCCACTGGGGCCGCGATGGCTGTATAGCAGATTGTTGCGCAGGGTGATCCCGCGGCCGTACATGATATAGGCACCCACCGAGTTATGGCGCAGGATATTTCCTTCTAATATTTGTTGGTCGCTATTCATCACATGCAGACCGTAGCGGCTGCGCTCGACGATATTGTTGCGTAAGGTACAAACCGACGAATACCAGATGAGCAGATCGCGGCCATCGAGAATTTGGTTTCCTTCGACCAAACAATTGGTGCTGTACCAGATTTTGATCCCGTCGCCGCGGCGGGCAATGCCCAAGTCTCTGGCCAAAATCAGGTTATTGCGCAGAATGCTGTCGGGCGCATTTTTGAGATAAAGGCCAAAGAGTACTTCTTCTAAACGGTTGTTTTCGATCAGCACGCGGGGCGCGGTGACGACAACACCGGCATGTTCATGGTTCAGTGAAATCCCACTGTTGCGGATGACAAACCCGCGGATGGTCACATCCGGCGCGGTGACGACGATCACATCGCCCTGACCGCCCCCATCGATGATCGGCTCACCCTCGCCCTGGAGCGTGAGCGGCTTGTCGATGTGCAGCGGGCCGGCGTAGACGCCAGCAGGCACGAGGATCACATCACCGGGTTGGGCTGTTGCCACGGCAGCAGTCAGGTCAAACGGTCTGCTTTGAGCCTGAGCGGGGGCGGCCCAAAGCAGACCACCGAGGGCAGCTAGCAAGACTATGATCCAACCATAACTTCCGATTTGGCTCCGCATCATGGTTCTGTCATTTCTGTTGCGCATCGACCAGCGGCTTGTAGGCCCGGCGATGAAAGAATAGGCCGACCAAAATCACGAGTGCTGCGGCCGTTGCCAGCCACAGGCCCAGCTCCGGCTCGGCCCAGGTTCGAAATTGAGCGATCTTGCCCTCCAGGAGGACGGGTGGCGTAAACGGCTTGATGCTGCTCGAAAATGGCGCATGAGGATCCAGATTCTGACCAAAATTGGCTAGCCAATATTGCAGATCCGCCAGGAAGATTGCCGGGAAAAGCAATGCTGGCAAGGTCAGCAGAACCACCCATTTTGTGCGCACGAAGATCGACGCCAGGATCAGCAGCGCCACTGCTGCTACACCGATGATCGAAATCGACCGCTCGAATTGCGCCGCCTCGTTCAGCGGGCGCATCCCAATGTAATGATTCAAACCGTCGATCTCGTCCACATCTCCTTCCAGCCGATTGAGATAAGTCTGCACCGTCAACCCGCCGGGGTACTGGGGGGCATGTAACGTCAGGCTCCAGTAAGGCTGAAAAATCGAAATAATCAACAAGATCGCGGCGGCCGCAAACAACAACGTTGGAATCAGATAACGCACTGAGTTTCGCTGCAGCTCATCTGCTGGTGTTCGCGGCCCGACTATACGTTCAATAGGTGGGGCCATCATCGTTGCTCTCCTTATCGCGAATCCTGCTGTTCGCTGGACACCCATATCCGGGAAGTTCCTCGGGCGGTTGTCCCGTGAACAACCAGATTTCGTATTCCTGCCTGGGTAGCCTGGGTGATCGGACACCAGGTCGCAACCACCCAGGCTCACTCACTTACGGTTGCACAAACATGTACCCCATCATTTCCAGATGGAGCGCCGAGCAGAACTCGGTGCAATAGTAGGTGTACGTCCCGTCATTCACAGCGTCAAACTCAAAGGTGGTGGTCTCCCCCGGCTCCAGGCTCAGGCTGATGTTGTAACCGGCCAGCGAGAACCCGTGGGTGGCATCTGGCGCTCGTTCGATGTTGGTAATGTGCCAGATCACATGGTCGCCTTTTTGGATGTTCACATGCTCTGGGGTCAGGTGTGAACGCACAGAGGTCATAAAGACTTCGACCGTGTTGCCATTCCGCTCGACCCGCTCTTCGCCCGGCTTGGTGGCGAACTCGGAGGGTGCCTGCGTGATTGGGTCCCACCCGACCTCGGGGTAGGTGTCCCAGGCGCTGATCTTGTCGGCCTTGATGATCTGCGCATAGTGCGGCTCGCCAATGCCCATCGCCATGTCATAGAGCAATTGCATCTTGTCGGTGGTGATGTCGATCAATTGCAAGTTTTGCGGCAGCAGCGGCCCCACTGGCGTAAAGCGATCCACCGCCCACTTGTTGAGCGCTACCAGGTAGCCACCATCGGGGCTGACAGTATCGCCCTCGGCAGTTGCTAAGTGGCCGATGTTGTAGTGTGCAGGCAGCTTCTCGACCATTACCCAGGTAGAGGGGTCTTCCGTGCCAACCTTCCAGCGGGCGACGGCGCTGTCGAGGAAGAGACTGGTGTAGGCATAGCCTTGATTATCAAATTGTGTGTGCAGCGGGCCAAGCCCCAACTCTACTTGTGCTTGCTTGACTGCATCAAAGTCGAGCACCGGAATGCCAAAGGCGTCGGTCTCCCAATTCTTGTCGGCAATCGCCTGCTTGATCTTTTCGATGGAATAGATCGTCACATGTGGGTCCAGCTTGCCGGCCACGACAATCCACTTGCCATCGGGCGTCACGTCCGCACCGTGCGGGCTCTTTGGTTCGGGTGCCATGAAGAGGATTCCCTCTTCGACCGCGGTGGGAATGCGGAGCACCTTCATGCCGTTAATCACCTCGGCCTTGCCCGCGTTGACCACTTCTTCGGCCTTTTTCCAGTCGACGATGTGCATGTAATCCATATCGTGCATGCTCACGCCAGCCTCAAAGGGCGGGTTGCCGCTCTCGACGCCACCAGTTGCCATCTCGGTGTTGATCGAGTTGCAGAAGGCCCAGCCATCGCTTACGAGCTTGCCAGCATCGCACAGGTCTTGCCAGTAGGGCGGCAATTCTATCCCAAAGGATTCCTCGGCGATCAAGCGGCCTTTCTCGCGGTCAAACTTCCAAAAGGTCATCATGCCGCGATACTTTTCCTGATACTCTTCGATCGGGGCATATTCCCAGCCCAAGGGTGTGGCATATTGGCTGGTTTGGATCACATACTCGGTGTTCGGCGTGACAAAGCTGGAGCCGTGATTGCTGATGATGTTGGGGTCTTTGACGATCTGTTTGGTCTCAAAATCGCGCAGATCGATCACAGCCAAACGGGCGTTGACCTTGTCATTGATAAAGAGGAATTGGCCATCATAGTCGCCAGCAGTCTCGCTGAGCGCCGGGTGATGGGTGTCGCCGGAGCGGATCTTCACGCCGTTGACATTGCCAGCATCCAGGATTTCCTCGCTCTCTTTGGAGCCAAAGCCATACCCTTGCCACGCTTCCGGGGTAAAGACGGCGATATGCTTGAGGATACGCATTGAGGGCAGCCCGATTACAATCACATTCCCCGAGTGGCCGCCCGAGGCAAACATCAGATAATCATCCCATCTGCCGCTGGGCAAATAGGTTTTGAGCGCGGCGTTAATGTCATCCGGCGTTAACCCACGATCTTGCGCTATCTGCATTGCTGAAGCCGGGAGCACCGCGCCACCTTCGCCGCTCACCGGTACAGCCGTGGGTGTTGGGTCATCTTCGTCCCGACCGCAGGCAGCGGCCATAATGACCACCGCAAGCACCATCAGGCCGATGTACCATAACTTACGCATCTAAAACTCTCCTTTCCAAGGCTAGACCATCATGGTCTGGAAACACGTCGTTGTGCTATCACTACAATTAGAAAGGTCAGGGCAATGGCTTAGCAGGCATAGGATGCTGTTTTTTACCAGATTGCCTTGCTTCGTCCAGCCCTATAGATGACTGAGACGATCTGGCTTGACTTTAGCAGATTTGCAGGAGGCTCACTACAACTAAAGTCTCATCGCAGACACGACTTTAGCCTGCTTCGATCAGCGAATGGAAAGGGATTCTTCAGGTTCAAGAGGGAAGGGATCATCCGGGGCGGGCGCGGAGAAATCTGCGCGACTCTGCGCAGGCTGTAGCTGGAGTTTTGAGAGACTTGATTGGTTTATGGAAAAATCAGCCGGCGGGAAACCACAGAGGAGCGACCAGTTCGGGCAGCAGCGTGATGCGATGCAAACGGCCCCGGGATGAGATGGGTCACAATTCGGCCTCTTCCGCCAGCCGTTCAATATCGAGGATCAGGAGCCGATGGCGGTCAAATTCGATGATCCCATTCGCTACGAGGTTGCGGAGCGCCCGGCCTACCACCTCGCGCACCGTGCCTAGTCGGCTAGCCATCTCTTCCTGCGTTAACATTTGGGTCACAGGTTGCTGGTCACTTGCCTGCGCCTGTTCAAGCAGCAGCCGCGCCAACCGGGCCTTGACATGGCGCGCCGAGAGATCCTGCACCATGTTCACCAGATAGCGCGCCCGTCGCGAAATGCTCTCCAGCAAGGCCCAGGCCAAGGCCGGATAGCGGAGTGCCAACTGTTGCAGATCTGTCCGGGCGATCCGCCACACCACGGCATCCTCGAAGGCAATGGCCGTCGCCGGGTTGGGCCCCCCATCAAAGGCCGCCACGTCGTTGAAGGTATCACCAGATTGAAGGACGTGCAGCGTATGCTCTCGGCCCTCCTTGCTGAAGCGACAGATTTTGACGCTACCTTCTTCGATCAGATAGAGCCCAGCGACTGGCTCCCCTTCGCTGAAGATCATCGCGCCAGCCGGATAATGGTGGTGCGACGCGACATTCGCCAACGCCTGGACGATCTCCGGCGTCAACCCAGCAAGAAATGGCACACCCTGCCACAATTGGAGTAACTTGGCAGGCGAGTTAGAAGTTTGGGGCCTTCTCAGGCGCGTCTCATTCATTGTGAGGGGTATTATACCACTTTCCAGGGAGATTTCTAGTCCGACAACCCAATGAAGGCAGATGCTTCACCACAAGACTACGATTGTTTTGCGTCACCCCCTGGCGTCAGAAGCATCTCCTGCACTACCATAGGGTGATGGGGAGATAGGGTGCACACCCCATCTCCCTACTTCTTTACTTGCCAATCACGGGCAGATAGAGCTGATGCTGG